>NZ_CP077079.1:3907500-4558750 GCF_019139815.1 Pseudomonas asgharzadehiana
GTGGCCAGAAAACCTAAGGTTCTGCCGCCCCAGGCGTGGCTGGAGCCGCGTGTCAAGGTTGCTCGGGCGCTGAGCCTGCTGGCGTTCTTCGCCCTGGTGGGGTTGTTGTGCGTGTATTACCTGTTTGTGGCCGACCTGCATGGCGCACGGCCGTGGGTGATCCTGCTGATCGAACTGGTGCCACTGCTGGTGCTGGCGCCGGGGATCTTGGTCGGCAGCGCACGAGGGCATTCGTGGATGTGCTTTGTGGTGAACCTGTATTTCATCAAGGGCGCGCTGGCGGCCTATGACCCGAACCGGCAGGGGTTCGGGGTGCTGGAGATGCTGGCGAGTCTGGCGGTGTTTTGTACGGCGCTGCTGTACGTACGCTGGCGGCATCAGTTGAACCGGCGGCTGGCGGCAGCCTCACCTGAGCCTCAGTGATTCACCGTATACGCCAGCATCATCGACAACTGGCACATCGGCCGCCCACTCTCGGCGTGCCACTGGTTGAACGCGCCCTGCACCGCTGCCAAATCGCGCAGACTGGTGGGGGCCTTGTCGACGATTTTCTGTGCGTTCAGGGCCGCCACTACGTCATAGCTCGGCACGAACGTGTCCTTGCCGACCATGCGCAAGAAACGCGGCGCCGACAGCCCGCCCAGTTGATGGCCGTGTTTGCTCAGGTACTTCCACAACCCGACGATGTCGGTCACCGGCCAGTCGGCGATAAACGCACCGAAGCTGCCCTTCTCCTGCTCAATGTCGAGGATCATCTGCGCGTTGCGCGGTACGCTCTTGAGCTTGCCCAGGTGCCGGATGATCCGCGTGTCCTGCATCAGGCGCTCAAGGTGCTCGGCGCCCATCAGCACGACTTTTTCCGGGTCGAAACCGAAAAACACCTGCTCGAACGCCGGCCATTTGGCGTCCACCACGCTGTGCTTCAAGCCCGCACGGAATACCCGCAAAGCCAGGGTAGACAGATAGCGGTCATCACTGATCCTGCGCAATTGCTCAGGGGTCTTGGGTACAGGCAGATGGGCGTCCAACTCGGCCGCTGAACCAAAGCGGTTCAGACAATATTCGTGCAGCCACTTGTAATCGCGCATGCCCTCTCCTGGGGATAGAAAATGAAAACGGCGCCTGTGAGCGCCGTCTTTCAGAGCGTTGAAAAACGTTAGAGGTTCACAACATTGACGAAACGCGACGCTGCGGTCTCATCAATTTTCAGGCTGGTGAAGTCGAACAGGTTGCGGTCGGCCAACTGCGACGGGATCACGTTCTGCAGGCTGCGAAAGATACTGTCGGTACGGCCTGGCGTCTTGCTTTCCCAATCCAGCAGCATCTCTTTGACCACCTGGCGCTGCAGGTTTTCCTGGGAGCCACACAGGTTGCACGGGATGATCGGGAACTGCTTGAGGTCGGAGTAGGCCTGGATGTCCTTCTCGTTGCAATACGCCAGTGGGCGAATCACCACATTGCGTCCGTCATCGGCACGCAGCTTGGGCGGCATGGCCTTGAGCGAGCCGTTGAAGAACATATTCAGGAAGAAGGTCTCGACGATATCGTCACGGTGATGACCCAGGGCCATCTTGGTCGCGCCGATTTCGTCGGCAAACGTATAGAGCGTGCCACGGCGCAGGCGCGAGCACAGCGAGCAGGTGGTCTTGCCTTCCGGAATAAGCTCCTTGACCACCGAATACGTGTCTTTTTCGACGATGTGGTACTCGATGCCCAGTGCTTTCAGATAGGCCGGCAGCACATGCTCGGGAAAGCCCGGTTGTTTCTGGTCCATGTTGACGGCGACGATCTCGAACTTGATCGGCGCGACCTTTTGCAGGTGCAACAGCACGTCGAGCATGGTGTAGCTGTCTTTACCGCCAGAGAGGCAAACCATGACCTTGTCGCCATCCTCGATCATATTAAAATCGGCGACTGCTTCACCGGCCAGGCGGCGCAGGCGTTTTTGCAGTTTGTTCTGGTTGACCGTGAGAGTGCCCATTGCGCTTGGATCCGCTAAAGGTGTGTGACGAAAAGCGCAGCATTTTACCTTCATGAACGACCGAGTTCCATGGTGGGCGGGGGTTTGCTCCCGACGCGTTATATCGGGCGCCTGTTTATTAACCGACCCACTGCCATCGGGAGCAAGCTACCTCCCCCCTTAAAATGCATGCCTGCCACAGACCTCGGCGCGATTACGCCCGGTATTTACAGCGCGATTTGCTCTAAAGGCCCTACAGTCATTCCGGTCATACCTTCCTATACTGCGACATGAGGTCGCACACATATCCAGACCTTTCAGGCCATTTGGCCCGTGGGCGCTCCGATGGGGGGCGATGGTAATAACGACAGGAGTGACTGGCATGATCCATCACGTCGTGGGGCTGTTTACCCATCCCGACCAGGAATGGCGGGAAATCCGTGGCGATAAAGAAGAAAGCATCGGCCACATGTACTTCACTCACACCCTGATTCTCGCGGCGATCCCCGCGATTTCAGCGTTTATCGGCACCACCCAGGTCGGCTGGGTCATCGGCAACCGCGCGCCGGTGATGCTGACCCAGGAAAGCGCGTTATGGATGACCATCATGTCGTACGCGGCCATGCTCGGCGGCGTGGCGGTGATGGGCGCCTTCATTCATTGGATGGCGCGCACCTATGATGCCAGCCCCAGCATGGCGCGCTGCGTGGCCTTTGCCACCTACACCGCCACGCCACTGTTTATCGGCGGGCTGGCCGCGCTGTACCCGCATATGTGGCTGGGCATGGTCGTGGGCACGGCGGCGATCTGCTACACGGTGTACCTGCTGTATGTAGGGTTGCCGACCTTCATGAACATCGATCCGGACGAAGGCTTTCTGTTTTCCAGCTCGGTGCTGGCTGTAGGCCTTGTGGTGCTGGTAGCGATCATGGCGTTCACCGTGATCGTCTGGGGCCTGGGCGTAGGCCCGATTTATACCAACTGACCCGACAACCCCCAAGGCAAAGCCACCGCAAGGTGGCTTTGTGCGTGATGCACGACCATTCGGCGCCTGACAGATTCGGAAACACACGGTTGTGCGGCATACTGGGCCTCTCTGGAGATAGGTACAGCATGCCCGAGCAACTCAATACCCGCGTCGAAGAGTGTTTCCTGCAAGCCGAATTCTTTTTCAAACGAAGCTTCAAACGCCCCCAGGTCAGCCTCAAGCTGCGGGGCCAAAAAGCCGGTGTCGCGCATTTGCACGAGAACCTGCTGCGCTTCAACCCACAGCTGTACCGTGAAAACAGCCAACATTTCCTGAAGCAGACCGTAGCCCACGAAGTGGCGCACCTGATCGCTCACCAATTATTCGGCGAACGCATCCAGCCCCATGGCGAGGAATGGCAATTGATCATGCGTGGGGTCTACGAACTGCCGCCGGACCGTTGTCACACCTATGCCGTGAAACGCCGCCAGGTGACGCGCTACATCTACCGTTGCCCGTGTGCCGACAGCGACTTTCCATTTTCGCCGCAGCGCCATGGAATGGTGGGCCAGGGGCGGCGGTATTTGTGCAGGCGGTGTCGGCAGACCCTGGTGTTTACCGGGGAAACCCGGGTGGAATAGGGACCTTATCGGGAGCAAGCCCCCGATAGCGCCAGATCAGTCACCCAACCACCTTGGCGTGCCGCAGTTCGGCTATGCGCTGAGCACTCAGCCCCAACTGCGCCAACACCTCATCACTGTGCGCACCCACCGCGACACCCATATGCCGAGGCGCCGGCAACCCCTCGGAAAACTTCAGCGGGCAGGCCAGTTGCGCCTGTGTCGAGCCATCGCCCCGGGGTACTTGGCTCACCAGTTCGCGCGCTTTCAATTGGGGATGTTCCGCCGCCTCGGCGAAACTCAACACGGGCTCCACACACGCATCCAGCTCGGCAAACAGCACACACAGTTCGTCAAAACTGCGCGTCTCGAATTCCACCTGCAACGCCTGTTTCAGCGCCGGTTGTCGCTCCGGGTCCAGGCCCCACGCAGCCAACTCGGGCCGCCCTAACGCCATGCATAACTGCTGCATAAACGCCGGCTCCAGGCTGCCGACCGACATCCAGCGGCCATCGCGGGATCGGTAGTAATCGTAGAAGCTGCCCCCATTGAGCGCGTGTTTTTCCCACCCAGGCTCTACCCCGCACGCCAGGTAACCCGCACCCGCCATAGCGTTGAGGCTGAATGAGCAGTCGGTCATGCTCACATCCAGGTATTGCCCCACCCCGCTCTGCTGTCGGGCGATCACCGCCGCCAACAACCCCACCACCGCGTGCAAAGAACCGCCGCCCACGTCCGCCAGTTGCACGCCCAACGGCAACGGCCCGCTGCCCTGGCGCCCGGTGTGGCTGGCCAGCCCCGCCAGGGCCAGGTAGTTGATATCGTGGCCGGCACGATCCTTATAGGGGCCGGTCTGGCCATAGCCGGTGATCGACACATAGATCAACCTCGGGTTGATCGCCTTCAACGCCTCATACCCCAGGCCCAGGCGCTCCATCACGCCGGGGCGAAACTGTTCCAGCACGATGTCGTAGCCTGTGACCAGCGCGCGCACGATCTCCAGCGCTTCGGGCTGCTTGAGGTCCAGCGCCAGGCTGCGCTTATTGCGGTTGAGGTAGGCATGGCCCGCCGACGTGCCCCGGTCATGGGGCGGCAGCACACGCAACAGGTCCATACGCGTGGGCGATTCGATACGCAGCACCTCGGCGCCCATGTCCGCGAGCATCAACGATGCGAACGGGCCGGGCAGCAAGGTAGAAAAATCCAACACTTTGAGGGACGCCAAGGGACCTGACATACGAACTCCATTTGCGATTCGACTGACCACAGACTAGGCAGCCTTGGCCCTACCGGCAATCGCCGGAACAGTCACCGGCAGTGACCGTTTTGATCACGGCGGGCTTTTTCGCGGCGGCGGCTTTATCATTGGCTCACGTTTGCTTGCCGAGTGTTCCATGAAGTTTGCGATTGCCTTGTATTCCGCGGCCCACGCACCCTCCTCGCGCCGCGCCTTGCTGTTCGCCCAGGCGGCGCTGGCCGGCGGCCACGAGATTGTGCGGCTGTTTTTTTATCAGGATGGCGTGTACAGCGCATCCAACACCATCGTTGCGCCCCAGGATGAGCAAGACATTGCCCGACAATGGCGTGAGTTCGTCAGCCAACACCAGCTCGACGGCGTGGTGTGCATCGCCGCCGCGTTGCGCCGTGGCGTGCTCAACAGCGAAGAGGCCACGCGCTATCAACGCAGCGCGATCAACCTGGACGCGCCGTGGGCGCTGTCGGGCCTGGGGCAGTTGCATGATGCGATCCAGGCTGCCGACCGCCTGATCTGTTTTGGAGGGCCGTGACATGTCCAAATCCTTATTGGTGATCAGTCGCCAGGCGCCGTGGTCCGGGCCGAGCGCGCGCGAGGCGCTGGATATCGTGTTGGCCGGTGGCGCGTTTGATCTGCCCATCGGCCTGCTGTTTATGGACGATGGCGTGTTCCAGTTGGCACCGCACCAGAACGCCAAGGCCGTGCAGCAAAAAGACTTGAGTGCCAATCTGCAGGCGCTGGAGCTGTTTGGCGTCGAAGAAGTGTTCGCCTGCCGCCACAGCTTGGCCGAACGCGGGCTCGCCCCGCCCGCCAGCGCCCAGCCGCTGGACAGCGACGCTATCTCCAAGCTGATTGACCGTTACGACCAGGTGATTACCCTCTGATGTCGACTTTACATGTGCTGTCTCATTCCCCGTTTACCGATAGCCGCCTCGACAGTTGCCTGCGTGTGTGCGGCAACAGGGACGCGATCCTGCTCTGCGGCGATGGCGCCTATGCGCTGCACAGTGCGGCCCTGCAAACCCAGGGCGTGAAGGTGTTCGTGCTGAGCGAAGACATGCAGGCGCGCAATCTGCCGCTGCCGGACTGGGCCGACAGCGTGGACTTCCCAGGTTTCGTGCAACTGTCGATCGACTACGACAAGGTCAACACCTGGCTATGAACACCCTGACCCTGGGCGGGCGCCGCCTCGAACTGGACAAGGACGGCTATCTCGTCGACCTGAACGATTGGTCTCACGAGGTGGCCCATGCCCTGGCCGCCGCCGAACACCTGGAACTGACCCCGGCCCACTGGGAAATCCTTGAACTGCTGCGCGGGTTTTATGCCGAGTACCAGCTGTCCCCGGCCACCCGCCCGCTGATCAAGTACACCGCCCTGAAGCTGGGCCCGGAAAAGGGCAACAGCCTGCATCTCAACAAACTGTTCAATGGCACTCCCGCCAAACTCGCCGCCAAGCTGGCGGGCCTGCCCCGGCCGACGAATTGCTTATGACCGACTTTGCCCCACTCACTCTTGAAACACCGGCCGAGCACCCGTTTGCGCAGTTCGTGCGCATCCTGGGCAAAGGCAAGCGCGGCGCGCGCAACCTCACCCGCGAGGAAGCTCGCGAAGCCATGGGCATGCTGCTCGACGAAAAAGTCGAAGACACCCAGCTCGGCGCCTTCCTCATGCTGCTGCGCCACAAGGAAGAAAGCCCGGAAGAGCTCGCCGGTTTCACCGAAGCCGTGCGCGAACGCTTGAACGCACCCGCGCTGAATGTGGCTATCGACTGGCCGACCTACGCCGGTAAAAAACGCCATCTGCCGTGGTTCCTGCTGGCGGCCAAATGCCTGGCACACAACGGCGTGCGCATTCTCATGCACGGCGGCGGCGCTCATACGGCCGGCCGGTTGTACACCGAGCAATTGCTGCACACCCTGCAGATCCCGCTGTGCCGCAATTGGCAGCAGGTCGAAAGTGCCTACGAGCAAGGCAACCTGGCATTTATCCCGCTGGGCGACTGGGCGCCGCAGTTGCAACGCATGATCGACCTGCGCAACACCCTGGGCCTGCGCTCGCCGATCCACTCCCTGGCGCGCCTGCTCAACCCGCTGAATGCGCGCTGCGGCCTGCAAAGTATTTTCCATCCGGGTTATCAGGGCGTTCACCGCGATGCCAGCGGCCTGCTTGGCGACAACGTGATTGTGGTGAAGGGTGACGGCGGCGAAATCGAGATCAACCCGGACACGGCCAGCCACCTCTACGGCACCACCGGCGGCGCAAGCTGGGATGAAGAATGGCCCGCCCTCTCCGCCCAGCGCCACGTCAAACCGGCGACCCTGGAACCCGAGCATCTGAAAGCGCTGTGGCGTGGCGACGTCGAGGACAGCTACCCGCAACTGGCGCTGACCGCCACCATGGCACTGGCCTTGCGTGGCCTGGGGCAATCACGGGAACAGGCGTTCGAATTGGCCCGGCAGTACTGGGATGCACGGGACAGATCGATTTAATCGATTATTCACCCGCAGTCTTTGCGCTTTTAGTTCGAACTCATCCCTTTAGACTGGGCTCCAACGCTTATTAGTTGAGGAGCCAATCATGGGTTTGCTGATCGAAGGACACTGGAAAGACCAGTGGTACGAAAGTAGCGCGGACGGCGCCTTCCAGCGCGAACAGGCCCAGCGCCGCCACTGGGTGACCGCCGATGGCCAGCCTGGCCCGAGCGGCGAAGGTGGCTTCAAGGCCGAGGCCGGTCGCTATCACCTCTACGTGTCCTTGGCGTGCCCTTGGGCCCACCGCACGCTGATCATGCGCAAGCTCAAGGGCCTGGAAAGCTTGATCGACGTGTCCGTGGTCAGTTGGCTGATGCTGGAAAACGGCTGGACGTTCGATAAGGCTCACGGTTCCACCGGCGATGCCCTCGACGACTTTACCTATATGCACCAGCGCTACACCGCCGACACGGCCGACTACACCGGCCGCGTCACCGTGCCCGTGCTGTGGGACAAGCAGCTCAAGCGCATTGTGAGCAATGAATCCGCCGAGATCATTCGCATGTTCAACAGCGCGTTCAACGGGCTGACCGGCAACACGCTGGATTTCTATCCCCAGCCGCTGCGCGCAACCATCGATTCGTTGAACGAACGCATCTACCCGGCCGTAAACAACGGCGTATATCGCGCAGGCTTCGCCACATCACAGCAAGCGTATGAAAGCGCGTTTGATGATGTGTTTGCCGAGTTGGATCATCTGGAACGGCACCTGGACGACCATCGTTACCTGGCCGGCGAACACCTGACCGAGGCTGACGTGCGCTTGTTTACCACGCTGATTCGCTTTGATGCGGTGTATTACAGCCACTTCAAATGCAATCTGCGGCGGATCGCGGACTCTTCGAACCTGTCCAATTGGCTGCGGGAGATGTACCAGTGGCCTGGCGTGGCCGAGACCGTGGATTTCGAGCACATCAAGGGGCATTACTACGCCAGCCATCGGACGATCAATCCGACGGCAATTGTGCCGAAAGGGCCGTTGCAGCGGTTTGAGGGCAAGCATGATCGGGCGCGGCTGGTGGGTTCAGGGGTTTGGAGCTGATCCAAAAGATAGGGTGTGATGGATGGCCGCATCGGGAGCAAGCCACCTCCCACACCTGGAATGCGTTCCAAAGGTGGGAGGTGGCTTGCTCCCGATGCTTTTAAGCCTCACACCTGGGACTGAGCGCCTTCAAACCACTTCAGTTTCTCGCGCAATACCACCACCTCACCCACGATCACCAGTGTCGGCGCATGCACTTCATGCTCCGCCACCATGCGAGGCAAGTCCGCCAGGGTGCCGGTGAACACGCGCTGGTTGGACGTGGTGCCCTGCTGGATCAACGCCGCCGGGGTATCGGCGGCGCGTCCATGCTTGATCAACTGCTCACAGATGATCGGCAAGCCAATCAAGCCCATGTAGAACACCAGCGTTTGTGAGGGCCCGACCAGGTCCTGCCAAGGCAGATCCGAAGTACCGTTCTTCAGGTGACCGGTGATAAAGCGTACCGACTGCGCATAGTCACGGTGGGTCAGCGGAATCCCGGCATACGCCGCGCAGCCGCTGGCGGCCGTAATGCCAGGCACCACCTGGAACGGGATGCCGTGGGCCGCCAGTTCCTCGATCTCTTCGCCCCCGCGCCCAAAAATAAACGGGTCGCCGCCCTTGAGGCGCAGCACGCGCTTGCCCTGCCTGGCCAAATCCACCAGTTGCTGGTTGATCTGGTCCTGCGGCACGGCATGGTCCGCGCGACGCTTGCCGACGTACACACGCTCGGCATCACGTCGGCATAGCTCAAGAATCGCCGGGGCCACCAGACGGTCGTACAGCACCACATCAGCCTGCTGCATCAGGCGCAGCGCACGGAAGGTCAGCAGGTCCGGATCACCGGGGCCCGCGCCCACCAGGTAGACTTCACCCGGCGCGTGCGGCGGTGCGCCGTTGACTTTGTCGATCAACAGGCGCTCGGCCTCGTCGCCCTGCCCGGCCAACTGGCGGTCGGCAATCGGGCCCTGGAACACTTCTTCCCAGAACGCACGGCGCTGCTGCACGTCCGGATACAGCCCCTTGACCTGGGCCCGAAAACGCGCCGCCAACCCGGCCAATTGGCCGTAAGTGGACGGAATCCAGGTTTCCAGTTTGGCGCGGATCAAGCGTGCCAGCACCGGCGCATCGCCGCCGCTGGACACTGCAATCACCAACGGCGAGCGGTCGACGATCGCCGGGAAAATCACGCTGCACAGGGCCGGCGCGTCCACCACATTGACCGGTACGCAACGACGCTTGGCCTCGCTGGAGACTTGCGCATTCAGGGGCTCGTCGTCGGTCGCGGCGATGATCAGGGTGCAACCGTCGAGGTCGGCCTCCTGATAACCGCGCAAAATCAGTTCCCCGCCACTGCCCAGCACCAGCTCACGCAACTGGTCTTCGATCTGGGGAGCAACCACTCGCAGCACGGCACCGGCGTCGGCCAGCAGCCGGGATTTGCGCAAGGCAATCTCCCCACCACCGACCACCAGCACGCGACTGCCGCGCAGGTTATGAAACAGCGGCAGAAATTCCATTTAGCGGATGACCTCGACGCCCGCCATGTACGGCTTGAGCACCTGCGGCACACGGATCGAACCGTCGGCCTGCTGGTAGTTTTCCAGCACGGCGACCAGGGTACGGCCTACTGCCAGACCGGAGCCGTTAAGGGTGTGTACCAGTTCCGGCTTGCCGGTTTCAGGGTTGCGGAAACGCGCCTGCATGCGACGGGCCTGGAAATCACCGCAGTTGGAGCACGACGAGATCTCGCGATACTTGTCCTGGCTCGGCACCCATACTTCGAGGTCGTAGGTCTTCACGGCGCTGAAGCCCATGTCGCCGGTGCACAGCGCCAGGACGCGGTACGGCAGCTCCAGCAGTTGCAGCACGCGTTCGGCGTTGGCGGTCAGGCCTTCCAGGGCTTGCATGGAGGTCGACGGCTCAACCACCTGGACCATCTCGACTTTGTCGAACTGGTGCTGACGGATCATGCCGCGCGTGTCACGCCCCGACGCACCGGCTTCACTGCGAAAGCACGGGCTGTGGGCGACGAACTTGATCGGCAGTTGCTTGGCGTCGAGGATCTCGCCGGCCACGATATTGGTCAGCGACACTTCGGCCGTCGGGATCAGGTACAGATCGGCTTCGCCATCGCGGCTGATCTTGAACAGGTCCTCTTCGAACTTCGGCAACTGGCTGGTGCCCATCAGTGCGGGCGCCTGAACCAGGTAAGGCGTGTAGGCCTCTTCGTAGCCATGTTCGCCGGTGTGCAGGTTGATCATGAACTGCGCCAGGGCACGGTGCATGCGCGCAATCGGGCCGCGCAGCAGCGCAAAGCGCGCACCAGACATTTTGGCGGCGGTCTCAAAGTCCAGGCCACCGGTCAATTCGCCCAGGGCGACGTGGTCCTTGATCTCGAAATCAAAGGCTTTTGGCGTGCCCCAGCGGCGCACTTCGACGTTGCCGTCTTCGTCTTCGCCAATCGGCACGGACTCGTGCGGCAGGTTAGGGATGCCCAGCAGGATCGAATCCAGCTCGGACTGAATGCCCTCCAGCTCGACCTTGCCGTCGGACAGCTCGGTGCCCATGCGCTCGACGTCCGCCATCAACGGCGCGATGTCTTCGCCGCGCTGCTTGGCCTGACCGATGGACTTGGAACGCGCATTACGCTCAGCCTGCAGTGCTTCGGTGCGGGTCTGGACGGTCTTGCGCTGTTCTTCCAGCGCTTCGATGCGCGCAACATCCAAGGCAAAGCCACGGGATGCCAGGCGGTCCGCTACGTCCTGAAGGTTGCTACGTAACAGTTTGGAATCGAGCATGTCGGTCTCTCGTTTATCAAAGTTTGGTCAAGGACAGGCCGGCCCAGGTGGCGAGCAGCCCGCCGAATACACTGATGGCAGCGTAGCCAATCGCCAGCGGCACTTGCCCGCTTTCCAGCAGGCGTACGGTATCCAGTGAAAAGGATGAAAAGGTCGTCAGGCCGCCAAGAAAGCCAACCATCAGCCCGGCGCGCACCTCAATCGGTACTTCGGGGCGCACCAGGAACAGGCCATATAAAACGCCGATCAACAGGCAGCCCACGATATTAACGGCCAGCGTCGCGGTATAGAAGTGCTTGGGCCAATTCGCGCTGATCCAATTACCCGTCGCAAAGCGCAGCAGTGTACCCGCGATACCGCCCGCCGAGACGGCGACCACCAAGGGAATCATGATTTTCTCCGCTGCCTGGGACTTAAACGATCGAGTGCGGCCAGATGATTGAGCTTCTCACCGATCTTCAACTCCAGGCCACGGGGCACCGGCTGGTAGAGCGGCAAGGGCTCAAGCTCATCGGGGAAGTAGTCTTCACCGGCGGCATAGGCGTCCGGTTCATCGTGGGCGTAGCGGTATTCATCACCGTAGCCCAGTTGCTTCATCAACTTGGTCGGCGCATTGCGCAGGTGCATCGGCACTTCGAGGGAGCCGTGTTCGGCCGCCGCACGCAGGGCCGACTTGAAGCCCATGTACACCGCGTTGCTTTTTGGCGCGCAGGCCAGATAAGTGATGGCCTGCGCTACCGCCAACTCGCCTTCCGGGCTGCCGAGGCGTTCCTGCACGTCCCACGCGGCCAGGCACAGGCTCAGTGCGCGGGGGTCGGCGTTACCGATGTCTTCGCTGGCCATGCGTACCACGCGGCGGGCCAGGTACAACGGGTCGCAGCCGCCGTCGATCATCCGCGCAAACCAGTACAGCGCACCGTCCGGGTTGGAGCCGCGTACGGATTTATGCAGCGCCGAGATCTGGTCGTAGAAGGCTTCGCCGCCCTTATCGAAACGACGACGGGTGTCACCGAGCAGGCTCTGCAACAGGTCGACGCCAATTTCGCTGCCATCTTCGGCGAGGTCGGAGGCGTTCTCCAGCAGGTTGAGAAAACGTCGGCCGTCGCCATCGGCGGCGGTGAGCAGGATCTTGAAGCCTTCGTCGCTGACGCTCAGTTGGCGCTTGCCCAGGCCTTTGTCTTCGCTCAAGGCACGCTGCAGCAGCTTTTGCATCGCCCCTTCATCCAGGCTCTTGAGCACATAGACCCGCGCCCGCGAGAGCAAGGCATTGTTCAGTTCGAACGAGGGGTTTTCGGTGGTGGCGCCGATAAAGATCAGCGTGCCGTCCTCAACATACGGCAGGAACGCATCCTGCTGCGACTTGTTGAACCGGTGCACTTCGTCGACAAACAGAATCGTGCGCTTACCGTACTGCCCAGCCTGCTGTTTGGCGACCTCCACCGCCTGGCGGATCTCCTTGACCCCGGCCAGCACCGCCGAGACTGTTTCAAAGTGCGCATCCGAGACTTTCGCCAGCAGCCGTGCCAGGGTGGTTTTACCCACCCCCGGCGGCCCCCAGAAAATCATCGAATGCAGCGCACCCTGCTCCAGGGCTTCGCGCAAAGGCTTGCCGCGAGCGAGCAGGTGTTCCTGACCGACGTACTCATCCAGGTTGGTCGAGCGCAAGCGTGCGGCCAGGGGCTGGGCAATCGGGTCACTTCGAAACAGGTCCATGGGCAGCGTTTGAAACCTCTGGGCAGTTTATTCCTGGATCACGTCGGCACCCTTGGGGATGTCGAACTTGAACTTGGACGCAGGTACCGGCTGGTTGGCCTTGACCCCGCTGAACAGGATATCGGTGCGCTGGCCCACACTGTCGACCAGGCGCATGTTGTTGATCACGCCGTTGCCGAACGACAGGGACAGCGTGTCAAACAGCGTGTCCTTGGATTTGGGCTTGAGGGTGAACTCGATGACGTTGCTGGTCTGCTTGGAGGTGATGTCAAAGCTGTCGTTGATTTTCGACACATCACCCGACAGCAGCAGCGCTGGAGTCTGGTTCAGGCGTGGGTCCAGCTTCTTGATGGTGGCCTGCTCCAGGTCCGGGTCCCACAGGGTAACCTTCTGGCCATCGGAAACGATGGTCTGCTCGGCCTTGCCCTCGGTGTGCCAGTAGAACAGCCCTGGGCGCTGCACGGCCATCTCCCCCGCGGTTTCCTGCAACTGGGTGCCACCGGCATCCAGGGTCAGCTGGGAGAAGCGCGCGGTCAGGGTCTGGGATTTGTCCAGCAGGTTCTTCAGGCTGGCCACCGAAGCCGGGTCAGCGTGAGCCGAAACAGCGGTCAGGGCCAGGGCCGGCAACAACAGCATGCGGATAAGGCGCATGGGAGTCCTCATTGAGTAGTCAGGACGTGCCGCGTATTGCCACGCGGCACGGGATCAGTCGCGCATCTGCCCGGGGGCGATGATTTCACGCGAGCCGTTGGTGTTCATTGCGGTGACGACGCCGGCGTGTTCCATGGCTTCGATCATGCGGGCAGCGCGGTTATAGCCGATCTTCAGCTTGCGCTGCACGGCGGAAATCGAGGCCCGGCGGCTTTCCAGCACGAATGCCACGGCTTCGTCGTACAGCGCGTCGGTCTCGGCGTCATCGTCGCCACCGCCGCTGCCGCCGTCGAAGCCACTGCCGGCCTCTTCGACACCCGCCAGGATATCGTCGTTGTATTCCGGGGCGCCGCGCAGCTTCCAGGCTTCCACCACGCGGTGAACCTCATCGTCGGAGACAAAGGCGCCGTGCACGCGGATCGGCAGGCTGGTGCCTGGCGGCATGTAGAGCATGTCACCATGGCCCAGCAATTGCTCGGCGCCGCCCTGGTCGATGATGGTGCGCGAGTCGATCTTGCTTGATACCTGGAACGCCATGCGCGTCGGGATGTTGGCCTTGATCAGACCGGTGATCACATCCACCGATGGGCGCTGGGTGGCGAGGATCAAGTGGATACCGGCCGCTCGCGCCTTCTGGGCGATACGGGCGATCAGTTCTTCAACCTTCTTGCCGACGATCATCATCATGTCGGCGAATTCATCGACCACGACCACGATGGTCGGCAGCTTGCTCAACAATGGCGCTTCGTCGTGGATGCTTTCGCGCTTGTACAGCGGGTCGGTCAACGGCGTGCCGGCGTCCTGGGCTTCCTTGACCTTGGCGTTGAAGCCCGACAGGTTGCGCACGCCCATCTTCGCCATCAGCTTGTAGCGGCGTTCCATCTCGGCAACGCTCCAGCGCAGGGCGTTGGCGGCGTCCTTCATGTCGGTGACCACCGGGCAGAGCAGGTGCGGAATGCCTTCGTAGATCGACAGTTCCAGCATCTTCGGGTCGATCATGATCAGCTTGGCGTCATCCGGGCCGGACTTGAACAGAATCGACAGGATCATCGCGTTCACGCCCACCGACTTACCGGAACCGGTGGTACCGGCCACCAACAAGTGAGGCATTTTTGCAAGGTCAGTGATCACCGGCTTGCCGCCGATATCGTGACCCAGCGCCAGGGTGACCGGCGATTTGAAGTTGTCGTATTCCGGCGTCGACAGCACCTCTGAGAAGCGCACGATCTGGCGGTCTTCGTTAGGGATCTCGATACCCACAGTGGTCTTGCCGGGAATCACCTCCACCACACGCACGCTGGTCACGGCCAGGGAGCGGGCCAGGTCCTTGGCCAGGTTGGAGATGCGGCTGACTTTCACACCGGCGGCCGGCTGGATTTCGTAACGGGTGATCACCGGGCCGGGGTGGATTGAGTCAACCGAGACCTCGACGCCGAATTCCTTGAGCTTGATTTCCAGCAGGTGGCCGACGGCCGCCAGGGATTCCGGGGAATAATTGAGTTGTTTCTTTTCAGCCGGGTCAAGAATCGAGATGGGCGGCAAGGTGCCTTCAACCGCGCTGTCGACAAACAGTGGCGCCTGCTTCTCTTTCTGCACGCGATGGCTCGGCTCGGGGGCCTTGGGCGGCGCGGGAGCGATCACCGGCGGCACCTGCTTCTCGCGGTCCGACATGTGCTTGCTCAGGGCCTGCTCGCGTTCGATCAGGCGTTCCTTGACCTTGGCCTGCTCGCGGCGGTCCGGCGTACTTGGGGCCACCACCTCGTTGACGCGGGTGTCGACTTCACGCAGTTGCGCGACCATGCGCTTGCGCTCGACACGGGCCGCCCACCAGCGATTGGCGGCGCCCTGGAACAGCTCCAGCAGGTCAAGGGTGATCTTGCCGGTCACGTCCATCACCTTGAACCACGACAGGTCAGTGAACACCGTAAGGCCGAACAGGAACAACGCGATGAACATCAAGGTGCTGCCCTGGATATTCAGGGTCTTGCGCGCCAGGTCGCCAAGGCTTTCGCCCAGCGCCCCGCCCGCGCCCGCCGGCAGGCCGGTAGGCGCATGGAAATGAATATGCGCCAGCGCCGCGCCGGAGAGCACCAGGAACACTAGGCCGATCAGGCGCCAGGAAAACAGCCAGCCGCTCCATTGCCACGGCTCGTGGCGCTGGCGGAAGATCTGCCAGGTCTTGATCGCCAGCAGCAAGGGAAAGATGTAAGCGAAGTAACCGAGCACCATGAACAGGATATCGGCGCTGTAGGAGCCCACCGGCCCGCCGAAGTTCTGCACATCGTCGATCTTGCTGTTGTGGCTCCAGCCCGGATCGTCCTTGCCATAGGTGAGCAACGCCATGATCAGGAACAGGCACAACGCGCCGATCGCGATCAGCGCACCTTCCTTGAGGCGATAATGCAGGTGCTGGCGCCAGGCCGGCACGACTGTCTTGGGTGCTGCGGTGGATTTCTTCAAAACGGGTCTATTCCTGCGCCTTTAGCGCGTCCATCTGTTAAATGACGATACATACTGCCCAATCCGAGCAGCTGAAAAATGAACGATCTACTTTTAACACTGCGCGATTGATTCACGAAACGGCGATAACGCCACAATGGCCGCATTGTACGGGTTTGTGTCTCCGATGCCACGCCCTGCCACTCAGCCGGCAGCCCAGTCAATTGGCGTGTCATAAGGTGCTCAATTTGAGCATGCATTGTCTTTGCTGACAAAGGCTTATGAGCTGTTTTTACCAATCCAGGCCAGCTTGGCAAATGGCCTGCATGGCTCAGACCCGATTACGACCACGCCTCAGGCATAGAGTTGCAGAAACACCCGCTCACGCTAATCCACCTTCATGGCTGATTCGGGCTGGCCCGATGGCGCTGCGTCGACAATAATCAACACGTTTGGGGCAGGCGCCATCCCTGCCACTCCCCTCCCCTTCCGTAAGCCTGGATACCATGCTGACTTGGTTACAACGCGACTCCCTGACCTTCCCACCGCTGGCCAAAGCCATGCGCGAACCCAACGGCCTGCTGGCCGCGGGCGGCGACCTGTCGGCCGAGCGGCTGGTGCAAGCCTACCGCCACGGCTGCTTTCCGTGGTTCTCACAGGGTCAGCCGATCCTCTGGTGGTCGCCGGACCCACGCACGGTGATCTTTCCGGACGAACTGCATGTATCGCGCAGCCTGGGTAAACTGTTGCGCCAGCAGCGTTACCGCGTGACCTTCGACCAGGACTTCGCCGCCGTTATCCAGGCCTGCGCCGCGCCGCGCGCGTATGCCGATGGCACCTGGATCACCGAAGGCATACAAGCTGCCTACCTGGAACTGCACCAACGCGGCTACGCGCATTCGGTGGAGGTGTGGGACGACGGCAAGCTGGTGGGCGGCCTGTATGGTTTGGCGATGGGCCAGTTGTTTTTCGGGGAGTCGATGTTCAGCCGCGCCGACAACGCCTCCAAATTCGGCTTTGCCACGCTCGTCGGGCAACTGAAGGCCTGGGGTTTTGTGCTGATCGACTGCCAGATGCCCAATGATCACCTGCACAGCCTGGGCGCTCGCGCCATATCGCGCAGCGACTTCGCCGGCTTTCTGCGCAACCATCTGGACCAACCCAGCTCTGGGCCGTGGGTTTCGTAGGCGACATTCGCCCACCTGGCTTACACTTATTTCAAAGCTTACCCCGAGGGTTGATCATGACCGAGTTGGCGCGTTTGAAGTTCTATGCCACTCAACCCCACTCTTGCAGCTATCTGCCCGACGAGCAGGCCACCACGCTGTTCCTCGACCCCAGCCAGCCTATGGACGTGCACGTGTACGCCGATCTCTCGGAAATGGGGTTTCGGCGCAGTGGCGATCATCTGTACCGGCCCCATTGCCAGAACTGCAATGCCTGCGTGCCGGCTCGCATTCCCGTGGCTCAGTTTCTGCCGGACCGCAACCAGAAGCGCATTCTCAAGCGCAACGCCGACCTGACAGTGACGTCGAGCAAGCCACGCTTTACCGAAGAGTATTTCGATCTTTACCAACGCTATATCGAGCAACGGCACGCCGACGGCGATATGTTCCCGCCCAGCCGCGACCAGTTTTCAACGTTTCTGGTGCGCGACCTGCCCTTTTCGCGGTTCTACGAGTTTCGTGCGGACGGCCGCCTGGTGGCCGTGGCGGTGACCGATTTGCTGCCGAACGGCCTTTCGGCGGTCTATACCTTCTACGAGCCGGCCGAGGAGCGCCGTAGCCTCGGGCGCTTTGCGATCCTGTGGCAAATCGGCGAGGCGCTGCGCCTGGAACTGGAGGCGGTGTACCTCGGATATTGGATAAAAAACTGCAAAAAGATGAACTACAAGACCCAATATCGGCCCATTGAGCTACTGATTAATCAAAGATGGGTCACGCTTAACTAGAACCCCTTGGCTTAAACACCCTTTTTCGGGCACAATGCACGCCGCTTTTGCCTGGCGCAGTTGCACCGGGCCATTCACTGGATACCGAGGGCTTTACTGCATGTCGAAAGAAGACAGCTTCGAAATGGAAGGCACTGTCGTCGACACCCTGCCCAACACCATGTTTCGTGTGGAGTTGGAAAATGGGCACGTCGTAACCGCGCATATCTCCGGCAAGATGCGCAAGAACTACATTCGTATTCTTACCGGTGACAAAGTGCGCGTCGAGCTGACGCCCTATGACTTGAGCAAAGGGCGCATCACTTACCGCGCTCGCTAAGCAAGTCAATACAAAACGCCCGGTTATGCCGGGCGTTTTTGTGTGCATAGGATTTCTCAAGCACTGAGCAATTCTGTGGGAGGGGGCAAGCCCCTCCCACATTTGATCTGTAATTGTTTTGATGACCGTATTCCAAGGCAGCAAAAAGGCGCCTTTCGGCGCCTTTTGCTTTGTTGCAACCCGCTATCAGGCCATTTCAGCCGTGGTTTCGAACTCGAAGGTCAGCTCGCCATCCTTCAGGTCGATATGCACCACGCCACCATGGTCGGACAGTTCGCCAAACAGGATCTCTTCGGCCAATGGCCGCTTGATCTTGTCCTGGATCAGACGTGCCATTGGGCGCGCGCCCATTGCCGCGTCGTAACCACCCTCCGCCAGCCAGTTGCGCGCCGCGTCGGTTACATCCAACTGCACGCGCTTGTCTTCCAACTGCGCCTGAAGCTCGGTAAGGAACTTGTCCACCACGCTCTTGATAACCTCATGGCTGAGGCGACCAAACTGGATAATGGTGTCCAGACGGTTACGGAACTCCGGCGTGAAGCTCTTCTTGATCACTTCCATCGCATCGGAGGAGTGATCCTGATGCGTAAAGCCGATCGAAGCCCGCGCAGCCGTTTCGGCACCGGCGTTAGTGGTCATGATCACGATCACGTTGCGAAAGTCCGCCTTGCGCCCGTTATTGTCGGTCAGGGTCCCGTGATCCATGACCTGCAACAGCAGGTTGAAGACTTCCGGGTGGGCCTTTTCGATTTCATCGAGCAACAATACGCAATGGGGTTGCTTGGTGATTGCCTCGGTCAACAGACCGCCCTGGTCGAAGCCGACATAGCCCGGAGGCGCACCGATCAGGCGCGACACAGTGTGGCGCTCCATGTACTCGGACATGTCGAACCGCACCAGCTCAATGCCCATGGCCTTGGCCAACTGCCGCGCCGCCTCGGTCTTGCCGACACCGGTAGGACCGGCGAACAGGAACGAACCAACAGGCTTGTCCGGCGATTTGAGGCCCGCACGCGACAACTTGATCGCGGTAGACAGCGAGTCGATAGCCGCATCCTGGCCGAACACGGTCAGCTTGAGGTCGCGCTCCAGGTTACGCAGCAACTCCTTGTCGGAGCTGGTGACGTGTTTTGGCGGAATCCGCGCGATCTTCGCCACGATATCCTCGACCTGAGGTACATCGATGCGCTTCACCCGCTTCTCGACCGACTGCAAGCGCTGATAGGCACCCGCTTCATCGATCACGTCAATAGCCTTGTCCGGCATGTGACGGTCGTTGATGTAGCGCGACGCAAGCTCCGCAGCGGCACGTAGCGCCTCATCGGTGTACTCGATGCCATGGTGCGCCTCAAAACGCCCCTTGAGCCCGCGCAGGATGCCGATGGTGTCTTCGACCGAAGGCTCGGAGACGTCGACTTTCTGGAAGCGACGCGCCAGGGCACGGTCTTTTTCGAAGATCCCACGGAATTCCTGGAACGTGGTCGAGCCGATGCAGCGGATATCACCCGACGACAGCAATGGCTTGAGCAGGTTGGAGGCGTCCATCACGCCACCGGATGCCGCACCGGCACCAATGATCGTATGGATCTCATCGATAAACAGGATCGCCTGTGGGCGTTTTTTCAGTTCACCGAGCAGCGCCTTGAAGCGCTTCTCGAAATCGCCGCGATATTTGGTCCCGGCGAGCAACGCACCCAGATCAAGGGAGTAGACGACACTGTTGGCCAGCAGGTCCGGGACCTGGTTGTCGACAATACGCTTGGCGAGACCTTCGGCAATCGCGGTTTTACCCACACCCGCCTCGCCCACCAGCAATGGGTTGTTCTTGCGACGACGCGCCAGGATCTGCGCTACACGCTCAACCTCAAGCTCACGCCCCACCAGCGGATCGATCCGCCCCTGACGCGCCAGCTCGTTGAGGTTGCTGGCATAGGCATCCAGCGGGTTGCTTGAAGAAGAAGACTCACCGCCCTCGTCGTCCTGCATATCCTGCTCACCCTCGGAATGATCGCCGTGCCCAGGCACCTTGGAGATACCGTGAGCGATGTAGTTGACGACATCGATGCGGGCAACGCTCTGCTGCTTGAGCAGGAACACTGCTTGGCTTTCCTGTTCGCTGAAGATCGCCACAAGCACATTGGCGCCAGTGACTTCACGCTTACCGGAGCTCTGTACGTGGAACACAGCGCGCTGCAATACCCGCTGGAAGCCCAGGGTCGGCTGGGTTTCGCGGTCCTCGTCATGCACGGGGATCAGTGGCGTGGTGGAGTCGATAAACTCCTGCAGGTCATGCTTGAGTTTGTCGAGGTTGGCGCCGCACGCACGCAACACGGTGGCGGCAGCTTCATTGTCCAAAAGTGCCAGCAAAAGGTGTTCGACGGTCATGAATTCATGACGCTTCGAACGAGCCTCCTTGAAGGCAAGATTGAGGGTGACTTCGAGCTCGCGGTTTAACATAGCTTCACCTCATACCCAAGTGGTCGGCGTTAACCGTCCTTCTCGATTTCACAGAGTAGCGGATGCTGGCTTTCCCTGGCGTACTGGTTGACCTGCATGGCCTTTGTCTCGGCGATGTCACGGGTAAACACTCCACATACTGCCCGTCCTTCTGTGTGAACGGCCAGCATTACCTTGGTCGCCAACTCGCGGTTCAGGTTAAAAAACACCTCGAGCACTTCGACGACGAAATCCATCGGTGTGTAGTCATCATTGAACAAAACCACCTTGTACATCGGCGGCGCCTGTAAAGCAGGCTTGGCCTCTTTGACAGCAATGCCCGCAGAACCGTCGTCATCGTGTTCGTGATCCGGTCGATCCTGATTGAATGTTAGTCGAATCTGGCTGATTGCATGCATGGAAAGAAAGGTTCGTCAGTGGTTCAAATACAGTGGTGGGGGCGAGCTGTCAGAAATTCAACTCTGACCGACTGGTCGCCTTGACTATCGGCAAATCGGTGTTACAACCAATAGAACCCACAGTGGGTAAAAAAGGTCCGCGCAGTCAACCTTATTTATTCGGGTTAGGACGGATAAACTGGATGATACTCCAGTGATGGAGTCTGGTGCAGAAGGAAATGGGTATGTCTGGCGTCAAGATCAATGGCAAGGTCAAGTGGTTCAACAACGCCAAAGGATATGGCTTTGTGAATGAAGAAGGAAAAACTGAGGATCTTTTTGCGCATTACTCAGCGATCATTATGGATGGTTACAAAACGCTGAAAGCTGGCCAGGTGGTGAGCTTTGAAATCATTCAAGGACCGAAAGGGCTGCACGCAGTGAACATCGATGCAGTGAAAGTCGAATCAACGGAAAAAACCGTACCCTCCCACGCTCATAAAGAAAAGAAGCAAACGGCCTGATCCACCGTCGAGCGCGTAGCTCGCGAAAAAAAACGGCCGCCCCCAATCAATGTGGGGCCGCCGTTTTTTATGGCTTGAGCCTTACATATGCGAAATCAGCGCATCACCAAAGCCCGACGACGACACCAACTTGGCGCCCTCCATCAACCGCTCGAAGTCATAGGTCACGGTCTTGGCCGAAATCGCACCATTGGTACCCTTGATGATCAGGTCGGCCGCCTCGACCCACCCCATGTGGCGCAACATCATTTCCGCCGACAAAATCAACGACCCCGGGTTGACCTGGTCCTTGCCCGCGTATTTTGGCGCAGTGCCGTGGGTGGCTTCGAACATTGCCACGGTATCGGACAGGTTCGCCCCCGGCGCAATACCGATACCGCCCACCTCCGCCGCCAGGGCGTCGGACAGGTAGTCACCATTGAGGTTGAGGGTAGCAATCACGTCATATTCGGCCGGACGCAACAGGATCTGCTGGAGCATGGCGTCGGCAATCGCATCCTTGACCACCACATTCTTGCCGGTCTTCGGGTTCTTGAACTGCATCCACGGCCCGCCATCAAGCAGGGTCGCGCCAAATTCCTCAGCGGCCACCTCGTAGGCCCATTCCTTGAAGGCCCCTTCGGTGAACTTCATGATGTTGCCTTTGTGCACGATGGTCAGCGAATCGCGATCATTATCCACTACGTATTGAAGGGCCTTACGCGCCAGGCGCTTGGTACCTTCCTTGGAAACCGGCTTGACGCCAATCCCGCAATCCTGGTCAAAACGGATCTTGGTGACGCCCATTTCCTCCTTGAGGAACTTGATCACCTTGATCGCTTCCGGCGAGCCGGCCTTCCACTCGATCCCGGCGTAAATATCTTCGGAGTTTTCGCGGAAGATGGTCATGTCCACGTCGCCAGGCTTCTTGACCGGGCTGGGCACGCCTTCAAACCAGCGCACCGGGCGCAGGCACACATAGAGGTCAAGTTGCTGGCGCAGCGCCACGTTCAACGACCGGATCCCGCCACCGACCGGTGTGGTCAGCGGGCCCTTGATGGACACCACATAATCCTTGACCGCATCGAGGGTTTCCTGGGGCAGCCAGGTGTCCTGATCGTAGACCTGGGTCGCCTTCTCGCCGGCGTACACCTCCATCCACGAAATCTTGCGCTTGCCGCCGTAGGCCTTTTCAACAGCTGCGTCGACCACCTTGATCATCACCGGGCTGATGTCGACGCCAATACCGTCACCTTCGATATAAGGGATGATCGGTTGGTCAGGAACATTGAGAGAATGGTCTGCGTTGACGGTGATTTTGTCGCCGACTGCCGGAACCTGAATCTTCTTGTATCCCATGCTGAACTCCATCTATGGATTGAACATCTGGCTGCGTTCGAGCCTACTCCAGATAAATGGCGACTGAAACCTCGCGCCATGCTCATTTGCATCGAAAACAGCATAAATTGCCGCCTACAAGCCTGAAAGCAAAGGGAAAAACGCCAATCTTGAGCACATCGTGCGACTTTAGGCGCAACCCGGTACCTGCGACCTTTAGACCAATGGACGACACACCTTTTGTATGAAGGCTCGGCGTAAGCATAGCGACCTATGTATAATGCCGCCGCTGACCAAAGAGTCACGACGGCGGACCGCTCCAGTTTCTGCAAATAAAGAGCGGCGCCTTCCGCCAAAAGCAGGACTAATACAATAGTCCACCCGCTTGACGCTCGACTGATGCAACCCAACATCACCGCGAAGAAACCTCGACCTTTCGCTCATGGATGACTTTGAACGAACGCGCTCCACTCGGCGCATCTCGAGTTTCTGCGCACGCTTTCAGCAAAGAAGAGAGTTAATCCGAATATGCCCACCCGCTCGAAGATCATCTACACCTTCACCGACGAAGCCCCAGCCCTCGCCACCTATTCACTGCTGCCTATCGTAGAGGCCTTCACCGCTTCCGCTGATATTGCCGTGGAAACCCGCGATATTTCCCTCGCCGGGCGCATCCTCGCAAGCTTCCCCGAGCAACTGGGCACCAAGGCTGTACCGGACCACCTCGCCGAACTGGGCGCCCTGGCCGTTACCCCCGAAGCCAACATCATCAAGCTGCCTAACATCAGTGCTTCGACCCCGCAGCTGCAAGCCGCGATCAAAGAACTGCAGGCCCAGGGCTACGCCCTGCCGGACTACCCGGAAACCGTAACCACCGACGCGGAAAAAGAAACCCGCGCACGTTACGACAAGGTCAAGGGTAGCGCCGTGAACCCGGTACTGCGCGAAGGCAACTCCGACCGCCGCGCACCGCTGTCGGTCAAGAACTATGCGCGCAAGCACCCGCACAAAATGGGTGCCTGGGCTGCCGACTCCAAATCCCACGTTGCCCACATGAGCAGCGGCGACTTCTACGGCAGCGAAAAAGCCGTACAGATCGAAGCGGCCGATGCTGTCAAAATCGAGCTGGTCGGCAAGGATGGCACCACCACCGTCCTGAAAGAAAAGACCACCGCCCAGGCCGGCGAAATCCTCGACAGCGCCGTGCTGAGCAAAAACGCCCTGCGTTCGTTCATCGCCGCTGAAATCGAAGACGCCAAGAAACAAGGCGTATTGCTGTCGGTGCACCTCAAAGCCACCATGATGAAGGTCTCCGACCCAATCATGTTCGGCCAGATCGTTGCCGAGTTCTATAAAGATGCCCTGACCAAGCACGCCACCGTGCTGGAACAGATCGGCTTCAACCTGAACAACGGCATCGGCGACCTGTACGCACGCATCAAGGCGCTGCCGGCCGACCAGCAAGCGCAGATCGAAGCGGACATCCAGGCGGTCTACGCCGCTCGCCCTTCCCTGGCGATGGTCAACTCCGACAAAGGCATCACCAACCTGCACGTGCCGAGCGACGTGATCGTCGACGCCTCGATGCCGGCCATGATCCGTGACTCCGGCAAAATGTGGGGCACCGACGGCCAACTGCACGACACCAAGGCCGTGATTCCAGACCGCTGCTACGCCACCATCTACCAAGCCGTCATCGAAGACTGCAAGGCCAATGGCGCCTTCGACCCAACCACCATGGGCAGCGTGCCGAACGTTGGCCTGATGGCTAAAAAAGCCGAAGAGTACGGCTCCCACGACAAGACCTTCCAGATCAAGGCCGACGGCGTAGTCCGCGTCACCGACAGCAAGGGCAACCTGCTGATGGAACAGAACGTCGAAGCCGGCGACATCTTCCGCATGTGCCAGACCAAGGACGCGCCGATCCAGGACTGGGTCAAGCTGGCCGTCAACCGTGCCCGCGCCAGCAACACCCCGGCCATCTTCTGGCTGGACCCCAAGCGTGCGCACGACGGCGTCGTGGTCGAGAAAGTTCAGGCTTACCTGAAAGACCACAACACCGAAGGCCTGGACATCCGCATCATGTCGCCGGTCGACGCCATGAAGTTCACCTTGGAACGCACCCGCAAGGGCCTGGACACCATCTCGGTAACCGGCAACGTACTGCGCGACTACCTGACCGACCTGTTCCCGATCATGGAACTGGGCACCAGCGCCAAGATGCTGTCGATCGTGCCACTGATGAATGGCGGTGGCCTGTTCGAAACCGGCGCCGGCGGTTCGGCACCCAAGCACGTGCAGCAATTGCTGGAAGAAAACTTCCTGCGTTGGGACTCCCTGGGCGAGTTCCTGGCCCTGGCCGCCTCCCTTGAGCATTTGGGTGTGACCTACAACAACCCGAAAGCCTTGGTACTGTCCAAGACCCTGGACCAGGCCACCGGCCAGTTCCTGGACAACAACAAGTCGCCATCGCGCAAAGTCGGCAACATCGACAACCGCGGCAGCCACTTCTACCTGGCGCTGTACTGGGCCCAAGCCCTGGCCGCCCAGACCGAAGACACTGCACTGCAAGCGCAGTTCGGCGAACTGGCCAAGACCCTGGCGGAGAACGAAGCAACCATCGTTGCCGAACTCAACGCCGTACAGGGCAAGCCAGTGGACATCGGCGGCTACTACGCGCCGAACCCAGAGCTGACCAGCAAGGCCATGCGCCCAAGCAACACCCTCAACGCGGCGATTGCCAAGTTGAAGTAAGGTTGTAACGATGCAAAAGAAGCCCCGGCCTTGTGCCGGGGTTTCTGTTTCCAGCAAATAAACCGGATTCAAATGTGGGAGGGAGCTTGCTCCCGATGGCAGAACAATCGCGAAAAACTCTAATGAACTGTAAGTTCTAACAGGTGCCCCCCAGCCCCCTGAGGGCCATCCTTATCCCGTGACGACTGAGCCGAGACCGGGAGACCATCAAATGTTGCGCACCTACTATTTATTGCCACTGGGCGCTTTCTTACTTGCGCTGCTGCCCCTGGCAAACGCTGGCCAAAACGTCCAGATGACATACTTCCTCAACGCGAGCTTTACCTGCCAGAACGGCGTCACAACGCAAGGATATAGCGTTTATGTGGTTGGCTCGCACCCAGAAGTCGGAAAATGGGACCCCGCCAACGCCGTTTTACTCAGCCCATCCAACTACCCGACATGGACCGGCCAGGTGCGTTTTTCGGGCGTCCAGCTCGATGAAAAGGTGGAATGGAAGTGCATTATTCGCAACGAAAAGAACCCGCAGGATGTACAGAAATGGCAGGCTGGGCCGAATAACGAAGTGATATTGACGTTCTCCCCGCAAGCCCAGGCCACCGCTACGTTTTGAGCAGCCCAGCCATGTCCGGCGTATCATGCAGGATGATTTAGCCCCCACCTGCATTCGAGAGCCATTCATGACCTGGCAACCCCACATCACCGTCGCCACCATCGTCGAAGACAACGGCAAGTTCCTGATGGTCGAAGAACTCAAGGGCGGCCGCGCCGTGCTCAACCAGCCCGCCGGCCACCTCGACCCGCACGAAACCCTGACGGAAGCCGCCGTGCGTGAAACCCTCGAAGAAACCGGCTGGGACGTCGAAGCCACCGGCATCGTCGGCATCTACCTGTACACCGCACCGAGCAACGGCGTGACCTATCAGCGCGTGTGCTTTATCGCCAAGGCCCTGCAACACCACCCGGGCTATCAACTCGACGAAGGCATCGTCCGCGCCCGCTGGCTCACCCGTGACGAACTGATGGCCCTGCGCGACGACTGGCGCAGCGAGCTGATCATCCGCTGTATCGATGATTATCTGGCCGGCCAGCGCCACAGCCTGGAATTGATCCGCCCTTCTCTTTAGCCTTGCGGGCCCAGGCCTGTTAGAATCGCGTCCTTTTTCAAGACACCCGTTGAAACCCTATGCGTGATCCAGCCCCTTCTGCCACACAAAAGAAGCGCGTCATCGTCGGCATGTCCGGCGGCGTGGACTCTTCCGTTTCCGCCGTTCTGCTCATGGAGCAGGGTTATGAGGTGGAAGGCCTGTTCATGAAGAACTGGGAAGAAGACGATGGAACGGAATATTGCACCGCCATGGACGACCTGGCGGATGCGCAGGCCGTGTGCGACAAGATCGGTATCAAGCTGCACACCGCCAATTTCGCCGCCGAGTACTGGGACAACGTGTTCGAGCACTTCCTGGCCGAATACAAGGCCGGTCGCACGCCGAACCCGGACATCCTGTGTAACCGCGAGATCAAGTTCAAGGCGTTCCTCGACTACGCCATGATGCTCGGCGCCGACCTGATCGCCACCGGCCACTACGTGCGTCGCCGCGATATCGACGGCCGCACCGAACTGCTCAAGGGCCTGGACCCGAACAAGGACCAGAGCTACTTCCTGCATGCCGTCGGCGGCGAACAGATCGCCAAGACCCTGTTCCCGGTCGGCGAACTGGAAAAGCCCGAGGTCCGCAAGATCGCCGAGCAACATGGCCTGGCCACCGCCAAGAAGAAAGATTCCACCGGGATCTGCTTTATCGGTGAGCGCCGCTTCAGCGACTTCCTCAAGCAATACCTGCCGGCACAACCGGGCGACATCAAAACCACCGATGGTGAAGTGATCGGTCGCCACCACGGCCTTATGTACCACACCATCGGCCAACGCCAGGGTCTGGGCATAGGCGGCCTCAAAGACGCCGGTGAAGAGCCGTGGTACGTGCTGGTCAAGGACCTGGAAAACAACGTACTGATCGTCGGCCAGGGCAACGAACACCCTTTGCTGTTCTCCGGCGCCCTGCTCGCTTCGGAAATCTATTGGGTCAACCCGATCGACCTGAGCACGCCGCGCCGCCTGACCGCCAAAGTGCGTTATCGCCAGAGCGACCAACCCTGCACCCTGGAAAAAACCGCTTCGGGCTACCGCGCCACCTTCGATGACCCGCAGCGCGCGGTCACGCCTGGCCAATCCGTGGTGTTCTATGACGGTGAAATCTGCCTGGGCGGCGGCGTGATTGAAGTCGCGCAGGCCTGGAGCAACCCGGCATGAGCCCGACCCAGGAGCAATTGACCGCACTGGGCGGCGTATTTCTGTCTGCCGTGCTGGTGGACAAGATCGCCAAGACCGGCCAGGTCACCGAAGCGGGCCTGACCTGCATGCTCGGCAGCCTGCTGATCCGCGACCCCAAGGACACCCTCGAAGTCTACGGCGGCGACGACCTCGCGCTGCGTGAAGGCTACCGCGCGCTGATCGGCGCCTTGGAGCGCGACCCGAGCACCTTGCAGCGCGAGCCGCTGCGCTATGCCCTGTCGATGCTCGGCCTCGAGCGGCAACTGGCCAAGCGCGACGACATGCTGGAAACCATCGGCAAACGCCTGCCGCAGATCCAATCCCAGGTCGAGCACTTCGGCACGGCTCACGAAAACGTGATCGCCGCCTGCGGCGCGCTGTACCAGGATACTTTGAGTACCTTGCGCCAACGGATCCAGGTGCACGGCGACATGCGCAACCTGCAACAACCGAACAACGCCTCGAAAATCCGTGCGCTGCTGCTGGCCGGTATTCGTTCGGCGCGGTTGTGGCGCCAGTTGGGCGGTCATCGTTGGCAACTAGTGATCAGCCGGCGCAAATTGCTCAAAGAGCTTTACCCGTTGATGCGCAACGAATAAGTCGCACCAGCACGCTATTTTCAAGCCGTTACGCGTAATACGCCGGTCAGTTGGCAACGGACTGGCGGATTTTTTCATGTATGATACGCGCCCCATTTCGTTGCCCGACTGTCCGAGAACACCCCATGCAGCTCTCTTCGCTCACTGCGGTTTCCCCTGTTGACGGCCGCTACGCCGGCAAAACCCAGGCCCTGCGCCCTATTTTCAGCGAATACGGCTTGATCCGTGCTCGTGTACTGGTTGAAGTGCGCTGGCTCCAGCGCCTGGCCAGTCACCGCGCCATCAGCGAAGTGCCGGCGTTTTCCGCCGAGGCCAACGCTGTATTGAACACCCTGGCGGAAAACTTCTCTCTGGAGCACGCCGAGCGTGTCAAAGAGATCGAGCGCACCACCAACCACGACGTCAAAGCCATTGAGTACCTACTCAAGGAGCAAGCGGCCAAGCTGCCGGAACTGGCCCAGGTCAGTGAATTCATCCACTTTGCCTGCACCAGCGAGGACATCAACAACCTGTCCCACGCCCTGATGCTGCGCGAAGGCCGTGATGACGTGATGCTGCCGCTGATGCGCCAGACCGCCGAAGCCATCCGCGAACTGGCGATCCGCTTCGCTGCTGTGCCGATGCTGTCGCGCACCCACGGTCAACCCGCCTCCCCGACCACCCTGGGCAAAGAACTGGCCAACGTGGTGTACCGCCTGGAGCGTCAAATCGCTCAAGTCGCTGCCGTTCCGCTGCTGGGCAAGATCAACGGCGCTGTCGGCAACTACAATGCCCACCTGTCGGCTTACCCTGAGATCGACTGGGAAGCCAACGCCCGCGCCTTCATCGAAGACGAACTGGGCCTGGGCTTCAACCCGTACACCACGCAGATCGAACCGCACGACTATATTGCCGAGCTGTTCGACGCGATTGCGCGTTTCAACACCATCCTGATCGACTTCGATCGCGATATCTGGGGCTACATCTCCCTGGGCTACTTCAAGCAGCGCACCATTGCCGGTGAAATCGGTTCGTCGACCATGCCGCACAAGGTCAACCCGATCGACTTCGAAAACTCCGAAGGCAACCTCGGCATCGCCAACGCGTTGTTCCAGCACCTGGCCAGCAAGTTGCCGATCTCCCGCTGGCAGCGCGACCTGACCGACTCCACTGTACTGCGTAACCTCGGCGTGGGTTTTGCCCACAGCGTGATCGCGTACGAAGCCAGCCTCAAAGGCATCAGCAAGCTGGAGCTCAACGAGCAGAAAATCGCCGCCGACCTGGACGCGTGCTGGGAAGTACTGGCCGAGCCGATCCAGACCGTGATGCGTCGCTACAACATCGAAAACCCCTACGAGAAGCTCAAAGAGTTGACCCGTGGCAAGGGCATCAGCCCGCAAGCGCTGCAAACTTTCATCGACGGCCTGGACATGCCGGACGCTGCCAAGGCCGAGCTGAAATTGCTCACCCCGGCCAACTACATCGGCAACGCCGTGGCCCAAGCCAAGCGCATCTGATCATCGCAAGACCCTTGAGACGCCCGGCCGCGCCGGGCGTTTTTATTTCAGTCTGAAAAGTGCTTTTTTTCAATAGGTTACACATGAATCCTGATATCCCTCTTCAACTTTTGGGCGGCATCACGGCACGGGAATTCCTGCGCGATTACTGGCAGAAAAAACCGCTGCTGATCCGTCAGGCCATCCCTGACTTCGAAAGCCCGATAGACGCCGACGAACTGGCCGGCCTGGCCCTGGAAGAAGAAGTCGAATCGCGCCTGGTGATCGAACACGGCGAGCGCCCATGGGAACTGCGCCGCGGCCCGTTCGCCGAAGACGCCTTCAGCACCCTGCCGGAACGCGAGTGGACCCTGCTGGTACAAGCGGTCGACCAGTTCGTACCGGAAGTGGCCGAGTTGCTGGAGCAGTTCCGCTTCCTGCCTAGCTGGCGCATCGATGACGTGATGATCAGCTTCGCCGCGCCAGGCGGCAGCGTAGGCCCGCACTTCGACAACTACGACGTGTTCCTGCTGCAAGCCCAAGGCAAGCGCAACTGGAAGATCGGCCAGATGTGCAGCTCCGAAAGCCCACTGCTGCAACACGCTGACCTGCGCATCCTCGCCGAATTCGAAGAAAGTGCCGAATGGGTGCTGGAACCGGGCGACATGCTCTACCTGCCGCCGCGCCTGGCACACTACGGCATCGCTGAAGATGACTGCATGACCTACTCGGTCGGCTTCCGCGCCCCGAGCGCCGCCGAAGTACTGACCCACTTCACCGACTTCCTCGCCCAGTACCTGACGGACGAAGAGCGCTACACCGACGCCGACGCCCAGCCCGTCAGCGACCCGCATCAGATCCAGAGCGACGCCCTTGATCGCCTCAAGAGCCTGCTGGCCGAGCACATGAGCGACGAGCGCATGTTGCTGACCTGGTTCGGCCAGTTCATGACCGAGCCACGCTACCCGGAACTGGTAGCGGGCGAAGACGTGGGCGAAGAAGACTTCCTCGGCAGCCTGCAGGACGGCGCGATCCTGGTGCGCAACCCTAGCGCGCGCATGGCCTGGTCCGAAGTGGATGATGATGTACTGCTGTTCGCCAGCGGCCAGAGCCGTTACCTGCCAGGCAAACTGCGCGAGCTGTTGAAACTGGTGTGCTCGGCCGATGCGCTGCACAGCGAAAACCTCGGCGAGTGGCTCGCCGACGAAGACGGTCGCGACCTGCTGTGCGAATTGGTCAAGCAAGGGAGCTTGGGGTTTGCCGATGAATAAGATTCACGTAAGTGTCGCGGACTGGCGAAAGGATATCGACGAGATTCGGCGCATTCGTGAAGCGGTATTTATCGCTGAGCAATCGGTTCCACCGGAGCTGGAATGGGACGCGGACGACGCGGACGCCATGCATTTCCTCGCATTCGAAGGCGACTTTGCGATTGGCACCGCGCGCCTGCTGCCCAGCGGCGAGATCGGCCGCGTGTCGGTGCTCAAGGACTGGCGCGGGCTGAAGGTGGGCGACAAGCTGATGGAGGCCGTGATCGAAGCAGCTGAAAAACGCGGCCAGACCAAGCAGTTTCTCAGCGCTCAGGTGTATGCCGCACCGTTTTATGAGCGGCTGGGCTTCGAGATCGTCAGTGACGAGTTTCTTGAAGTCGGGATTCCGCACGTCGATATGGTGCGCGGGGGCTGACTCAAGACCGAGTCGCCGCCATCGGGGGCAAGCCCCCTCCCACATTGGCCGCATTCCAAAGGATGTACTCGGTCAAGTGTGGGAGGGGGCTTGCTCCCGATAGCTATCTCAGCAACACCCCAAAATGCCCTGCCAGCCAGGGCATTTTGCCGTCTACGATTCAATATGCGACCCGCCAGGCCGACAAACTGGCACTATCAAGCCCAAATGACTCGCAGAGATAACGGACATGTCCCTACGCACCCTGCTCACCGCACTCCTGCTGACCGCCAGCGTCTCGGCCATGGCCGACACCCAAGTCGTCAACCTGAGCAACCGCACCAGCGCCGACCTGCTGCCTGTAGCACAGAACTTCATCGGCAAGGACGGCACCGTCAGCGCTTACGGCAACCAGCTTATTGTCAAAGCCGAGCCCGGCAAGATCGAAGAGCTGCGCGCCCTGCTCGCCCAACTCGACACGCCGGCCAAGCGCCTGCTGATCACCGTCGACACCAACGAAACCAACCAGCAAAACAGCGGCGACAGCCAGACCCGCATCATCAGCTATGGCACCGCCAGTCGCGACGGCGGCATCCAGCAGATCCAGGCCAGTGAAGGCGTGCCGGCCCTGATCCAGGTAGGCCAGAGCGTCCCGCTGACCACCACCCAACCCGACGCGTACGGGCGCCCGCAAAACCAGACCCAATATCGCAATGTCACCCAGGGCTTTTATGTGACCGCCAGCGTCACTGGCGAGACCGTACACCTGGCGATCAGTACCAACCGTGACCGCATGAGCCAGGAACGTCCCGATGTAGTGAACGTGCAAAGTACCGACACAACCGTCAGCGGGCGCTTGGGCGAATGGATATCCCTGGCAGGCGTCAATCGTGAAACCCAGGCCGATAAATCCTCCACAACCCGCAGCTACGCTACCCAGGGGCGCGACGACCTGACTTTACGGGTCAAGGTCGACACCCTGAACTGAAGCACCAAAAACTGACTGATGAGTCGTATTAGACTAAAGATGTAGTGCTTCAAAAAAAGCACTACAAAACATTTGACGATCCAAAAAAGCATGGGCATGATGGCCTCGCTCCCGCTAATCAGAGGCCCTGGCAAGGGTCTTCGGATCGCCGCTCTAAGCTACCCACCTGAGCCGATTCGTGTCTGTACCGCCCACAAGGTGTGTTTGACGTTGGTTGCGACTGGAACGAAGTTGTCCCGAGGGACGGAAGCTAACCAGGTAACCCGGCAACACACTGCAGAATGTCCAACGGCCCACGACGCCCAAAGACTGTTCTCGGTTCGCCCCTACCTGCTCACTTTCTCCCTTGAGCCCTTCGTTCACCCCGTCGCCTCCCCCGTCGAACCTGGCTTGACCGCCTATGCCTCTGGTCAGCGAGCCGCCCTACCGCGCAACGATTGCGTGGCAGGCAAAAGGACTTTTCCACCTAGACCTATGCGACGAGGTTTTTCCCCATGGCACTGACACGCGAACAGCAAATTGCAGCCCTTGAAAAAGATTGGGCTGAAAACCCACGCTGGAAAGGCGTAACCCGCGCTTATTCCGCTGCTGACGTCGTCCGCCTGCGTGGCTCGGTTCAACCCGAGCACACCTTTGCAAAACTCGGCGCCGAGAAGCTGTGGAACCTGGTCACCCAAGGTGCCAAGCCTTCCTTCCGCCCCGACAAAGATTTCGTCAACTGCATGGGCGCCCTCACTGGCGGCCAGGCAGTCCAACAGGTGAAAGCCGGTATCCAGGCGATCTACCTGTCCGGCTGGCAAGTGGCGGCGGACAACAACTCCGCCGAGTCCATGTACCCCGACCAATCGCTGTACCCGGTGGACTCCGTGCCGACCGTGGTCAAGCGCATCAACAACTCGTTCCGTCGTGCCGACCAGATCCAGTGGAAAGCCGGCAAGAACCCAGGTGACGAAGGCTACATCGACTACTTCGCACCGATCGTGGCTGACGCCGAGGCCGGTTTCGGCGGCGTACTGAACGCTTACGAGCTGATGAAGAGCATGATCGAAGCAGGCGCTGCCGGCGTTCACTTCGAAGACCAACTGGCTTCCGTGAAAAAATGCGGCCACATGGGCGGCAAGGTACTGGTTCCGACCCAGGAAGCCGTACAGAAGCTGACCGCTGCGCGCTTGGCCGCTGACGTTGCCGGGACGCCGACCATCATCCTGGCGCGTACCGATGCCAACGCCGCTGACCTGCTGACGTCGGACTGCGACCCGTACGACCAGCCGTTCGTGACCGGCGAACGTACCCAGGAAGGCTTCTACAAAGTACGCGCCGGCCTGGACCAGGCTATCGCTCGCGGCCTGGCCTACGCGCCGTACGCCGACCTGATCTGGTGCGAAACCGCCAAGCCGGATCTGGACGAAGCCCGTCGCTTTGCTGAAGCGATCAAAAAGGAATACCCGGACCAACTGCTGTCCTACAACTGCTCGCCTTCTTTCAACTGGAAGAAGAACCTGGACGACGCGACCATCGCCAAGTTCCAGCGCGAACTGTCCGCCATGGGCTACAAGCACCAGTTCATCACCCTGGCCGGCATTCACAACATGTGGCACAGCATGTTCAACCTGGCGCACGACTACGCCCGCAACGACATGACCGCCTATGTGAAGCTGCAGGAGCAGGAATTCGCTGACGCCGCCAAGGGCTACACCTTCGTGGCGCACCAGCAGGAAGTGGGCACCGGCTACTTCGACGACATGACCACCGTGATCCAGGGCGGCACCTCGTCCGTGACCGCGCTGACCGGCTCGACCGAAGAAGAACAGTTTCACTGATTGATCGGGTACACGGCCACGGCGGCCCCAGGGAAGACCTAACCGCCGTGCCGCACAACAATCACGCCCCGACTGGTTCGGGGCGTTTTTTTGCCTGGACTGAGCCCCCTCCCACATGGGGAAATGTGATCTGCCTGAAAATTTTGCGCAAATCTTGATCCAGAGCGGTATTCGCTGCAGATAAATCGGTTAAAAGATCCACGCCAACACTCGCGACATTCAAGCAAGTAACGGCAACTTCCCGCGCCACACGAGAAACACTCGCTTAAACCTCCGCGCAAACAATATTCATTATCATTTGGCATTTAAAAGCTTCGTTACCGGTTAAACAAAACAGATTTGATTAAATGCCCGCTAATGCCCACCCTGTAAGGGTTACAGCCCCATTGAGGTGCACTATGTCCTTATTCCAACGAATAATTTCGCTATCGCAATTTTACTTGCCCGGTGTTTAGCCATAAAATCACCGCGGTTGACTGCGCTGCGACATATCGTCACTGCATCATTACTTTTTCGAGCTCAGAGACCTTTGCTCTCTGTTAAGGATTTCCAGCATGACCGAAGCGACAGGACTCATGGCCCACAACTGGGGCTTTGCCATTTTCCTCCTCGGTGTTGTCGGCCTCTGTGCCTTCATGCTCGGCGTCTCCAGCCTCCTTGGGTCAAAAGCCTGGGGCCGCAGCAAAAACGAACCGTTCGAGTCGGGCATGCTACCTACAGGTGGCGCCCGCTTGCGGCTCTCAGCCAAATTCTATCTGGTCGCGATGCTCTTCGTGATCTTCGATATCGAAGCCCTTTTTCTCTTTGCCTGGTCTGTGTCCGTCCGCGAAAGCGGCTGGACCGGATTCGTCGAAGCCCTCGTTTTCATAGCAATTCTGTTGGCAGGCCTTGTCTACCTATTTCGAGTGGGCGCCCTTGATTGGGCTCCGGAAGCTCGTCGTAAGCGGCAAGCGAAGCTGAAACAATGAGGCTTTGGCGATGCAATACAATCTCACCAGGATCGACCCGGATGCTCCTAACGAGCAATACCCCATCGGCGAACGGGAAACCGTTTCCGACCCGTTAGAAGACCAAGTCCACAAAAACATCTACATGGGCAAGCTGGAGGACGTGCTGAGTGGCGCGGTCAACTGGGGGCGTAAAAACTCCCTGTGGCCGTACAACTTCGGCCTTTCGTGCTGCTACGTGGAAATGACCACCGCCTTCACGGCGCCCCACGACATCGCGCGCTTTGGCGCCGAAGTTATCCGGGCCTCGCCGCGCCAGGCGGATTTCATGGTTATCGCCGGTACCTGCTTCATCAAGATGGCGCCGATCATCCAGCGTCTCTATGAGCAAATGCTCGAGCCGAAGTGGGTTATCTCCATGGGTTCGTGCGCCAACTCCGGTGGCATGTACGACATCTACTCGGTCGTTCAAGGGGTGGACAAGTTCCTGCCCGTGGACGTCTATGTGCCTGGCTGCCCGCCCCGCCCCGAAGCATTTCTGCAAGGCTTGATGCTGTTGCAGGAATCGATTGGCAAGGAGCGTCGCCCGCTGTCCTGGGTCGTCGGCGATCAAGGCGTGTATCGCGCCGAGATGCCTTCGCAAAAGGATGCGCGCCGCGAACAGCGAATCGCAGTCACCAATCTGCGCAGCCCCGACGAAGTCTGATCCAGCCCGCTTCTTTTATAGAACGAAAACCTGGCCTCATTCTTTACGTTGACCGAAAGCGATAAAAAACCATGACTACAGGCAGTGCTCTGTATATCCCGCCTTATAAGGCAGACGACCAGGATGTGGTCGTCGAACTCAATAACCGTTTCGGCCCTGACGCCTTCACCGCCCAGGCCACACGCACCGGTATGCCGGTGCTGTGGGTGGGGCGCGCCAAGCTCGTCGAGGTCCTGACCTTCCTGCGCAACCTGCCCAAGCCGTATGTCATGCTCTATGACCTGCATGGCGTGGACGAGCGTCTGCGCACCAAGCGCCAGGGGCTGCCGAGCGGCGCCGATTTCACCGTGTTCTACCACTTGATGTCGCTGGAGCGTAACAGCGACGTGATGATCAAGGTCGCGCTGAGCGAAAGCGACCTGAGCGTCCCGACCGTGACCGGTATCTGGCCGAACGCCAGCTGGTACGAGCGTGAAGTCTGGGACATGTTCGGTATCGACTTCCCTGGCCACCCGCACCTGACGCGCATCATGATGCCGCCGACCTGGGAAGGTCACCCGCTGCGCAAGGACTTCCCTGCCCGCGCCACCGAATTCGACCCGTTCAGCCTCAACCTGGCCAAGCAACAGCTGGAAGAAGAAGCCGCGCGCTTCCGTCCGGAAGACTGGGGCATGAAGCGCTCCGGCACCAACGAGGACTACATGTTCCTCAACCTGGGCCCGAACCACCCTTCGGCTCACGGTGCCTTCCGTATCATCCTGCAACTGGATGGCGAAGAAATCGTCGACTGCGTACCGGACATCGGCTACCACCACCGTGGTGCCGAGAAGATGGCCGAGCGCCAGTCCTGGCACAGCTTCATCCCGTACACCGACCGTATCGACTACCTCGGCGGCGTGATGAACAACCTGCCGTACGTGCTCTCGGTCGAGAAGCTGGCCGGCATTAAAGTGCCAGACCGCGTCGACACCATCCGCATCATGATGGCCGAGTTCTTCCGCATCACCAGCCACCTGCTGTTCCTGGGTACCTATATCCAGGACGTCGGCGCCATGACCCCGGTGTTCTTCACCTTCACCGACCGTCAGCGTGCCTACAAGGTCATCGAGGCCATCACCGGCTTCCGTCTGCACCCGGCCTGGTACCGCATCGGCGGCGTGGCCCACGACCTGCCCAATGGTTGGGAGCGCCTGGTCAAGGAATTCGTCGAGTGGATGCCCAAGCGTCTGGACGAATACCAGAAAGCCGCCCTGGACAACAGCATCCTCAAGGGCCGCACCATCGGCGTCGCGCAGTACAACACCAAAGAAGCCCTGGAATGGGGCGTCACCGGTGCCGGCCTGCGTTCCACCGGTTGCGACTTCGACCTGCGTAAAGCACGCCCGTATTCCGGCTACGAGAACTTCGAGTTCGAAGTACCCTTGGCGGCCAATGGCGATGCCTACGACCGTTGCATCGTGCGCGTCGAAGAAATGCGCCAGAGCCTGAAGATCATCGAGCAGTGCATGCGCAACATGCCGGCCGGCCCGTACAAAGCGGATCACCCGCTGACCACGCCGCCGCCTAAAGAGCGCACGCTGCAGCACATCGAAACCCTGATCACGCACTTCCTGCAGGTTTCGTGGGGCCCGGTCATGCCGGCCAACGAATCCTTCCAGATGATCGAAGCGACCAAGGGTATCAACAGTTATTACCTGACGAGCGATGGCGGCACCATGAGCTACCGCACCCGGATTCGCACCCCAAGCTTCCCGCACTTGCAGCAGATCCCTTCGGTGATCAAAGGCGAGATGGTCGCGGACTTGATTGCGTACCTGGGTAGTATCGATTTCGTTATGGCCGACGTGGACCGCTAAGCATGAACAGCACGCTTATCCAGACAGACCGTTTCACCTTGAGTGAAACCGAGCGCTCGGCCATCGAGCACGAGCTGCATCACTACGAAGACCCGCGCGCGGCGTCGATCGAAGCCTTGAAGATCGTCCAGAAGGAACGTGGCTGGGTGCCTGACGGCGCGCTCTACGCCATCGGCGAGATCCTCGGCATCCCCGCCAGCGACGTTGAAGGCGTGGCGACGTTCTACAGCCAGATCTTCCGCCAGCCGGTCGGCCGCCACATCATTCGCGTGTGCGACAGCATGGTCTGCTATATCGGGGGTCACGAGTCGGTGGTCAGCGAGATCCAGAACAAGCTGGGCATCGGCCTCGGCCAGACCACCCCGGACGGGCGCTTCACGCTGCTGCCGGTGTGCTGCCTGGGCAACTGCGACAAGGCGCCGGCGTTGATGATCGACGACGACACATTCGGTGACGTGCAGCCTGCTGGCGTGACCCAATTGCTCGAGGGCTACCCATGACCCTGACTTCTTTCGGCCCGGCCAACCTGATCAAGCGTTCGGCCGAGACCCACCCGCTGACCTGGCGCCTGCGTGATGATGCCGAGCCGGTATGGCTCGACGAATACCAGGCCAAGAACGGTTACGCCGCCGCGCGCAAAGCCTTCGCCGACATGGCCCAGGACGATATCGTCCAGACGGTCAAGGACGCCGGCCTCAAGGGCCGCGGCGGTGCAGGCTTCCCCACGGGCGTGAAGTGGGGCCTGATGCCCAAGGACGAGTCCATCAACATCCGCTACCTGCTGTGCAACGCGGATGAAATGGAGCCCAACACCTGGAAAGACCGCATGCTGATGGAGCAACTGCCCCATCTGCTGATCGAAGGCATGCTGATCAGTGCCCGCGCCCTCAAGACCTACCGTGGCTACATCTTCCTGCGTGGCGAATACACCACCGCCGCCAAGCACCTCAACCGTGCCGTGGCCGAAGCCAAGGCAGCGGGCCTGCTGGGCAAGAACATCCTCGGTTCGGGTTTTGACTTCGAACTGTTCGTGCACACCGGCGCCGGGCGTTACATCTGCGGTGAAGAAACCGCGCTGATCAACTCCCTCGAAGGCCGCCGCGCCAACCCGCGTTCCAAGCCGCCCTTCCCTGCCGCCGTGGGCGTGTGGGGCAAGCCGACCTGCGTGAACAACGTCGAGACCCTGTGCAACGTGCCGGCGATCATCGCCGACGGCGTGGACTGGTACAAATCGTTGGCCCGCGAAGGCAGCGAAGACATGGGCACCAAGCTCATGGGCTTCTCCGGCAAGGTCAAGAACCCTGGCCTGTGGGAACTGCCATTCGGCGTGACCGCGCGCGAGCTGTTCGAGGACTACGCCGGTGGCATGCGCGACGGCTACACCTTGAAAGCCTGGCAGCCAGGCGGCGCCGGTACCGGTTTCCTGCTCCCTGAGCACCTCGACGCACAAATGTACGCCGGCGGCATCGGCAAGGTGGGCACCCGGATGGGTACCGGCCTGGCGATGGCGGTGGACAACACGGTGAACATGGTCTCGCTGCTGCGCAACATGGAGCAGTTCTTTGCCCGCGAGTCCTGCGGCTTCTGCACCCCATGCCGCGACGGTTTGCCGTGGAGCGTGAAGCTGCTGATGGCGCTGGAAAACGGCGAAGGCCGCGAGGGTGACATCGAAACCCTGCTGGGCCTGGTCGGTTTCCTCGGCCCCGGCAAGACTTTCTGTGCTCACGCACCGGGCGCCGTGGAGCCACTGGGCAGCGCAATCAAATACTTCCGCTCGGAGTTCGAAGCCGGCATCGCGCCTACCAGCGCCGCCGTGCCGCCTCTGGCGAAGCCGATCGTAGTCGGCGCGTAACGCTTAAACAGGCGAAGGGTCCGTGCCCTTCGCCTGCTCATGTGCTGACGCCGTAACGGCTGTGTAGATGCACATGAATAACAAGATTCCATTAGCCACGCCCGCTGACAACGGGCCAACGAAGAACTTTGAACCATGGCCACTATCCACGTAGACGGCAAAGCGCTCGAAGTCGATGGGGCGGACAACCTGTTACAGGCATGTCTGTCACTAGGCCTCGACATCCCGTATTTCTGCTGGCACCCCGCGCTTGGTAGCGTCGGTGCCTGTCGCCAGTGTGCGGTCAAGCAATACACCGACGAGAACGACACCCGTGGTCGTATCGTCATGTCCTGCATGACCCCAGCCACCGACAACACCTGGATCTCCATCGACGATGAAGAATCCAAGGCGTTCCGCGCCAGCGTTGTCGAATGGCTGATGACCAACCACCCCCACGACTGCCCGGTCTGTGAGGAAGGCGGTCACTGCCACCTGCAAGACATGACGGTGATGACCGGCCACAACGAGCGCCGCTATCGCTTCACCAAGCGTACCCACCAGAACCAGGACCTCGGCCCGTTCATCTCCCACGAGATGAACCGCTGCATTGCCTGCTACCGCTGCGTGCGCTTCTATAAAGACTATGCCGGCGGCACCGACCTGGGCGTCTTTGGCGCACACGACAACGTGTACTTCGGTCGCGTTGAAGACGGCGTGCTCGAGAGCGAGTTCTCCGGCAACCTCACCGAGGTCTGCCCGACCGGTGTGTTCACCGACAAAACCCACTCCGAGCGCTACAACCGTAAGTGGGACATGCAATTCGCGCCGAGCATCTGCCATGGCTGCTCCAGCGGTTGCAACATCTCCCCGGGCGAGCGCTACGGTGAACTGCGTCGTATCGAAAACCGCTTCAACGGTTCGGTCAACCAGTACTTCCTGTGCGACCGTGGCCGTTTCGGCTACGGCTATGTCAACCGCGAAGACCGCCCACGCCAGCCATTGCTGGCCGATGGCGCCAAGCTGAGCCTGGACGAAGCGCTGGATAAAGCCGCCGACCTGCTGCGCGGCCGCAACATCGTCGGTATCGGTTCCCCGCGCGCCAGCCTCGAAAGCAACTACGCGTTGCGCGAGCTGGTAGGCGCCGAGCACTTCTACAGCGGCATCGAAGCCGGTGAGCTGGAGCGTATCCGTCTGGTGCTGCAAGTGCTGAACGACAGCCCGCTGCCCGTGCCGAACATGCGCGACATCGAAGACCACGACGCGATCTTCGTGCTCGGTGAAGACCTGACCCAGACCGCCGCGCGCATAGCGCTGTCGTTGCGCCAGTCGGTCAAAGGCAAAGCCGAAGAAATGGCCGACGCCATGCGCGTACAGCCGTGGCTCGACGCCGCCGTGAAGAACATCGGCCAGCACGCGCTGAACCCGCTGTTTATCGCAAGCCTGGCTGAAACCAAGCTCGACGACATCGCCGAAGAATGCGTCCACGCAGCACCGGACGACCTGGCCCGCATCGGTTTCGCCGTGGCCCACGCCCTTGACGCCGGCGCGCCTGCCGTCGACGGCCTGGACGCTGAAGCCGTGGCGCTGGCCCAGCGTATCGCCGACGCCCTGCTGGCGGCCAAGCGCCCGCTGATCATTGCCGGTACCTCGTTGGGTTCCAAAGCGCTGATCGAAGCCGCCGCCAACATCGCCAAGGCCCTCAAGCTGCGCGACAAGAACGGTTCCATCAGTCTGGTCGTGCCGGAAGCCAACAGCCTCGGCCTGGCCATGCTCGGTGGCGAGTCCGTTGACGCTGCGCTGCAAGCGGTGACCGACGGCCGTGCCGATGCCATCGTGGTACTGGAAAACGACCTGTACACCCGCACCGATGCCGCCAAGGTTGACGCCGCACTCAGCGCCGCCAAAGTGCTGATCGTGGCCGACCACCAGAAGACCGCCACCAGCGACCGTGCCCATCTGGTGCTGCCGGCCGCCACCTTCGCCGAAGGCGACGGTACCCTGGTCAGCCAGGAAGGCCGCGCCCAGCGCTTCTTCCAGGTGTTCGATCCGAAGTACATGGACGCCAGCATCCTGGTTCACGAAGGCTGGCGCTGGCTGCATGCCCTGCGCGCGACCCTGCTGAACCAGCCGATCGACTGGACCCAGCTCGACCACGTCACCGCTGCCGTGGCCTCCAGTGCACCGCAACTGGCGCGTATCGTCGATGCCGCGCCGTCCGCCGCGTTCCGCATCAAGGGCTTGAAACTCGCCCGTGAACCGCTGCGTTACTCCGGTCGTACCGCCATGCGCGCCGACATCAGCGTGCACGAACCGCGTACCCCGCAAGACAACGACACCGCGTTCGCCTTCTCGATGGAAGGTTACTCGGGTTCGGCCGAACCGCGTCAGCAGGTGCCGTTCGCCTGGTCGCCGGGCTGGAACTCGCCGCAGGCCTGGAACAAGTTCCAGGACGAAGTCGGTGGGCATATCCGTGCCGGTGACCCGGGCACCCGCCTGATCGAAAGCAGCGGTGACTCGCTGAACTGGTTCGCCGCGGTCCCGCGTCCGTTCAACCCGGCGCCGGGTACCTGGCAGGTCGTGCCGTTCTTCCACCTGTTCGGCAGCGAAGAGAACTCTTCCAAGGCCGCGCCGGTGCAAGAGCGCATTCCAGCCGCCTACGTGTCGCTGGCCAAGTCCGAAGCCGACCGCCTGGGCGTCAACGACGGCGCTTTGCTCAGCCTGAACGTGGCCGGCCAGGCCCTGCGCCTGCCGCTGCGCATCAACGAAGAGCTGGGTGCCGGCCTGGTTGCGCTGCCAAAAGGCATCGCCGGGATCCCGCCCGCCATTTTCGGCAAAACCGTTGACGGTCTGCAGGAGGCAGCGCAATGACTTGGTTCACGCCGGAAGTAATTGACGTGATCATCTCGGTGGTCAAGGCCATCGTGATCCTGTTGGCCGTGGTCGTCGCGGGCGCCCTGCTCAGCTTCGTCGAACGTCGCCTGCTGGGCTGGTGGCAGGACCGTTACGGTCCGAACCGCGTTGGCCCGTTCGGTATGTTCCAGATCGCCGCCGACATGCTGAAAATGTTCTTCAAGGAAGACTGGACCCCGCCGTTTGCCGACAAGGTGATCTTCACCCTAGCACCCGTCGTGGCCATGAGCGCCTTGCTGATTGCGTTTGCGATCATCCCGATCACCCCGACCTGGGGCGTGGCGGACCTGAACATCGGTTTGCTGTTCTTCTTCGCCATGGCCGGTTTGTCGGTCTACGCGGTGCTGTTCGCCGGTTGGTCGAGCAACAACAAGTTCGCCCTGCTGGGCAGCTTGCGTGCCTCGGCGCAAACCGTATCCTATGAAGTGTTCATGGGGTTGGCACTGATGGGCATCGTGGTGCAGGTTGGCTCGTTCAACATGCGCGACATCGTCGAGTACCAGGCGCAGAACCTGTGGTTCATCATTCCGCAGTTCTTTGGCTTCTGTACGTTCTTCATCGCTGGCGTGGCCGTGACTCACCGTCACCCCTTCGACCAGCCGGAAGCGGAACAGGAACTGGCCGACGGTTACCACATTGAATATGCCGGCATGAAGTGGGGCATGTTCTTCGTCGGTGAGTACATCGGCATCATCTTGATCTCGGCCCTGCTGGTCACGCTGTTCTTCGGCGGCTGGCACGGTCCGTTCGGCATCCTGCCGCAGTTGGCCTTCTTCTGGTTCTTCCTGAAGACCGCGTTCTTCATCATGCTGTTCATCCTGCTGCGCGCCTCGATTCCGCGCCCGCGCTATGACCAGGTGATGGATTTCAGCTGGAGATTCTGCCTGCCGCTGACCCTGATCAATTTGCTGGTGACGGCTGCCGTCGTGTTGTTGGACACGCCAGCCGGCGCGGTTCAGTGAGGATTTGACCCATGTTCAAATATATTGGCGACATCGTTAAGGGTACCGGTACCCAGTTGCGAAGCCTGGTGATGGTGTTCGGTCACGGCTTTCGCAAACGCGACACCCTGCAATATCCGGAAGAAGCGGTGTACCTGCCGCCGCGCTATCGCGGCCGCATCGTACTCACCCGCGACCCCGATGGCGAAGAGCGTTGCGTAGCCTGCAACCTGTGCGCCGTGGCGTGCCCGGTGGGTTGCATCTCCCTGCAGAAAGCTGAAACCGAAGACGGTCGCTGGTACCCGGACTTCTTCCGCATCAACTTCTCGCGCTGCATTTTCTGCGGCCTCTGCGAGGAAGCTTGCCCGACCACCGCGATCCAGCTCACACCGGATTTCGAGATGGCCGAGTTCAAACGTCAGGACCTGGTGTACGAGAAAGAAGATCTGTTGATTTCCGGTCCCGGTAAAAACCCTGATTACAACTTCTATCGTGTTGCAGGTATGGCCGTTGCCGGTAAGCCCAAAGGCGCCGCACAAAACGAAGCCGAGCCGATCAACGTGAAGAGCTTGCTGCCTTAAGGAAGAAAGATGGAATTCGCTTTCTATTTCGCATCGGGTATTGCAGTGGTGTCCACGCTTCGCGTGATCACCAACACCAACCCCGTGCACGCCCTGCTCTACCTGATCATTTCGCTGATCGCCGTGGCCATGACCTTTTTCAGCCTCGGCGCACCGTTCGCCGGTGTGCTGGAAGTGATCGCCTACGCCGGCGCCATCATGGTGTTGTTCGTGTTCGTGGTGATGATGCTCAACCTGGGGCCGGCTTCGGTCGCCCAGGAGCGCGTCTGGCTCAAGCCCGGCATCTGGCTCGGCCCGGTTGTCCTCGCAGCGCTGCTGCTGGGTGAACTGCTGTATGTGCTGTTCGCCCACCAGAGCGGCCAGGCCATCGGCCACACCACCGTGGACGCGAAAGCCGTGGGCGTCAGCCTGTTCGGCCCGTACCTGCTGGTGGTCGAACTGGCGTCGATGCTGCTGCTCGCCGCAGCCATCACTGCCTTCCACTTGGGCCGCAACGAAGCCAAGGAGCAATGACGATGCCTGCTATCCCTTTGGAGCATGGTCTGGCGGTCGCCGGCATCCTGTTCTGCCTTGGCCTGGTCGGCCTGATGGTTCGCCGTAACATTCTGTTCGTGTTGATGAGCCTGGAAATCATGATGAACGCCGCGGCATTGGCGTTCATCGTGGCGGGCGCACGTTGGGGCCAGCCGGATGGACAAGTCATGTTCATCCTGGTGATCAGCCTGGCAGCCGCCGAAGCCAGTATTGGCCTGGCGATCCTGCTGCAGCTGTACCGTCGCTTCCACACGCTTGATATCGACGCTGCCAGTGAGATGCGCGGATGAACATGATCTTTCTGACTTTCGTATTTCCCCTGATCGGTTTCCTGCTGCTGTCGTTCTCCCGTGGACGCTGGTCGGAAAACCTGTCTGCCCTGGTGGGCGTGGGTTCGATCGGCCTGTCGGCCATCGTCGCCGCTTACGTCATCTGGCAATTCAACGTGGCACCGCCCGAAGGCGGCCATTACACCCTGGTGCTGTGGCAGTGGATGTCGGTGGAGGGCTTCAAGCCCAACTTCGCCCTCTACGTCGACGGCCTGTCGATCACCATGCTCGGCGTGGTGGTGGGTGTGGGCTTCCTGATCCACCTGTTCGCGTCCTGGTACATGCGCGGTGAAGCGGGCTACTCGCGCTTCTTCTCGTACACCAACCTGTTTATCGCCAGCATGCTGTTCCTGGTGCTGGGCGATAACCTGTTGTTCCTGTACTTCGGTTGGGAAGGCGTGGGCCTGTGCTCGTACCTGTTGATCGGTTTCTACTACAGCAACCGCAACAACGGTAACGCGGCGCTCAAGGCGTTTATCGTCACCCGCATCGGCGACGTGTTCATGGCGATCGGCCTGTTCATCCTGTTCCAACAGGTGGGCACGCTGAATATCCAGGAACTGCTGGTGCTGGCACCGCAAAAATTCCAGGTCGGCGACTTCTGGATCACCCTGGCGACCCTGATGCTGCTGGGCGGCGCCGTGGGTAAATCCGCGCAACTGCCGCTGCAAACCTGGCTGGCGGACGCCATGGCCGGCCCTACCCCGGTATCGGCACTGATCCACGCCGCCACCATGGTAACCGCCGGTGTCTACCTGATCGCCCGTACCCACGGCCTGTTCACCCTGGCGCCGGACATCCTGCACCTTGTAGGCATCGTTGGCGGCGTGACCCTGGTACTGGCCGGCTTCGCCGCGCTGGTGCAGACCGACATCAAGCGTATCCTCGCCTACTCGACCATGAGCCAGATCGGCTACATGTTCCTGGCCCTGGGCGTCGGAGCCTGGGACGCGGCGATTTTCCACCTGATGACCCACGCCTTCTTCAAGGCCCTGCTGTTCCTCGCTTCCGGTGCGGTGATCGTTGCCTGCCACCACGAGCAGAACATCTTCAAGATGGGCGGTCTGTGGAAGAAACTGCCGTTGGCCTACGCCAGCTTCATCGTCGGTGGTGCCGCCCTGGCCGCCCTGCCGCTGGTGACCGCCGGTTTCTATTCCAAGGACGAAATTCTCTGGGAAGCCTTCGCCAGCGGTAACCGGAACCTGCTGTACGCAGGCCTGGTAGGTGCGTTCATGACCTCGCTGTACACCTTCCGCCTGATCTTCATCACCTTCCACGGTGAAGCCAAGACCGAAGCGCACGCAGGCCACGGCATCTCCCACTGGTTGCCATTGTCGGTGCTGATCATCCTGTCGACCTTCGTCGGCGCGATGATCACCCCGCCTCTGCACGGTGTGTTGCCACAGAGCGTCGGCCATGCCGGCGGCGAAGCTCAGCACAGCCTGGAAATCGCCTCGGGCGCCATTGCCATTGCCGGTATCCTGCTGGCGGCCCTGCTGTTCCTCGGCAAGCGTCGCTTCGTGACGGCCGTGGCCAACAGTGGCATCGGCCGCTTCCTGTCGGCCTGGTGGTTCGCCGCGTGGGGCTTCGACTGGATCTACGACAAACTGTTCGTCAAGCCTTACCTCGCTATCAGCCACGTACTGCGCAAAGACCCGCTCGACCAGACCATCGGTCTGATCCCGCGCGCCGCGAAAGGCGGTCACACCGCCCTGAGCCGAAGCGAGACGGGCCAATTGCGTTGGTATGCAGCTTCCATGGCGGCCGGTGCCGTGCTGGTGATCGGCGCCATCGTAGTGGTAGCGGTCTGATATGAACTTTGCGAACTTGCGAAAGGAAACGAGCCTGTCATGATTCTGCCCTGGCTAATCCTGATCCCCTTTATCGGCGGCCTGCTCTGCTGGATGGGTGAACGCTTCGGCGCCACCCTCCCCCGCTGGATTGCGTTGCTGACCATGTCCCTGGAACTCGCGCTCGGCCTTTGGCTGTGGGCCCATGGTGACTACTCATTCGCTCCGGCACCGGGCGTCGATCCGACCTTCGCGCTTGAATTCAAGCACGTATGGATCCAGCGTTTCGGCATCAACGTGCACCTGGCCCTCGACGGCCTGTCGCTGTTGATGATCCTGCTGACCGGCCTGCTGGGTATCCTCTCGGTACTCTGCTCCTGGAAAGAAATTCAGCGTCACGTGGGCTTCTTCCACCTGAACCTGATGTGGATTCTGGGCGGTGTTGTCGGCGTATTCCTCGCCCTCGACCTGTTCATGTTCTTCTTCTTCTGGGAAATGATGCTGGTGCCGATGTACTTCCTCATCGCGCTTTGGGGTCACAGTTCTTCGGACGGCAAGAAAACCCGGATCTACGCGGCGACCAAGTTCTTCATCTTCACCCAGGCTTCCGGCCTGATCATGTTGGTGGCGATCCTGGGTCTGGTACTGGTCAACTTCAACAGCACAGGCGTGATTACCTTCAACTACGCCGACCTGTTGAAAACCAAGATGTCCCTGACCACCGAGTACATCCTCATGCTGGGCTTCTTCATCGCCTTCGCGGTGAAGCTGCCGGTGGTGCCGTTCCACTCCTGGTTGCCTGACGCTCACGCCCAGGCACCGACCGCCGGTTCCGTCGACCTCGCCGGTATCCTGCTCAAAACCGCCGCTTACGGCCTGCTGCGCTTCGCATTGCCGTTGTTCCCGAACGCCTCGGCCGAGTTCGCGCCGATCGCCATGACCCTGGGTCTGATCGGGATCTTCTACGGTGCGTTCCTGGCCTTCGCCCAAACCGACATCAAGCGCCTGATCGCCTTCTCGTCCGTTTCCCACATGGGTTTCGTACTGATCGGCATCTACTCCGGCAGCCAGCTGGCGTTGCAGGGCGCGGTGATCCAGATGTTGGCCCACGGTGTCTCGGCGGCTGCGCTGTTTATCCTCAGCGGCCAGCTGTACGAGCGTCTGCACACCCGTGACATGCGTGAAATGGGTGGCGTGTGGTCACGCATCGCTTACCTGCCGGCGATCAGCCTGTTCTTTGCCGCGGCATCCCTGGGCTTGCCGGGTACCGGTAACTTCATCGGCGAGTTCCTGATCCTGATGGGAGCCTTCGTGCAGACGCCGTGGATCAGCGCCATCGCTACCTCGGGCCTGGTGTTCGGTTCGGTCTACTCGCTGATCATGATCCACCGTGCCTACTTCGGCCCGGCCAAGTCCGACACTGTCCTGAAGGGGATGGATGCTCGCGAACTGATCATGGTGCTCGGCCTCGCGGTACTGCTGATCTACATCGGCGTATACCCGCAGCCGTTCCTGGACACTTCTGCCGCAACGATGCATGGCGTGCAGCAGTGGTTCGGCACCGCCTTCTCTCAACTCGCTTCGGCCCGGTAAGAGCGCTATGGAATTCACGATCCAACACTTTATCGCGCTTGCGCCGCTGCTGATCACCAGCCTCACCATCGTGGTGGTGATGCTGGCGATCGCCTGGCGCCGCAATCACTCGCAAACGTTCCTGCTGTCTTGTGCCGGTTTGAACCTGGCCCTGCTGTCGATCATCCCGGCCCTCAAGGTCGCGCCACTGGCGGTCACCCCGCTGATGATGGTCGATGACTTCGCGCTGCTGTACATCGCGCTGATCCTGGTCGCGACCCTGGCCTGCGTCACCCTCGCCCACGCCTACCTCGGCGAAGGCGGCACCGGCTACCCCGGCAACCGCGAAGAGCTGTACCTGCTGATCCTGCTGGCTGCGGCCGGCGGTATCGTGCTGGTCAGCGCGCAGCACCTGGCCGGCCTGTTCATCGGCCTGGAACTGCTGTCGATCCCGACCTACGGCCTGGTGGCCTATGCCTTCTTCAACAAACGCTCCCTGGAAGCCGGCATCAAGTACATGGTGCTGTCGGCCGCCGGTTCCGCGTTCCTGTTGTTCGGTATGGCCCTGCTCTACGCCGAAGCCGGCAGCCTGAGCTTCACCGGTATCGGCCACGCCCTGGCGACCACCAACAGCCCTGCGCCCATCGCCCAACTGGGCCTGGCGATGATGCTGATCGGTCTGGCGTTCAAGCTGTCGCTGGTACCGTTCCACCTGTGGACCCCGGACGTGTACGAAGGCGCCCCGGCGCCGGTGGCCGCGTTCCTGGCCACGGCGTCCAAGGTTGCAGTGTTTGCGGTGATGGTGCGTCTGTTCCAGATCTCGCCCGCGGCCAACACCGGTGTGCTGAGCAACGTGCTGACCGTGATCGCGATTGCATCGATCCTGTTCGGTAACCTGCTGGCCCTGACCCAGAACAACCTCAAGCGTCTGCTGGGTTACTCGTCCATCGCCCACTTCGGCTACCTGCTGATCGCCCTGGTGGCGAGCAAAGGCCTGGCCGTGGAAGCCATCGGCGTGTATCTGGTCACCTACGTGATCACCAGCCTGGGTGCGTTCGGCGTGATCACCTTGATGTCTTCGCCTTACAAAGGCCGTGACGCCGACGCCTTGTACGAATACCGCGGCCTGTTCTGGCGCCGTCCGTACCTGACCGCCGTACTCACCGTGATGATGCTGTCCCTGGCCGGCATTCCGCTGACCGCTGGCTTTATCGGCAAGTTCTACATCGTGGCAACCGGTGTCGAAGCCCACGAATGGTGGCTGGTTGCATCCCTGGTACTGGGCAGCGCCATCGGCGTGTTCTATTACCTGCGTGTGATGGTCACCCTGTACCTGATCGAGCCGAACCTGCGCCGTGTGGACGCCGAACTGCACTGGGAACAGAAAGCCGGTGGCGTGATGCTGCTGGCCATCGCCCTGCTCGCGTTCTTCCTGGGCGTGTACCCGCAACCGTTGCTCACCTTGGTGCAGCACGCGGTATTGGGTGTGTGATCGTACCGCTGATGCAGTAAAAAAAACGGCGCCCTCGGGCGCCGTTTTTACATTCTGAAGACCACCGCCCCCTCTGTGGCGAGGGAGCTGCTTAGAACGCAATACCTACCTTGACGCCATACTCGTCACGCTTGAGCTTGGTGTTATCGGCGACTTCGGAGTCGGCATCCAGCTTGTACTCGGTGCGGGTGTAATACAGGCCCGCCGTCACCGGCAGATCACCCTTCTGGTTCATCAGCAGGCTGACTTCGGCATAGGGGTTGGTGCGGTCCTTGAGGTCCACGGTGTCGCTGCCCAGACCGTCGACCTTGATTCGCGTGCGGCCATCCAGGGTGCGACGGGCACCGGCTTCGACGCGCAGGGTCATGTCATCGAACTGGTGGTTGTAACCCAGGGCGGCCTTGGCGAATGGCGATTTGTTGGTGAGTTCCAGATCGTTGTCGTTGGACTCCAACTCGTAACGGGTCCAGCTGTAGCCACCGCCCACGACCACGTCTACAAAGTTGCGCGCATCGAGCGCGGCACGCCAGCCGAGGTCGAGGTCGGCCTGGCCTTCCTTGAGTTTGTTGTCGCTCTTCTTGCCGTACTTGGCTTCGATACCGGCCTGGTAAATAAAGCCGGATTCGGCAGTGAGCTTGTTACCGAAGTTATAGAACAGGCCCGCCTGCGGCATATGGTCTTTATCGCTTTCGCTACCGCCCTCCAGTTTGAAGTCGTTGTAGCTGCCCAGGATCCCGAAGGTCGAAATCGGGTCGGTGGACGGGGCGGCGAACACCACGGCCGGCGCGGCAACCAGCGCCAGCAATGAAGAATTCTTGAGGAATGTTCCGAATAGCCTTGACATCGTTTTACATCTCCTTGTTGGTTGCAAATTATTCAGGAACCGGTTCGAGCGCAGGTTGACGCAAAAGGTTCGAAAAAAAATGCACCCAGTTGGAGATAAAACGGTTCAGCGACGCCTCTAGCTCAAGGCTCCCGGCGATCAGCCGCGATCCTTGTGCACGAGGCGAATGGGCCACTATGCCGCCGCCGTGTGCAGGTTGTCATTTTGAATGAACCTTCTTGAACGCATTTGCCTCCATTTAAAACGAGACAGGGAGGCAACATGAGTAGCGCAAAAATCTACACCGTCCACTACCAATTGCACGGTAAACCGAAGTCTTTTGTGGTGCGCGCCGAAGTGATGAATAACGCCGAAGCCTGGCACTGGGCGGCGGTGGATGCCGATATTGCGCACGTCAGCCGCATCGGCCGTGTGGGCCACGAGCAGGTCAAGAAAACCACCCGGCCCTGGGCGGAAAAGTACGGGATCAGCGACGTCACCTGGGTAGCGCCCAAATAAATGAAGGCCCCGCTCGACGGCGGGGCCTGCGTCACTTCTTCAGGTCGCCCAACGGGTCATAGGGCGGTTTTTTTTCGGATGGCTGCTTCTTGTCTTTGTCCAACGGCGCGATCGCCGGGCCGATGGGGTCGACCTGCGGGTCGGCAACGTCCGGCGAGTCCGGGTCGAAGCCCAGTTCGTCCTTGCCGCTGGCGTGCTCGCTGGAACGCGGGCCTTTCGGAGGATTCGTCATGGCAGTCTCTTCTGTCAAAGCGGGCGGGCTTTGTCGTGGAGGTTTTCCAGGTCTTCTTCGACCCGCTCCACGTCGTCATTTTGGTCACGCTCAGCCGGGTCATTGGGGCGCAACGCATCGTTGTCACGCTCTTCTTCTCCGGGTGTGCGGTCCGGGTTGGGTGTACCCGGTGGTGGCTGCTTGTATTCGGGCATGATGGTTCACCTCATGAACATTGGTGGCCTGGCTGAATTTAGAGAACGCCGCCGCCGGCATCGTTCAACTTGTTTGCCCAGGCGTGCGATGATGCCACCCCGCCACCCTCTGGAGACCTTACCCGCATGTTCGAACTCAAAGCCTGCGACCCCGTCACCTACCGCCAACAGACCCGCCGCAGCACGTTGATCGTCGCCATGCTATTCCTGGCCTTGGCCATGCTGCTGTCGAGCGCCGCGGTGATGCTGTTCGGCGAGCCCGGCGCAGACAACTTTCGCTTCAATGTCGGCGGTGTATTCGCCGGCGTGCTGATCACCGTTGCCCTGGTACGCGGCCCGTTCTGGAGCCAGCCATGGCTGGCGCCGGCGGTGTATGGCTGGCAGCTCAAGCGCAGCCTGATGCGGGTGACCAACGTGATGCACAAGGTCACCGAGGGTGTGCAGGCCAACGACCCGACGGCGATGAAGGTGTTGCGTTTCTATCACCTGGGACTGACGCAGATGCACGCGCTGGACGCCAATTCCAGTGCCCAGGCGCAACTGGTCGGCGAGATGCAGGCCCATCAAGCCAAGCTGCAGGCGCTGGGCATCGACACCGCACAAAACCGCTTCGATCCCGCCTGGCTGGAACGCCTGAAGAGCGCCTGAGTCAGTTCGCCGACGGGCCGGCCCGCCAGCAGAACAGCGCGCTCACGGCAATCGCCGCCCCGGCCACGCCAAATACCAGGGGCGCCGAGGCCACCGGCAACAGCAGGCCCGCCAGCAGCGGGCCAAGGCCTGCGCCGATGTCCCGCCACACCGCATTGGAGGCCAGGGCCGACACGCGCATCGCGCCGGGGTTGCGCTCGGCCACCAACGTCGTCACCAGCGGCAGTTGCAGTGCGCGCAGCACCAGCACCGCGGCCGCGCCGACTATCACCCAATAGCTGCCGAACGCGCTCAGGGCCAGGGCACTCAGGAACGAAAACAGCAGCAACATCGAGGTGGCGCCAAAACGTTGCGCCGCGCGACCGCCCAGCGGGCTCAGGAGCATTTCCGAGACATAGCGCAGCGCCATCAACCCACCGGCAATCAGCACCGCATCGCCCCCCAGCAGCTTTTGCGCCTGGATCGACAGGCCAAAGATGAACAACCCATCCAATGCCACGCCTTCGATAAACGACCACATCGCCACGCTGTCGGGAAACTTGAAGCGCCGCCCCGAGCTGTTGTGCAAGTCATGGGCGGCGCCCGGCAATCCCCGCGCCGCCCACACACCCAGCAAGCAGCAGGCGGCGAGAATCAGAAAGATCGGTCGCGGCCCCACCCATAAGGTCAGCCAGCCGCCGAACGGCAACGCCAGCATCGGCCCCCAGGCGATCAACGCGCGTGAACGCCCGGCCCGGCGTGCGGCGCCGACGGGCTCGGAGGTCGCCAGCACTTGGGTCGACAGGTTCAACGCCGCGAAACACAAGCCCCACACCAGCCGCAGCCCTAACAACGCGGCAAAACCCGACAGCACCGAGTTGCCCACGGCGCACAGCGCAGCCGCACCGGCGGCGATCATGCAGGTCAGGCGATCGCCGTTGCGCGCGTAGAAGTTGAGTACATGCCGATAGCCGAAAATCCGCACCAGGCGGTTGGCCGCCAGCAACACCCCGGCCTGGGCCAAGGTGATGCCGAACGCCTGGGATTCCATGGGCAGCAACAGGTAGAGCAACACGTCGCTGGGTAAACACAAAGCCAGGGTCAGCGCGGCGCGGCGGGAGGTGGTGTCGGCAGTGCGTTGAGCCTGGCTGGACATAAATCTGAAACATCCCGAAATATTCAGGCCGCCACGGTAGCCTTCCCGAACGCTGTTTTACAACGCCCCATCAGGGTTTTTTCCCGTAGGGCAACAAACGCAAACCGCTGGCCACACTGCCCACCAACGCAAACGCGCAGCCCAGCCACAGCGCGTAGTAAGGACCGCTGCCCAAGGACAAGTGGAAACACAAAGCCACCAAGGAAGCCCCCAGCGTTTGCCCAAGCAAACGTGAAATCGCCACGATGCCACTGGCCCCACCGCTGCGCGCCAACGGCGCACTGGTCATCAACGCCTTGAGGTTGGGCGACTGAAAGAAGCCGAAACCGGCGCCGCACAAGGCCATGCGCCAAGCGATATCGAAGGCGGACGCGCCATTGCCCAACGTCGCCATCGCTGCCATGCCCGCGCTCAACATCAACAGGCCGATACCGCACAACAAGCCCAGGGACACGCGGTCGGCCAAGCGCCCGGCAACCAGTGCCATCACCGCTACCACCGCCGGCCAGGGCGTCATCAGAAAACCGGTTTCCACCTGGCTATGGCCAAGCACCGCCTGCAACAGAAAGGGCAGCGACACAAAGGCCAGGCCCTGGGCGCTGAAGGCGCAGATCGCCGTGAGCGAGGACAGGGCAAACACCGGGCGCTTGAACAGGTCCAGCGCCAGCATCGGTGCCGGATGCCCCGCCTGACGACGCAACAACACCCCACCGCACACCAGCGCCACGGCAACCAGCCCCAGGGTCAACGCGCACTGGGCACCGTGTACCGCCGTGCCCAGGCCCAGCACCAACAAGGCGAACAGCCCGGCACACAACACCGCCGCCAGACGATCAAACGCATGCCCGGTCATCGGCAACGTCGGCAAGGAACGCAGGCCCAAGCCCAAGGCGAGCAACCCCAGCGGCACGTTGATCAGGTACAACCAGTGCCAACTGGCCACCGACAGAATCGCCGACGCCGCGGTCGGCCCCAAGGTGAAGGCCAGCCCCACCACCAGCGAGTTATAGCCCAGGCCACGCCCGAGCATGGTTGACGGGTAAATGTGCCGCAGCAGCGCGGTGTTCACACTCATGATCGCCGCCGCCCCCAGGCCCTGCGCTACCCGTGCGGCCGTGAGCGTGACCAGCGAACCGGCCAACCCGCACAACAACGACGAGACGATAAACAGCAGCAGCCCACCGAGGTACACCCGCCGGTGCCCGAGCACATCGCTCAACGAGGCAAATGGCAGGACCGTGGCGATAATCGCCAACTGGTAGGCATTGACCACCCAGATCACCGAGGCCGAATCGGTGCCGATGCCCTGCGCCAGCGTCGGCAATGCGGTGTTGACGATGGCCGTGTCGAGCGTCGCCATGCCGATCCCCAGGGAAATCGCGATGACCGCCGGCAGGCGTTTATTAAGGGGCAGGCCATCGGCAACAGAAGACATGAACGAACCCACGCGGTGATAAGGCCGCCAGATTAAGGGCGGCGCAGATTTTTTTCAGCCGCCGATCAACCGCCTGTCGACAATTTCATGTTCGCCAGCACGCTGAGGTCCAGGTGCCCGCCGATGATCGGCGGGCACCAGTAGTAACCACCGGTCAACGGCGTGCTGATGCGGTACAGACCATCGACGATCCCGTCTTCCAGCCCGCTCATACGGCGCAGTTGCGCTTCGAATGCGTCGAAGGAATGGCCGAAGGCAAGGAACATCAAGCCGGCCTGGCCGTTCTCGGCCCATGGCATGGAGCGGCGCACCACGAAGGCTTCGGGGGTGAAGCTCTCCTGGGCGGTACGTTTGGTGTGGGCAGACTCGGGGGCGTCTTCCAGTTCTTCGTTATCGCCATGGCGGCGGCCGATGATGTGGTCGCGCTCCTGGGCGGGCAACGCGGCGAAGCCATCCAGGTCGTGCTGCCATTGCTGGATGGCGGCGAAGCTGGCGCCACTGTCGGTCAAGGCGGCTTCGACGGCGGCGTCGTCATGGGGGTTTTCGGTGCCGTCCTCGTAGTCCGTAAGGTCAAAACCGGTCTTGTAGCGGAAACCTTCGGTTGACTGCACCAGGCCAAACGCGGGGGCCAGGGCCTTTTCGAACGCCCGGCTGCGCAGCAACAACTCACCGCGATCCACGCCGTGCAACCACACCCACAGTGCGTGCTGGGTAGACGGGTTATGCGCGCCCGGACCACTGACGGCCGGGAAGGCGCGCAGGCCATCAATGTGTACGCCCAATGCCTGTACCAGCGGCTCACCGAAACCGACCACTGCCGACGAATCCGCAAGCTGTACCAACGCGTCCAGCGCAGCGGGTACGGCTACCGGCGTTTGCACGGCAAAGAACAGATGGCGTGCCTGCAAAGGCACCGGTGCGGCAAGAATGCCCGGCTGGTACTGGCTCATGTGAACTCCTTCAAGAAAGGCGCGCAGTTTACCCGGCGCACGCCATCGTGCGTAGGAGAAAGCGCGCAAGCCTTGCCATAGCGCACTGGGATGGGTGACTCTCTAGTCATGTTTTGCAACTATTCCAGGGGTAGCGACATGACCACCAGCAACCTGATCGCCCAACTGTTCCCGACCTCCGCCGCCGATATTCCCGAGCCCTTTCGCCTGGGAGCGCCCATTGAACAGCGTGAGTTCCTGGTGGACGGCCAATTGCACATATGGAACGGCCCGCTGGCCCGCGTGCAAAGCCCGGTGCAATTGGGCGACGAGCGCGTGCATATCGGCAGCACGCCGCTGCTGGACGCAGGCACCGCCCTCACCGCCCTCGACGCCGCCGTGCGCGCTTATGACCGTGGCCAGGGCGCATGGCCGACGATGCGCGTGGTCGAGCGCATCCAGCACGTCGAAGCGTTCTTACGACGCATGCGTGAACAGCGCGACGCGGTGGTCAAGCTGCTGATGTGGGAGATCGGCAAGAACCTCAAAGACTCGCAGAAAGAATTCGACCGCACCTGCGACTACATCACCGACACCATCAACGCCCTCAAGGACCTCGACCGCCGCAGCAGCCGCTTCGAGCTGGAACAGGACACCCTCGGGCAAATCCGCCGCGTGCCGCTGGGCGTGGCGCTGTGCATGGGCCCCTACAACTACCCGCTCAACGAAACGTTTACCACGCTGATCCCGGCGCTGATCATGGGCAACACCGTGGTGTTCAAACCGGCCAAGCTCGGCGTGCTGCTGATTCGCCCGTTGCTGGAAGCCTTCCGCGACAGCTTCCCGGCCGGGGTGATCAACGTGATCTACGGCAGTGGCCGCGAAACCGTGAGTGCGCTGATGGCCAGCGGCAAGATCGACATCTTTGCGTTTATCGGCACCAACAAGGCCGCCAGCGACCTGAAAAAACTGCACCCCAAACCGCACCGCTTGCGCGCCGCCCTGGGCCTGGATGCGAAAAACCCCGGCATCGTGTTGCCCGAGGTCGACCTGGACAACGCCGTCAGCGAAGCGCTCACCGGTTCGCTGTCGTTCAATGGCCAGCGCTGCACCGCGTTGAAAATCCTGTTTGTGCACCAGGACGTGGTCGACAGTTTCATCGAAAAATTCAATGCCAGGCTGGCAACGCTCAAACCCGGCATGCCCTGGGAGGACGGCGTGGCACTGACGCCGTTGCCGGAAGCGGGCAAGGTGGATTACCTCAACGGGCTGGTCGCCGATGCCGTGCAACACGGCGCCAACGTGGTCAATAGCGAGGGTGGGGTCAGTCGCGGTTCGTTCTTTTACCCGGCGGTGCTGTACCCGGTGAACCCGCAGATGCGCGTGTACCACGAAGAACAGTTCGGCCCGGTGGTGCCGATCGTGCCCTACCGTGACCTGCAAACGGTGATCGACTACGTGCTCGACGCCGACTTTGGCCAACAACTGAGTATTTTCGGCACCGACGCCGCCCAGGTCGGGCGCCTGGTGGACACCTTCGCCAACCAGGTCGGGCGCATCAATATCAACGCCCAATGCCAGCGCGGCCCGGACACCTTCCCGTTCAACGGGCGCAAAAACTCCGCCGAAGGCACGCTGTCGGTTCATGACGCCTTGCGCGTGTTCTCGATCCGCACGTTGGTGGCGACCAAATTCCAGGAGAGCAACAAGGCGCTGGTCAGCGACATCCTGCGCAACCGCGATTCAAGCTTTCTGACCACCGATTACATCTTCTAACATCTGCACGACTCACCGCCCCTCCCACATTTGGATTGTGTACATCTCCTGAACCGAGGCCACTTTAGTACTGATGAACCTGCCACTCTTCGCCCGGCGCCTGTTGCGCCCGTTGCTCGACCCCTACCGGCGCTATCGCCATGCCAAGCTGATCCACGCCGCGCGCGTGTCCATCGGCTTGCTGGCGACGATCCTGCTGACCACCGGCATCAACCTACCCCATGGCGAATGGGCATCGGTGACCATGTTGATCGTCATCGGCGGCTTGCAGCACCACGGCAACATCGGCAAAAAGGCCGTGGAGCGCGCCTACGGCACCTTGATCGGCGCCAGCGTCGGCCTGCTGCTGGTGGTGCAACAGGCCTACTTTGGCCTGCCGCTGTTGACCTACCTGCTGATGTCGGTGGTGTGCGGGTTCTTCTCCTACCATGCCATCGGCAAGGGCGGCTACATCGCGCTGTTGTCGGCGATCACCGTGTTTATCGTCGCCGGCCACGGGGACAATCCCTTGTCGGACGGGTTGTGGCGTACCGTCGATATTCTTATCGGCATCGTGCTGGCCCTGGCGTTCTCCTTCGCCCTGCCGCTGTATGCGGTGTATTCGTGGCGCTACAACCTGGCCGGCGCCCTGCGCGACTGCGCCGCCATTTACAGCCGCATCGTCAATGGCCAGTCGGTCACCGACGACGAACACCTCAAGCTGCTCAACCGCCTCAACGCGGCGATGGTGCAACTGCGTTCGCTGATGCCCTCGGTGTCCAAGGAAGTACGCATCTCCATGACCGAACTGGACGCCATCCAGCGCCACCTGCGCATGTGCATCAGCACGCTGGAGATTCTCGGCAATACCCGGCCGGACCCGCGTGACAAGCAGGCAATGGCAAGAATGCAAGTGATGTTGAAGGCCGAGCACCGGCAGATTCGGGTGCAGTTGGTGGGGATGGCGCGGGCGTTGAAGTCGGGGTTTACCGACAGGCTCGATCGGCAGGCCACCCATGCCGTGGAGGGCGAGGGGTTGGCTGCGCCGGTGCAGAGTGCGTTGGATGGGTATCGGTTGTTGACGGTGCAACTGGCGGGGAATGTGGAGGGGATGCGGGGGCGGTTGGCGAAGAGTTCATCGCGCTGGAAAATCTGAGGCTGATTAAAACAGGGCGGACCTATGGATTAGATAGGTCTGCCCTAAACTAACTTTATCGACGATTTGAAACCAGCCACATTGATTTACATGACGTGATCAAAAATCTCAAAGTTCGTAAGAAAATATTGAGACTCCGTCAAAATTCTAATAGCCTTAATGTCCTTGAGATCTCCACTATCTACATAAAAAGCGGCAAAGGCAAACGGACCACGAAACACTTTTCTACCCAACTCACCCCCTGCGACATTTAAATATATAACAGTCAACGTCGGATCAAGTATAACATGATTACCCCTAAGCGCCCAAAAACCAATTCTACTCGCCGTTCCGCGAATTAATCGAATATCAAAAACAATATTATCGCCAACTTTAGTAAGGGGTAAATAGTTATGAATATTCTTACCGCTACTAGGATTGAAATAAGTTTGATATGAGTCGGACAACTGCACATAAGGAACAATCGTAGGGTGTTTCCCTTGAGGAAGACTTATAAGCGTTACCATCAGAGTTTCAGAAAGAAACCCAGTGCCCACCAATCGAATAGTTGTAGCAGGAGAGCTATCAAAATTCTCAATGTAATTTCTCTTGAGCGCATATGATGTACTGCCCAGCTCCACCGCCTTCTGCTCTTGTTGATCACCATCAAACCCCACGCGACCACCCACGACCAGAGTACTGTTATTGGGCAGTTTCTCCAGCCAACTTCTTAATACAGGTATATTCGCCAGGCCATTCGGGAGTTCGTTCTCCGTGACAAAATAACCTGCCAGCACACTCAATGGCGCTACACCATTGCTGCTCAGGGTGATCCATACCCGATGTCCGGTTTTGATAAAAGGCCATGCTTTCAAGGCTAATTGGGCATTTCCTGAAAAGCTAGTCAGATCAAGAATAGCGCCTTCAGTCAGACCATTTATGCTCGGTCTCGGCAGACTAGCCGGTGCAATAGTCGAAACGTTAACGGTCTGGGCCGAGGACGGAATGGTTTTGCCGCCGCGCACAACCGAGTATTTTAATTGCACGATGCTATTCACGCTATTGTGCATCACCTTATTCGACGTAAAGTCAAACGTCACTGACCCGCCTGTCACGCCATTGAGCGTTAATGTAACTTTAGTCCCACTCCAATGAATCCATTCTGCTGTAATAATGTCCGTCGGGACCATACCTCCGTATTTAACCGTTACCTGGGTGCTGTCTTTAAACATCAAGGGGTCGACCGTCACCGTTTGCCCGATACTCGGAGCGCCGTTAAGGGTTGGAAAAGGCAGCTCAGTCGGCAGTAGCTGTACAACGTAATTGGCAACCTCAAAGGCGATCGCTACTTGCTTGATGGGGATTTCTGGGAAACTTACCCAAACGCGAATCTTGAAGACCGAATTATCCTGAAGCGCGCGCACTATACTTGTCGAGAGCGGCAAGGAAATCCCGTTGGTCAGATCGCCTACGGTGAGTGGCTTGGCGATGGCGAGGTCGGCGGTGCACTCAATACCCGTTGCCAAGGTACCTTCCACCGTCACCCAATAGAGTTGGCCTTCCCTGATAAACTCCCACGGCGCGACCTTGATAGTGGCCTCGGCAGGCAGTTCACTCACCGGCAACACTGTCTGGTTTTCAAACCCAACGATATAAGGCGTCGGGAATACCTTTAGGGGCAGCAGACGCACATTCAACGGCTGAAATTTGTAGCTCAGTTGCCCACGCGTTACTTCACACTCCACCGTGATGGCGTTACCTTTTGGGTGCACGCCCTTGGCAATGACGTTGGCCGGAATAACCACATCAATGCTGTCGGTTGCCGGATTGGGTGCCGCGACAGCTTTAAACTGGCTGTAGCCATATTGACCTCGCCATGTGTACGTAATTACATCGCCCGGCAGCATCGATTTGTAGCTGATTTGCAGGGTTGCGCCGCCTTTCACCGTTATCGGCCGGATACTGCCCGTAGTCGGATCAGCCTCAAGAATTTTGAGCAACCCCAGCTCCACCGCCGCACCGACGGTGGGGTTGAGCACCATCGAGCTCTCAGTCGTTTTTGGCGGGCCGGCGTGTACAACGCTATAGCTGATACGGATGCTGCGGTTGTTGTTCTCGACAAGGAAAGAGGTATCTATCGGAATTTCCAGGGTTGTCAACTGAACTCCCTTAAGCGCGGTCGTGATGTCGATGAAACCTGAAATCGAACTTTCGCCACTCACGGTCCAATACACTTTGTCACCGACGACAGTGCCTGCGTAGGGAATGTACATCAGCCAGTTCGCACCCGGCACCGTGGCCGGGTCGATGTTGTTGTCCAGGATGGCGGGAACCGTCATGGGCGGCAGGGTTGGAACGCGAACACCAATTTCGAAGTTCCGCTTTTCCGATTGCCGAACGGAGCCAGGCGTACCTTTACCATCGTCGGTTTCGTAGAAAGCCTGGCAGACACCCTTGCCCTCAAATACCTTCAGGGCCTCCATGAGTATCAGCCGTGTGCCGCCCTGCGCGCCAGCCTGTTGACGGGAGATCACGAGCGCACCGCTGCCGTTCGCATCTATATGCTGAAGCTTCACAGTTTCCGTGTATGAAGGGTCGTGGGGTTGATAAGGCGGTAGTACCAACTCCATATGTGTATTGAGTGGAAACAGCCCTGCTTCCAAAAGTGTGATGATGGGTGCTGGCATCAGGCTTGGTGTACCTACTACACCAATCGACGTACTGTTCGAACGCCTCAGGAATACCCCGTCGCTCTTAATCTGCTCGTACCATACGCGAAAGCTCCCCCCGGCCAATTGCTTGAACGTTGCCATCCATTCGGCCGGCAGGGGGATGATTTGAAACCTGCGATTGTTGTCGTCTACCAGGTGAGTCAAGGTTTCGGTCGCGCCGTATTTATCGGTCGTTTCTACATGAACCTTTACCTTATTCGGAGGCTTGGGCAGCACGGTACTGGGCTTCAACTCAACCTCCACCTCCAGTGTTGCTCCGCTCTGGGTGTCGAGATCAAGCTCGCTGATATACTGGCCATCCACCATCACATAGGGTGGCGCCAACGGATACGTGTACATCTCACTGTTCAATACGATAGGTTGGGAGTACGGAAATCGACCAAAAGGTTCATTATTCACCACGTCGAGCACGGTGAAGTACACCTTAACCTCCCCTGATGGGTTGAGATTGCGCAAGACCTCCACGGGCACAGTCACGACAATCGGCTGCGTCGGTGGCTGTTTCGCCTGTTCACCGTCGACGGTGTGCACATAAATAGTCCCGCCCACGCGAACGATGATCTTGTCGTTCTTGCGGATGTTCTCATAAGGCATGATCAAACACTGCAAGCCGTCTGCGGTGTTGGTCGGCGTCAGAATAGCGCCTGGCTTGAAGTTCCCAAGCTCCATCGCCAAACCGCTGTGCCATTGCTGCGTATCGTCGTCGTCGTAGCCGCCCGGGATGGTCGTCTTGAACAGAATGGACTGAACCTCCGAATCAACCTCATTCCCGCTGAGCGCACGGCGAACTCTGGCAAAATACGTGCAGTCACCCTCGGGTACCTTTTCGGCAGGGACTTCCAAGAGATAATGAGAGTTTTCGCCGCGCGTGACGTTGGCCCCGACGAACGCCTGATTATTGATCCACAAACTCAGATAGTCGCCATCTACGACGTCCCAACGCAAAACGCTAAATATGGCGCCCTTGTCTGTGTCATCGATGCCAAATAGGGCATATATGCCATTTCTGCCAAGGCCTATCTTGGATGTTTCAGCGTATTTGGCCTTCGTCAGGTCTACGGGGGGGTATATCGGAGAAGGGTTAAGTTCGGGTACAGGAAAATTTGTGGACATCGCCATCACCTTGCATGGTCAGGGCCGCGCTGAAATGGCGCGACGGGCAAGGTGACTAAACGCCTGGGGAGACAATCAAATCTACTGTCAGAATTGACAGTGACGACGAATGGCTAGGACGCAATGCCTAACCGACGTGCTCGCAACCGAGTATGAATCTCTTAACATCCACACTTTTTCTTACGCTTTTTTCACGATTTATTCACATGCACAGACGTAGGGTGAAGCCTCATCCGTTACAAACGTTGCACATCAAGCCCGCCGCCCCAGCGGGCTTTTTTTTGCCTGGGGTTTGGGCCTCAGCGTGCGGCGTTGGCAACAGGCGCCGTTTGTTCGCGAATAGCCCGCTGGGTGTCCAGCACCTTGGCCAAGGCGGTTTGCGCTTCGGGGCTTTGTTGCGGCACGCGGATCGCCGCCGAGACCAGGGTGATCAGCTTGGCCATGACTTCGGCGTCGGTGGCCGGGCGGCCCAGGCTCATGGAGTTCATCAGCAGGCGCAGCTCGGTGCCGGCCATTACCCCGGAAATCGCCTTGAGGGCAAATTGCAGGCGCACCCCCAGCTCGTTGCGCGGCAGGTCCGGCAAGGCCAGGGCGAAGGCTTCGAAGAAGCGCTGGAACACCGGCTGGTAATGCACCTTGAGGTATTCCTGGATAAACGGCGACGTGTCGCTGTATACCCGGCCCAAAAAGCGGATGAACGAGCGCCCTTCCCCGCTTGACGGGTCGCTGCGCTCCAGGCCCATGGCCGGGGCGAACAGCACGCCCAGCAGCGTGTCGCAATCAAGCGGGCCGTCGGATTCGGCTTCGCAGCGCGCCAGCAGTTCCAGGCGCTGCTCGTTGAGCGGCTCCAGACGTTGCATCAGCAGGGTTTTCATCAGGGAATCCTTGTCCCCGAAGTGGTAGTTCACGGCGGCCAGGTTGACTTGGGCACGCTCGGTAATCTGCCGTAATAGCACCGCGTCATACCCGTATTTGATAAACAGAGCTTCTGTCGCATCCAGCAAGCGGGTCTTGGTAACGTTTGGAGCGCTGAGTTTCTTCGCGACCATAAGGGTTCCACGGCGGAAATATTGTTTTAAAAAATAATTTGATTTTTATACCGATGCAGCCCGTCGAAAGCAAGTAGTGACACTCCGCCATATCATCGAAAGCCTCGGCATACGGCGGTTTCGGGGATCGACCGGGAGTTTTCCAGAGCGCCTTCAGCGCCATCAAAGAATCATTTCAAAGGGTAAAAACGCTCTACATCCATGGCTGGCGAAGCGCCGGGAACGCGGTTAGTATTCAAACAATATTTTAAAAACAAGAAATAAAACCAGTCCGAGACGCGTAACAGACAGCTCCCGAACTTGTTACAAGGCTTTACCGGGGGTATGACGGCAGCGTCGAGACTGCAGGCGTAGTCATGATGACCGATACCCGCGCGCACCCAGGCTTGATCTCCCTGCAAGGCATCGGCAAGCGCTATCAGCTCGCCGGGCAGGAATTGACCATTCTCAAGGATGTGTGCCTGTCCATCGCCAGCGGTGACAGCTGCGGCATCCTCGGCGCCTCCGGTTCCGGCAAAAGTACCCTGCTCAATATCCTCGGTTTGCTGGACCTGCCCAACGACGGCCACTACCACTTTGCCGGCCACGATATTTTCAACGCCAGCGCCGATGAACTGGCCGCCATTCGCAACCAGCAGATCGGTTTCGTGTTCCAGAGCTTCAACCTGCTGCCGCGCCTCAGCGCGCTGGATAACGTCGCCCTGCCCTTGAGCTATCGCGGCGTGTCGCGCCATGAGTCCGTGGAGCGGGCCCTGCGCATGCTCGAACAGGTCGGCCTGGCCGACCGCGCTCACCATCGCCCTGCCGACCTCTCCGGCGGCCAGCGCCAACGGGTGGCGATTGCCCGCGCCTTGGTCGGCAACCCCTCGGTGATCCTCGCCGACGAACCCACCGGCAACCTCGACAGCACCACCGCCCAAGACATCATGGACCTGTTGCTGGCCCTGAACCGCGAGCAACAGGTCACGCTGATTATCGTCACCCATGACCCGCACATCGCCGAACGCCTGGCGCGCAAGATCCTGGTGCGCAATGGCGTGGTGCACGAGGCGCATCGCCCATGAGCCTGCGGGTCGAACAAAGCCTCAGCCAACTGCTGCATGAAGCCTTTATCAGCCTGCGCACCTTGGGCAAGCGCTCGGTCCTGGCGTTGCTCGGCATCGTGATCGGCAGCTCCTCGGTGGTGGCGTTGATCAATATCGGGCACAACGCGGCGGTGGATGCCGCGATGATTTTCAAGGACATGGGCACCGACACGCTCATCGTCCAGTTCCCCCCCAAAGGCGGCGCCAACGTGCCGATGCGCAGCCGTCTCGACCTGCATGCGGTGCGCCAGGCGGTAGCGGGCATCGCGCATATCGGCGCCCTGACGCTGTTCAGCGGGCCCATCGTGTTCCATGGCCGCAGCGTCAATGCCAACTTTGTCGGCAGTACGCCCGACATCCAGCCAGCGATGCGCCTGGTGGTGCAACAGGGCCGCTTCCTGTCGAGCTTCGACACCCACGAAACCTATGGCGTGATCGGCGACCAGATCGCCCAGGCCCTCGGCGCACCGGGCGACCCAGTGCAACTGGGCGACCGCGTGCGCATCAACGATTACCTGTTCCTGATCGTGGGCATCCTGCACAACCAGCCCCGGGCGATGTTAATGCCGGTGCAGGCCAACGAGTCGCTGTTCATCCCCGCCGAAGGCATGCGCCGCATCTACGCCACCCCGCAGATCAGCAACGTGATCATTCGCGCCGCGCCCGGCCAAGACATGGAATGCATTGCCAAAGCCGCCGCCGCGGCCTTGCAACGCCAACTCACCGACCACGATGTCGACATCCAGGTGCCTCAGCAAATGATCGATGGCATGACCCGGCAAAGCCGCACGTTCGCCTATTTGCTGCTGGCCCTGGGCGCGATCTCGCTGGTGGGCGGCGGCGTGGGCGTGATGAACGTGATGCTGATGAACGTTTCGCAGCGGCGCCGCGAAATCGGCATCCGCATGGCCCTGGGCGCGCGTCGACGGGATATCCGCAACCTGTTCCTGATCGAAGCGGTGACCCTCACCGCCGTCGGCGCGTTGTGCGGCGCGGTACTCGGCATGACGGCGGCGTGGTTCTACGCCTGGCTGTCAGGCTGGGAATTCGCGCTGGCCGCGGCGGCCCTGCCCCTGGGAGTGGGCAGTACGTTGTGGGTGGGTTTGTTCTTCGGCATCTACCCCGCGGTCTCGGCCTCGCGGTTGCAACCGGTGGAGGCCCTGCGCGATGAATAAATGGCTGCTATTGCTGACGCTGATCAGCCTGCCCGGCATGGCCGCCGACGTGGTCATCCGGCCGTCGGCGCCCACTACCTCGCGCAGCGTATCGCTGAATGCGCAGGTCACCACCCTGACCCTGGGTGATGCGGTGTATCTGGGCCTGCGCAACAACCCGGCGATCCGCAGCGCGTACCTGCAACGGGTCGCGCAGAAGTTCGACCTGCGCGTGGCCGAAGACGTGTTCAACCCCAAGCTCACCCTCAACAGCTATTACCGCGGCACTCGCGGCTCCCAGGACAGCGCACGCAACGCCAACCTGGCGCCGTCCAGCAGCCTGCTCGGTGAGTACGGCACGCGCCTGAGCATGGCCTGGACCCAGCAGTTGAACAACGCCGACCGCGCCGGCCGCTATCGCAGCGACGGCCTGGACCTGGCAATTATCCAACCGCTGCTGCGCGGCGCCGGCTGGGACGCCACCACCGCGCCGCTGCGCCTGTCGCGCCTGTCGGAGCAGGCCAACCGCCTGAACCTCAAGGCCACGGTGGCGCAGACCATCAGCCAGATCATCGCCACCTATCGCGAATTGCTGCGCGCCCAGGAGCAACTGAGCATCGTGCAAGACGCCCTCGCGCGCTCCGGCACCCTGCTGGAAGTGAACCAGGCGCTGATCAGTGCCGGGCGCATGGCCGAGTTCGAAATCGTGCAGACCGAAGCCGACATCGCCACCCAGCAACTGGGCGTGGAGGAAGCCCAGAACCAACTGGACACCAATCGCCTGGCCCTGCTGCGCCTGCTGGCGCTGGACCTGTCCACGCCGATTCGCGCCACCGAAGCCCTGGAGGCCAAGCCCATGCAGATCGACAAGCGCCAAGCCTTCAACCTGGCGCAAACCCAGCAACCGGAATACCTCGCCGCCCTGCTCGGCAGCCAGCAGGCCGACCTCAACCTGGTGATCGCCAAGGACTCCGGGCGCTGGCAAGTCGACCTCGTCGCCGGCGCGAACCAGATTCGCGACGCCTACAACAACGACGCCGGCAGCAGTAACAACCGCACCTGGGACAGCTACGCCGGGGTGCAAGTGCAGATCCCCATCGGCGACATCAGCACCCGCCAGGCCGAAGTGCGTGCGCGCGTCAACGTCGAGGACCAGCAGATCCGCATCACCGATGCGCGCCAAGAGCTGGAGCGCAGCGTCAACGATGTGGTGCGCGACCTCGGCACGCGCTGGCGCCAGTATGAAATCTCCCAGCGCGCGGTGGAGTTGTCGCGCCGCAAAATCGAGATCGAACGGGAAAAACTCAGCGCCGGGCGCTCCACCAACTTCCAGGTGCTGAGTTTCGAGACCGACCTGCGCAACGCCGAAAATGCCCGGCTCAATGCCCTGATCGCTTATTTGAACGCCCAGACCCAGCTCGACCTGACGCTGGGCATGACGTTGGAAAGTTGGGAAATCGCCCTCAATGACTACTGATAAAAAACGCCTGTTGGGCGCTGTGCTGATCCTGCTGGTGGCCGGCGCGGCGCTGGCCCTGCGCAGCCCCGCGCAAGACCCGGCCGGCACCGCCGAGCAGTGGCTGGCAGTCAAGCCCGACGCGCTGGTGCACCAGATCGGCCTGGTGGGCAAGATCGAGCCCGACACCACTCTGGTCCTCACCGCGCCATTCGACGGCAATGTGCAGGCCAACCTGGTGGAGCAAGGTCAGCGGGTCGAAGCCGGCCAGGTGCTGCTGCGCATGGACCCTGCCACCCTGCAAATGCAACTGCGCGACGCCCTCGCCGCCCAGCTCAAGGCTCGGCGCACCGTGCAGGAGATGCAGGATTGGGACAGCAGCCCCGCCGTCAGCCGCGCCCGACGCAGCTTGCGCACCGCCGAAATGAGCGCCGGCAACACCCAGCGCAAGCTCACCGAAAGCGACAACCTGTTCAAGCGCGGCATCATCCCGCGCAATGAACTGGACGACCTCAAGCAACAGGCCCAACAGCAACAGCTGGACCTCGCCTCCGCACGCAGTGAACTGCAACAGGCCCTGGACCAGGGCAAGGGCGAATACCGCCAGATCGCCGACATGGAACTGACCAACGCCACGGTGAAATACGAGGCGCTGCGCACGTTGCTCGAAGGCCAGGACGTCAAGGCGCCGTTCTCCGGCATCGTGGTGCCCGCGCCCGGTAATAATTCAGCCCAGGGGGGCAACATTAACAACGCGCCCATCCAGGCCGGCAGTAAGGTCAGCCAGGGCCAGGTACTGTTTGGCCTGGCAAATATCGAACGGCTGAAAATCGTCGCCAAGGTCTCGGAACTGGACATCAACCAATTGCATCAGGGCCAGGCGGTGGAAGTGATGGGTGATGGTTTTGACGGCGAACGGCTGAGCGGTTCGGTGAGTGTGGTCAGTGGATTGGCGATGGCCAGTGACAGCCAGGGCAGCGCCCAGTTTCCGGTGACCCTGACGATCCCCCGGCTCACGCCCCAGCAGTTGCAGCGGGTGCGGCTGGGCATGAGCGCACGGTTGACCATCGTCACCTACAACAATGCCCAGGCGCTCGTCGTGCCGAGCCAGGCGATCCAAACGGACATGACCGTGGAATATCGCGAGGCGATGGATAAACCGGTGGAACGGGTGAACGTGACGACAGGCCAATCGACGGCGCAAGGGGTCGAGGTATTCGGCCTCAAGCCCGGCCTGGTGAAAATCTTAAAATAAATGGAGTTCCGCTCTTCTGTGGGAGGGGGCTTGTTCCCTCCCACACTCAGATTTCCGCCAGCCTCGAAGCCAGGGCTTTGGCCTGAAGCGCCACGTCCGTCACCGCGGTGCTCTCCCACCACATCCCGCGCAACGGCGGGCCCATGGCGAACAGTCTTTGGCTGGCCTGCCCCTGGGCGTCCAGCACCGCGCCCGACACGTGCGCCGCAATCCCCAACGCCAACGGCCCAGGCTGGATCAGGCCGCGCTTGAGCAATTGCCGGGGCAACGGCCGCGCCACGCGGCGCCAGTCGTATTCGATGCCGCTGGAGTTGATCAGCGCCGCGCCCGACACCTGGGTCAGCGCTGGCTCACCGCGATAGCGCAAACGGATCGTCACGCCCTCATCCGCAGGCGCCAGGCCCTTGAACGACGCCGCGCGAATGCGTAACCGCCCCTCGTCGTGCAACCGCGCCACCAACTGCGCACTCAACGGCGGCGAGCGGTGGTGATGGCTCTCCCACCACGGCCGCACATGCCGCACGAATTGGCGTTTCTCACGCTCGCCGGCCTGGCTCCACAGCCGGCCGATATGCGCGCGTACCGTGTCCAGCGGCGCCTGCCAGTCAATGCCTTGCGCCACTGCAATCCGGCATTGGCGCCGCACCTCTCGCAGCAACTGCCGAGGGCTGCGCAGGCTGTGGTCCTCGCCGAGAAAGTCCACCCAACTCGGCGGTTGGCGGCGCACATGGGGCAGCAGGCCATGGCGCGAAAACACCTCGATGGGCCCACGATGACCGGCCTGTTCCAGGGACACCACGGCATCGACCATGGTCAGCCCCGAGCCAATGATCAGCACCGTCGATTGCGGGTCGAGCTGGGCCATGGCCTGCACGTCCCAAGGGTCCACCGCCGCCGCGTTCAAACCGCTGGACTCGGTTTGTGGCGTGCGCGCCGCCGGGAACATGCCGGTGGCCAACACCGCAACGGCGCCGCGCAGTGACTGGCCGTTATCGAGGGTCAGCCGGGTTGAACCCGCGTCCACTTGCAGGTCGACCACTTCGGCCCTTACATGCGCCACCGTGGACGCCGACAGCGCCTTGGCCTCGGCCAGCCGCTGCTGCGCGTACAAGCCGAACAGCCCGCGCGGCGGGAACAGTTCGCTGATCGGTACGTGCTGTTGGTCCGACTCCGGCCAGCCACCGGCGCCGATGTGCTCGGTGAGCCACTGCGTCAGGTCGTCGGCATTGTCGGGGTCGACGCTCATGCGCGCCGCGTTGCCGTTCAGCGTGTGGCCCAGCTCGACCGCGCTGTAGGCCTCGCCCCGCCCCAATTCGGCACGCGGCTCGATCACCAGGATCCGACGCCGGCCAGGCAAGCGCAGCAGTTGCACGGCGAGCATCGTGCCGCTCAGGCCGCCGCCGATGATCAGCACATCAGCGTCGCGGGTGGATTCACTCATGCAGGTTCGCCCTTACTGTTTACCCAGATAAATATCATGCAAATCACCCCGTGCCAGCAGCTCAGCGGCGCTGCCGCTCAAGGCCACGCGCCCAGTATCCAGCACGTAACCGTGGGACGCATAGGTCAGCGCGACGTTGATGTTCTGCTCGGCGATCAGGAAGCTCACCTGCTGTTCACGGTTGAGCTGCGCGATGATCGCGAAGATCTCCTGCACGATCATAGGCGCCAAACCCATGGACGGCTCGTCGAGCAGTACCAAAGTAGGACGCGTCATCAACGCCCGGCCGATGGCGACCATCTGCTGCTCGCCGCCGGAGGTGAGCCCGGCGCGGGTGTGGCGCTTGGTCTTGAGCCTTGGGAACCAGGTGTAGATGCGCTCCAAGTCGTGCTCCATGTCCTTGCGGCTCAGGCGGCGCACAAAGCCGCCGCTGCGCAGGTTGTCTTCCACGCTCAGTTGGCCGAACACATGCCGCCCCTCCAGCACATGCACCATGCCCTCGCGCACGCGCTGGCTGGGGTCGATACCGGCCAGGTCGCGCCCGGCGTATTCAATCACACCCCGGCTGACCTCGGCGCGCTCGGCACGCACCAGCCCGGAGATGGCCTTGAGGGTAGTGCTCTTGCCGGCGCCGTTGGCACCGAGCAAGGCAACAATGGCGCCCTTGGGCACACTCAGCGACACCCCGGCCACCGCCAGGATTGCGCCGTCGTAAATCACTTCAATGTCGTTGACCGTCAGCAGCGACGGGCGCGCAGGCTCGGTGGCAGGCTGGCTCATGATTTATTCATCCCCAGTGCAGGTGCGTGGCGTCAGGCCTTTTTCCTTGGCGAACGCGGCCGACTTTTCATCGATCAACGGGCGCAGCAGTGCGCGGTCGGCGGCGATCCAGTCGCTGATCAGCGTCCACTGGGCGCCGTCCCACTGCTGCACCCGCGCCGAGCCGCCGCCTTCGTGGTCGCGGCACGACAGCTTGAGGTTCTGCATCAGGCCCAGGTAGCCCATGGCTTTAAGGCGTGCGTCGTCGATGTTCAGGTGTTCCAGGCCCCAGCGGCCTTCTTCGCCATTGAGTGGGCGCTTACCGAATTTGGCCTGCGCGGTGCGAATCGCCTCTACCGCTACGGCGGCATTCACCAGGCCGGAGTTGTAGTAGACACTGCCGAAGTTTTTCAGGTCCTTGAGGTCGCTGTGGCCCTTGTCGAGGATGGCTTGCTTGAGGCGCTGATGGATCTCGAAGTCGGCCCCGGCCGGGTACGGCGTGAGCGCCAGGTACCCCTTGGCGGCGGCACCGGCCGGCAGCACGTCCTCGCTGGAACTGGCCCAGATGTCGCCGATGATGTGGTCCACGGGGAAGCCGAAGCGCGCGGCGGTCTTCACCGCTACCGGCGTGGACACGCCCCAGGTACGCAGGAACACCCAGTCCGGGTTGGCCTGGCGGACCTGGCGCCATTGCGCCGATTGTTCGTTGCCGGGGTCGGCCACCGGGATCTGGATGTTCTCAAAGCCATACTTTTCGGCGAGCAATTTCAGTGGCCCGAGGGTTTCGCGACCGTAGGCCGAGTCGTGATAGACCGTGGCGATCTTCTTGCCCTTGAGCTTGTCGAAGCCGCCTTCGCGCTCGGCGATGTAATTGACCAGGCTCGACGCCTCGCTGTAGAAGGTCAGCATCACCGGGAAGTTGTAGGGGAACACCGTGCCGTCAGTGGCCTCGGTGCGCCCGTAGCCGAGGGTGATCAGCGGGATCTTGTCGACTTCGGCGCGCTCGCTCAGGGCATACGCCGCCGGCGCGCCGTTGGGTTGGTACACCGCGACCGGCGAGCCATCCAGGCCGTGCTTGAAGCGCTCATAGCATTCGATACCCTTCTCGGCCGTCCATTCGGTCTCGCATTCCTGCCACACCAGCTTGACGCCGTTGATGCCGCCTTCGACCTCGTTGATGTAGCGCAGGTAGTCGATCATCCCGGCCCACACCTGCACGCCACTGGAGGCATAGGCGCCCACGCGATAGGTAGCCAGGGGAATGAATTGCTGGTCCGGCGTCGCCATGGCCTGGGGCACGGCGCCGGCCAATGCGGCCAACGCAAAGGCGGCGCCGACCAGGGAACGTTTCAAGGATGCACGCATGGAAGTTCTCTTCTACAGGGGTTAGAAACGTAGCGGCCACTGCCGCAGCCGATCGCGAAGGGTATGCAACAGGCGAATCAAGCCCTCGGGCTCCTTGATCAGGAACACGATGATCAACACGCCAAAGATAATTTTCTGCAGGTTCTGCAACTGCCCCGCGTCCACCGAACCGCCGAACAATGCCTGCCCGGCGTGGCTGAGAAAGATCGGCAGCAAACTGATGAAGGCCGCGCCGACGAAGTTGCCGGCGATGCTGCCCATGCCGCCGATAATGATGATGAACAGGATCTGGAACGAGCGGTTGATATCGAAGCTGCCGGCACTGGCGGTGCCCAGGTAGGCGAAGGCCCACAGCGCGCCGGCGATGCCCAAGTAGAACGAACTGACCGCAAACGCCAGGCGCTTGTAGCGCACCACCGCAATGCCGACCACGGCGGCGGCGGTGTCCATGTCGCGGATCGCCATCCAGTTGCGCCCCACTTGGCTGCGCACCAGGTTGGTCGCGGTCCAGGTCAACAGCAGCACCGTGACCAGCGTCAGCAGGTAACGGCCCAGCGGCGTGTTGAGGTCATGGCCGAACAGCGCAAGCTTGGGCGCCGAAATCGTGCCGGACGAACCGTAGTTGTAGAACCAGGGGAATTTGACGAACAGCCACTCCAGGAAAAACTGCGCGGCCAGGGTGGTGACCATCAGGTAGAAGCCCTTGATCCGCGAACTGGGCAGGCCGAACAGCAAGCCCACCCCTGCGCTGATAATCCCACCGCCCAGCAGCGCCACCGGCAGGCCCAGCTCGGGCAGGCGCAGCAGAAAGCCGTAGGTGGCAAATGCGCCAACCGCCATGAAGCCGGCGGCGCCCACCGAGGTCTGCCCGGTGTAGCCGGTCAGCAGGTTCAAGCCCAACCCGGCCAGGGACAGCACCAGAAACGGAATCAGGATCGCATTGAGCCAATAGTCATTGCCCCACAGCGGCACCACGCCAAAAGCCAGGGCCAGCAGGCCGAGCAGGCCCCAGGGCAGGCGTCGTTGCATCAGCAGTAACGGCGCGGTGCCTTGCGCAACAGGAATCGACATGGTTTCAGACTCGCTCGATGGCGCGCTCGCCGAACAGGCCGGCGGGACGCATATACAGGAAGGCCAGCGCCAATACATAGGCGAACCACGGCGTGATGCCGCCGCCGATCAGCGGGCCGATATACACCTCGGCGAGGTTCTCGGCGGCGCCGACGATCAGCCCGCCGACCATCGCCCCGCCAATCGAGGTAAAGCCGCCGATGATCAACACCGGCAACGCCCTGAGCACCACCAGCGACAGCGAGAACTGCACGCCCTGGCGCGCGCCCCATAGCAGCCCCGCCACCAGGCCGACGACGCCGGCCACTGCCCAGACGATCTGCCAGATGCGGTTGAGGTTGATGCCGATGGACAGCGCCGCCGTGGTGTCATCGGCTACCGCCCGCAACGACACGCCGATGCGGGTCTTGTTGAACAGCAACGCCAGCACCGTCACCAGCACCACGGCGGTGGCGGCGGCGATCAGGTCAAACTGGCTGAGCATCAGCGGCCCGACAAACAGCGGCACGTCGTCGATGCCCAGGTCCAGTGCGCGCACTTGGGAGCCCATCAAGCCCTGGGCCAGGCCCTCGATGATGAACGACAGGCCCAGGGTCGCCATGAACAGGGTGATCTGCGAACGGTTCACCAGCGGGCGTAGCACCAGGCGCTCGATGAGCAACGCGCCGACGATCATCACCAGCACCGTCAGCAGCAGCGCCACGGCGAACGGAACGCCCTGCTCGTGCAGGCTGACGAAGGTCAGCGCGGCAAACAGCAACATCGCGCCCTGGGCGAAATTGAACACGCCGCTGGCCTTGTAGATCAGCACGAAGCCGATGGCGACCAGCGAGTACAGGGTGCCGGCCAGCAAACCGCCGAGCAGGGTTTCGAAGAAGAACGACATCAGCGCACCGCTCCCAGATACGCCGCGATCACCTCGGGGTGCGCCTGCACCTCGGCCGGCGTGCCGTCGCCGACCTTGCGCCCATAGTCGAGCACCACCACATGGTCAGACAGGCCCATCACCACGCCCATGTCGTGTTCGATCAACACCACCGTGGTGCCCAGGTCTCGGTTCACGTCGGCGACGAAGCGTGCCATGTCCTGTTTCTCTTCGGCGTTCATGCCGGCCATGGGTTCGTCAAGCAGCAACAGGCTGGGCCCGGCGATCAGTGCGCGGCCCAACTCCACGCGCTTTTGCAGGCCGTAAGACAGGTTGCCCACCAGCACATCGCGATGGGCTTGCAGCTCAAGAAATTCCAGGATGTGTTGGCCGCGCCGGCGAAATGCTTCGGCTTCGCGGCGTGCACGGGGCAAGCCCAGGGCCTGTTCGAGAAAGCCGGCGCGCATATGCCGCGACAGCCCGGTAAGGAGGTTGTCGAGCACGCTCATCTTCTTGAACAGTGCGTTGTTCTGGAAGGTGCGCCCAATGCCTCGGCGGGCGGCGCCCAAGGGGTCGATGCGATGGAAGTGTTGTTGCTCAAAGACGATCTCGCCGGCATCGAAACGGTACACGCCGTTGAGCACATTGAGCAGCGAGCTTTTGCCCGCGCCGTTAGGGCCGATCAACGCGCAGATCTCGCCGCGTTGTACCTCGAACGACAGCGCATTGATGGCCTTGACCCCTTTGAACGACAGCGAAATGTCCCGCACCTGGAGAATGGCCTGGCTCATGCGATGTCCCGTTTGAATTCGGCCAGCCACGTCGGCTCATTACCGGCTTTGAGGGGTTGCCAGATAGAGGCCAGGCGTTGAAAGCCCAGCAGTGTGCGCACGCGGTTTTTCAGCAACCGGCGCAGGCCGCCTTGCGGGTGGGCGATGGCCCAGTCGCAGAGGCGGCGCCGCCAACTGCCGACGGGAGCCAGGCGGCTTTCGATCTCATCGGCCAGGTGCTGCAAACGCTCGGGCGACAGCACCAGGCCGGTGGGCGCCACTTCGCTGCGATCGCGTCGCGCCGAGGCCAGGTTTTCCGGAAACGCCAGGCCATGACCGCTGTGCAGCCATTGCTCCAGCACCACGCCAAGGCCGTCTGGCCAGCCGGTGCCTTCTTCGCTCCACAGCACGGTTTCGCCCGTTGGTTGCCACCAACGCTGCAGGTGTTGCGCCGGATCGACCGGGCCGAGCAACTGAGCGAAGTCCAAGCGCTGGGTGAATGCCCAATCGCGCAGGCGACCTTGAACGTAGGCATGACTGGGGTGAATACGCCACAGTTGCTGCTCCAGGGCCTGCGGGTCGAGGTTATCGGCCAGCGTGAGCACCTGCGCGCCGACGGACTGGGCCGCCAATGCCAGCAACAGCAGGTTCGGCTCAAAGGCGCCACTGAGCACCAGGCGTGAGTGTTGATCGAAACCGTGCTGGCGCAAACCATCGGCCAGGCGTTCGACGTCGCGCAAGGCGTCGATCCAGCGCCAGGCGTACCACTGGCCCTGGCGCTTGTGGCGCAGGGCGATGTGCAACGGCGTAAGTTGCGCCCAGCGGCGCAGGTGCTCCAGAAGGGCCTTGGGGTCGTGCACGCTCATAGGGGGTGGTTCCTATTGGGGTGGTCAAGCGTGCGGTGGTCCGCTGGCTGGGATATTTGGATCGACACGGGACAAATGTGGGAGGGGGCTTGCCCCCGATGGCAGTGTGTCAGACACCTATCAATTGCTGACCCACTGCTATCGGGGGCAAGCCCCCTCCCACATTGGAATTTCGTGCACCAGACAGATCGCGGTAGCTGGCGCCGGGGTGGTTTGGACCCAACCTTGCGCCCTCGCCGAACAACTTCTCGCGCAGGGTGCCCTGGGCATATTCGGTCTTGTACACGCCACGCTTTTGCAGCTCCGGCACCAACCACTCCACGGCGTCGATGAAGGTCTCGTGGGTCAGCGCATACGCCAGGTTGAAGCCGTCCACGTCGGTGTCTTCCACCCATTCCTGCAACAGGTCGGCGACGGTTTGCGGGCCGCCGACAAACAAGGGCCCAAACCCGCCGATGCCCACCCAGTCAGCCAGTTCATTGGGCGTCCAGACCTTGTTCGGATCAGCCGTGGAGAACGCCTCCACCGCCGATTGAATCGCGTTGGTGTGGACATGTTTGAGCGGCTCGTCGGGCTTGAACTGGCTGAAGTCGATACCGGTCCAGCCGGAGATCAACGCCATTGCGCCTTCGTAGCTGACGTAGGTTTTGTAGTCGTCAAACTTGGCCTTGGCCTTGGCGTCGGTCTCGCCGACGATCACCGTCTGCAAATTGAAGATCAGGATTTTCTTCGGATCGCGCCCCGCCTCGGCGGCACGGCGACGGATATCGGCCACGGTTTTTTTCAGCAGCACCTTGGACGGTGCGGCGACAAACACGCATTCGGCCTGCTCGGCGGCGAACTGTTTGCCACGGCTGGAGGCGCCGGCCTGGTACAGCACCGGCGTGCGCTGCGGCGACGGCTCGCACAGGTGAATGCCGGGCACCTGGAAGTGTTTGCCGACGTGGCGGATCTCATGGATTTTGCTCGGGTCGCTGAAGATCCGACGCTCCCGATCACGCAGCACCGCGCCCTCCTCCCAACTGCCTTCCCAGAGCTTGTAGCAAACCTCGAGGTATTCCTCGGCGTAGTCATAACGTGCATCGTGTTCGGTCTGGGCCTTCTGGCCGAGGTTCTTGGCGCCGCTTTCCAGGTAGGAGGTGACGATGTTCCAGCCGATGCGGCCCTTGGTCAGGTGATCGAGCGTCGACAGCCGGCGCGCGAAGGGGTACGGATGCTCGAAGGACAGCGACGCGGTGAGGCCAAAACCCAGGTGCTGGGTGACCAGCGCCATCGGTGCGATCAGCGACAGCGGGTCGTTGACCGGCACTTGGGTGGCCTGGCGAATCGCCGCGTCACCGTTGCCGTGGTACACGTCGTAAATGCCCAGCACGTCGGCGATAAACAGGCCATCGAACTTGCCACGCTCGAGGATTTTCGCCAGATCGGTCCAGTACTCCAGGTCCTTGTACTGCCACGAGCGGTCACGCGGATGCGCCCACAGGCCTGGCGACTGGTGGCCGACGCAGTTCATGTCGAAGGCGTTCAAGCGGATTTGGCGGGCCATCAAAGCACTCCGTTGAGGTGGTAGTTGCCGACGATCTGGTATTTGCGCCGCAAGGGGTCATCCAGGGTCGACGGCAGCGCGGTGCGTTGGCCGGTCAATTCGAATTCGGCGTTGCTGGCGGCAATCAGGGCCTCGGCCGCGGCGATCTGCGCTTCGGTGGCGGCCACCGGGCTGGGGTGGCTGTCGGCGCGCTCAAGCAAGGCGGCGGCCACGTCGACACGGATCTGCAAGTCGCCGAAGCGGCTGATCACGTAGGGGTCGTCACTTTTTTGGACGTGAAGACGGGTGCTGTCGAGCAGTTGGCGGGCGAGTGTCAGTGCGGTCATGGGGCAGGCTCCTCAATTCCAGGCGTGGCGCGCAGGCTTCACGCCGTTGAGCACGAAGTTACCGATCAGGTGGTATTTCCAGCGGGCCGGATCATGCAGGGTGTGGGTGCGCGCGTTGCGCCAGAAGCGGTCGAGGTTGTGCTTGGCGGTCACCGAGCGGGTGCCGGCCAGTTCGAAGAGTTTGCTGCTGGCGAGCAAGGCGGTTTCGGCCGACAGCACCTTGGCCTGGGCCACCACCAGAGAGGCGTGGGCCACGCTGTCTTCATTCGGCTCGGCCAGCGCCTGGTCGACCGCGATGCCGGCCTTGGCGAGGATGGCTTCGGTGCCGTGAACGCGCCATTGCAGGTCGCCGATGGCGGCGATTGTGAATGGGTCCTGCCAGCCGTGGTCCAGCTGGCTGTCGATCCAGGGCCGGGCCTGGCGGGCATGGATCTTGGCCTGTTCCAGCGCGCCAAGGGCGATGCCGGTATCGACGGCGGCCTGGATGATTTGTGAAATCGGGCCGTCGGCGGTGGGTTTATCGAACGCTAGATGCGCAGGGATCACCGCGCTCAACGGTACGTTCACGCCATCGAGGGTCACGCCACCACTGGCGGTGGTGCGCTGGCCGAAGCCGTCCCAGTTGTCGATCACGCTCAGCCCCGGCGCGTCGCGTCCGACGAAACCAATAAACGCCTGGCCCTGCTCGTTATTGCCTGCGGTGGGCACGATATGGGCGAACAGCGCGCCGGTGCAGTAAAACTTTTCACCATTGATTTGCGCGGTGTCGCCGTTGAACCGGATCTGCGTGTCGAAGGTACCGGCGTTTTTGCTCTTGGCTTCGGAGAACGCATTGCCGAAGCGGTAACCCGCCAAGACCTTGCCGAAGTAATAGCGCTTTTGTTCCTCGGTACCGGTTTGCAGCAGGAGGTCCACCACCCCCAGATGGTTCTGCGGGATTTGCCCCAGGGACGGGTCGGCCGCGGAAATCCGTTTGATCACCTCGGCCACCGTCACATAGGACACCCCGGCACCGCCGTAGGCCTTGGGCACCGTGATACCCCACAGGCCGCTGCCGGAAAATTCGTCAAGTTCGGCCACCGGCAGGCGCCGGTCGCGGTCGCGCGCGCTGGCTTCGACGGCAAAGCGTTCGGCCAGGCGCGTGACGACTTCAATGGCCTCCGCGTCCGAGCGGATGATATGGGCAGGGTGTTGAGGGTGGGCTGACATGGGCCGACTCCAGGCTCCGAGAGAATAACGGAGGGATTGCAGGAGTCGTGCCTGAATCTAATCACCAGCAAAATCAGCGGATTGCGGGTTAAGCGAGACCCTTGAGCGCAGTGCAAACCAGCAAAATGTCCATCCACTGTTGCCTGGCGGACAGTTAGAGCACCACGTTACGAACAAAGCGCACGGCCACGTCGCCGTCATTGCGATAGCCATGGACCTGGCGGCTGGCAAACATGAAAAACTCACCGGCAGCGACCTGTTTGTCTTCTTCGCCAACGCGCAAGGTCAGGCAGCCTTCAAACACAAACACCTGCACGCTCCAGCCTTCGGGGTCGGGTTCGGGGCTGTAGCGATCGCCGGGCTCCAGGCGCATCTCCCATAGCTCGACTTCGCGCCGCGCAGTGGCCTTGGCCAGTAATACGGCTTTGCTGCCGGGAATGTCGCCGGCCCAGGCGAGTTCGTTGATGCGGCTGTGGTCGCCCGCATCCGGGGCCTGGATCAGGTCGCTGAAGGCCACTTCCAGTGCTTCGGCCACGCGGTCGAGGGTGGACAGGCTGACGTTCTTCTCGCCGGCCTCGATGGCCACCAGCATGCGCCGGCTGACCCCGGACTTTTCCGACAGCGCGGTCTGGCTGAGGTCGGCGGCGTGGCGCAGACGACGGACGTTCTGGCTGACGTGTTGCAGGACCGAGGCCCGGTGTGGATTTTCTTTGTGCACTATATTGCTCAATGGGTGGGTGTGCGCAGTATACTGCCCAGCGTGCGGCGCATTGTGCGGTCCGTGCCTTTCCCTTGCAAGACCAGAGCCGCCATGACCGCCCCGACCTCCCCTTCGCGTTTCAATCGTTTCAGCAAAGCCGAATGCATCCTGGTGTTTATCACCATGATCTGGGGCGGCACCTTTTTGCTGGTGCAGCACGCCATGACCGTCAGCGGGCCGATGTTCTTCGTGGGCCTGCGCTTTGCGGCGGCCGCGATTGTGGTGGGCTTCTTTTCCCTGCGCACCCTGCGTGACCTGAGCCTGTTCGAACTGAAGGCCGGGGTGTTTATCGGCGTGGCGATCATGTTCGGCTACGGCCTGCAGACCATCGGCCTGCAAACCATTTTGAGCAGCCAGTCGGCGTTCATCACCGCGCTGTACGTGCCGTTCGTGCCGTTGCTGCAATGGCTGGTGCTGGGGCGTCGTCCGGGCTTGATGCCCAGTATCGGCATCATGCTGGCGTTTGCCGGGTTGATGCTGTTGACCGGCCCGACCGGAGCATCGCTGAATTTCAGCCCCGGCGAAATCGCGACCTTGATCGGCGCCATCGCGATTGCCGCGGAAATCATCCTGATCAGCGCATTTGCCGGGCAGGTGGATGTACGTCGCGTCACCGTGGTGCAACTGGCCACGGCATCGCTGCTGTCGTTCCTGATGGTCGTGCCGATGGGCGAGGTATTGCCGGGGTTCTCGTGGTTGCTGCTGTTCAGCGCGGTGGGCCTGGGCTTGACCAGCGCGGTGATCCAGGTCGCGATGAACTGGGCGCAGCAGAGCGTTTCGCCAACACGGGCCACCTTGATTTATGCCGGTGAGCCGGTCTGGGCCGGGGTGATCGGGCGGCTCGCCGGCGAGCGCTTCCCGCCGATAGCGATGCTGGGGGCGGTGTTGATTGTGCTGGCGGTAATTGTGAGTGAGATGAAGACGCGCGGGCAGAAGGCGGTTGAACTTCAAGCGGAGGTAGAACACGAACAACAAGGATAAGACCCGGCCTTCACCACAGGTAACGGTGCGGGGCTGAAACAATGCTTATTCGGAATTTTCGATCTACCTTGTAGGATCCTGCCACATCTTGCCGTTTGGTGATCACGAAAGCGGCACGTATGATGCATCCCAAACTCCCGCAGATTAGAAGCCTATGTCCCTGATAGTTCTACTGCTTCTGCCTTTTATCGGCAGCTGTCTGGCGGCCTTGCTGCCGCACAACGCACGTAATACCGAATCCCTGCTGGCCGGCCTCGTGGCGCTGGTGGGGACTGTTCAAGTTGCCCTGCTCTACCCCCAGGTCGCCTATGGCGGCGTGATCCGCGAAGAATTCATGTGGTTGCCCAGCCTGGGGCTGAACATCGTGCTGCGCATGGATGGCTTCGCCTGGTTGTTCTCGATGCTGGTGCTGGGCATCGGCACGCTGGTGTCGCTGTATGCGCGCTACTACATGTCGCCGGAAGACCCGGTGCCGCGGTTCTTCGCGTTCTTCCTGGCGTTTATGGGCGCCATGCTCGGGCTGGTGATCTCCGGCAATCTGGTGCAGATCGTGTTCTTTTGGGAACTGACCAGCCTGTTCTCGTTCCTGCTGATCGGCTACTGGCACCACCGCGCCGATGCACGACGCGGCGCCTATATGGCGTTGATGGTCACCGGCGCGGGCGGCTTGTGCCTGTTGGCGGGGGTGATGCTGCTGGGGCATATCGTCGGCAGCTATGACCTGGACCAGGTGCTGGCGGCGGGCGATCAGATTCGCGCGCACTCGCTGTACCCGGTGATGCTGACCCTGGTGCTGATCGGCGCGTTGAGCAAGAGCGCGCAGTTCCCGTTCCACTTCTGGCTGCCCCACGCCATGGCGGCGCCGACACCGGTTTCCGCTTACCTGCATTCGGCGACGATGGTGAAGGCCGGCGTGTTCCTGCTGGCCCGCCTGTGGCCATCGCTGTCGGGCAGCGAAGAATGGTTCTGGATCGTCGGCGGTGCCGGCGCCCTCACCCTCCTCCTCGGCGCTTACTGCGCCATGTTTCAAAACGATCTCAAAGGCCTGCTGGCCTACTCCACCATCAGCCACCTCGGGCTGATCACCTTGCTGCTGGGGCTCAACAGCCCGCTGGCCGCCGTCGCGGCAGTGTTCCATATCCTCAACCACGCCACCTTCAAGGCCTCGCTGTTCATGGCGGCGGGCATCATCGACCACGAAAGCGGCACGCGGGACATCCGCAAGCTCAGCGGCCTGGTGCGGCTGATCCCGTTTACCGCGACCCTGGCGATGGTGGCCAGCGCCTCCATGGCCGGCGTGCCGTTGCTCAATGGTTTCCTGTCCAAAGAGATGTTCTTCGCCGAAACGGTGTTTATCTCGGCGACAAAATGGGTGGAAATCGCCCTGCCGGTGATTGCGACCATCGCCGGCACATTCAGCGTGGCCTATGCCCTGCGCTTTACCGTCGATGTGTTCTTCGGCCCGCCCGCCACCGATTTGCCGCACACGCCCCACGAACCACCGCGCTGGATGCGCGCGCCGGTTGAGCTGCTGGTATTGACCTGCCTGTTGGTGGGGATCTTCCCGGCCCAGATGGTCGGTTCGATCCTCGCCGCCGCCGCGTTGCCGGTGGTGGGCGGTGTGCTGCCGCAGTACAGCCTGGCGATCTGGCATGGCTGGAACGCGCCGATGATCATGAGCCTGGTGGCCATGACCGGCGGCGTGGTGCTCTACCTGATGCTGCGCAAGCAACTCAAGCGCGGTCGCTTCAAATACCCGCCGGTCATCAGCTACTTCAACGGCAAGCGCGGTTTCGAACGCTGCCTGGTGGTGATGATGCGCGGGGTACGCAAGATCGAAAAACGCATCAGCACCAAGCGCCTGCAAACGCAGTTGTTCCTGCTGGTGATCGTCGCGGTGATAGGCGCCATGATCCCGCTGCTGCACAGTGGCCTCACCTGGGGCGAGCGGCCGAAGATCCCCGGTTCCGTCGTGTTCGTAACCTTGTGGCTGCTGGCGATTGCCTGTGCCCTGGGCGCCGCCTGGCAAGCCAAGTATCACCGGCTCGCGGCCCTGACCATGGTCAGCGTGTGCGGCCTGATGACCTGCGTGACCTTCGTGTGGTTCTCGGCGCCGGACCTGGCGCTGACCCAATTGGTCGTCGAAGTCGTCACCACGGTGCTGATCCTGCTCGGCCTGCGCTGGTTGCCACGGCGGATCGAAGACGTCTCGCCACTGCCCAGTTCGTTGCGCAAGGCCCGTGTCCGTCGCCTGCGTGACTTCTTGTTGTCCACCGTGGTCGGTGGCGGCATGGCGCTGCTGTCCTACGCGATGCTGACGCGCCAGACGCCCAACGACATTTCCTCGTTCTACTTGAGCCGTGCCCTGCCCGAAGGCGGCGGCAGCAATGTAGTGAACGTGATGCTGGTGGACTTCCGGGGCTTCGACACCCTGGGCGAAATCACCGTGCTCGGCGCCGTGGCGCTGACCGTCTACGCGCTGCTGCGCCGCTTCCGCCCTTCGAAGGAAAGCATGCAACTGCCCGCGCAACAGCGCCAACTGGCGCCGGACGTGGCCACCGACCTGGTCAACCCGCGCCAGGCCAGCGACACCGCCCTGGGCTTCATGATGGTGCCGGCGGTATTGGTGCGCCTGCTGCTGCCGATTGCGCTGGTGGTGTCGTTCTACCTGTTCATGCGCGGCCACAACCAACCGGGCGGCGGATTCGTCGCAGGCTTGGTGATGTCGGTGGCGTTCATTCTGCAATACATGGTCGCCGGTACGCAGTGGGTCGAAGCGCAGATGCGCCTGCGGCCGATGCGCTGGATGGGCTTCGGGCTGCTGTCGGCGACCCTCACCGGGCTCGGCGCGCTGTTTGTCGGCTACCCGTTCCTCACCACCCATACCTGGCATGTGAGCCTGCCGCTGCTGGGCGATATCCATGTGGCCAGTGCGTTGTTTTTCGACGTTGGGGTGTACGCCATGGTGGTCGGTTCCACCCTGCTGATGCTCACCGCCCTCGGCCACCAATCGGTGCGCGCGCACAAACCGAGCAACCAGCCCCAACCCGTTGCCGCAACAGAAGGAGCCGCCTGATGGAAGAAGTCATCGCGATTGCCATTGGGGTCCTGGCGGCCTCCGGTGTGTGGTTGATCCTGCGCCCGCGAACGTTCCAGGTGGTGATGGGCCTGTGCCTGTTGTCGTATGGGGTCAACCTGTTCATTTTCAGCATGGGCAGCCTGTTTATCGGCAAGGAGCCGATCATCAAGGACGGTGTGCCGCAGGACCTGCTCAACTACACCGATCCGCTGCCTCAGGCACTGGTACTCACGGCCATCGTCATCAGCTTCGCCATGACCGCATTGTTCCTGGTGGTGCTGCTGGCCTCCCGAGGCCTGACCGGCACCGACCACGTGGATGGCCGGGAGCCCAAGGAATGAATGGGGTCAATCAACTGATCGTCGCGCCGATCCTGCTGCCGTTGCTGACCGCCGGGCTGATGCTGATGCTCGGCGAGAAGCGCCGCCCGCTCAAGGCGCGCATCAATCTGTTCTCCAGCCTGATCGGCCTGGGCATTGCCGTGTTGCTGCTGTACTGGACGCAACAAGACGGCCCCGGCTCGATTGGCGTGTACCTGCCGGGCAACTGGCAAGTGCCGTTCGGCATCGTGCTGGTGGTGGACCCGCTGTCGGCGCTGATGCTGGTGCTCACCGGGATCATCGGCGTGAGCGCGCTGCTGTTTGCCATGGCCCGCTGGGACCGTGCCGGCACCAGTTTCCATGCCCTGTTCCAGGTTCAGATGATGGGCCTGTATGGCGCCTTCCTTACGGCCGACCTGTTCAACCTGTTCGTGTTCTTCGAAGTGCTGCTGGCGGCGTCCTACGGTTTGATGCTGCACGGTTCCGGCCGCGCGCGCGTATCGGCGGGGCTGCATTACATCGCGATCAACCTGCTGGCGTCGTCATTGTTCCTGATTGGCGCGGCGATGATCTACGGCGTGACCGGCACGCTGAACTTCGCCGACCTGGCGCTGAAGATTCCGTTGGTGCCCGAAGCTGACCGTGGCCTGCTGCATGCGGGTGCGGCGATCCTGGCGACGGCGTTCCTGGCCAAGGCCGGCATGTGGCCGCTGAATTTCTGGCTGGCGCCCGCCTACTCCTCGGCCAGCGCGCCGGTGGCGGCGATGTTTGCGATCATGACCAAGGTCGGCGTGTACACCGTGCTGCGTTTGTGGACCCTGCTGTTTTCCGGCCAGGCCGGCGCATCGGCGCTGTTTGGCGGCGACTGGCTGGTGTATGGCGGCATGGCGACCATCGTCTGCGCGGCGCTGGCCATGCTGGCGGCGCAGCGGCTGGAACGCATGGCGAGCCTGAGCATTCTGGTATCGGCCGGGATCCTGCTGTCGTCGGTGGGCTTTGCCCAGCCGAGCCTCACCGCCGGGGCGCTGTTCTATCTGGTCAGCTCCACCTTGGCGCTGAGCGCACTGTTCCTGCTGGCGGAATTGATCGAGCGGTCGCGCTCGGCCAATGACCTGCCGCTGGATGAAGAAATCGATGCGCTGCCCAAGGCCATGGAGTCGCTGCATCCACGGCCAGGCGTGAATCTGGATGACGAACAGAAAGCCGTGGTCGGCCAGGTCATTCCCTGGACCATGGCCTTCCTGGGCTTGAGTTTTATCGCCTGTGCGCTGCTGATCATCGGCATGCCGCCGTTGTCCGGGTTTATCGGCAAGCTCAGCCTCTTGAGTGCGCTGGTCAACCCGCTGGGCCTGGGCAATGCCGTGGATGAGCCGATTCGCCCGGCGGCCTGGGGCCTGGTGGCGCTGCTGATTCTGTCCGGGCTGGCTTCATTGATCGCCTTTGCGCGCTTGGGCATCCAACGCTTCTGGACCCCCGAAGAGCGCCCTTCGCCGCTGTTGCGGCGCTATGAGTGCCTGCCGATCTTCCTGCTGCTGGGCCTGAGCATTGCGCTGACCTTCAAGGCTGAACCCCTGCTGCACTACACGTTGGCCACCGCCCAGAGCTTGAACAACCCGGAGCGCTACGTGATGGCCGTGATGGCCACGCGCCCGGTGCCTAGCCCTGAAGCCAAGGCCGCCGCACGGGAGGTACAGCCATGAAACGCCTGCTCCCTGCCCCGTGGTTATCGCTGGCCTTGTGCATACTGTGGCTGCTGCTGAACCTGTCGGTCAGCCCCGGCAACCTGCTATTGGGCGCACTGCTGGGCGTTCTTGCGCCGTGGATGATGGCACCGCTGCGCCCGCAACCGATAAGCCTGCGCCGTCCCGGCGTGATCCTGCGCCTGTTTCTGCTGGTGGGCCGCGACGTGATTGTCTCCAACCTGCAAGTGGCGTGGCGCGTCCTGACCTGCGGCTCACGCCCGCCACACTCGCGCTTCATCAAGATCCCCCTGGATCTGCGCAGCCCCAACGGCCTCGCCGCGCTGTCGATGATCACCACGGTGATTCCCGGCACCATCTGGTCGGAGCTGGCCCTGGACCGCAGCCTCCTGCTGTTGCATGTCTTCGACCTGCACGATGAAGCGCCGTTTATCGAACACTTCAAAGCCACCTATGAACGGCCCCTGATGGAGATCTTCGAATGAGCGCCCTGCTCGCCAATGCGATCCTGTTCAGCCTGTTTTTGTTCTCGCTGGCCATGGTGCTGACCCTGGTGCGCCTGTTCAAAGGCCCCTCGGCCCAGGACCGGGTCCTGGCGCTGGACTACCTGTATATCCTGGCGATGCTGATGATGCTGGTGCTGGGCATCCGGTACGCCAGTGATACCTACTTTGAAGCGGCGCTGTTGATCGCGCTGTTCGGCTTCGTCGGCTCGTTTGCCCTGGCCAAATTCCTGCTGCGTGGGGAGGTGATTGAATGATGCCGTTATGGGTGGAAATCCTCGTGGCTGTGCTGCTGGTATTAAGCAGTGTGTTCGCGCTGATCGGAGCAATTGGCTTGCTGCGCATGAAGGACTTCTTCCAGCGCATGCACCCGCCGGCGCTGGCCTCGACGCTGGGTGCATGGTGTGTGGCGTTGGCGTCGATCATCTATTTTTCGGTACTCAAGTCCGGGCCGGTGTTGCACGGTTGGTTGATCCCGATTCTGCTGTCGATCACCGTGCCGGTGACTACCCTTTTGCTGGCGCGTACGGCGCTGTTTCGCAAACGCATGGCCGGTGACGATGTGCCCGCCGAGGTCAGCAGTCGCCGAGCTGAACGCTCCAAATCAGCCTAGCGACGCCATCAGCCCGTGGGTGCTAAGGGTGTGTTGGGACAAAACCCTGGAGGGGCGAGCCGAACGGTAAACCGCTGTGGGGATTGATCGCATACCATTGCCCCCCTGCCTGGATCGCCTGCAACTCCACTTGGTTAACCGTGCCCTGCAGGGGAGTCACCTGCTGGGCATTCGCCTTATTGAGCATGTCGACGACCGTGGGAGTGGTGTCACGGGTGAAGCGAAGCTTTGCAAAAATATCAACCGGTGCATACACGCCCATCCCGATTCTGACGGGGACACCCTTGCTCGAACGTCTTAAAAAGTTGGTGAGTCGACCCGGCAGGCTCGGCAGGTTGGATAAGCCATCCGCCGGGTTGAAAATGCCACGCAGCAATGCCGTGCCTTCCTTAAGAGCAGAAATGCCAAATGCCTGCTTGTTCAGGCGCGAGGCAAACTTGACCGCCTTCCAGGCTTTGCGGGCGCCCTGAAGTCCTCCCGCGCCAATCAGCAGCAATGCATCGATTGCCAGATTCTTTAAGCCGTCTTTGACGTTGCCCTCATAGATATCCACCAATGGGCCGATGAACGAAATCATCGACACCAGTGCGCGACCGTTCTCCCCACTCGTCAGACGATTGACGTAGCCTCGAACAGTGTCTTCGCTGGGCAGCATGGCATTGGCATGGTCAATGAGTTCCTGGCGATGCCCGCTGAAATTGCCCAGGTAATTACCCGTCAGGACAGTGTCGACAATCGCCTGGCTTTTAGCCGAGGCAAAGGTGTCGGGCACCCAGTCATTACGGTTGTCGCCGGCGCCTTTGGCCGTTGACCCCGCCAGGGAAGCACCGACTTTGGAAATGATGACCTTAGACCAGGTGTTCTCGCGAGGGGCTTCCCCGGTGAGGTAGGCGTTGAAATCAAAAGGCTGCCTTGTGCCCCGCAGATACCAGTGGGTCTTCTCGCCACTTCTCCATCTGGGCACGGTCTCTTTTTCAAGGACGCCCCCCTTCAGGTTCAATGACTTGTTCCCCGCCAGACTGGCCGTGCGATCAATGATCGTCCCGGACGTGGGAAAAAATTCGAGGTAGCGGTATTTACCGTTGTATTTGCTGCGCAGCAGTACCCCGTGCCACCCACGGTTCCGGGCTACCTTATTGCCCTTGGCAGCGTCATCCTTCTGCGTTTCACCGGTTTCCCGACGCAGCCTGTAGACGTCGACCTCCCCCCATTCAAGCGCCTGCCGAACGTCAAGCGGCAGGTTTGCAAGGCTCATCTTCATCAGCGAGGGCATCGCACCTTTGACATCACTCAGGTACTCATCGACTGCACCTGCGACCTGATCGGCAATACGCGGAAGTGTCTGTATTCGGGCTTCAAATTGCGCTTGGGTCATTCGAGGGTGGCTGAATTTGAACCAATGCTCATGCAGATCGCCCGTTGCATACGCCTCGACCAAGGTCGGCCACTTCGTATTAATGCCCACACCCGATAGGCTGTGTTTCGTCGCGGGCTTGGTCAACGTGAGCGTTTCGATCTCGCGCTCGGTCAGCTCGGGAAATGCCTGTTTCAGTGCCTTGATCGCCAGACTGCTACGCGTGGGCGGCGCCGTCCCCAGTGTGACGACGGACTGCTCGAGCGCCTCGCTGCGACGGGCTATGGCGCTAGACGCCAACTGGTAATCCTCTGGCGTATAGCGGTTGTCGCTGCGCCGCGGCACGGCCCCCGTCATGACCCCTGCATCCAGCACCAACTTGGCACCCAGCCCTATGGCCAGGACCTGTTGTTGCGGCTGCACGGCTTGCAGGGTGGTCAATGCGCCAAGCTCGGTGAGGCTCATGCCGCGACTGGCGCCGGCACCGCCCCACACTTCAGCCAATGCGGTGCCCAGGCTGAGCGTCATCCACGCCGGGCTGCCGATACGTATTTTGCCTGGCGCCTGGCGTAGCGGCCCGGGGAGCGCTGCAGACTCCTGCTGGTCCGGTTTCACCAAAAACTCCGGGGCGGCATGTGCCAGGAACAGATGAGCCACCAACGGTGCAGCCCGTACGCTCACGCCTTTCTTCTCGATCAGGTGCTTTTCAAAGTCTTTGCGTACGGCCCCCATCTCACGGCCCATGTTGGCCGGCGTATAAAACGGGTAACCCGCGGCGCTTCCCGGGACGCCGGGAACATCTGGGTCGACACTGAGCAGGATGGCGCTGGTCAGCAGGTTTTTGTGTTGCGCGGCATCACTGTCGGCGTTCCCCGTATACCAATTCAACGCCTGGGCGAGCTCCAGCCCCCACTGCCGGGCCTGCGGGGTGTTGAGTATGTCGTCCCAGATCTGGTCTGCCTTGGCGGCTGTTTCCTGCGGGTCGACGTGTGTCACCGCGTGCAGGCCCAAGGCGAACCCTATCGTATTGGCGCCATACTTCTGATCCGTCGCCAACGCGATCAACTTGGTTTTGTCACCCGCCGACAAGGCGCCCGCAGCCCAATGCTGAGGCAGTAATGTCGCGTAATTACCGACAGGCGTCGTCGGCGCGAAGTAGGTGCGCAGCCATTTGGCAGCGGCGCGAGCCTGGCCGGCGGTATCGAGCGCCCCCAGGCCCATCGACCTGGCGACCTGGCGCAGATCGTGGCTATCGTCTGAATAGAGCGCGTTACCGAACGGTTCGCTCGACACGACAACCGCCGCCAATGCGTCTTTCAGCGGCTGGCTCCAACGGTCACTGACAGGTACCTCCAACCATTGATTCAGCGTGGGTTGCAGCACTTGCAGACGGCCTTCGCTGATACGCACCGGCCGGTCCGGCAATGTTTGCCCAAGGTCCGCCAAAACACCCTGCATCTCGGGGCGTGCAATCAGCTCGGCCAGGCGTGTGCGAGCCTCGTGATCGCTCTTTAACGGGTGTGTTCGAGACACCTCGAACGCGGTAGCCGATAACGCTATCGGCTTATCGTCTTCAAGGCCCTGCGCCACTCGCTCCAAGGCGTCCGCCAGGTTGTGTCGGTCGTCCATTTCATCGATACCGCGCTTGGCCCATTCGAGCCTGAGTTGGCGGTTACGTGTCTGGGCTGTGGAGAGCGCGGGCCAACCCGCCTCCAGCGTCGCGGCCAATGCGCTCGCTTGCTCCGGGGTGTGAGGCGGCTGAACGCCATAAAACAGGCTCGCCACGTTGCGAGAAATGTGCGAGCTGGCGGCAGAGACGTAAGGCACGCCGTGGTGTGAGGGGTCCAGTGCTTCGAGCGCACGCATCACTCGACCGGATATTTGCCACCAGCCGCAGGTGTCTTGCAACGCATAGGTTTGGCGGGTGACCACACCATCGCGGGTGACCAGGCCCGTTACGCCGTTGTGGCCAATAACGACCGAGTCCAGTGAAAACCCCTTGCTCCTCAACCAGGCCAGTACTTCGGGCTGATTCACCACTTGCTTGTAGATCTCGAACGGTCGCGAGATCAGGGCGTTCGCGGGTACGCTCACCGACGAGTCAGACACGCTTGCCATTTTCCCGGTCAATTGTGTTTGCAGGGTTTTATCTGCTTCGACGGAGGCAGACGCCGGGCCATCCAGCATGCCCAGGGTGTGACGCGTGGCGCTGGAGGGCACGTTCAAAAGCGAGCGTTTTTCGCGCCGTGCAGCGGTTTCCTCGAACGCTGATGTACCAAAGGGAAGCGGCGCCACGTGCCCGCCCGGCGCTCGCAATAACCCGTTGCCTGGAGGCGAGCCGGGCTGCGCAGTGTTCTCAGACGAAACGGCGATGCGCGGGCCCTCAGGCTCAGGCGATGGGTGGGAGGGGTACAGACTGTTGCGTGCGTGGAGATTGATCATGGAGACCGGCATATTCAACCCTCTTGAAAGAGACTTTTGAAAATGTCCTCGTCCTAAGAACAGGTGCTGTCAAACGCGTTACCTATGCATCAGCGGGTAGAGGTTATGTGAACCTGTCATCGCTGATCGGCAGGCCAGAGAGGCCTCTTATTCGCTAAGTGGGGAAGTGGCGGCGGGCGGTTCCATTTCATACAGGCTTGCGGGCTTGCCTCTCACATCACTTGAGATCGCGAGGAGAGCGTTGAGAACACAAAAAAAAACGCCCCGAACCAGTCGGGGCGTTTTTATTCAGCGTGCGGCAACCAAGCGTCAGTCAGCCAACCGCCACGTCGTCCCACCCTTGCCGTCTTCCAACACCACACCCATCGCGGTCAGTTGGTCACGGATACGGTCGGACTCCGCCCAGTCCTTGCCTGCGCGAGCGGCCAGGCGCGCCTGAATCAGCGCATCCACCTCAGCCGCATCCACACGCCCTTCAGCGCCGGCTTGCAGGAAGTCATCGGCGTGCATCTGCAACACGCCCAGCACGCTGGCCAGCTCTTTGAGGCGCGCCGCCAGGCCCGCCGCCGCGTCGAGATCGCTCTCGCGCAGGCGGTTGATCTCGCGCACCATTTCGAACAGCACCGCGCAGGCTTCCGGGGTGCCGAAGTCGTCGTTCATGACTTCGGTAAAGCGTGCCACGAACGCTTCGCCGCCGGCCGGAGCCACTGCGGGAAGGCCTTTCAACGCGTGGTAGAACCGCTCCAGGGCGCCCTTGGCATCCTTGAGGTTGTCTTCCGAGTAGTTGATGGCGCTGCGGTAATGGCTGGACACCAGCAGGTAACGCACCACTTCCGGGTGGTACTTTTCCAGCACGTCGCGGATGGTGAAGAAGTTGTTCAAGGACTTGGACATCTTCTCGCCATTGATGCGGATCATGCCGCAGTGCATCCAGGCGTTGGCGTAGGTCTTGCCGGTGGCGGCTTCGCTCTGGGCGATTTCGTTTTCGTGGTGCGGGAACTCCAGGTCGCTGCCGCCGCCATGAATGTCGAAGGTCTCGCCCAGGCAGCAGGTGGACATCACCGAGCATTCGATGTGCCAACCCGGACGCCCGGCGCCCCATGGCGACTCCCAGCTTGGCTCGCCGGGCTTGGTGGCTTTCCACAGCACGAAATCGAGCGGGTCCTGCTTGGCTTCGTCGACTTCGATGCGCGCGCCGATGCGCAGGTCTTCGATCTTCTTGCGCGACAGCTTGCCGTAGCCCATGAACTTGGCGACGCGGTAGTACACGTCGCCATTGCCGGGGGCGTAGGCATAGCCCTTGTCGATCAGGGTCTGGATCATCGCGTGCATGCCAGGGATGTGGTCAGTGGCACGCGGTTCCATGTCCGGCTTGAGGATGTTGAGGCGCGCCTCGTCCTCGTGCATCGCGGTGATCATGCGCTCGGTCAGCGCGTCGAACGCCTCGCCGTTTTCATTGGCGCGGTTGATGATCTTGTCGTCGATGTCGGTGATGTTGCGCACATAGGTCAGGTCGTAACCGCTGAAACGCAACCAGCGGGTCACCAGGTCGAAGGCAACCATGCTGCGGCCGTGGCCGATGTGGCAGTAGTCGTACACGGTCATGCCGCACACGTACATGCGCACTTTGTTGCCATCGAGCGGCTTGAAGACTTCTTTGGTCTTGCTGAGTGTGTTGTAGATCGTTAACACGACAACTCCCTTAAATCACTGGCCCCACGAATCACGCAAGGTCACGGTACGGTTGAATACCGGATGACCAGGTTTGGAGTCCTTGATATCCGCGCAGAAGTAACCTTCGCGCTCGAACTGGAAACGGTCTTCCGGCTGTGCGTCGCCAAGCGATGGCTCGGCACGACAACCCGTGAGTACTTGCAGGGAGTCAGGGTTGATGTTGTCGAGGAAACTCGCGCTGTCTTCGGCCTTCTCGGGGTTGGGCGAACGGAACAGACGATCGTACAGGCGCACTTCGCACTCGATGCTGGCAGCGGCCGGCACCCAGTGGACCACACCCTTGACCTTGCGGCCTTCAGGGTTCTTGCCCAGGGTGTCCGGGTCGTACGAGCAATGCAGTTCGACGATGTTGCCATCGGCGTCCTTGATCGCTTCGTCAGCGCGGATCACGTAGCTGCCACGCAGGCGCACTTCGCCATTGGGCTCCAGGCGCTTGTAGCCCTTCGGCGGTTCTTCCATGAAGTCATCGCGGTCGATGTAGAGTTCACGGGCGAACGGCAGCTTGCGCACGCCGAGTTCTTCTTTTTGCGGGTGACGCGGCAGTTCGAGGTGTTCGACCTGGTCTTGCGGGTAGTTGGTGATCACGACTTTCAGCGGGCGCAGCACGCACATGGCGCGCGGGGCGTTGGCGTCGAGGTCCTGGCGGATGCTGAATTCGAGCATGCCAAAGTCGACCACGCCGTCGGAACGGTTGGTGCCGACCATGTCGCAGAAGTTGCGGATCGACGCCGGGGTGTAGCCGCGACGGCGGAAGCCCGACAGCGTCGACATGCGCGGGTCATCCCAGCCATGCACGTGTTTTTCATCGACCAGTTGCTTGAGCTTGCGCTTGCTGGTGATGGTGTAGTTCAGGTTCAGGCGGCTGAATTCGTACTGGCGCGGCTGCGCCGGCACCGGCAGGTTGCTCAGGAACCACTCGTACAGCGGGCGATGGCTTTCGAATTCCAGGGTGCAGATGGAGTGGGTGATGCCTTCGATGGCGTCCGACTGACCGTGGGTGAAATCGTAGTTGGGGTAGATGCACCACTTGTCACCGGTCTGGTGGTGGTGGGCGTGGCGGATGCGGTACATGATCGGGTCGCGCAGGTTCATGTTCGGCGAGGCCATGTCGATCTTGGCGCGCAACACGCGGGCGCCGTCCGGGAACTCACCGGCGCGCATGCGGGCGAACCAGTCGAGGTTCTCCTCCACGGAGCGGTCACGGAACGGGCTGTTCTTGCCCGGCTCGGTGAGGCTGCCACGGTATTCCTTGGCTTGCTCGGGGCTCAGGTCGTCGACGTAGGCCTTGCCGGCCTTGATCAGCTCGACGGCCCAGTCGTGCAACTGGTCGAAGTACTGCGAGGCATAGCGCACTTCACCGGACCATTCGAAGCCCAGCCACTTCACGTCGCTTTCGATCGCGTCGATGTATTCCTGGTCTTCCTTGGCCGGGTTGGTGTCGTCGAAACGCAAGTGCGTGACGCCACCGAACTCCTGGGCCAGGCCGAAGTTCACACAGATCGACTTGGCGTGACCGATGTGCAGATAGCCGTTGGGCTCTGGCGGGAAACGGGTGACGATCTGCGTGTGCTTGCCCGAATCCAGGTCCGCCTGGATGATCGGGCGCAGGAAATTGACCGGGACGGCAGGTCCGGCCTTGGCGTTCGAGGTAGGGTCGACAGTGGGCTTGCTCATAGGATCCTTGAACAGACAGGTTCGTGGCCGGTTGGGGCCAGATAAAACAAAGGGCTCATGATAGCCGAAGCAGTCAAGACACTGACAGAGCGCGGCCAATTAATTGCCCGGGCGGTAAAAAACCACCTCGAAATTCGCACAGGGCAGGCTAAACTGCGCGCCTTGGCCGCCGTTTAGCCAGACAGGTAAAGCGTTTATTCGCCCAAACCCACGAATTCCCTGAAAAGAGTAGTGAACATGACTCAAGTGAAACTGACCACCAACCACGGTGACATCGTCATCGAACTGAACGCCGAGAAAGCGCCGATCACCGTCGCCAACTTCATCGAGTACGTGAAGGCCGGCCACTACGAAAACACTGTTTTCCACCGTGTCATCGGCAACTTCATGATCCAGGGCGGCGGTTTCGAGCCGGGCATGAAAGAGAAGAAAGACAAGCGCCCAAGCATCCAGAACGAAGCGGATAACGGCCTTTCCAACGACAAGTACACCGTCGCCATGGCCCGTACCATGGAGCCGCATTCGGCCTCCGCGCAGTTCTTCATCAACGTCGCCGACAACGCCTTCCTGAACCACAGCGGCAAGAACGTGCAGGGTTGGGGCTACGCGGTGTTCGGTAAAGTCACCGCAGGCACCGACGTTGTCGACAAGATCAAAGGCGTGTCCACCACCTCCAAGGCCGGTCACCAGGACGTTCCCGCCGAAGACGTGATCGTCGAGAAAGCCGAGATCATCGAAGCGTGATATTGCTGATTTCAGACTTGCATCTGGAACAGGAGCGCCCGGACATCACCCGGGCGTTTCTGGATCTGCTCCACGGCCGCGCCCGTGGTGCCCAGGCGTTGTACATTCTGGGGGACTTCTTCGAAGCCTGGATTGGCGACGATGGGATGACCGCCTTCCAGCGTTCGATTGGCGAGGCTCTGCGTGAGCTGAGCGACAGCGGCACCCCGATTTTCATCATGCACGGCAACCGCGATTTCCTGATCGGCAAGGCGTTCTGCAAAGCCGCAGGCGCCACCCTGCTCAAGGACCCGAGTGTCGTGCAGTTTTACGGCGAACCCGTGCTGCTGATGCACGGCGACAGCCTGTGTACCCGCGACCTCGGCTATATGAAGCTGCGGCGCATCCTGCGTAACCCGCTCGTGCTGTTTATCCTGCGTCACCTGCCTTTGCGTACCCGCCACAGGCTGGCGCGCAAGCTGCGCAGTGAAAGCCGTGCGCAAACCCGCATGAAGGCCAACGACATTGTCGATGTGACGCCCGAGGAAGTGCCACGGGTGATGCAGCACTTTGGCGTGCGTACCCTGGTCCACGGCCACACCCACCGCCCGGCCATCCACAAATTGCAGATCGGTGACCAGGCGGCCAAGCGCATTGTGCTGGGGGACTGGGACAAGCAAGGCTGGGCCTTGCAGGTGGATGAGCAGGGGTTCGCGTTGGCGGCGTTTGATTTTGTGAACCCGCAGTTGGCGCTGCCTGGCGCCTGACTCAAGCACACCGTCGTTCAAACGTGAATAGAGATCCAATTGAATTGCATTACAGCCTTCAGCGGTCAGTGACCTGAAGCCGCAGGCCCCGCCTTGGCGGTAAACGGCGGCTTGGCCAGCCACACCAACAGCATCAACCCGGCGAATATCCACCCCATCAAGGTGAAGTAGTCCACGGTGGACATCATGTACGCCTGGCTGGTCAGTATCTGGTCCAGTTGCGTGTATGCCTTCTGCCCTGCCCCACCCAGCGCCTGCAAGGCGTCGCGCGTGGCCGAGTCATAAACGGTCATGTTCTCGCTCATGTAGGCATGGTGTTGGTCGGCCCGGCGAATCCAGATCCATGTGGTGAGCGACGCCGCAAAGCTGCCGCCCAGGGTCCGCAGGAAAGTGGCCAGGCCGGCGCCGTCGGCAATCTGCTGCGGCGGCAGGTCGGACATCAGGATGCTCAAGGTCGGCATGAAGAACAGCGCCACGCCGATGCCCATGAACAACTGCACCAGGGCGATGTGGGTGAAGTCCACCTCGTTAGTGAAGCCGGCGCGCATGAAGCAACTCAACCCCATCGCCAGGAACGACAGCCCCGCCAGCAGGCGCAGGTCGAACTTGTGCGCATACTTACCCACGAACGGCGACATCAGCACCGGCAGAATACCGATCGGCGCCACCGCCAGCCCGGCCCAGGTGGCGGTGTAGCCCATCTGGGTTTGCAGCCACTGCGGCAGGATCAGGTTGATGCCGAAGAAGCCCGCATAGCCGCCGATCAACACAATGGTGCCGATACGGAAGTTGCGGTAGGCAAACAAGCGCAGGTTGACCACTGGGTGCTTGTCGGTCATTTCCCAGATCACGAACACCGCCAGGGCAATCACCGAAATCGCCGCGCCGATGAGGATGAAGTTGGATTCGAACCAGTCCAGGTCATTGCCCTTGTCGAGGATGATCTGCAGGGCGCCGACGCCCACGATCAAGCTGAGCAAACCGACGTAATCCATCGGCTGGTAGCTGGTCACCACCGGGCGTTTTTTCAACTGCGAACGCACCACCATCGCCGCAAAGATACCGATGGGCACGTTGATGAAAAAGATCCATGGCCAGCTGTAGCTGTCGGTGATCCAGCCGCCGAGGATAGGCCCGGCAATCGGCGCCACCACTGTGACCATCGCCAGCAACGCCAGGGCCATGCCGCGCCTGGCGGGCGGATACACCGCAATCAGCAGGGTCTGGGTCATCGGGTACAACGGCCCGGCCACCAGGCCTTGCAGCACCCGAAAGCCGATCAGCTCGGGCATCGAGGTAGAAATACCGCAGAGGAACGAGGCCAGCACAAACAGCAGGGTTGCCCACAGGAACAGCTTCACCTCGCCGAAGCGACGGCTCAGCCAGCCGGTGAGCGGCAAGGCGATGGCGTTGCTCACGGCAAACGAGGTGATCACCCAGGTGCCCTGCTCCGAACTCACACCCAGGTTGCCGGAAATGGTCGGCAACGCCACGTTGGCGATGGTGGTGTCGAGCACCTGCATAAAGGTCGCCAGCGACAGGCCAATGGTGGCCATCAACAGGCTGGGTGGCGTGAAGGAGGCGTTATTGCTCATCAGCGTTGCACAGCCTTGGGAGCGGCGACGCTGTTGTCATGGATCAACTGGGTGATCATGGCGTCAGCCTCGGCCAATTGGCGGTCATACACGTTGGTGGTGAACGAGGCCTTTTGCGGTGGCTGTTGCGCCAGCACCGGGCCGCTCTGGTCGTGCAGGTTCACGTTGACCACCGTGCTCAAGCCCACGCGCAGCGGGTGCTTGGCCAGTTCTTCGGCATTGATGTGAATACGCACCGGTACCCGCTGCACGATCTTGATCCAGTTACCGGTAGCGTTCTGCGCGGGCAACAGGGCAAACGCGCTGCCGGTGCCGGCGCCGAGGCTGTCGACGGTGCCGCTGAATTTCACGTCGCTGCCGTAGATGTCCGACTCGATGTCTACCGGTTGGCCGATGCGCATGTCGCGCAGTTGGGTTTCCTTGAAGTTGGCGTCGATCCACAGTTGGTTCAACGGGATCACCGCCATCAACGCGGTGCCCGGTTGCACGCGCTGGCCCAGTTGCACGGTGCGCTTGGCCACGTAGCCGGTCACCGGAGCGATCAGGGTGCTGCGCGCATTGGTCAGGTAGGCCTGGCGCAGTTGCGCGGCGGCGGCCTGCACGTCGGGGTGAGAGCTGATCACGGTGTCATCCACCAGCGCATTGCTGGTCTTGAGTTGCTGCTCAAGGTTGGTCAGCGCGTTCTTCGCCGCGGTCAGGCTGTCACGGGCGTGGGACAGTTCTTCCTGGGAGATCGCCCCGCCCTGGGCCAATGTCTTACGGCGGTTGTAGTTGTCCTGGGCGGTTTGCACGTCGGCTTTCTGTGCGTTCACCTGGGCTTTCATGCCGTCGACGTTGCTATACAAACCGCGCACCTGGCGCACGGTGCGCGCCAGGTTGGCCTGGGCACTTTGCAGGCCGACGGCAGCGTCATTCGGGTCGAAATTGACCAGCACCTGGCCTTCGTGGACCAGGTCGCCATCGTCGGCGCCGATGCTGACCACGGTGCCGGTGACCAGCGGGGTGATTTCCACTACGTTGCCGTTTACATAGGCATCGTCGGTGCTTTCGTTGAAGCGCCCGTAAAATTCATACCAGCCCCATACGCCCACGACGCCGAGGATGACGATCAGCGCCAGGCCGATCAGCATGACTTTGCGTTTGCGCGGGTTGCTGTCTTTCGGTTGTTCAGTTGCTTGGGTGTTTTCGGCAGTGGCCATGACAAATACCTCGAATTATTCCGTGCGTGTGGCTGGGGTGGTCGATGCCACGTTGTCGGCGTCGAAGCCGCCGCCCAGGGCCTGCATCAATTGAATCGACAGAGCGATTTGCCCGGCATTCAAGGTCGCCAGCTGACGCTGGGCCTGCAGCAATTGCTGCTCGATGCTGAGCACATCCAGGTAGTTACCGACCCCGGAGCCGTAGCGCTGAACCACGGTGTCGTAGGACTGCTGGGCAATGTCGGTGGCGTGTTGCTGGGCCTGGATCTGCCGGCCGGTTTCGCGCAGTTGCGACAGCGTGTCGCCGATATCGCCCAAGGCCTGCACCAGGGTTTTGTTGTATTGCGCCACCGCCAGGTCGTAGTCGGCGTCACGCGCGTCAAGGTCGGCGCGCAGGCGGCCGCCGTCGAAGATCGGCAGGGAAATAGTCGGTGCGATATTGAAGAAGCGGCTCGGCGAACCAAACATCGCGTCCCCCAGCAACGACTCGGCCCCGGCGCTCGCGCTCAAGTTGAGGTTGGGGTAGAAGCGCGTCTTGCTCGCGGCGATGTCCTTGCTCGCGGCCTCGACCCGCCAGCGCGCGGCGATCAGGTCCGGGCGACGGCCCAACAGTTCGGCGGGCAGCACCGAAGGGACGGCAACGGCGGCGGGTTTCAACACGCTGGGGCGTGCCAGCTCATTGCCGCGATCCGGGCCCTTGCCGAGCAACACCGCCAGGGCGATCTTGGCACTCTGCAGTTGTTTTTCCGCGTCGATCAGTTGCGACTGGGAGCTGGCTTCCAGGCTCTCGGTCTGCTGGTACTGGTATTGGCTGTCGATGCCCGCGCTCAGGCGTCGCTTGCTCAATTCAAGCATTTGCCGGGTGCGCTTGAGGTCATCGGTGGCCAGGTCGCGCACGATATGCGCCTGGCCCAGGTCGCTGTAGGCCTTGGCCACATCGGCGGCAAGGGTCAGGCGCGCGGCCTGCTGGTCGACTTCGGCGGCACGGGCCTGGCCCAACGCGGCTTCCCAGGCGGCGCGCTGGCCACCCCACAGGTCGAAGGTGTAATTGAAGCTGGCGCCAATATTACGCACGGTGGAGTAGGCATCGCCCTCACCGCGCGGGTCTTGGTCCCGGGCCAGGCGCGAGCGGCTGACGCCGGCGCTGGCGTCCAGGGTCGGCATGCGCGCGGCGTTCGCGGCGTAGGCAGCGGCCTGGGCCTGGTGGGCACGGGCGCTGGCCACTTGCATGTCGGGGCTGTTTTGCAGGGCCTCCTGGATCAGGCCGTCGAGTTGCGGGTCGCCGAGGCTTTTCCACCAGTCGGCGCGAGGCCAGGCGGCGTTCGACAGGGCCGCACCGCTCAGGGATTTACCCGCCTGCAAGGTGTTGGCGTCGAGGCGCCGGCCTTGGGTGTCGAGGCCGCTGAAGTTGGCGCAACCGGCCAGGCTCATCGCCGCGAGCACCAGGCAAAGGGCACGTGGGTTCATTATTTACCTACCCGCTGCAGGGTGATGGGGTCACCGGCAGCTATCAGAATTTTCTTGAGAATCCGTTCCAGGGTTTCCAGCTCGCCCGGCTCAAGTGCGCCGGCCAACTGGTTCAACGCTTGCGCGCCGATGTACGGCAGCAGGTCCGCCAGGCGCTGGCCGTCGGGGGTCAGTACCAACTGCACTTGGCGGCGGTCGAGTTCGGAGCGCTTGCGGCTGAGCAAGTCTTTTTGCTCCAGCCGGTCGAGCATGCGGGTCATCGAGCCGCTGTCCAACGACAGGTGGCGACACAGCTCGGCCGGGGTGTCGACGCCGAACTGCGCCATGATGATCAACACCTTGAACTGCGCGGCGGTAATGCCGTGGGGTTCCATATGGGTGTCGATGATGCGGTCCTTGAGGATCGCCGCGCGGCCCAGCAACAAGCCGAGGTGGCAGTTGTGGAAGTTGTCAGGGGTGAAGTGGGACATCGGAAGTCACCTTATTACTGCCTAGGCAGTGAATGTATGACGAGATGTTACTGCCTAGGCAGCGAAAGTCAAATGGAATAATTAGGTTGCTTGGTATTTGTTCAGGAAGGAGGATTGAAAGAGGCCCCATGTGGGAGGGGGCAAGTCGAATCGTCGCCCCGCCCCGCCCACTTTTTTACCGCCTCAGGATCAGAAATCGCGTTTGTAGAAGATATCCAGCGAGCTGGCCACGCCGCTGGCCACTTCCAGGTACACCTTCTTGCTCAGCAGGTAGCGCAAGGCGATGGTGCTGGCCGGTTCGAACACCCCGACGCCGTAACGCAGGCTGAGTTTCTCGGTGATCTTGCCGCTGGCCACCACCGCCGTGTTGTTACCACTGCCCTGGGTGTCGAGTTCAAAGTCCTTGATGCCCAGGTTCCTGGCCAGGTCGGATGTCACCCCTGCGCTGCCCATCAAGCCCAGGCCCAGGGCGGCTTGGGCGAGCATGTTGTTGTCTTCGCCAGTGGTGCTCAGCGGGCGGCCCAGCACCAGGTAGGACAGCGCCTGCTCCTGGCTCATGGCCGGTTCCGAGAAGATTTGCGTGGTGGGTTGTTCGGCGCTGCCGCTGAGGCGGATGCCGGCCACCACGTCGTCGGTCTTGCGGATGGCTTCGATATCCAGGTACGGCTGGTCCAGGGGCCCGGCGAACAGCAGGCGCGCGCGGCGTACGTCGAGTTTCTGGCCATAGGCGCGATAGCGGCCGTCGTTGAGCCACAACTCGCCACGGGTGTCTAGGTTGTCGCCGATATGCACGTGGCCCTGCACCTTGGCGGTCAGGCCGAAGCCGGAGAAATTGAGCTGGTCGTCACCCACCGCCACGTCGATATCCATAGCCATGGCCATCGGCGGCTTGCCCTCTTCGGTCTGGCTGCCAATGATGATCGTGTCGTCCGACACCTTGACGGTCGACGGCGGCAGTTCGCGCACGGTGATGTCACCACGGGGGATCCGCACCTTGCCGACGATGGCGAGTTTGTCATCCTTGAGGCTGATGTTCAGGTCGGGCGCCACTTCGAGCACCGCGTAGGGCTCCACCGTCACCGGCAACTGCGAACCTTGCAGGCTCAGGTCCACTGCCAGGGCCTGGCCCCAGTCGATCCGGCCCTTGAGGCTGCCCTGCCCGGCCTTGCCGCTGCGCCAGCCACCGTTGAGCTGCACGCTTTCACCGGCGATCAACGCCTGCACATTCAAGCCTTCGAGGCTGATGGGCAGTTCCGGCCCGGAAATTTCGCCGCCCACCAGATTCACGCTGCCGTTGACCTGCGGCGCCAATAGCCCCCCAGAGATGCGTCCATTGCCGTTGAGCGTGCCGCCGAGGGTTTCCACCATCGGTACAAAGGGTCGCGCCACGGCCAGGTCGAGGCCGACGAGGCTGAAGTTGCCCGTCATCGGCTTGCTCTTCGGCAATGGGTTGATCTGCGCCTGCACCAGCAACTCACCCAGCTTGCCACCGCGCAGGTTCAGTTGTGTGTGGATGCGCTTGGGATTGAGGGTGGTTTCCAGCTTGAGCGTGTCATACGGGAAATCCAGCCACTGGTCTTTGTCCTTGACGCGCAAGGTGCCGCCACTGGCATCCACCGAGACCAGGCCCTTGGGGCCACTGTTGGGCAGGTCCAACTGCAGGTCGGCGTTGAGCTTGCCCTGCCAGGCGAAGTCTTTAGGCAAAAACGCCGCGAGGCTGTCGAGGGGGAATTGCTTGAGGTGGTAACGCAGTTTGGGCTCAGGCATCAGCCGCTGGTCTTCGCCGCAAAGGCTGGCAGGACCGGACACCCAGCAATGCGCAGCAAAGGTCAGCTTGCCATCGGCCAGGCGCTCGATTTTCGCCGGGGCTTGCAGTTTCCAGTCCTGGCCGCCGGCTTGCACATCACCACTGGCCAGGCGCCCGCGCCAGTTGCCCTTGTCGAGGTTGCCGTCCAGGGCCAGGGCCAGTTTGAGCAACGGGCCGGCCAGGTCCAGTTGGACTTTTTGCGTGTTGATATCGCCCTGGGCGGCGGCGGTGAGCGTGCCCAGTTGGGTCTCGCCGCTTTGAATGCCGCTGCCCTTGAGATCGATGGTCGCGCGCTGGGCATTATCCAGGGTGGCGCCGAGGCTCAGGCTTTGCAGGCGGTTGTCGGCAAACGCCAGTTGCTGGCCCTTGAGGTCGAGTTTGCCGTGGGGCGCCTTGAGGCTGCCGGCCACATCGAGACGACCGTTGACCTGCCCACGCAACTGCGGCCACAGCTGGGCCAGACGCGCGAGCTTGATGTCGATTTGCCCGGCCAGACGTTGTTGCAGGCTGCCGCTGCCATTGATGCGGTTGTCACCCAGGCGGATATCCAGGTTCGCCAAGGTCCATTGCTCGCCGGCGCCATCGGCCTTGGCCGCCAGCACTGCCGTTTGCCCCCGCAAGCGCCCCTTGAGGTCGAGGTCGGCGTTGAGCTTGAGCTGCTCATTCTTGAACTCGCCTTTGCTGCGCAGCGGCCCGGCCAGCGTACCGGGCAGTTCAGCCACCCAGTACGCCGGGTTCAGCGCCGACAGGTCCAACGCCGTATCCCAGGCGATGCCATCGGCGAACTGCAGGTTCAGGTGGCCTTCGGCCTTGCCCTGGCCTGCGGTCAGTTTCAGCTCGGGCAGGAAGACTTGCTTAAGATCACCGCTGAACGGGGTGACTACATTGAACTTGCCCGCCGGGCCGTCGAGGTCGGCCTTGAGGTTGCCGAGGTAGTTGCCATCTTTGTAGGAGATCTCACCGTTGAAGGTGCGCAATGTTACCTGCGGCGCGTCGATCAGCGGATAAAGGCGATGCCACGGGAAGTCGATCCAATCGATCCTGGCGTCGGCACTGAAGCCTTGTTGCCAATCCAGCTGGGCGCTGAGTTTAACGCTCTGTTTATCCCCGGCAGTCAGGTCCAGGCCGGCGATCTGTGCGCCCTTGGCGTCGACCTTACCTTGCAGCAGCAGGTCTATCGGGCCTTTTTCCGCCGGCAGCGCGGCTTTGCCCAGCAGTTGATAGCCCTTTTTCAGGTCGCCTCGGGCGCTGAGGTTGAGCTGATTGAGTTGCAAGGTGTCGGGCAAATCGGCGCTGGGCTTGAAACCGTCAGCCTTGATATGCACGGTTGCCGGCAGGTTTTCCACCAAGGGTTGCAGCTCGCCGGTGAGCTTGGCTGCCAAGTAGCCGCTGCTATCGGCGTCGAGCTTGAGGGTATCGAGCAGGTTGCCATCGACCTTGAGGGCGATTTTCCAAGGCGCGCCGCCGGGCGCGTAAGGCAGGCTCAGGTTGCCGCTGGCAGTCAACGGCCAATCGCCGGTGGGTTGCAGCAGGCCGGTGAGGTCCAACGCCAGGTCGTCGCGCTGCAGTTGCACCGAATCGATCTGCAGGCCGGCGGCGGTCCAATGCGCCGCCAATTGCAGACCCTTGAGCTCCTCGCTGCCGTTGAACAGCAGGCTAGCGACGCGAATGTCGCCCAACTGCAGGGCAACCGGCAACGTCAAATCCGGCAACGTGATGGGGCCGCTGCTGTCTTCGGTACTCGGTGGAAATTGCAGGCTGACCTGCTCCACATCCAACCGGTTGATGCACAGCGTCATGCGCAGCAGGCAGGCCGGCGCCCAATCGAAGGTCGGCGCAGTCAGCTCCACGCGGCTGCTGCCTTGCTGCCACAGCAGATGATCGGCGCGCCACTGCCCACCCAAGTGGCCCTGGAAGTTCTCCACGCTCACCCCCGGCAAGCGGCCCAAGGCCCAGCGACTGCCCGCCTGGGTACCGAGTACCACCCACAGCGCCAGCACTACCACGGCGAGGACAGCGACAAGCGCCAGCCCCGCGATTTTCAAACCACGCATCACAACTCAGGCCCCATGGAAAAGTGCAAACGAATGCCGCCCGGGTCTTGCAGGGCATGGGCCAGGTCAAGGCGGATCGGGCCGACGGGCGACACCCAGCGAACACCGATGCCGACCCCGGTTTTCAAGCTCGGCAGCTCCAGGTTGTTGAAGGAATTGCCTTGGTCGATAAACGTCGCGATCCGCCATTTGTCGGCAATCGAATATTGATACTCGGCGCTCAACGCCACCATGTAGCGGCCACCGATGCGGTCGCCGCGATCGTTTTCGGGGGACAAGGTCTGGTACTCGTAGCCGCGCACGCTCTGGTCGCCACCGGCAAAGAAGCGCAGCGACGGCGGTACCGACTTGTAGCCATTGGTGGCGCTGCCGCCGAACTGGGCCCGCGCCAGGAAACGGTGGTTGTCCCACAAGGTGGTGAGGCCTTTGACCATGGCCGTGCCGTAAAGCAGGTTGGTGTCCGAACCCAAGCCTTCCTTGGCCACCCGGGTATCCAATTGCAGGCGGTAGCCGTGGTGAGGGTCGATGCGGTTGTCGCTGCGCAGGTAGGAATAACTGACACCCGGCATCACCAGGTTACTCAGGCCCGAGTCATCGCCCAGGCGATATTCCTCGCGCTGGTACTTGAGCGAGATCACCCGGGTCCAGCCGCTGGGCAACTTGCTGTGCCATTCCGGGCCCACGGTGAGCAATTTACTCAGGGTGTCGGTGTTGGCCAGTTCTTCATTCTGGTAGCCACCGGCGAAACGCAGTTTGTCGGTAAGCGGTGGGTCCAGCGGGATGTCGTACCACAGCCCGACGTTCTGCCGCGGCGCCGACAGTTCGGTTTCCCAGCCATAACTGTGGCCTTGGGGGTTGACCCAGTGGCGCGTCCAGTTGGCTTTGCCGCGCGGCCCGACGTCGGTGGAAAACCCCAGGCCCAGGCCCATGGTGCGTGGCTTGCGGGTTTGCAGGCGTACGGCGACCGGGATGACATCGTTGGCCGACGCCGCCGGAGCGGCGTCCACGCGCACGCCCTCGAAAAAGCCGCTGGCTTGCAGGTTCTGGTTGAGTTCGGCGATCAGTTCGGAGTCGTATGGGTCGCCGGCCTTGAAGGGCACCATGCGTTGCAGCAGCTCTTCGTCGAACGGCGTGTCGCCGGCGAAGTTGACCTTGCCCAGGGTGTAGCGCGGGCCGCTGTCGTAGACAAGTTCGATATCGGCAACGCCGGCCTGGGGGTCCACCGCCAGTTTCTGACGGGTAAACCGCCCGCTGAAAAAACCGTAGCGCGAGGCCTGGTTCTGGATCAGCCGCTTGGCGTCTTCGTAGTGGCCATGGTTGAGCACGGCGCCGGAAATGAGGTCGTTGCTGGCGGGCACGCGAAACGCCTTGAGGTTCGCGGCCGGGCCATCGACCCGCAAGGTCACGTTACGTAAATGCACCGGTTCGCCGGGGTCGATGGTGAGGATCAGGCGCGGGTTCTTGCCGCCCTTCACGTCACTTTCGATCTGTGGCTGATAAAAGCCCAACGCCTGGGCGGCTTTGCGCGCCTGCTCCTCGGCGCCACGGCTGAACCGTAGCAAGGCCTCTTCATCACGATCGCCCACCCCGCCGATATAGCCTTCGATGTTGGCTTTCAACGCGTCGTTCGAGGGTTTGATCCGCACGTCCAATTCGCTTTGTGCAAATGCGCCGCAGCTTGTGAACAGCAGAACCAAGCCGCTGGTAAATCTTCCTGGAAATCTCATAGGCGCGGATGCTACACGAGCTGAAGAGTTACGTTGAACTGAGAATTATCTGAATAATTCTGTTCTAAGCCGTTGTCGCCTGTAACGACTGCGGGTTGGGATGGAAAAACACGTGCTCCAGGATAGGCCCTACAGCCACTTCGCCGATTTCCTCGTAGCCCTGGCGTTTATAGAAATCCAGATACCGTGAGTTTCCGGTATCCAGCACCACCCCGGACGAATGCGGGTCGTCGGCGCACCAGTTGTGGACCGCCTCCAGCAACTGCTCGCCGTAGTGCTTGCCCTGGAACTGTGGGTGAATACCCAACAATGGCAGCACGTGCACCGACTCGCTGGGCAGGCACGCCAGCACCGCGTGATGGTAGTCGAGGTAACGCCGCGTACCGCGTACGCCGGTGCTCAGCCACATGCGCAACTGCCAGGCCCAGCTCTCGGTAATTCCCAGGCGCCGTTGCGGCGGGGCGATCAGGGCAATACCGATCAGCCGATCATTCACGAACAGCCCAATGGCAGGCAGCTTCTGGAAAAAGTGTTGCTTGACCAGTTCGCGCACCGTGGCGCGTACCCGTTGTTCATAGCCGGTACGCTCTGCTTCGAAGATATAGGCGAACGTCGGCTCATGCCGATAAGCCTGGTACAGCAGTGAGCGGGCCTCGCGGGAGTACCCGCTGTTGAGCAGGCGGATTTCAGCAACGGCAGTCGAAGTTTCAGGCATACGGTCAATCTCCCTGGGCGCCATTTAAACGATGGCGTTCGTATGGGTACGAACCTGCGCGGCACAAATCGTTCTCAGACCTTAGCAGTGCAACTGTGCTACCGCCACGCTGGCCCCCGTCTGACTTGTCGGCTAGCATCGCCCTTTTGCCAGGACCGGACTGCCGACCATGAAAATCGTCTCCTTCAATATCAACGGGCTGCGCGCCCGCCCCCATCAGTTGGCGGCGCTGATTGAAAAGCACCAACCGGATGTGATCGGCCTGCAGGAAACCAAAGTCCACGACGATCAGTTCCCCCTGGCCGAAGTACAGGCCCTTGGCTACCACGTGTATTACCACGGCCAAAAAGGCCATTACGGGGTGGCCTTGCTTTCGCGCAAGGAAGCACTGAGCGTGAACAAAGGTTTTGCCAGCGATGAAGAAGACGCCCAGCGCCGCTTTATCTGGGGCACCTTCGCCGATGAAAACGGCCAGCCGATCACCATCATGAATGGCTATTTCCCTCAAGGCGAAAGCCGCGACCACCCTACCAAGTTTCCGGCCAAGCAACGGTTCTACGAAGATTTGCAGCACCTGCTGGAAAGCCAGTTCAGCAATGACCAGGCGCTGGTGGTGATGGGCGACGTGAATATTTCCCCGGAAGATTGCGACATTGGCATCGGCCCCGACAACGCCAAGCGCTGGCTGAAAACCGGCAAGTGCAGCTTCCTGCCGGAAGAGCGCGAGTGGATGGCCCGCTTGAAGAACTGGGGCCTGGTGGACAGCTTCCGCCACCTCAACCCGGACGTGGCCGACCGCTTCAGCTGGTTCGACTACCGCAGCCGTGGGTTTGAAGATGAGCCCAAGCGTGGGCTGCGCATTGACGTGATCATGGCGTCCACTGGCCTGGTGCAGCGGGTCAAGGATGCCGGGGTGGATTACGATTTGCGCGGCCTGGAAAAGCCGTCGGACCATGCGCCGATCTGGCTTGAACTGAGCTGATCCCCCTCACCGTCTTGGGTTGAATGTGGGAGGGCTTTCCCACATTTGATCGCTTGATTGCCAGTCACATTATTGCAATCCAACTGACTTAATCTCGCGGCACTCCCTTTGGCTTGAGAAGGTGCCGGCATGACGCTGCGCGTTCTGTTTCTGTTGTGTTGCGCGGTGCCCCTCTGCGCCATGGCCACTCCCCTACCCGTCCCCGAACAAGGCCCCGCGTTGCGCATCCAGGGCTCCAACACCATCGGCGCGGCGCTGGGACCTGCGTTGGCCAAGGGATTGATGGAGCAACAGGGCTTGCAGGCGATACACACTGAGCCGGCCAGCGCCAACGAGCAGCGTGTGATCGGCAAGACTCGCCAGGGGAAGTCGGTCACTGTCGAAGTGGCGGCTCATGGTTCCAGCACGGGTTTTGCTGCGCTGAAAAACTCCACGGCCGACCTCGCGGCTTCATCCCGCCCGATCAAGGACAATGAGCTGGTCGACCTCGAGCCCCTCGGCGACCTGAAAAGCCCCGGTGCCGAACAGGTGATCGCCATTGACGGCTTGGCGATCATCCTCAACCCGCAAAACCCGCTGAATACCTTGAACACCGAGCAACTGGCGCAAGTCTTCAACGGTGAAGTCAGCACCTGGGAGGCGCTGGGCGGTATCGGCGGGCCTATCCATGTGTATGCGCGGGATGATCAGTCCGGCACCTACGACACTTTCAAGGAACTGGTGCTGCGCTTGCGTGGCAAGCCCCTCGTCGCCTCGGCCAAGCGTTTCGAGTCGAGCGAGCAGTTGTCGGATGCGGTGAGCCAGGACGCCCAAGGCATCGGGTTTATCGGCCTGCCCTATGTACGCCAGGCCAAGGCCGTGGCGATTGTGGACGGCGACTCACAACCCATGTTGCCGCTCAACAGCCTGATTGCCACCGAGGATTACCCACTGTCCCGGCGGCTGTTCTTTTATTTGCCGCCGGCAGGCCACAACCCATGGGCCAAGGCACTGGTGGAGTTTGCCCAGAGCAGCAAGGGCCAGGCCATCGTCGCGGCCAACGGGTTTATCGCGCAGCAGGTGCAGGCGATGGCGGTGCAAGCGCGCGGGTCGATGCCCGAGGACTATCAAGCCATCGCCCGCGATGCCCAGCGGCTGACGGTGAATTTTCGTTTCGAAGAAGGCAGCGCCAGCCTGGATAACAAAGCGCGCCAGGATCTGCAGCGGGTGGTGGCGTACCTGCGCAACCACGCCAAGCTGGATAAACAGGTGACACTGGTGGGGTTCGGCGACGCCAAGAATGACCCGCAGCGGGCCGCGTTGCTGTCGAAGCTGAGGGCGATGGCGGTGCGTCGCGAGTTGGTAAAAAACGGCGTGGTGCTCAGGGACATTCGCGGGTTTGGCGCGCAGATGCCGGTGGCGGCGAATACCGCGGATGAAGGCCGGATCAAGAATCGGCGGGTGGAGGTCTGGGTGTATTAAAACCTGAGCCTTGCGGGGCTCAGGCTTGCTCCCGATACAGGCGACGCGATCTTACTGCCCGCCGCGCATCAGCTCTTTGGGCACGTACTTGCCGATCTCGAATTTGCCGATGGCTGCGCGGTGCACTTCGTCCGGGCCGTCGGCCAGGCGCAGGGTACGTTGCATGGCGTACATGTAGGCCAGCGGGAAGTCATTGGACACGCCCGCTCCGCCATGGATCTGAATGGCGCGGTCGATCACTTTCAAGGCCACGTTCGGTGCCACCACCTTGATTTGGGCGATTTCGCTTTTCGCCACTTTATTACCTACGGTGTCCATCATGTAGGCGGCTTTTAACGTCAGCAGGCGCGCCATGTCGATTTCCATCCGTGAGTCGGCGATCTTGTCGATATTGCCGCCCAAACGGGCTAACGGCTTGCCAAATGCGCTGCGGCTGACCGAGCGTTTGCACATCAATTCCAGCGCACGCTCGGCCATGCCGATGGAGCGCATGCAGTGATGGATACGGCCCGGGCCAAGACGGCCCTGGGCGATTTCAAAGCCGCGGCCTTCGCCGAGCAGGACGTTTTCATACGGCACGCGCACGTTGTCGAACAGCACTTCGGCGTGGCCGTGGGGCGCGTCGTCGTAGCCGAACACCGGCAGCGGCCGTACGATTTTCACCCCGGGGGTGTCTACCGGCACCAGGATCATCGAGTGCTGTTGATGGCGCGGCGCATCCGGATTGCTCAGGCCCATGAAGATCAGGATCTTGCAGCGCGGGTCGCAGGCGCCGGAGGTCCACCACTTTTTACCGTTGATCACCCATTCGTCGCCCTGGCGTTCGGCGCGGGCGGCCATGTTGGTGGCGTCCGAGGAGGCCACGTCGGGTTCGGTCATGGCGAAGGCCGAACGGATCTCGCCGCGCAGCAGCGGCTCGAGCCAGCGGTGCTTTTGCTCTTCGTTGGCATAACGCACCAGCACTTCCATGTTGCCGGTGTCGGGGGCCGAGCAGTTGAACGGCTCCGGGCCCAGCAAGGATCGGCCCATGATTTCGGCCAGCGGTGCGTACTCAAGGTTGGTCAGGCCGGCGCCCAGTTCGGACTCGGGCAGGAACAGATTCCACAGGCCCTCGGCTTTAGCGCGGGCCTTGAGCTCTTCCATGATTGCGGTGGGCTGCCAGCGGTCGCCTTCGCTGACCTGGCGCTCGAACACCGGCTCAGCCGGGTAGACGTAAGCGTCCATGAAGGCGGTGACGCGTTCACGCAGTTCCTGAACCTTGGGCGAATAGGCGAAATCCATGAGCAGCTCCCTTCTCTGAGAGGTTGTTTAAGTCATGCAATCGATGCTAGAACAGCGTTGATAATTTACCTAGCCTATTCTCGGCGTGTATTAACATTCATCACCGATATATGATCGACGCCTCGGCACGCAACAAATCGCCACCTAACAATAAGAGCGCACCCCAATGAATCTGAGCAAGGTCGACCTCAACCTCTTTATCGTCTTCGACGCGATCTACACCGAAGCCAACCTGACCCGCGCCGGGCAGATCGTCGGCATCACCCAGCCGGCGGTGTCCAACGCATTGGCGCGCCTGCGCGAGACCTTCAACGACCCGCTTTTCGTGCGCACCGCCCAAGGCATGGTGCCTACGCCCATGGCGCAGAACATCATCGGGCCGGTGCGCAATGCGCTGTCGTTGCTGCGGGTGTCGGTGCAGGAAAGCCGCATTTTCAACCCGCAACAGGCGGCCAAGACCTACCGCATCAGCATGACCGACCTGACGGAGGCGGTGATCTTGCCGCTGCTGTTCCAGCGCCTGCGCCGCCTGGCGCCGACGGTGGTGATCGAGAGTTTCCTGTCCAAGCGCCGCGAAACCACCAAGGAACTGGCCGCCGGCCGCCTGGACTTTGCGGTGGACGCGCCGCTCAACACCGACCCGCAAGTGCGCCATGTCAAGCTGATGGAAGACCGCTACGTGTGCGCCATGCGCAAGGGCCACCCGATGGTGGGTAAAGACAAACTGACCCTGGACGATTACATGGGGCTGACCCATATCCATATCTCCAGCCGCCGCAACGGCTTGGGCCATGTCGACCTGGCCCTCGGCAAGATGGGCCTGCAGCGCAAGATCGCCCTGCGCTCCCAGCATTACCTGATGGCCTCGCAAGTGCTGCAGCAGACCGATATGGTCATGACCGTGCCCGAACGCTTCGCCCGGCGCCATGAACTGCACTGGTTCAATTTGCCGGTCAACGATGTACCGCCGGTGGAAACCCATTTGTACTGGCACGAAAGCACCGACCAGGACCCGGCCAACCGCTGGATGCGCGAACAGATGATCGAGTTGTGCCAGCAAGTGACGGCCCATGAGAAAAAACTGGATGGCAAGCAGGCTTGACCTGCGCCGGGGCTGCAAAGCAGCCCTTGACGTTAACGTAAACCAGCCACTAGCCTAACGCCCAAGCCACCCTTGAGCATCGTCATGAGCACCACTTACAGCATTTCCGACCTCGCCCGCGAGCTCGACATCACCACCCGCGCCATTCGCTTTTATGAAGAGCAAGGCTTGCTGGCCCCGGAGCGCCGGGGCCAGGAACGCATCTACTCGGCGCGGGACAAGGTCAGCCTCAAGCTGATCCTGCGCGGCAAACGCATCGGCTTTTCCCTGGCCGAATGCCGCGAGTTGATCGAACTCTATGACCCCACCAGCGGCAACCATATCCAGCTCAACAGCATGCTGGCGAAAATCGCCGAGCGCCGTGAGCAACTGGAACAGCAGTTGCTGGATATCGAGCAGATGAAACTGGAACTGGACACCGCCGAAGAGCGCTGCACCCAGGCCCTTGCGCACACCATGAGCCAGGCCGGCCATTGATCAGAAGGTAACTGCCATGTCCCTCCCCTCCTACGTACGCCTGGTGGAAGTCGGCCCGCGCGACGGTTTGCAGAACGAAGCCCACCCCATCAGCGTGGCCGACAAAGTGCAACTGGTGGACGCTCTCAGCGCCGCGGGCTTGAGCTATATCGAAGTCGGCAGTTTTGTCTCGCCCAAGTGGGTGCCGCAGATGGCCGGTTCGGCCGAGGTGTTTGCGCAAATCCAGCGCAAGCCCGGCGTGACCTACGGCGCGCTGGCGCCGAACCTGCGCGGCTTTGAAGATGCCCTGGCGGCCGGGGTGAAGGAAGTCGCGGTGTTTGCGGCCGCGTCCGAAGCGTTTTCCCAGCGCAATATCAATTGCTCCATCAGCGAAAGCCTGGAACGGTTTGTGCCGATCATGGCCGCCGCCAAAGCCCATGGGGTGAGCGTGCGCGGGTATGTGTCCTGCGTGTTGGGTTGCCCGTACGAAGGCTCGGTCGCACCGGAACAGGTGGCGGCGGTTGCCCGCGAACTGTTCGCCATGGGCTGTTATGAAGTGTCCCTGGGCGACACCATCGGCACCGGCACGGCGGGCGCCACGCGGCGGCTGTTTGAGGTGGTGGGTGCCCAGGTGCCACGGGACAAACTGGCCGGTCACTTCCATGACACCTACGGCCAGGCGATTGCCAATGTCTACGCCAGCCTGCTGGAGGGCATCCAGGTGTTCGACAGCTCTATCGCGGGCCTTGGCGGCTGCCCCTATGCCAAGGGCGCAAGCGGTAACGTCGCCACCGAGGATGTGGTGTACCTGCTCAATGGCTTGGGGATCGACACCGGTATCGACCTGGAGGCCTTGATTCTTGCGGGCCGGCAAATCAGTACGGTACTGGGCCGGCCTACCGGCTCACGGGTGGTCAAGGCGCGCAGTGCGGTTTGAGTAGAAGGCTTGTGACAATGTGTTACCGAGCCTCTACACATCGAGTAACACGGGAACATATTGTGGGGCATTGGCCGCGTGGCATTTCCCCTAAAAAACTCAAGCCATTGAATTTAAACAACTTTTAAAAGTTGGCACGCCTTCTGCTATCTCTATTGCATAACAAGAATAAAAAGCACCAAACCTAATAAAAATAAGACGAAACGACTCTGACATAACAAAAACAACACGGCAGAGACGCAGCTAACAGATTTTTTTGGAGAAGATGTGCTTCGCAGGGTACGGCTTGCCGAAACCCGCAACCGGTTAGAGAACAATAAAACTACCTCAGGTAGCTACCCACTGGTTGGATCGTTTACGAAGAAGCAGATCAGCGCTCAAAAAAATACGTTTGCTCTTGACCCCGAATGGGGGTCGCCAAAAACAGCAACAAAGGGCCACGGCTGCCAAAAACAACAACAGGCCGCCCCTCAATAATAAAAAAGAGCACGCAACGACACATTAAAGGGGACCTTCGGGTCCCCTTTGTGTTTTCCGGTGGGTATTTCAGAGCTGCGAGCCATGCTCCGCAGCGTGATTATTGAGCACTTTTCGCGTCAATAGTGTTAGCCCCAGTTTTTCCTCTCTCCTTCGCGCGATGCTGAGCGCGTCCATCTGCTTCACATAAAAGTCACTTTGCATCGAGCCATCGACCAAAATTTCTTCGCGGCTCATGCCCAGCGTACTGACCACTGTGTCAACCGCCCTGTCTCGTTCCGTTTGCCAGGCCTCCCTTGCCGCTTGATCCGCTTGAGCACCGGGCCCCTCCTGCAACCTCGACAGCTCATACAGCGCATCGCTCTTTTCATCTATCAGCTTGATTGCGGGGGCTGTCAGCATTTGCAACTCATCGTTGTAGTGCGTACGCAGGTATCTGTCCCAGAATGTTTGTTCAACCAGAAACGTTTCCCGGTCGCCGCTGACAGCTTCGGCTGTCAGCACTTGCGTGTAGGCGTCATCGATGGCCGCCTGGCCCACATTGGCCGTCTGAGAAAACAGCATGTTCCGCGACTTGACCGGTAAACCCAACTTGTCCGCCAACCCAATTCGATACGCCAGAATCACTTCACTCTGCTCTGTAAACGCCGCGCCTCTGGCGATCACATCTCGTTGCGCAATGTCATCTACCAACTTCAGTCGAAACAGTTTTTTCGAAGCGTTCAACAACTGATCCTTGAGCGCCGGTCCCTCTGCCAGCTCCATGACGTTCAGCACGAACAGTTCACGCTCCAGGTTCATGAACTCAAGCGTACTGCCATCACCACACGTGGCCCTGTCATCGGCAATCACGAATAACTCATTGCGAATACGCTCGTTTTCGCTGACCGCCTTGAGCATCTCCCAGACACGCGCTCTCAATTGCGGTCGAGTGGCCGCGCTGCGGTATTCGGCAGAGCGTGTGGTATCGGCCACTACCGTCAGCAATGCACTCGATTCCGGATTGGCCGTGAGCGAGTCCCAGATCGTTTCATAGCGTGATCGCTCGATCTGTTCCAAGTCGCGCAGCCATGACTCCCGCCCTTCGGCAGCCGTAACATGCTCCCAGTTCGGTTGAACCACAGGGGCCTGGAGACCCAGCCGCTGGAGCGTCTGTGCGGATAACGGATTGTCGTGCAGATTGATTCGTGCAGGTTGTTCGAACACGTAATCGGGCAGCGTGCTGATCTGATTGGTATGCAAATCGATATCGACAAGCTGCGGCAAATGCTGCACACCTGTGGGGAATGTTCTTGTCCCGGTACGGCGCAGGTTGAGCCGGTTCAGGCTTCGCAGGCCGCTCAGGTCTGGGGCCCACCCCAGCAGGGTGTTATGGGAAAGGTCGAGGATTTGCAGGCTATGCAGGCTCTCAAGGCGGGCGGTCGACTGTTCGGTCAGGCGAATATCGTTGGCGCTCAGGTTCAGCTCAGTGAGGTTGACGCCGCCATTGGCAAACTCCGGCAATTGGGTCAGGTTATTATTTTCGAGCAGCAGCCGTCGCAAGCCGCCAAAGGCCCGCAAGAACCCCGCCGACTCATCGCTCAACGCCATACGGCTCAAACGCAGATCGCTCACATGGTCCATATTTGCGCTGATCGCGGGGAGCTCTTCGATCATCTCGTCAGACAAATCCAGGGTATGCGCTCCTGCAAATGCCTGGGTGGTGCTGCGCTGCCAAGCAAGTTTGAGGGTGCTGGCGACCCTGCGCCTGGCCCTTGCATAACCCGAACCCGCCTCGTCAACCCATGTGCTAAGCACCGTTTGGAGTTGTTCAAACTCAACCCCAAGCTCAGTCAGCTTCGCGTGGAAGTCAGCGTCGCTACGCCCCTCAAATCCCAAAAAGGCGCGCACCTCTTCAAGCGTCCTGGAGGGATAGATTTTCACCGCCGCAAGCTCAAGTGCCAGAGGTCGCTGCGAGGCGCCCCCCACAGGGCTCAATGGATAACCGAAACGCCCATCGGCAAGGCGCATGGGGGATTTGTAACCTGGCTTGATGGGTTGTAGCGCTAATGCACGCCGGGCCTGCGCGTCGTTCAAAGGTTGTCTCATAAGCTCAAGCTTCAGCGCCTGAGTGTCGGCGTGCAGCCGTTCCCAACTGGTGAACTTACCCCCTGCGGCGAACCAGAGGGCGCTGTAGAAAGCGTCTTTATCGGTTCGGGCGTACAGCGTTTTACCGGACTCATTCACAACTTCCCAATGTGCCAGGGTGACCCGAACCAACCGGCGCTGTAGGGGAGCATCCTTGCTGCCAACACGATCGAGCAGCGCGCCGGTGAGGCTGTCGGCACGTAACTCGATGCCGATTGCCTCCAATCTACCAGGCATGGCCGCCAGCGTGTGCAGGGCCAGTTGCACAGTATCCATTGTGAGAGGGCCGTCAAAATTAAGCGCGGCATGCGCCCGCAGGATGCGTAAGCGCGGCAAGTAGCGGCGCGCCTCTTCCGCCAGCCGCAACGGCACGCGTGAGTGCTGCGTCATGTGTGCCAGCTCCTCGCTGTTGGCATTGGCCAGCAATTCTTCGATGACCAGTTTGGGCAGGCCAGGAAAGGAGCGCTGGATCCGCTGCACGTTGCTGTCAACGGACAGGTCCCCGGACGCAATGTCGCGCTCAATGATTTCACTGCGGTACTCAGTTGCCAGTTGCAGCAAACGACGCTGGTAGGTGACAAGCCTTTTGGCGTCGGAAGGCGCTTCAAGCGCCCTCTTGGCGAGAGGGCGTTGCAAGTGATCCGGCAGCTCGACCTCTGTCTCACCGACGAGGGTATCGAGTCTTACCGTATCGCGCGCAATGCCTTCATCCAATAACTGACGAGCTTCCGTCAGCTCCAGCTGTGCCAGGAGCGACGGCAGGATACGCCCAGCAAGCACGTCCTGTTCGTGCAGCAGCACGACTGGCTTTTCTGTGTCTCCCTTATAAGAACTCCACACGGCGTCTCCCGCCGCATTGTCAATCCGCAGCTCCTTGGTGTCAGGCCACACACCCTTACGCATGATCAAATTGAGTTGCTCATAGCCGGCTACGCGCGTAAGCGCTTGCGGGTCCGTACTGCGCAGATTATCGAGCAATGCCTGGTGTCTGGCGCTTGCCTCGAAGTGTCTCAGGGCTTCCCTGAACAGCGGTGGGGGTAACTGCTGGTCAATATAGATGCCACGCAGCGCTTCATCCGTCACCCCGCTCATGACCCTGAGCTGTTCCAGGTCTGTATCGCTCAAGGCGTCGACACTGTGCCCTATACGGCGTAACAACGTCTTACGGTCCCAGGTGAGGGGCTGTTGGAACTCATGCACCCAGGCGCCGCCGCCGTTATGCCGAATACGCGGTGAATACAGCGAAGCGTCGTCTGGATGGACAAGCCGGATATCGTTATGGCTGCCTGCGACTTTGTAGTGCCCGCCCTCCACCGGCAGATAGCTTTCGCCCGCATGCGCGTATAACCCTCGGGCATCCGGCTTGAGTTCGGCAGGCAGGGTAACCGTGTGCCTGAAGGCCCTCAGATCGGAATCAAACAAGCGTACTCTTGCGCCCCCGAGTTCGACACGGACCAGGCGTTTGACGAACGCCGACTCCTTGGCCACCAGCAGTGCCTTGGGAACCGCCAGCCCCGCCACACCCAGCAATACCGTCGAGAAATGCGCCCAGCCCTCTTGTACTTGCCCCTCGGACCACGACTCGATGCCTTCGAAAAGCTCATAGGACATTTGCAGCGCTCCGACGACCAGCATGACTTCGCCAAGACCCGGCACCACAAGCCCGGCCAGGTTCAGAATGTCCAGCAGCCTGTTTCCCCACAACGACAGCCTGGCGCGTGCGACACGATTATCCATGTCCCCCGTCGAAACGGCTGCGGTACTGCAGTTGGCCATGATCAAACGGACTTTCTGCACCGCGCTGTCCTGCCACACATCCTTTAATGACGGACCGTAGCCGTAGTCGGCCGGGCTAAAGATTCTGCGCTTGGAAGCCGGGGCGAAATCCTCGGATTGAGTGAACTTTCCCTCAGGGTCAAGCAGTGTCTTGAGCTTGGTGAAAAACGCCTGCTGCTCGGAAAGCGGCACGAACTGGCTGAAGAACGTCCGGTATTCGGCCTTGCACAAACGCGTGGTCAGATCATCGGCAAACCAGCCGAGATTGGGATATTCCTTCAATACACATTCCGGATCGCCCGGAATGTAGACCCAGCATCGCCGGGGCTGAAGCGAAGCATTCCTGAAGTGGGCTTTAAACACTACGGGCCCGATGACCAGAATATTTTCCAGCGCCAATGCGCACAGCGAGAACCTGGAGAACTTAATATCCTCCCCATCCAACTGCCGGCCGCGATGGTTAACCAGGATGTCCTTGATCAAGGCATGACCATCATTCTGGATGTCCTGCTTCATCACCGCGATCTGCGCGGCCAGCTCCAGCTGGTTGCGATGCGCGGTAATCATCGCGCTGTAGAGTTTACCGGCGGCTGCCCCCGGGATTGTCGAGGTGATCCGGGCATTGAGCGTGGTACGCACATGCGCGTAATACTTCGCCCCCAGGTCCAGTGTCCTGCACATGCGGGCAAACTCGTGAGCCTTGATTCCCACCGGCACAGACCTGACGTTGCCCGCATCCGGCCATGCCCGCAATGAACGCCGATGAAAGGGGTATCGGGTAATCAGGTGGCAGTCCTGGCAGACAGGCACACTGGTTTCGTCTTCGCTGAAGTTGCTTAGTGCCGCTTCCAGCAGGCTAACCCCTTTATAGGAGTAGAACTCTGACGCCAGTGGCGACTCACGACTTCGGGACGCTTCAGCGGACAGGCGCTCGCATTCCTTTTGTTCTATCTTGCGTGCATAAAAAGTCTGCCTGACGTCCAATTGAACGCCGAAGGTTTTCTTGATGGCCTCGACCAGCAAGGGTTCGGCAAAGTCAGTGACACTGTTCAACCCGACCAGCAGTTGATCCAGCTGATTCAATGAGCGCCGGCTACGTATATGGATCGCCTTGAGCGCGTCCCTGGCTGACTCCGGTGCGTGCCTGTACCAACCCGGAATGTTCAGCGGCTGGAGGGCCAATTGTGTTTTGTGTTCCGCCAGCGCGTCGGTGTACCAGTCGGGTGTGTTGTCTGTGATGGTGTGAAGGTGAACGTTTTGTTCATTCTGGCCTGAAGTGGTCTGTGTCACGAGCATAACCCTGGGGGAGCGAAATAGATTCGCTACCCTAGGCTGTGGCACCGGCACACAGGCGGCACACGAGTATCGCCCTGCGTATGCCGAAGTGTGTCAAGCGCGGCCGAGTTCCTTCAGGGTGATCTCACGCATCCGAAACTTCTGGATCTTGCCTGTCACCGTCATGGGAAACGCCTCCACGAACTTGAAATACCTCGGCGTCTTGAAGTGCGCGATGCGGCCCTTGCACCAGTTCTGAAGCTCAAGCTCGTTGACCATATGGCCTGAATGACATTTGACCCAGGCGACGATCTCTTCGCCGTAACGCTCATCGGGAATACCGATGACCTGCACGTCCGCCACCGCCGGATGGGTGAAGAAAAACTCCTCCAATTCCCGCGGATACACGTTCTCGCCGCCACGGATGATCATGTCCTTGTTACGCCCCGCGATGCACACGTAACCCTGCTCGTCCATGGTCGCCAGGTCGCCGGTGTGCATCCAGCCGGCCTCGTCAATCGCGTCGCGGGTGCCTTCGGGGTTGTTCCAGTAGCTGAGCATCACGCTGTAGCCTCGGGTGCACAACTCGCCAATCTCACCGCGCGCGACCGTGTTGCCATCGCCGTCGATAATCTTGTGTTCCAAGTGCGGCTGGGTGCGGCCGACCGTGGTGACGCGGCGTTCCAAGTCGTCCGTGGCAGCGGTCTGCAACGACACCGGGCTGGTTTCGGTCATGCCGTAGGCGATTTGTACTTCGCCCATGTGCAACTCATTGATGACCCGGCGCATCACTTCGATGGGGCATGTGGCGCCGGCCATGATGCCGGTGCGCAGGCTGGACAATTCAAACTCGCCCCGCCGTGGGTGGTCGAGCAAGGCGATAAACATGGTAGGCACGCCGTACAGGCCGGTAGCGCGCTCCGCGGCGATGGCGGTGAGGGTCAGCAGCGGGTCGAAGCCGTCATTGGGGTAGATCATGGTGGTGCCGTGGGTGATGCAACCCAGGTTGCCCATCACCATCGCGAAACAGTGATACAGCGGCACCGGGATCACCAGGCGATCCCGCGCAGTCAGGCCCAGGCTTTCGCCGACCATGTAGCCGTTGTTGAGGAGGTTGTGGTGACTGAGGGTGGCACCCTTGGGGAAGCCGGTGGTGCCGGAGGTGTACTGGATATTCACGGGCTGGTCGACATGCAGGCTGGCCTGGCGGCGGTGCACTTGCTCGGGCGGCACACCCGCGCCGAGGGCCGTCAGTTGCGACCAGGGCAAGAACCCCGAAGGTGGGTTGGGGTCAAGGCTGATGAGGCCGCGCAGATCGGGCTTCAGCTCTTGAAGCATCGCGTGGTAATCGGAGGTTTTGAACGACCCGGCACATACCAGCCATTGGCAACCGGATTGCTTGAGCACGTAGTCCAGCTCACTGCTGCGGTAGGCCGGGTTGATATTCACCAGGATCACCCCGAGCTTGGCGCTGGCGACCTGGCTGATGCACCACTCGGCACAATTGGGCGCCCAGATCCCCAGGCGGTCGCCGGCCCGCATGCCCAACGCCAGGAATGCACGGGCGTGCAGTTCAACCGTTTCGGCCAGTTGCCGCCAGGTATAGCGGCGCTGCTGATGACGCACCACAAGGGCTTCGCCGTCGGGGTATTGCGCCACCGTGTGATCGAAGGCCTGGCCAATGGTCATGGCCAGTAAGGGCTTATCCTGAGAGCCACTGCTGTAGCTCGGGTGCGGTTGATCCATAACGACCCCTGTTGTCTTTTTTGTAGGTTGACGTGAACGTAAACTACGATTGACAGCGCCGTAACGCAAGCTTACGTTAACGTAAAGGTGAGCGCCCTCCCCTGGCGCGCCATCGACACAACAACAACGCTGACATTAAGGTGCCTGTCCATGAGTTACCCGTCCCTGAACTTCGCCCTTGGCGAAACCATCGACATGCTGCGCGACCAGGTGCAGTCCTTTGTGGCCAAGGAAATCGCTCCCCGCGCGGCACAGATCGACATCGATAACCTGTTCCCCGCCGACCTGTGGCGCAAGTTCGGAGACATGGGCCTGTTGGGGATCACCGTGGCGGAAGAATATGGTGGCGCCGGGCTGGGCTACCTGGCCCACGTGGTCGCCATGGAAGAAATCAGCCGTGGCTCGGCTTCGGTGGCACTGTCCTACGGCGCGCACTCGAACTTGTGCGTGAACCAGATCAACCGCAACGGCAACCACGAACAGAAACTCAACTACCTGCCCAAACTGATCAGCGGCGAACACGTCGGCGCCCTGGCCATGAGCGAGCCGAATGCCGGCTCCGATGTGGTCTCGATGAAGCTGCGCGCCGACAAACGTGGCGACCATTACGTGCTCAATGGCAGCAAGACCTGGATCACCAACGGTCCCGACGCCAACACCTATGTGATCTACGCCAAGACCGACCTGGACAAGGGCCCGCATGGCATCACCGCGTTTATCGTCGAGCGCGACTGGAAAGGCTTCAGCCGCAGCAACAAATTCGACAAGCTGGGCATGCGCGGCTCCAATACCTGTGAGCTGTTTTTCGACGACGTCGAAGTGCCGCAGGAGAACATCCTCGGCGTACTCAACGGTGGCGTTAAAGTGCTGATGAGCGGCCTCGACTACGAACGCGTGGTGCTCTCCGGCGGCCCCACCGGGATCATGCAGGCCTGCATGGACCTGATCGTGCCCTATATCCATGACCGCAAGCAGTTCGGCCAGAGCATCGGCGAGTTCCAGCTGATCCAGGGCAAGGTCGCCGACATGTACACCCAACTCAACGCCAGCCGTGCCTACCTCTACGCGGTTGCGCAGGCCTGCGAGCGCGGCGAAACCACACGCAAGGACGCCGCCGGGGTGATCCTGTACAGCGCCGAACGCGCCACGCAAATGGCCCTGGATGCCATCCAGATTCTGGGCGGGAATGGCTATATCAATGAGTTCCCCGCCGGGCGCTTGCTGCGTGACGCCAAGCTGTACGAAATCGGCGCCGGCACCAGTGAGATTCGGCGGATGCTGATCGGGCGCGAACTGTTCAACGAAACCCGCTGAGGGAACGCGCCATGGCCACCCTGCACACCCAACTCAACCCGCGCTCGGCGGAATTCGCCGCCAACAGCGCGGCAATGCGCCAACAGGTCGACGCCCTGCACACCTTGCTCGCCCACGTGCAGCAAGGCGGCGGCGCCAAGGCTCAGGAGCGGCATACCTCACGGGGCAAGCTGCTGCCGCGCGAGCGCATCAACCGCCTGCTGGACCCCGGCTCGCCGTTTCTGGAACTCAGCCAATTGGCCGCTCACCAAGTGTATGGCGAGGATGTGCCCGCCGCCGGGGTGATCGCCGGGATCGGCCGCGTGGAGGGCGTCGAATGCATGATCGTCGCCAACGACGCCACGGTGAAAGGCGGCTCGTACTACCCACTCACGGTGAAAAAACATCTGCGCGCCCAAGCCATCGCCGAGCAGAACCGCCTGCCGTGCATCTACCTGGTGGACTCCGGCGGCGCCAACCTGCCGCGTCAGGACGAAGTGTTCCCCGACCGAGAACACTTCGGGCGCATCTTCTTCAATCAGGCCAACATGAGTGCCCAGGGCATCCCGCAGATCGCCGTGGTGATGGGCTCATGCACCGCCGGTGGCGCGTATGTACCGGCCATGGCCGACGAAGCGATTATGGTGCGCCACCAGGCCACCATCTTCCTCGCCGGCCCGCCGCTGGTGAAAGCCGCCACCGGTGAAGTGGTCAGCGCCGAAGACCTTGGCGGTGCCGATGTGCACTGCAAGGTCTCCGGCGTGGCCGACCACTATGCCGACAGCGACGAACACGCCCTGGCCCTGGCCCGGCGCAGCGTGGCCAACCTCAACTGGCGCAAGCACGGCCAATTGGCCCAGCGCGTGCCGATGGCGCCGCTGTACAGCGGCGAAGAGTTGTATGGCGTGATCCCGGCCGATGCCAAGCAGCCGTTCGACGTGCGCGAAGTAATCGCGCGGCTGGTGGACGGTTCGGTGTTCGATGAGTTCAAGGCGCTGTTCGGCACCACCTTGGTGTGCGGTTTTGCGCACCTGCACGGCTACCCGATTGCAATCCTGGCCAACAACGGGATTCTGTTCGCCGAAGCGGCGCAAAAGGGCGCGCACTTTATCGAACTGGCCTGCCAACGCGGAATCCCGCTGCTGTTCCTGCAGAACATCACCGGTTTTATGGTCGGGCAAAAATACGAAGCCGGCGGCATCGCCAAGCATGGCGCCAAACTGGTCACTGCCGTGGCTTGCGCCAAGGTGCCGAAATTCACCGTGATCATCGGCGGCAGCTTTGGCGCCGGTAACTACGGCATGTGCGGCCGCGCCTACGACCCGCGTTTTTTGTGGATGTGGCCCAACGCGCGCATTGGTGTGATGGGCGCCGAGCAGGCCGCCGGGGTGCTGGTGCAGGTCAAGCGTGAGCAGGCCGAGCGGGCCGGTAACCCCTTCAGTGCCGAGGAGGAAGCGGCGATCAAACAGCCGATCCTCGACCAGTATGAAACCCAGGGTCACCCCTACTATTCCAGCGCGCGCCTATGGGATGACGGCGTGATCGACCCGTTGCAGACCCGCGATGTGCTGGCCCTGGCCCTCTGCGCCGCGCTGAACGCCCCCATCGAGCCGAGCCGCTTCGGCGTGTTCCGCATGTAACTGGAGCTGTACCCCATGAGCGATTTCAACACCCTCGAACTGATCACCGACCGCCGTGGTTTTGCCACGCTGTGGCTCAGTCGTGAAGCCAAGAACAACGCGTTCAACGCCGAAATGATCCGCGAACTGATCATCGCCCTCGACCACGTGCAAGGCGATGCCTCCCTGCGTTTCCTGGTGCTGCGCGGGCGCGGCAAGCACTTCAGCGCCGGCGCCGACCTGGCCTGGATGCAGCAGTCGGCCGAGCTGGATTACCACACCAACCTCGACGACGCGCGCGAACTGGCCGAGCTGATGTACAACCTGGCCAAGCTGAAAATCCCTACCCTGGCGGTGGTGCAAGGGGCGGCTTATGGTGGCGCGCTGGGCTTGATCAGTTGCTGCGACATGGCCATCGGCGCCGACGACGCGCAGTTCTGTCTGTCGGAAGTGCGTATCGGCCTGGCACCGGCGGTGATCAGTCCCTTCGTGGTGCAGGCCATCGGCGAGCGTGCGGCGCGGCGCTATGCCCTTACCGCCGAACGCTTTGGCGGCCAGCGTGCGCGGGACATCGGCCTGCTCGCGGAAAGCTATCCGGCGGGCGAGCTGGACACGCACGTGGAACAGTGGATCGCCAACCTGCTGCACAACAGCCCCGCCGCGATGCGCGCCAGCAAAGACTTACTGCGTGAAGTGGGTAACGGCGCCCTCACCCCTGCCCTGCGTCGCTATTGCGAAAATGCCATCGCACGGATTCGCGTCAGCGCCGAAGGCCAGGAAGGCTTGAGAGCCTTCCTGCAAAAACGTGCGCCCAGTTGGCAACCGCAGGAGCCGCGCTCATGAGCACGTTGACCACCTTACTGGTGGCGAACCGTGGCGAAATCGCCTGCCGGGTGATGCGTACCGCCAAGGCCATGGGCTTGACCACGGTCGCCGTGCACAGCGCCATCGACCGCGACGCGCGACACAGCCGCGAGGCTGATGTCCGCGTCGACCTGGGCGGCAGCAAGGCCACGGAGAGCTACCTGCAAATCGACAAGCTCATCGCCGCCGCCCAGGCCAGCGGGGCCCAGGCGATTCATCCGGGCTACGGCTTCCTGTCCGAAAACGCCGCCTTTGCCCGCGCGATTGAAGCCGCGGGCCTGATCTTCCTCGGCCCACCCGCCTCGGCCATCGACGCCATGGGCAGCAAATCCGCCGCCAAGGCGCTGATGGAGACCGCCGGCGTGCCACTGGTACCGGGTTATCACGGCGAAGCCCAGGACCTGGAGACTTTCCGCGAAGCCTGCGCACGCATCGGTTACCCGGTACTGCTCAAGGCCACAGCCGGTGGCGGCGGCAAGGGCATGAAGGTGGTCGAGCACGTCGACCAACTCGCCGAAGCCCTGGCCTCGGCCCAGCGTGAAGCCCTGTCGTCCTTTGGCAATGGGCAGATGCTGGTGGAGAAATACCTGCTCAAGCCACGCCATGTGGAGATCCAGGTATTTGCCGATCAACACGGGCATTGCCTGTACCTCAACGAGCGGGATTGCTCGATCCAACGTCGCCATCAAAAAGTCGTCGAAGAAGCACCGGCACCGGGGTTGAGCGTTGAACAACGCCGGGCCATGGGCGAAGCCGCCGTACGGGCGGCCCAGGCTATTGGCTACGTAGGCGCCGGCACGGTGGAGTTCTTGCTGGACGCACGCGGCGAGTTCTTTTTCATGGAAATGAACACGCGGTTGCAGGTGGAGCACCCGGTGACCGAGGCGATTACCGGCCTGGACCTGGTAGCCTGGCAGATTCGCGTGGCCCAGGGCGAAGCGCTGCCGCTCACCCAGGAACAAGTGCCGCTGATCGGCCACGCGATTGAAGTGCGCTTGTATGCCGAAGATCCGACCCATGACTTCCTGCCCGCCACCGGGCATCTGGCGCTGTATCGCGAATCGGCACCCGGTGCGGGCCGCCGGGTAGACAGCGGTGTCGAGCAAGGTGACAGCGTATCGCCCTTTTACGACCCGATGCTCGGCAAGCTGATTGCCTGGGGCGAGGACCGTGAACAGGCACGCCTGCGCTTGCTGAGTATGCTCGATGAATTTGCCGTCGGCGGGCTGAAGACCAACCTGGGGTTCCTGCGGCGCATCATCGGGCACCCGGCGTTTGCAACCGCGCAGTTGGATACCGGGTTTATTCCACGTTATCAGGATGAGTTGCTACCGCCACCCGGTGAATTGAGCGATGAGTTCTGGCAGGCGGCGGGCGCGGCCTTTATGCAGAGCTTGCCCGTGGCTGAAGGGCCGTGGGCGGATAGACGTGGTTTTCGTGCCGGTTTGCCCGCCGAGGTGTCGTTGCACCTGAGCTGCAACGGGCAGGATCGGTTGGTGACGTTGGCGGCAGATGCTGCGCAGTTGCAGGGCGAACAGTTGCTGATCGAGCGTCAGGGCGTGCGCCGTTCACACTTGGCGGTGCGTCGCGCGGGGGCGGTGTTTTTGCGTTGGGATGGCGAGATGCAGTGCGTCAGCCTGTTCGACCCGATTGCAGCGGTGGAGGCCAGCCAGTCTCACCAGGGAGGCCTCACGGCGCCAATGAACGGCAGCATCGTACGGGTGCTGGTGGACATTGGCCAAGCGGTCGAAGCCGGCGCGCAACTGGTGGTATTGGAGGCAATGAAAATGGAGCACAGCATCCGCGCGCCCCAGGCGGGGGTGGTCAAGGCGCTGTTCTGCCAGGAGGGCGAAATGGTTGCCGAGGGGTGCGCACTGGTGGAGCTCGAAACAGTCGGCTAGAACTTCGCGGTGGCCTGCACCACGACGCCAAGGATGCGGCAATCGGCGTCAAACAGCTGTTTCGGATAAGTGGGGTTGAGCGGCACCAGGTAGCGCTGGCCGCTTTCTTCCAGTAGCTGGCGGAACGTCGCGTGAGGCCGGTCAGCCCATTGGGCGACCACCAAATTGCCGGGCTCGGCGCTAAGGGCCGGATCCACCAGGATCATCATGCCCGCAGCGATGCTCAGGCCGCTGGGTGCGGTCATGGCATCGCCTGTAACCGGCAGCCAGAAGGCGTCGCCTCGCGCATGGTAGTCGGTCGTTTCGAAACGCGCGGCGCCGTAGGCCTGGCGTTCTTCGCGGACTTCGCACAGGCCACTCCAGTCGTTGACCGGGTAACGAAAATACGGGTTGTACTGTGTTGACAGGGCTGGTGCGTCGCGGGCCTTTTCGCGGACTTCCTGCACCACTTCCAGGTAACCCAGGCCCAGTTCTTCGAGCACCCGGTTCATGTCCGCCAGGCTCGGCACGCGGCGTTTGTTGAGCCAATGGCCGACGCCGCCCTGGGACATGCCCAAGCGTTCAGCCAGCTCACCCTGCGTGACCTTGCGGTCTTTCATGTTGGCCTTGACCAACGCTATCCAGTTATCCATGGGGCCAGACAATACGTCAGGTATTTTTCAGGGCAATAAACAGTTTGTAGTAATCCACGAAACGACATTAATACGACACGTACTATCATCAGGCATAAGGTTTTCGACACCCACCCAGAGTACCGCCCCTTATGACGACGAGCCCGTACCTCCTGCCCGAACCAACCGAAAACAATGACGCGCACGACCTGCGTGGCAGCGGTGCTGCCCAGCGCGCGCTGGACTTTTATTTGAAAGAAAAAATGTCGGCACCCGCCCCGGACGAGGCCATGTTTGCCATCAAGCCTGGCATCAGCCAGGAGGAGGCGCTGGTCTACGCCTCCGACCTGCTGCGCAGTGCGGCGGCAACAGCCTACGAGTCAGCAAGCAGCCATCAAGGCAATCACCGCGACCTGGCGTTTTCAGTGGTGTATTTGATTGATATGGCGAAGGCGATGCTGGAGCGCTCGTTGCAGGCGACAGAGGCTCAAGCGAACGTATAGAAGGCCCGAAGGAAAAATATTTCTATCCCACGGATAAAAACATTTGACTTGCAAATGATAATGATTATTATTGGGCTCAGCTGATCGCGAGATCAGTCGATAGTCCAAGGGACCTTAGGTCGGACTCTTGGAATATCTCCTCATCAGGCTAATCACGGTTTTTGACCCGGCTCTTTGGCCGGGTCTTTTTTTTGCCAGTTTCCCTGGCATGGCTTCAGGCTAATGAAGACTGTGTGCTGCTTGATGGCGCGCATGGTAGCAAAAGACCATCGCCTAATGAAAGCCAGCGTAGCGCTCCGGCTCGTATCTCTGCGAAATAGCGCTTGAGAATCAATCTCATAAATTCTAAGCTGCGGCCGCGTCATGGACGACGCCCCCTCCTCGCAACAATTTTGCATCCGGGCTTTACCGGACTCCTGTGTAATATAGCCGCCACAACACTCATATTCAGGCAACCAGACTATGACCGTGGCCTTGACCTCCATCAAGATCAGCACCAACTTCGACAGTGGCAACATCCAGGTGCTCGACGCCAGTGATGCCTATCAGTTGCTGCTGGCAATCAAACCCGATACTCGCAGCCAGCATTTCCAATGGTTTCATTTCAAGGCCGAAGGCATGCATGTGGGCCACACCCACACGTTCCGCCTGAGCAACGCGGGCAAGTCTTCCTACAAGCATGCCTGGAGCGGCTACAACGCCGTGGCGTCCTATGACCATGTCAACTGGTTCCGAGTGCCTACGCGCTTTGATGGAGAAATCCTGCACATCAGCCTGGAAACCCGCGAGAAACACGCCTGGTTCGCTTATTTCGAACCCTACAGCCGCGAACGCCACGCCTGGCTGATCGAGCAGGCATTGAAATACGCCGGCACTAAGCTGTTGGCCACGGGCAAAAGTGTCGAGGGGCGCGACATCCAACTGCTTCGCCGTGGCAAAGGCGGCGAGGGCCGACGCAAGGTCTGGATCATCGCCCAGCAGCACCCTGGCGAGCACATGGCGCAATGGTTTATGGAAGGCATCATCGAGCGTCTGCAACAAGACGGCGATGCCGAGGTGAAAAAGCTCCTGAAGGTGGCCGACCTGTACCTGGTGCCCAATATGAACCCAGACGGGGCCTTCCATGGCCATCTGCGCACCAATGCCGCCGGCCAGGACCTCAACCGCGCCTGGCAAAGCGCCAGCCAGGAGAACAGCCCGGAAGTGCTGTTTGTGCAGCAGCAAATGGAGAAGTACGGTGTCGATCTGTTCCTCGATATCCACGGCGACGAAGAAATCCCCTATGTGTTCACCGCCGCTTGCGAAGGCAACCCGGGCTACACCCCGCGTATCGAGACCTTGGAAAAACACTTCCGCCGCCACTTGAGCGCCTTGACCCGCGACTTCCAGACCACCCACGGTTACACCCGCGACCAGCCAGGCCAAGCCAATATGACCCTGGCCTGCAATGCGGTCGGCGAGCGATACGATTGCCTGTCCCTGACCCTGGAAATGCCCTTCAAGGACAACAATGACGCCCCCAACCCAAAAACCGGCTGGTCAGGTGAACGGTCCAAGCAATTGGGCAAGGATGTGCTGAGCACCGTGGCCGATATCGTCACAGCCCTGCGCTAACCCCTGCCCCCGGCATCAGCCCTTGGTGCCGGTCATGCTCTGCAGCACACCATCACGCCGAACCCAGCCATGGAACAGCGCCGCCGCCAAGTGCAGCAGCACCGTCAGGAACAGCAGGTAGGCCAAATACCCATGGGCCTTGCGCAACAGCGCAAACAATGGCGCATCCGCCGCCACCAACGCCGGCAACCGTACCGAACTGCCGAGCATCACCGGGTCGCCCGCCGCCGAAATCATCGCCCAGCCCAACAACGGCAACACCAGCATCAAGGCATACAAGAGCAGATGAGACGCCTTGGCCGCCAGCACTTGCCAACGCGGCAAGTCGGCGGGCAATGGCGGTTGGCGCGTAGAAAAGCGCACCACCAGGCGCACAATCACCAGTGCCAGGATCGCAATCCCCAAGGGTTTATGCAGGTGAATCAACCATTCATGCCGCTGCGACACCGACGCCGCCAGCCCTGCCCCGATAAACAGCATGGCAATGATCAGCAACGCCATCAGCCAATGCAGCAGGCGCGCCAAAGGCGCGAAAAAGCGCGGTTGTGCATTCATGGTTTCGACTCCTTGGGGGCGCTGTGCAACGGGCTGACTTCACCGGCACGGCGCAGGTACGAGCTGGCATACGCCGCCGAACGCGCGGCCAGCAGCGGGTCATTGGAGGCTTCGATGCCGCTGGGCAGAACCAGCGGGTCGAAGTTGATGTCGCGACAATCGCCCTCCGCCTGGGGCTGGCTGCTTTGCAGCACCAGGGTGCCGGCGTTCAAGACCTTATGCTCACCGGCCCAGGGCTTACTCGCATCGTCCAGCGGGTCGCCGGGGTTGGCCAGGGTCATGTTCAACTGCCAACGCAACGGGCCGGCAGCCAGACGTTGCACCAGGTCTTTTTCGAGGAAGTCAGCGCCGGCCGGTGCGGTCTCGCCCTCGGCATCCTCGTGTTGGGGCACTACGCTCCAACGTACGGCCTGACGCTTGCCCTCGGCGCTCACCAGGTAAAACGCGTTGATGCCGTTATAGGTTTCGGTGGCATAGCTGGCCGAGGGCTTGGCGGTCTTGACCCACGCCAAAAATGGCGCGGCCTCCGGATGCGCGGCAAAAAACGCCGGCATATTTGCCGGGTTCGGCTTGCCGGTGGCCGGGTCCGGCGCGCCAGCCTTGAGCAACTGGTAAAACGCCTCGGGAGTGCCCACGGGGAACACCGGCATGCTGTTCATTCCCGTGCGCCATTGCTGGCCGTTGGCCTGGCTCAATTGCACGGCAAAACTGCGGATTGGCACACTGCTGTCCGGCGCATAGGGGTTACCGCTGGGCAAGGCAAACCGGCCGATCAGCGGGGTCCTGGCGTCGCTGAACAGCTGTGCGCTGGAATACGCGCGGGCTTGGGCGCTGCTCTCGAAATACCCGGCCACGCACACGCCCTTGGCATGGTTACGCCGAAAGCCTGCGTGCACGCCATTATTGGTTTCCAAGGCGTTGACCAAGGTTTTCGGACGCAGCCGTTGTGGGTCGAGCGTGCCATTGACGTAGGCAAATGCCCCCGCAACAACGGCAACCACGGCGCCGATACCGGCAAGGCGCGCGATCAGGCTCGCCGTACTCAACGGGGGACGGGGCGGTGATGAGTGATCTACCATGAACAAACTCCAGGGCCAAAGGCCTTAGGGGGTCAAACATAAGGTCGGAGCATTGAGACGAACGCCGATCCACCCTATTCCCTCGCCGCGGATTTATTTTCCGTGGCCCGGAATAACCGCCAGCGCCGGGCGTCTCTCTAGTCCCAGCGCAGTGACCAGCCAGACATCCCATGCATGAACTCGACGAACCGTTACGTGAACTCATCCCCAGGCTGCGGCGTTTTGCCGTGTCCCTGACCCGTAACGCCAGCAGCGCCGACGACCTGGTGCAATCGACCCTGGAACGGGCGATTACCCGCTGGGCCGACAAGCGCATCGAAGGCGACCTGCGTGCATGGCTGTTCTCGATCCTCTATCGCCAGTTCCTCGATGCCCACCGCCGCACCCGGCGCTATGCGCGCATGCTGGCGTTTTTCACCGGCCGCGAGGATGTGCAGCCATCCGTCGAGCGTACGGTGATCGCCCAGTCGACCCTGCAAGCGTTCGATCAACTCAACACCGAACAGCGCGCGTTGTTGCTGTGGGTATCGGTCGAAGGCTTGAGCTACAAGGAAGTCGCCGAAATACTCGATGTGCCGCTTGGCACCGTGATGTCACGCCTGTCACGCGCCCGCCAAGCCCTGCGGCAACTCAGCGATGGTGAAATTGCCAGCCCTTCCCTGCGGATACTCAAATGATCAGCCTGCCCCCCAGCGAACGCGACCTGCATGCCTACGTCGATCACCAACTGCCGGAAAGTGATCGCCGAGTCCTCGAAACCTGGCTCGCCGCCCACCCCGACGCCGCCGCCCAGGTACATGCCTGGCAGCAGGACGCGCACGTGCTGCGTGCCTCATTGAGCGGCACCCTGCAACTGCCGGCCAACCCCGACCTGGACCCGGCGCTGATTCGTCGGCGCATCAGGCTCCAATCGCGCCGCCACCTTGCGACGGCCGCCGTGCTGTTGATCGCCGTGAGCCTCGGCGGCCTCGGCGGCTGGCACGCCCGCGAAGCCACTCAACCGTCGATGCTACCGATGGCCGACGCGATGCAAGCATTCCGCCTGTTTGCCCAGGACGGTGTCCTGCCCGCCGATTACCGTGCCCAGGACAGCGGCACCATGCAGGCGTGGCTCGACCGCTATTTCAACCAGGCCCATCGCCTGCCGGATTTGAGCCCATCGGGGTTCAAACCGGTCAGCGGGCGGCTACTCAACACCGAGCAAGGCACGGCTGCCATGGTGCTATACGAAGACCCACAAGGTCGGCGCATCAGCTTTTACATTCGCCCACCGGGTCCGAACAATGGCTTCCTGCCCCACGGCAGCCGCACGGCAAACGGGCTGCAAGCGCAATACTGGTCCGGCGCCGGCTACAACTATGCGGTGGTCAGCCCGGCGGATCTGGCGCCCACGCATGTGTTGCAGTTCTAGGCGAACGCAGGCGCCTTCTGTATTGGTCAAATCACCGCGAGCGTCCTAAAGTGAGCGACCACCGCACTACAGAGTGACTCGCATTGGCCGTGCTTTCGTTGATCCGTCGCTGGCTCGGTAAACCTTCCGACAGCCACAAACACTCGCCCATCCAGACGTTCTTTCAGAACAAGGCCCGACAGCAGGGGTATACCCTCAGCGCGGGCCAGGCCCAGGCGATCGCCGCCATGGCCCGCGAAACCCGACACCTGCTCGCCAACCAGCCCACCCGCAGCCTGTACCTGCACGGCCCGGTGGGGCGTGGCAAAAGCTGGCTGCTGGATGGTTTTTTCGAGGCGCTGCCCATCGCCGAGAAACAACGCGTGCACTTTCATGGTTTTTTCGCTCGCTTGCACCTGGGCATGTTCGCGCACCAAGCCGCGGACGACGCACTGGGCGTGACCCTCGACACACTGCTCGCCGGCTGCCGGGTGCTGTGTTTCGACGAGTTCCACGTCCACGACATCGGCGACGCCATGCTGATCACGCGGCTGTTCAAAGCCCTGTTCGAGCGGGGTGTGCTGGTACTGGTCACCTCCAACTATCCGCCCGAAGGCCTGTTGCCCAACCCGCTGTATCACGAGCGTTTCAAGCCGGTGATCGACTTGATCGCCGCGCGCATGGACGTGCTGGAGGTCAATTCACCCAAGGATTTTCGCAGCCTGCCCCAGGCCCATGCCACGCAGCGCTTTACCACCGGGCACTACCTGTGGCCAGGCACCGCGGCCCAGCGTGCAGCGCTCGGGCTGCCCGCCACGGATGGCCCGGCGCACCCCCTGGCGGTCGGAAACCGGCAGCTGATCTGCCGCTTTCATCAGGCGCGCACTGTCGCGTTCACCTTCAACGACCTCTGCGAACAATTGACCGCGGTGATGGACTATCTGCTGTTGTGCGAGGCTTTCGACCACTGGATCATCGACGGCCTGCCGCCTCTGGCGCACTGCCCGATCGCCGTGCAGCAGCGCTTTATCAACCTGGTGGACGTGCTCTACGACAAGGACAAGCATGTGGTGTTGATCGGCGACCAACCGCTGGCACAGGCGCTGAGCGGCCAGGCCATCGACCTCGCCCGTACCGCCAGCCGCCTGAACCAATTGCAACAGGCCAGCCCGCAACCGCTGCCCGACCCGGTATCATGAACGCCCTTTACCCCCTAGCCGAGTGACCGCGCCGTTCATGCATACCCTCGCCCAACTCAAGGCCGGCCAACTGGCCGGCATTACGCGCCTGGACCTGTCTTGCGGGCTTACCGAGTTCCCCCGGGAAATCTTCGAACTGGCCGATTCCCTACAAATCCTCAACCTCAGCGGTAACGCCCTTAGCCAGTTGCCCGACGACCTGCACCGCCTGCCGCACCTGCGTGTGCTGTTTTGCTCGGACAACGCCTTCACCGAGCTGCCCGAATGCCTGGGCCAGTGCGCGCAACTGAGCATGATCGGCTTCAAGGCCAACCGCATCAGCCACGTCCCCGCCGCCGCGCTGCCGCCCTTGCTGCGCTGGCTGATCCTCACCGACAACCGCATCAGCCAATTGCCCCGCGAATTGGGCGAGCGCCCCCACCTGCAAAAGCTGATGCTGGCCGGCAACCACCTGGCAGAGCTGCCGGACAGCCTGGCCAACTGTCACCACCTCGAACTGCTGCGCATTGCCTCCAACCGCTTCACCCGCCTGCCCGAGTGGCTGCTGACGCTGCCAAGCCTGACCTGGCTGGCCTATGCCGGTAACCCGGTAGAAATGGCGGTGAAGGTGGTTACCGACGACGCCACGCCGACTATTCCCTGGGCAGAGCTGGAACTGGGCGAGGTGCTGGGCGAAGGAGCATCGGGAGTGATTCGCCAAGCGCTGCGCAAACCCACAGGCACACCTGTCGCCGTCAAGCTCTACAAAGGCACCATCACCAGCGACGGCTCGCCGCTGCACGAAATGCAGGCGTGCATCGCCGCCGGGCTGCACCCCAACCTGATCAAGGTGCAAGGCCGCGTGGTCGGCCATCCCGACCAACAGGCCGCACTGGTAATGGACCTGATCGACCCGAGCTACCGCAACCTCGCGAGCCTGCCGAGCCTGGCCTCATGTACCCGCGACGTGTACGCCGCCGATACTCGCTTCAGTGCCGCAGTGGCCCTGCGCATGGCCCGGGGCATCGCTTCGGTGGCCACGCATTTGCACCGCCACGGCATCACCCATGGCGACCTGTACGGCCACAATATTCTGTGGAATGACGCGGGGAGTTGTCTGCTCGGGGATTTTGGCGCGGCGTCGTTCCATGCCACGGCGGACACTCTCGAAACGTGGGCGTTGCAGCGGATTGAAGTGCGGGCGTTCGGGGTGTTGCTGGGGGAGTTGCTGGCGCGGGTTGAGGGGGGAGCGAGCGACGAACTGCTGGAACTGCATAGAACCTGCTGTCAGTCGGATGTGTTGGCGCGACCAAGCTTTGAAGAGGTAGAGGTCTTGCTCAAATCTATCCAACACCCCTGAAACCAATGTGGGAGGGGGCTTGCTCCCTCCCACATTTTGCCCCCATGCATCCAGATAAGAATCAGCCCGCCAAACCGACAAACATGTCCTGCACGTCGTCATGATTGTCCAGGCCTTCGAGGAACGCCTCGACTTCAGCCATCTGCTCATCGGTCAAACCGCTCACCGGGTTTTTCGAGAGGTAGCCCAGCTTGGCCGACAGCACGGTAAAACCCTGCTCCGGCAGTGCTTTCTGTACCGCATCCAGGTCGGTGGTCTCGGTGATAAACAGGGTCGTACCCGCTTCCTCGCCCTCTTCAAAATCCTGGGCGCCGGCTTCGATAGCGGCCATTTCCGGATCGGCGTCCGGGCTGTCCGGGGAAGCTTCGATCAAGCCGACGTGGTTGAAGTCCCAGGCCACTGAGCCCGAAGCCCCTAATTGGCCCTTGCGGAACGCCACGCGGATTTCGGCCACGGTACGGTTGATGTTATCGGTCACGCATTCGACGATCAGCGGCACCTGGTGCGGGGCAAACCCTTCGTAGGTCACGCGGTGGTACTGCACGGTCTCACCGAGCAGACCGGCGCCCTTCTTGATCGCGCGTTCCAGGGTTTCTTTAGGCATCGAGGCTTTTTTGGCCTGCTCCACTACCAGACGCAGGTGGGCGTTGGTCGCGGTGTCGGCACCGTTGCGGGCGGCGATGGTGATTTCTTTCACCAGCTTGCCGAAGATCTTGCCCTTGGCATTGGATGCCGCTTCTTTATGTTTGACTTTCCACTGTGCGCCCATGACTCACTCTCTGATTTCCATAGCGCCGAGACGTCTACTGGCCGGCGCTTTGGGGGCAGAGTTTATAGCGCGAGAACGCATCGTTCCACCAAAAAACCCTCAGGGCGCCAAGTCGAAAAACGCCTGGATCAAGCGCAATGAGCGCCGCCGCTCCAAACAACCGAGCAGGTGTCGATTGACCAGCCCATGGCCCTGAAGGGCAATCGCCTGCACGCGGGGGTCGGGGCTGACCTCCAATGACGACACGACCCCCACGCCCAGTTGCGCCGCAACGGCTTCGGTCACGGCTTCACGGCTGTCCAGTTCCAGCAGCACGCTAGGCTGCACACCGGCCGCCTGGCAGGCATCGTCAAAGGTGCGACGGGTAATGGAGCCGGGTTCACGCAGCACCATGATCACCTCATGGAGCTGTTCGAGACGAATGCCCTCGGCCTGCATCGCCCAGGGGTGACCGGCCGGCACCAAGGCGCAGATGCGTGATTCGTCCAGGGGCTGCAAGTGCAGGCCATTGCGCGCCTGCACTTCGGTGAGCACCGCCACATCCGCGTGCTCGGACAACAACGCGGCCAGGGTTTCCTGGGCATTGCCCAAGCGCAGGTTGACGGTGATGCCGGGGTAACGCGCGCGCAGGCTGGCGATCATCGGCATCACCAGGTGCGGGCCGTCCGCCGCCACTTCCAGGCGCCCGGTGAACAATTGCCGATTGGCTTCGAGCAGCGTCTGCGCCTCGTCCACCAGGCCGAAGATCGCCCGGGTGATCGCGGCCAGGCGTGCGCCCTCCTCGGTCAACTCCACCCGCCGGGCGGTGCGACGCAACAGGGGAATCTGGTAGTACTCCTCCAGGGCCTTGATATGCCCGGTCACCGCCGGCTGGCTGATAAACAGCCGCGCCGCCGCACGGGTAAAGCTGCCCTCGCGGGCCACCGCGTCGAATGCGCGCAATTGGAACAGGTTCATAGCTATCGGCCTCACTGATAGCTCGCATAACAACAAACAATTTGATTGATAACAAGCCAAACTGCAATTTAGGCGCCGTAGATTCACACCGTTGTTTACGAGGACACGAGATGACCCCTGCCGCGCCCCTCCTGCTCACCCCTGGCCCCCTGACCACAGCGAACCGCACGCGCCGGGCGATGCTGGTGGACTGGGGTTCATGGGATGAAGGTTTCAACCAACTCACCGCCAGCGTCTGCGCCCGGTTACTGGCGATCCTCCACGGCGCGGCCAGCCATCACTGCGTCCCCTTGCAGGGCAGCGGCACCTTTGCCGTCGAGGCCGCCATCGGCACCCTGGTCCCGCGTAATGGCAAGGTGCTGGTGCTGATCAACGGCGCCTACGGCAAGCGCCTGGCGAACATCTGTGAAGTGTTGGGCCGCGACTTCAGCACCTTTGAAACCGCTGAAGATGAGCCCACGACGGCCGCCGATGTCGAGCGCCTGTTGCAGGCCGACGAGGGCATCACCCACGTTGCCTTGATTCACTGCGAAACCAGCACCGGTATCCTCAACCCGCTGCCGGAAATCGCCCAGGTGGTGAAGCACCACGGCAAGCGCCTGATCATCGACGCCATGAGCTCCTTCGGCGCGCTGCCCATCGATGCCCGCCAAGTGCCGTTCGACGCCCTGATCGCCGCCTCCGGCAAATGCCTGGAGGGCGTGCCCGGCATGGGCTTCGTCTTCGCCGAAAAGCAGGCACTGGCCGCCGCCCAAGGCAACTGCCACTCCCTGGCGATGGACCTGTTCGACCAATACACCTACATGGCCAGGACCGGCCAATGGCGCTTCACCCCGCCAACCCACGTGGTCGCCGCCCTGCACGAAGCGTTGCTGCAATACCAGGAGCAAGGTGGCCTGCCCGCGCGCCATCAACGTTATGCCGACAACTGCCAGGCGCTGCTGGAGGGCATGGCCGGGCTCGGCCTGCGCAGCTTCCTCCCGGCCGCTATCCAGGCCCCGATTATCGTGACCTTCCACGCCCCGAAAGACCCGCGCTACCAGTTCAGGGACTTCTACGAACGGGTCAAGGCCAAGGGATTCATCTTGTACCCCGGCAAACTGACCCAGGTTGAGACCTTCCGCGTCGGCTGCATCGGCCACGTCGACGCCACCGGCATGCGCGCGGCAGTCAAGGCCATCGCCCACGTGCTGCAAGAAATGGACGTGTTGGACATTTGATTCCCCCCTTACCCACAGGATTTGAACCATGAACTATCAAAACCCCAACACCCTCCAGGCCGTGATCCTTGACTGGGCCGGCACCGTGGTCGACTTCGGCTCCTTCGCGCCTACCCAGATTTTTGTCGAAGCCTTCGCCGAGTTCGATGTGCAAGTCTCCATCGAAGAAGCCCGTGGCCCGATGGGCATGGGCAAGTGGGACCATATCCGCACCCTCTGCTACCAGCCGCAGGTCGCCGAGCGCTACCGCAAGGCGTTCGGCCGTACGCCCACCGACGACGACGTGACCGCCATCTACCAGCGTTTCATGCCCCTGCAGATCGAGAAAATTGCCGAGCACTCGGCCCTGATCCCCGGCGCCCTCGACACCCTCGCGCATCTGCGCGGGCAAGGGATCAGGATCGGCTCGTGTTCCGGCTACCCCAAGCAAGTGATGGACAAGGTGGTCGCCCTGGCCGCCACCCATGGCTACGTCGCCGACCATGTAGTGGCTACCGACGAAGTACCCAACGGCCGCCCATGGCCGGCCCAGGCGCTGGCCAACGTGATTGCCCTGGGGGTTGATGATGTGGCGGCGTGTGTGAAGGTCGACGACACCGTGCCGGGCATCCTTGAAGGCCGCCGCGCCGGGATGTGGAGCGTGGCGCTGACCTGCTCGGGCAACGCGCTGGGCCTGACCTATGAGCAATTTCGCGCCCTGGACAACGCCACACTGGCCGGCGAGCGCAAGCGCATCGAGGCGATGTTCGAAGGCTCGCGCCCGCACTACCTGATCGACACCATTACCGACCTGCCGGCGGTAATCAGCGATATCAACCAGCGCCTGGCGCGCGGTGAAATGCCGCAAGGCCGCTGATGGAGGTCAATAGTGCGGCATTCGCGCCGGGTAATCCGTTCAAAACAGGCATACAGTAACCGTACTCCGTCGCCAAAGAACGGAGGCTTGCCCTGATGAATGAGGAAACCCAGCGATGCCGTGGAAAAATTCCGATACGCGCTACAGCACCATGTCGATTGCGCTGCACTGGCTGATGGTGGTGCTGCTGGCGGTGGTCTACGCCTGCATTGAGTTACGCGGCCAGTTCCCCAAAGGCAGTGGCGCACGCACACTGATCGTCGAGATGCACTTCATGCTCGGCCTCACCGTGTTTGTGCTGGTGTGGCTGCGCCTGTTTGCACGCAGCCTGGGGGTTGCGCCGAAGATCGTACCGGCGCCGCCGAAGTGGCAGAGCCTGTTGGCCACGCTGACGCATTTTGCGTTGTACGCCTTGATGATCGGCCTGCCCATCGCGGGCTGGTTGATCGTCAGTGCCGAGGGGCATTCGGTACTGTTCTACGGCATCGAGCTGCCGCCGTTGATCGGCGAGAACAAAGCCTTGGCCAAACAGATTGAAGGTTGGCACGTGCTGTTCGGCCAGATCGGCTATTGGTTGATCGGGCTGCATGCATTGGCGGGGATCTTCCACCATTACGTGGTGCGCGATAACACCGCGTTGCGCATGATGCCGGTCAAGCGCGCCCGGCTGTAAACCCACGCCGGCCTTGCAGGCCGCCGGTGTGCACAAAGATCAGGCGAGTGCCGGGCGCGACGTGCCCGGCCTCGACCTGATGCTTCAACGCCAGTAACGCTTTGCCGGTGTAGAGCGGTTCCAGCGGCACGCCGCAGGCCTGCTCCGTGGTTTCAATAAAGTCGCGCAACAGCGGGTCGACCTTGGCGAAGCCGCCCCGGCTGGCGTCCAGCAATTGATAGCCGCCCTGCACCAAGGCACTCACATTTTGCGCCACGCCATGATCGTGCGGCACCGCCATGGCGCCGTACACCAAATGCGCCCCCGCCTCGGCCAAGACCAACCCCGCCAGCGTGGTACCGGTGCCCGCCGCCAGCCACCAGGCGTCGTAATCGGCCCAACCCAGGTGGCTCAATTGCGCGCGAGCTTGCTCGACCAGCACCCGGCAACCCGTTGCGCCCGCCAACCCGCCGCCCCCTTCGGGCACGGGATACAGATGCGGGTAACGCTCACGCCAGGGCGCCCAGAAACCCGGCTCATGGCGCGCGCGATAGCCGCCGAAACCCAGCCAATGCAGGTGCATGCCAAATGCCTGCAGATCCTCGACGGTAGGCGTGTGGTGCGCATGGCCACGCAGCAGGCCGACGGTGGCAAAGCCAAAACGCTTGCCCGCCGCCGCGAGTGCGTGCAGATGGTTGGAATAGGCGCCGCCAAGGCTGATAACGCCACTGGCCCCCGCCTGATGCGCCTGGGCCAGATGCTCGGTGAGCTTGAACCACTTGTTGCCGCTGATCAGCGGGTCGATGCGATCCAGGCGCAGCACGGCCAACTCGACGCCATTGAGCCAATCCAGCGCCAAGGGTTCAAGGGGTGCGTAGGGAAGCCAATCGAAGGGGCCCATTGGAGGGGAACCGCATGAAAAACGGGGCGGTAGTCTAACACCGCCCCGCATGGGTTTTTACAGCTCGGCCGCCAGGCGCGAGCCCTGGTTGATAGCGCGCTTGGCGTCCAACTCGGCCGCTACGTCAGCACCGCCGATCAGGTGCACGTTCTGGCCCGCAGCGACCAGGCCGTCGTGCAGTTCACGCAACGGGTCCTGGCCGGCACAGATGACGATATTGTCCACCGCCAGCAGTTGCGGCTCGCCCTCGGCGCCGATGCGGATATGCAGGCCGTCGTCGTCGATCTTCAGGTACTCAACGCTGTTGAGCATCTGCACCTGCTTGTTCTTCAACCCGGTGCGATGGATCCAGCCGGTGGTCTTGCCCAAACCGTCGCCGACCTTGGACGCCTTGCGTTGCAGCAGGAATACTTCGCGCGCCGGCGCATGGCGCTCAGCCTTGATCCCGGCGACGCCGCCACGGGCTTGCAGGTGGGTGTCGATGCCCCACTCCTTCCAGAACGCTTCGCGGTCCAGGCTGGTGGACACGCCTTGATGCACGAGAAACTCCGAGACGTCAAAACCGATACCGCCAGCACCGATCACCGCGACGCGCTTGCCCACTGGCTTGCGTTCGAGGATCACGTCCAGGTAGCTCAGCACCTTGGCGTTTTCTACACCAGGGATCGCCGGCGTGCGCGGTGCGATGCCGGTGGCCAGGATGATCTCGTCGTAGCCGCCGGCCGCCAACTGCGCGGCATCCACGCGAGTGTTGAGGCACAGCTCGACGTGGGTGGTCTGCAGCTTGCGGTTGAAATAGCGCAGGGTTTCAAAGAACTCTTCCTTGCCCGGCACGCGCTTGGCGATGTTGAACTGGCCACCGATCTCGCTGGCCGAATCGAACAGCGTCACTTGATGGCCGCGCTCAGCCGCCACCGTGGCGGCGGCCAGACCCGCCGGGCCGGCGCCGACCACGGCGATTTTTTTGATCTGCCGCACCGGCAGGTAGTTAAGCTCGGTCTCGTAGCACGCCCGCGGGTTAACCAGGCAAGTGGTCAGCTTGCCGCCGAAGGTGTGGTCCAGGCACGCCTGGTTGCAGCCGATGCAGGTGTTGATTTCATCGGCGCGACCGGCAGCAGCTTTGTTGACGAACTCCGGGTCGGCAAGGAACGGTCGCGCCATCGAGACCATGTCCGCATCGCCCTCGGCGAGGATCTGCTCGGCAATTTCCGGGGTGTTGATGCGGTTGGTGGTGATCAGCGGGATCTGCACCGCGCCGCGTAATTTGGCGGTGACTTTACTGAATGCGCCGCGTGGCACTTTGGTGGCGATGGTCGGGATACGCGCTTCGTGCCAGCCGATGCCGGTGTTGATGATCGTCGCGCCTGCCTGCTCGATCGCCTTGGCCAACTGCACGATCTCTTCCCAGGTGCTGCCGCCTTCCACCAGGTCGAGCATCGACAGGCGGAAAATAATGATGAAGTTCGGGCCTACCGCTGCACGCACACGGCTTACGATTTGCACGGCCAGGCGCATACGGTTTTCGTAGCTGCCGCCCCAACGGTCGGTGCGGTGGTTGGTGTGGGCGGCGAGGAACTGGTTAATGAAATAACCTTCGGAGCCCATGATTTCCACACCGTCATACTCGGCCACCTGGGCCAGCAGCGAGCAGGTGACGAAATCCTGGATCTGTTTTTCGATGCCCTCTTCGTCCAGTTCCCTGGGCTTGAACGGGTTGATCGGCGCCTGGATCGCGCTTGGCGCCACCTGCTTGGGGCTGTAGGCATAACGGCCGGCGTGAAGGATCTGCATGCAGATCTTGCCACCCGCCTCATGCACCGCCTGGGTGACGATCTTGTGCTTTTGCGCTTCTTCGTCGGTGGTCAGCTTGGCCGCGCCGGAATACACCCCGCCTTCGTCATTCGGGCCAATGCCGCCGGTGACCATCAGGCCCACGCCACCCCTGGCGCGCTCGGCAAAATAAGCGGCCATGCGCTCGAAGCCGCCGGGTTTTTCTTCCAGGCCGGTGTGCATCGAGCCCATCAGGGTACGGTTGCGCAAGGTGGTGAAACCCAGGTCCAACGGGGCCAGCAGGTGCGGGTAGGCAGCAGCGGTCATGGTACAGCTCCACAACGGATCATCACGGGACGTGAGGCGTTCGAATGACGCCCCATCGGTTTATGTCCCACAGACTAAGAGCCGATGCCCTACCGCTCAATGACCGAAACTCACAAGTTATTGATCCAAATGCACAGCGCCCCTTGGCAAGCCGCCACAGGCGCCCTACCCTAGTCGGCGAACCCAGCACACGGTCTGTTGTCTGTTGCCCCATGCGTAAACTTCTAGCGTTCACCGTCACCCTGGCCCTGGTTGCCACCGTCGCCGCGTATCTGGTCTGGACCCAGGAGCGCCCCGTGGCGCATTACCTGTCGGACCTGCGCATCACCCTCGCGGTCAACGAAGGCCAGCCGGCCGATCGCGGCAACTTGCTGGGCATCCAACCGCAGCTGTACCCCGCCGATTACCAAAGCCTGGAACGCCTGCACCTGAAACTCGCGGCCTACCTGCAAAACGCCCGGGACCAAGGCCTGATCAACGACAAGACCATCGTGGTGCTGCCGGAGCACATCGGCACCTGGCTGATGCTCACCGGCGAAAAAAACGAGGTGTACCAGGCATTGCATGTGAAAGATGCGATGAACTGGTTGTCATTGAGTAACCCAGTGCAATTCCTGCGCGCCTGGATCAGCGCCACCGGCACCAGCCGCAGCGACGACGCGTACCTGCGCATGAAGGCCCCGACCATGGCGCGTGACTATCAAGTGCTGTTCGGTGGCCTGGCCAAGGAATTCGGCGTTACCGTGGTGGCCGGCTCCATCGCCCTGCCCAACCCGACGGTGAGGCAGGGGCAACTGCAGATCGGTCATGGTGCGCTGTACAACGCCAGCGTGGTGTTCGCGGCGGACGGCTTGCCGATCGGCGATCCACAGCGCCAGCTCTACCCGATCTACGATGAACGCGGCTTTATCGAGCCCGGCGACGAGAACATCGTCAGCGTGGTCGACACGCCAGCCGGACGCCTCGGCGTGTTGGTTGGCAGCGACAGCTGGTACCCGGACAACTACCGCAAACTCAACGAACAAGGCGCGCAATTGATCGCGGTGCCGGCCTTTGTGCTCGGGCGCGATACCTGGGAACGGCCGTGGCGCGGTTTCAAAAGCGTGTCGACACCGCCGGAAATCAGCCTCAAGCCCGAGGAACTCAGCGAAGGCGAAGCCTGGCGGCGCCTCACACTGATCAGCCAACAACCGATCAGCCAGGCCAGCGCCGGCATGAGCGTGTTCCTGCGGGGTCAGTTCTGGGACCTGGGCACCGCCGGGCAGAGCTTCCTGAGCCACGCCGGGCATATCAGCGCCGACGGCGACGCACAGGGTGCGCGCTTATTGAATATCTGGCTGTAACGCCGTGAAACCGGTGCGCCTGGGGGATCTGTCGGTGGGCTTCGTGCACACCCTGGCCGATGCCATCAGCAGCCATGGCCTGGACCCGCAACCGCTGCTGCTGCAATACGGCCTCGACGCGGCGCGCCTTGCCGAAGCGGGCGCACGCTTGTCGATCCCACGCTACATGCGCCTGGGCCATGCGGCCATCCAACTCACCGGCGACGCCGGCCTGGGCCTGCGCATGGGCCGGCTCAGCCGCTTGAGCCAGGCGGGGCTCGCCGGGGTCACCGCCGCCCAGGCGCCGAACGTCCGCGAGGCGGCCCGCACGCTCACGCGCTTCGAGCCGCTGTATGGCGCCAATTATCGTGGGCAGTCCAGTTTTGAAGAAGATGCCGACGGCGCCTGGCTGCGTTTCTATTCCATCAGCCCCTACAACGCCTATAACCGCTTTGTGGTGGACTCGATCATCGCCGGCTGGCTGCACCAGCTGTCGAGCCTGGCCCAACAACCAGTGCAGGCGCAACGCATCGACATCGAGTTCGAAGCACCGGACTATAGCGACCAATACCGCCTGTTGGGCGACAGCCCGGTCCACTTTGGCGCCGACGCCAACCAACTGCGCCTGAACCAGGCCACCCTGGCCCTGCGCAACCCGCAGCATTGCCCCAGTACCTGGCAGCTGTTGTTGCAATTGTGTGAACGGGAATTGGAGCAGTTGACCCGCACGCGCAGCCTGCGCGAGCGCATTACCCGCTTGCTCGGGCCAATGCTCAATGGCGGCCGGGAACCCGACCTGGAAGAAGTGGCGGCACGCCTGAAGCTGCCAACCTGGACACTGCGCCGCAAACTGACCGAAGAAGGTACTCAGTTCCGCGCGATTCTCAACGATACCCGCCGCGACCTGGCCATGACCTACATCCGCGATACGGAACTGGCGTTCGGCGAGATCGCCTACTTGCTCGGTTTTGCCTCGGCCCAAGCATTTCAACGGGCGTTCAGGCGGTGGAACAACCAGACCCCAGGGGAGTTTCGCCGCAGTCAGCGGCAGTACGCCTGAAATCGGTCCTACAGCTCGGTGGCGTCGTCGGCCGGATCCAGCGGATCCCATTCAAAGGCCTGGTACTCCAGCAGTTCTTCCTGGTAATCATCCATCGCGGACTCCTTGTTGACGTTAAAAGCGGCTGCACACAGATGACCTGCATGAGCAGCTTAAAGTGCCGTCATGACGAAAAAATGTCTGCGTCATGGCGTTCCCGCACTCCAAGATTAAACGTAGCAGCGTTATCCGAATTTAGCCCCTGAGCTTCGAGGCGGCGCAGTGATTGCGGTAACCGGGTATCCGCAGGCGATTGTCGATCAGTTAGCGGCCTACGTGGACTCAAGGTTTATCGCGCTGGGAGCAGGTTCGGTGCAGCCATCGGCACCAGCGGTGCATCAGCCAACGCATCTGTAGCTGACCCGGTGCTATCGGGAGCAAGCCCCCTCCCACACGGGATCGGCTTCGACTTCAGGATTTGCGGCGGCTGCGGGTCTGCACACTCGCCTCCATCGCCAGCCCGGCCGTGCGCTCCAACGCATCGGCAAACCCCTGGCGCTGTTCGGGCTCGATCTGCGAGAGGAACAGCTCATCTACCGTACTTTCATAGATCTTCCACATCTTTTTTCGCAGCGCCCGCCCGGCCTCGGTAATCGAGGCAAACGCCGCGCGGCCATCGCCGTCCGAGCGGGAACGCTCCACCAGGCCGTCTTTTTCCAGGCGGTCTACCAGGCGCGTGAGGTTGTAGCGCTCGATGGCCAGCACATCGGCCAATTCGTGCATGCGGCGGGTGCCGTCGGGGCCGCTTTCCAGGCCCCACAAGGCGTCGTACCAGGCGTAAGGCGGCAGGTTCGCCTCGGCCAGGCGGCGTTCGATTTCACGGATGACCGTCCTGTGAGCCCTGACAAAACGGAACCATACATCAGGCTCTTTCGACGACATGCAACACCATCCGGGGGATTTCAAGAAGGTTGCAATAGTAGCTCATCCCGCGCTAGATTCGTTTATGTAGTTGCAATTGCAATTACTTTGGCGACCCTCCCACAAGGAGCCCGCCACTCGATATCCGCCTACCCTGGAGCCTCACATGACCCCCAATACCGCAGTGCGCCGCGACGACGACCCACAGGAAACCCGCGAGTGGCTGGAGTCCATCGAATCGGTGCTGTCCACCGAAGGCCGCCCGCGCGCCCACTACCTGATCGATCAATTGCTGGATTTCGACGTGGCGCGTCACGGTGATTTCTACGGGCGGGTGACAACCCCCTACGTCAACACCATCGCGGTGGAGCGCCAACTGCCCTACCCCGGCAACCTGGCCATCGAACGCCGCACCAACGCGTTTATCCGCTGGAACGCCATGGCGATGGTGCTGCGTGCGGGCAAACATTCGGGCGTCGGTGGGCACATTGCGACCTATGCGTCAGCCGCCGTCCTGTACGACGTAGGTTTTGACCATTTCTTCCGTGGTCGCACCGATAGCTTCGATGGCGACCTGGTGTACATCCAGGGCCACTCCTCACCCGGTATCTACAGCCGCGCCTATCTCGAAGGGCGCATCAGCGAAGCGCAGTTGGACAATTTCCGGCGCGAGGCCAATGGCGAAGGGATTTCGTCCTACCCGCACCCACGACTCATGCCGGACTTCTGGCAATTTCCTACGGTATCAATGGGCCTCGGGCCGATCACTGCCGCCTATCAAGCGCGCTTTATGCGCTACCTGGAGTACCGCGGCCTCAAGCAACACCAAGGCCGCAAGGTCTGGGCGTTCCTCGGTGATGGCGAAATGGACCAGCCGGAATCCCTCGCCGCCATTTCCCTGGCCGGGCGCGAGAAACTCGACAACCTGATCTTCGTGGTCAACTGCAACCTGCAACGCCTGGACGGGCCGGTGCGCGGCAATGCCAAGGTGATCCAGGAATTCGAAAGCCTGTACCGCGCCGCCGGTTGGAATGTGATCAAGGTGATCTGGGGCGGTGGCTGGGATGCGTTGCTCGACAAAGACCAGAGCGGCCTGCTGCGCCAGCGCATGATGGAATGCGTAGACGGCGACTATCAGAACTACAAATCGCAGAACGGCGCCTACGTGCGCGAGCATTTCTTCGGTAAATACCCAGAATTGCTGGCACTGGTTGCGGACATGTCCGACGACGATATCTGGAAACTCTCACGCGGCGGGCACGACCCGGACAAGGTTTACAACGCCTACGCCGCCGCCGTGCGCCATACCGGCCAACCCACTGTGATCCTGGCCAAAACCGTCAAGGGCTTCGGCATGGGCGAAGCCGGCGAAGGCCAGAACATCAACCACCAACTGAAGAAGATGGGCGCCGACGCCGTCAAGGCCTTCCGCGACCGCTTCGGCCTGGACGTGGCCGACGAACAACTCGCCGACATCCCTTACCTCAAGCCCGCCGTCGACAGCGAAGAAGCCCGCTACTTCGCTGCCCGCCGCCAAGCCCTGGGTGGCCACGTGCCAGCGCGTCACAGTGCCGTCGAGCCTTTGCAGATCCCCGACCTGGCCGCCTTCGCCACTCAACTCAAGGACACCGGCGAGCGGGCCATTTCGACCACCATGGCGTTCGTGCGCATCCTCGGCACCCTGCTCAAGGACCCACAGATGGGCAAGTTGATCGTCCCCATCGTGCCGGATGAGTCACGCACCTTCGGCATGGAAAGCCTGTTCCGACAGATCGGCATCCACTCTGCTGTCGGCCAGCTCTATACGCCACAGGACGCCGGGCAACTGAGCTACTACAAGGAGAGCAAGGACGGACAGATTATGCAGGAAGGCCTGAATGAGTCCGGCGCTATTTCCTCGTGGATAGCGGCCAGTACGTCCTACAGCAACCACGGTTTGATGACCGTACCGTTCTATATTTTTTATTCGATGTTCGGCTTCCAGCGCGTCGGCGACCTGGCCTGGGCGGCGGCCGATGCGCGGGCGCGTGGCTTCCTGCTGGGCGCTACGGCCGGGCGTACCACGCTGATGGGCGAAGGCCTGCAGCATGACGACGGCCATAGCCATATCCTGGCGTCGGTCATTCCGTGCTGCGTGTCGTATGACCCGACTTTTGCCTACGAGCTGGCAGTGATCATTCGCGAAGGCATGCGGCGCATGTATGTCGAGCAAGAGGACATTTACTACTACATCACGCTGCTCAACGAAAACTACCCGCACCCGGCCATGCCAGAAGATGTGGAAGAAGGCATTCTCAAGGGCATGTACCCGCTCGGCGTCAGCCCGCAGGCCCAGGTGCAACTGATGGGCAGTGGTTCGATCCTGCGCGAAGTGATCGCGGCGGCGCAATTGCTCGCCAAGGATTTCGCGGTGTACAGCAACGTGTGGAGCGTGACCAGCCTCACCGAATTGCGCCGTGACGGGCAGGCAGTCGAGCGCTGGAACCTGTTGCACCCGGAAGGCGAGCCACGCATGGGTTATGTGGAGCAATGCCTGGCCGGACAGACGGGGCCGGTGGTGGTGGCGACGGACTACATGAAACTGTTCGCCGACCAGATCCGCCCATTCGTGCACAACCGACGCTTTGTGGCGCTGGGCACCGACGGCTTCGGGCAATCGGATACGCGGGAGGCCTTGCGCGAGTTCTTTGAGGTGGACCGACACTTCATCGCACTCGCGGCCTTGAAGGCACTGGCCAATGACGGCGTGATCGGTCGCGATAAAGTCAGTGAGGCAATCAAGCGCTACGGGATCAACGTCGACAAGACCGACCCCGCAGCGGTCTGATTTATGGAGCAGGCGTCGGCAGCGGTGGAATCGCCTCTGTCGGCGCCGGCAGCTCAGGATTGGTCGGCGACGGTGCCGGCTCTGACTGAGGCGCGATCGGCGTAGGTTCGGCCGGCGGTGCCACAGGTTCCGAAGCGGCGGGTTCTTCCTTCGGCGCTTCGACCTTCTCGGCAGCCGGTGCGGCCTTGGGTTCCGGAACACCCAGCTCCGCCTTGGGCTGCTCGGGAATGTGCGCCGCCTGCTTCACTTCCTGAGGCAGGAACACGTCCACCAGCGCAAAGTAACGCTCGTAGAACTTCGGTGCCGAAACGGTCTCACTGGCCACTTTCACCATCGAGTCATCGGTGGAGCCGATCGGCATCGACACCGACCCCAGCACACCCACACCCAGGCTTGCCGAGTTGTTGACCTTCTTCAGCGCATAACGGTCCTGCAAGGCGTTGGCGAACATCGTCGAATGGTGGGTGCCTTTGCCGTCATCGGCGCACACCACGTTGAAGCTGATCTGCAGATGGGTTTCGCCGGTCTGCTGGAAACTCTTGTTACCCACTACCAACTTCGGATCGCTGCTGGTGATGATGTAACCCTGGCTCAGCAAGGCACGCCGGGCAGCTTCGCACGCGGCGGTATCACTGACCGGATAATCCCGGGAAAACGTGCCGGAGTCGTCGAAATTCTCATGTTCGTAAATAGCGGTCTTGGGTGACGAGCAGCCCGCGGCGCCCGCCAACACCAGCGCCATCCCGAGGCAACGCAAGTGAAATGATGTCGACATTGAAAATCCTGAGGAAAACGGTCTGGCCGGTATTGTGCAACAGAACGTGGCCTTGGCGCGCGCATTCCTGTCGGTAAAACGTCACAGACCTACACGACGGCGCCTGCAGGAAAAAGCTGCGCGCACATATGATCGATAAACACGCGCAATTTGGCCGATGCATGGCGGCTGGATGGCCACAACATCCAGAAACTGCCCCGGTGTTCCAGGTAGTCGTCCAGCACACGCTGCAAACGCCCCTCCCGCACTGCCTGGTGGACCATATAGTCCGGCAGGCAGGCAATGCCCAAGCCTTCATGCACCACATGGTTAAGGGACTCGATGGTGGTGCTGACCAACGGCGTACGCAAGGTGGGCTCCACCTCGTCGAGTGCCCGCCGCAGCGGCCAGGGCTCCAGTTGACCGGTGGCGCAAAACTTGTGACGCAGGCAGGCGTGACCGCTCAAATGCTGGGGCAGCAGCGGCGTGCCGTGCTGTTGAAAGTAGCCCGGCGTCGCCACCAGCACCAGTTGATAGTGCCCCAGATGACGGGCCATCAAGCGCGAATCTTCTGGCTTGCCGGTGCGAATCACCGCATCGAAACCTTCCTCGATCACGTCAACCATGCGGTCGGAAAAATCCACATCCAACTCAATGTCCGGGTAAGCGCGCATAAAGTCGCTGAGCACCGGCATCAACAAGCCACGCACTTGCGGCACACTGATGCGCAACTTGCCTCGAGGCGCCACGCGGGCGTCGGTCAATTCGCGCTCGGCGGCCTCGATCTCGAGCAGGATCCGCCGCGAACGCTCAAGGAACAGTGCGCCTTCGCCAGTCAGGGTGATGCTGCGCGTACTGCGATGAAACGACCGCACGCCCAGGCGCTCCTCCATGCGCGCAATGCTTTTGCCCACCGCCGATGACGATACGCCCAGCACACGCGCGGCAGCGGTGAAACTGCGGGTCTGCGCCACCTGCACGAATACCGCGAGGCTGCCCAAGCTATCCATGATTTTGCCTTTGCCGATTGCGGACACCCACGTCCGATAAGTTCGGAACCTTAGCCTGTTTTTCCGCAAGACACAGCCCCCTACGCTGCGCCCTCGCCCCTTTTCTGCATGGACACACTATGAGCGCTAACCCCTTAGTGACTGAGATCGGCACCACCGCCCCACGGGAAACACTGCCCTTGGGTGGCCTTTTGGCCCTGGCCTGCGCTGGTTTTATCACCATTCTTACCGAAGCGATGCCCGCCGGGCTCTTGCCGCAAATGGGCCAAGGCCTGGGCGTGTCGCCGGCACTGGTCGGCCAGTTGGTCACCCTCTACGCCCTAGGGTCATTGCTGGCGGCCATCCCCCTCACGCTGCTGACCCGAGGCTGGCGCCGCCGACCGCTGCTGTTGATGGCCATCGGCGGCTTTGCCGTGGTCAACAGTGTGACGGCATTCTCCAGCCACTACGGCCTGACCCTGGTGGCACGCTTCTTTGCCGGCGTGTTCGCCGGGCTGCTTTGGGCATTGCTCGCCGGCTACGCCAGCCGCATGGTGGCACCGCACCTGCAAGGCCGGGCAATCGCGGTGGCGATGCTCGGCGCACCGTTGGCGTTGTGCCTGGGCCTGCCGGCCGGCACCTGGCTCGGCACCATCGTGGGCTGGCGCCTGAGTTTTGCGATCATGACCGGGCTCACACTGGTGTTGCTGATATGGGCACGCTGGCAGCTTCCGGACTTTGCCGGCCAAGCCGCTCAAAAGCGCCTGCGCCTGCACCAGGTATTGACCCTGCCCGGTATTCGCTCGGTGCTGTGGGTGACCTTTACCTACGTATTGGCCCACAACATCCTCTACACCTATGTGGCACCGCTGTTGGAGCCCGCCGGTATCGCTGCCGATATCGACCGAGTGCTGCTGGTGTTTGGTCTCGCCGCGCTGTTGAGCATCTGGCTGGCCGGCGTGCTGATTAATCGGTGGTTGCGCACACTGCTGCTCATCAGTTGCGCACTGTTCGGCATGATCGCCCTGGCGTTGGCGTTATGGATCGAGGTGCCGACCGTCATCTACCTCGCGGTGGTGTTTTGGGGCCTGGCGTTTGGCGGCCTGCCGGCTTTGTTGCAAACCGCCCTGGCCCAATCGGCGGGCGAATCGGCGGACGCCGCGCAATCGATGCTCGTGACCGTATGGAACCTGGGGATAGCCGGCGGCGGGTTGGCTGGCGGCGTGTTGCTTCAGGGCTGGGGCGTTGCGACGTTCCCCTGGGCGATCGTGTTATTGATGCTGTTGGCCCTGGCAGGTGCATCACAGGTCGGCGTCCAGCGCACATAAAAAAAACCCCGGTCTTTTCAGGCCGGGGGCTTCTTATTCAAACCGCCATCAATACTTCTTGATGTCAGCCTGGGTTTCCAACTGCTTGCGGTATGCCGCGAAGTCCTGCTGGCCAACACGGGAAGCGAGGAAGCGACGGTATTGCGCCTTTTCTTCTTCCGTTGGAGCGCTCGCTTCGTTCACGCCGTTCAAACGCACGATCACCAGGCTGCCGTCAGCGAGGGTCACGGTGGTGAAGGTCGGCTTGTCCTTGGCCGCAGGCTTGGGCATGCGGAACAGCGCTTGCAGCACGGCCGGGTCGACCGCGTCCGCGCTACGGGTAGCCGCTTCAGTGACTTTCCAGGCCTGGCCGTCGACCGGCTGGTTCAGCGGTGTCTTGCCATCACGCAGGCTGGCGATCAGCTCGTCGGCGTGAGTCTTGGCAGCGGCGCTGGCGCGCTCCTTGGCCATCTGGGTGCGGATCGCCGCGGCAACGCTTTCCAGCGGCAGTTGCGCAGGTTTGCGGTGCTCTTTGGCACGCAGCACGATGATGGTTTCCGGGTCCAGCTCGATGGCGGTGCTGTTGGCACCCTCATCCAGCACTTCCGGGCTGAACGCTGCGGTGACCACGGCACGGTTGGCCGCAACACCTTCACCACCTTCACGGCCGAATGGCGCGGAGGTGTGCACGGTCAGCTTCAGGTCAGATGCGGGTTGAGCCAGGTCGGACGCTTCGAATGCCGCATCTTCCAATTGCTTGGTGGCTTCGACAAAACGCTGCTCGACTTGCTGGGCCTTGAGCTCACGGGTCAGCTTGTCTTTCAGGCTGGCGAAGGTCGGCACCTGTGGTGCTTCAACGCCCAACAGCTTGATCAGATGCCAGCCGAAGGTACTGCGCACCGGCGCCGATACCTGGTCCTGTTTCAACGCGTACAAGGCGGTTTCGAAGTCCGGGTCGTAGACGCCAGGGCCGGCAAAGCCAAGGTCACCACCGTTATTGGCCGAGCCTGGGTCCTGGGAGAACTCCTTGGCCAGGGCTTCGAACTTCTCGCCTTTGGCCAGGCGCGCCTGGATCTCTTCGATCTTGGCCTTGGCTTGCGCCTCGGTGACCTTGTCGTTGACTTCAATCAGGATGTGCGCGGCACGACGCTGTTCGGCGAGGTTGGCGGTTTCTTTCTCGTAGGCCGCCTGCAGTTCATCATCCTTGACGCTGACCTGGTCGAAGAAGGACGACTTCTTCAATTCCAGATAGTCGATGACCACTTGGTCCGGCGTCATGAACTCTTTGGCGTGCTGGTCGTAGTAGGCCTTGACCTCGTCGTCGGTGAGCTTCACCGCTGCGGGGTTGGCCTTGATGTTGACCGTGGCGAAATCGCGAGTCTGTTTTTCCAGACGGGCGAAGGCCAGTACTTCGGCATCGGTGACGAAACCGCTGCCCGCGATACCTGCGCGAACCTGACCGATCAGCATTTCCTGGGTCAGCATCTGACGGAACTGCAGACGGCTGTAGCCCAGCTGACGGATCACCTGGTCAAAGCGTTCGGCGTTGAATTTGCCGTCCACCTGGAATTCCGGCGTTTGCAGGATCACCTGGTCCAGTGCCGCTTCAGAGAAGCCGAACTTGGAATCGGCGGCACCTTGCAGCAACAGCTTGCGGTCGATCAGGCCCTTGAGCGCCGCTTCGCGCAGCAGTTTTTCGTCCAGCAGCGAAGCATCGAAATCCTTGCCCAACTGTTGCATCAGTTGGCGACGTTGCATGTCGACAGCCTGGCTCAGTTCGGTCTGGGTGATGGCTTCACCGTTGACCTTGGCCACGTCCTGCTTGTTAGTACCCGAAGCCTGGAAAATGGCCTCGATACCGGTGAACGCCATCAATGCGACGATGATCCCGATAATGGTCTTGGCAATCCAGCCTTGTGAATTGTCCCTGATATTTTGCAGCATGCGTCCCCCAGAAACGGTTGAACTTCAAAAATAGGCAACCGTGGAGCGTGGGTAGAGTCCGGATAGAAGAAAGGCGCATCCGAGGATGCGCCTTCTCGTAACTGGCGGAGCGGACGGGGGTTTGACTTCTCACCCCCGGCGTGGCGACCCGATGGATACGTGGGTCGGCTACCGCTCCGCTGCCAGGCCGGACATGCGTCCGACCCGGGTAAGCAAGGCTTGATCGAAGCTTAGTTAACGGCTTCTTTCAGGGCTTTACCGGCTTTGAAACCTGGTTTCTTGGCAGCAGCGATTTGCAGTGCTTTGCCAGTCTGTGGGTTGCGGCCAGTGCGAGCTGGGCGGTCAGTCACAGAGAAAGTACCGAAGCCTACCAGTACCACGGAGTCGCCGGCCTTCAGAGCGCCAGTGACGGATTCGATTACTGCATCCAGCGCACGGCCAGCAGCAGCTTTCGGGATATCAGCGGATGCAGCGATAGCATCAATCAGTTCCGACTTGTTCACTCTAAGTCCCCTTATATATCTATTGAGTATGATTCTAAGTTTTTTTGGTAAACAGCAAAAACGAGTGCTGAATGGCCTACAGACACTTAAGAGCCGCTTTATAACAAGGGCTCTAAAATGCTGTCAAGGAAGCCCCCAGGCTTAATTGCATTAATGCGTGCTAATTCTTTCCTTGGAATCAGACTCTCGCTTTTCGTCCTTAGCGACTATCTCCGGAGCCACATCCGGCAAGGGCTCCGGCGCGTATTGCAGCGCAATTTGCAGGACCTCGTCAATCCATTTAACCGGTTTAATCTGAAGATCCTGCTTGATGTTGTCAGGAATTTCCTTCAAGTCGCGAACATTCTCTTCAGGAATGATCACGGTCTTGATACCCCCCCGGTGTGCGGCAAGCAATTTCTCTTTCAGACCACCGATGGCCAATACCTGACCCCGCAGGGTAATTTCCCCGGTCATGGCGACATCGGCGCGCACCGGGATGCCGGTCAATGCCGACACCAACGCAGTGCACATACCTACGCCAGCGCTGGGACCGTCTTTGGGCGTTGCCCCTTCCGGCATGTGGATATGGGTATCGTGCTTCTCGTGGAAGTCCAGAGGAATTCCCAGGCTACGGGCGCGACTGCGCACCACGGTCTGCGCTGCGGTGATGGATTCGACCATCACATCACCCAGGGAACCGGTCTTGATCAGTTGGCCCTTGCCCGGGATCACCGCGGCCTCGATGGTCAGCAACTCACCGCCCACCTGGGTCCATGCCAGGCCAGTCACCTGCCCTACCTGATCCTGCTGCTCAGCCAAGCCGTAGCGGAATTTCTTCACACCCAGGAAGTGCTCGAGAGAGTCGGCCGTGACCTTCACCGAGAAGCGTTTTTCCAGGGCATGTTCCTTGACCGCCTTGCGGCAGATCTTCGCGACCTGACGCTCAAGGCCACGCACACCGGCCTCGCGGGTGTAGTAACGCACGATGTCGCGGATTGCCTCGACGTCGAATTCAATCTCGCCCTTCTTCAGGCCATTGGCCGAAATCTGCTTGGGCGCGAGGTATTTGACGGCAATATTGATTTTCTCGTCTTCGGTATAACCCGGCAGACGAATCACCTCCATCCGGTCCAGCAAGGCTGGCGGAATATTCATGGAGTTGGAGGTGCACAGGAACATCACGTCGGACAGGTCGTAGTCGACTTCCAGGTAATGGTCGTTGAAGTTGTGGTTCTGCTCCGGATCGAGCACTTCAAGCAACGCCGACGCCGGATCGCCGCGCATGTCGCTGCCCATTTTGTCAATTTCATCAAGCAGGAACAGCGGGTTGCGCACGCCCACTTTGGTCATCTTTTGAATCAATCTTCCTGGCATGGAACCGATGTACGTACGGCGATGCCCACGGATTTCCGCTTCGTCACGCACGCCACCCAAGGCCATACGCACGAATTTACGGTTGGTGGCACTGGCAATCGACTCAGCCAGGGAGGTTTTACCTACACCCGGAGGACCGACCAGGCACAACACCGGACCACGGATTTTCTTCACGCGCTTTTGCACGGCGAGGTATTCGAGGATGCGTTCTTTGACTTCTTCGAGGCCATAGTGATCGGCATCAAGGATTTCTTCGGCGCGGGCCAGGTCCAGGCGCACCTTGGTCTGGGCCTTCCACGGCACTTGAACCAGCCAGTCAATGTACGAGCGCACCACGGTGGCTTCGGCCGACATCGGCGACATTTGCTTGAGCTTGTTCAGCTCGGCAGTGGCTTTGGTCAAAGCGTCTTTTGGCAGGCCGGCCGCATCGATACGCTTTTTCAGCTCCTCGAGCTCGTTGTGGCCTTCCTCGCTGTCACCAAGCTCTTTCTGAATGGCCTTCATCTGCTCATTCAGGTAGTACTCGCGCTGGCTGCGCTCCATTTGTTTCTTCACACGGCCCCGGATGCGCTTCTCGACCTGCAACAAGTCAATTTCGGCATCCAGCAGTGCCAACACGTGTTCGACACGGGTCGGCAGGTCGATGATTTCGAGGATGTCTTGCTTCTGCTCGATCTTCAGCGCCATGTGCGCGGCCATGGTGTCGACCAGGCGGCTTGGCTCATCGATGCTGTTGAGCGAAGACAGGACTTCAGCCGGGACTTTCTTGCCCAACTGCACATACTGCTCGAACTGCGAGAGCAGGCTGCGTACGAAAACTTCGGACTCGCGCTCAGGCGCTTCGACTTCGTCGATCAGCGCCACTTCGGCGCGCAGATGGCCGTCCACTTCCATGAAACGTTCGACCGCACCGCGCTGTTCGCCTTCCACCAGCACCTTGACGGTGCCATCCGGCAGCTTGAGCAATTGCAGCACGGTGGCAACGGTACCGACGCGATACAGGGCATCTTCGCCTGGATCATCATCGGCAGGATTTCTCTGGGCCAACAGCAGGATCTGCTTGTCGCCCGTCATCGCGGCCTCGAGGGCTTCGATAGACTTCTCGCGCCCCACGAACAGCGGGATAACCATGTGCGGATAGACGACGACATCACGCAACGGCAGGAGAGGCAATTCAATGGTTGTCTTCATGATTTCGCCTCTATGACAGTTGAAAAATATGCTTGAAGCCAAGATGGGGGCTGCATGCAAAAAAAACAAGCTTATTGCCCGCGGTTAAACGCAGTAAAACTCTTCGAAAAAACAAAGGGGCCCCTAGAGGCCCCTTGTTTGTACCGAAACTGCGAAACGCTTACGCGTCTGGCGCAGCCTTGGCAGCCGGCTCACTGTTTTCGTAGATATACAGTGGCTTGGACTTGCCTTCTATAACGCTTTCGTCGATCACCACTTTACTCACCTCGGACTGCGAGGGGATTTCGTACATGGTGTCGAGCAACACGCCTTCGAGGATGGAACGCAGGCCACGCGCACCGGTCTTGCGCTCCAGTGCCCGCTTGGCCACCGATTTGAGTGCATCGGTGCGGAACTCGAGGTCCACGCCTTCCATTTCGAACAGCTTGGCGTACTGCTTGGTCAGGGCGTTTTTCGGCTCGGTGAGGATCTGAATCAGAGCAGCCTCATCCAGTTCGTCCAGCGTAGCCAGAACCGGCAGACGGCCAACGAATTCCGGGATCAGACCGAACTTGACGAGATCGTCAGGCTCGACTTCACGCAGGGACTCGCCCACCTTCTTGCCTTCTTCCTTGCTGCGCACTTCCGCACTGAACCCAATGCCGCCACGGGTGGAGCGTTGCTGAATGACCTTTTCCAGACCCGAGAACGCACCACCACAGATAAACAGGATGTTACGCGTATCCACCTGAAGGAATTCCTGCTGCGGGTGCTTGCGGCCGCCTTGTGGCGGTACGGAAGCAACCGTGCCTTCGATCAGTTTCAACAGGGCCTGCTGCACGCCTTCACCGGAAACGTCCCGAGTGATCGACGGGTTGTCGGACTTGCGCGAAATCTTGTCGATTTCGTCGATGTAGACGATACCCATCTGGGCCTTCTCTACGTCGTAGTCGCACTTCTGCAGTAGCTTCTGAATGATGTTCTCGACGTCCTCGCCAACGTAGCCAGCCTCGGTGAGAGTGGTGGCGTCGGCGATGGTGAAGGGAACGTTGAGCAGACGAGCGAGGGTTTCTGCAAGCAGGGTCTTACCCGAGCCTGTAGGACCGATCAGCAAGATGTTGCTCTTGCCGAGTTCGACTTCGTCGCCTTTCTTGTCACGCTGGTTCAGACGCTTGTAGTGGTTGTACACCGCTACGGCCAGAACCTTCTTTGCACGCTCTTGACCGATGACGTATTGGTCAAGGATGCCGCTGATTTCTTTAGGCGAAGGCAATTTATGCGCGCTGCTTTCGGCCTGTGCTTCCTGCACCTCCTCGCGGATGATGTCATTGCACAAGTCGACGCACTCGTCGCAGATAAAGACCGAGGGGCCGGCAATCAATTTGCGTACTTCATGCTGGCTTTTGCCACAGAAGGAGCAATAGAGCAGCTTGCCGTTGTCCTCGCCGTTGCGGGTGTCAGTCATTCGTTCGATCCAAATCCGATAGGCTTGCAACACAAGATGAAGGCTTATGCGGGCTTTTTCAAGCCCGCCGATGATCGGAAAAGCCGACCAGCCTTATTTTGAGGTGCTTATATTAAGCAGGGCGCTTTTCGATCACTGCGTCGATCAACCCGTATTCACGTGCGGCTTCGGCGCTCATGAAGTTGTCGCGGTTGGTGTCGCGCTCGATTTCTTCCAGGGTGTGCCCGCTGTGCTTGGCCATCAGCGTGTTGAGGCGCTCGCGGATGAAAAGGATTTCCTTGGCGTGGATTTCTATGTCCGACGCCTGGCCCTGGAAACCGCCCAGTGGCTGGTGAATCATCACGCGTGAGTTCGGCAGGCAGTAACGCTTGCCCTCGGCACCGGCGGTCAGCAGGAAGGCGCCCATGCTGCAGGCCTGGCCAATACAGGTCGTCGATACGTTCGGCTTGATGAACTGCATGGTGTCGTAGATCGACATGCCCGCGGTCACCGAACCGCCCGGCGAGTTAATGTAGAGATGGATGTCCTTGTCCGGGTTTTCCGCTTCAAGGAACAGCAGTTGCGCACAGATCAGGTTGGCCATGTAGTCCTCTACCGGGCCCACCAGAAAGATCACTCGCTCCTTGAGCAGGCGCGAGTAGATGTCGTAGGCGCGTTCGCCACGAGCGGACTGCTCGACAACCATCGGGACCAGGCCGCCTGCGGCCTGGATATCAGAGTTCTGCTGAATATAGGAATTACGGAACATGCTCTGCAGTTACTCCCAAATAGTCATGTCTTGAAAACGCATAAGCCAGCGCGAGGCTGGCTTATGGTTGTATTTCCAACGAGTTGGACAATCAGTCGGCTTGTGCTGCTTCCGCCGGTTTGACTGCTTCTTCGTAAGAGACCGCTTTATCGGTCACCTTAGCCTTCTGCAGAACAGTATCCACAACTTGTTCTTCCAGCACAACCGAACGTACTTCGTTCAGCTGTTGGTCGTTCTTGTAGTACCAAGCCACAACCTGCTCAGGCTCCTGGTAGGCCGAAGCCATTTCCTGGATCATTTCGCGAACGCGGTCTTCGTCAGGCTTGAGGTCGAACTGCTTGACCACTTCCGCCACGATCAGACCCAACACAACGCGACGCTTGGCTTGCTCTTCGAACAGCTCGGCCGGCAGTTGGTCAGGCTTGATGTTGCCACCGAACTGCTGAACCGCTTGAACGCGCAGGCGATCCACTTCATTGGACAGCAGAGCCTTAGGCACTTCGATCGGGTTGGTCGCCAGCAGACCGTCCATGACCTGGTTCTTGACCTTGGACTTGATGGCCTGACGCAGCTCGCGCTCCATGTTCTTGCGAACTTCGGTGCGGAAACCTTCGATACCGGTTTCCTTGATACCAAACTGGGCGAAGAACTCTTCGTTCAGCTCTGGCAGCTTAGGCTCGGAAACACTGTTGACAGTCACGGTGAACTCGGCGGCTTTGCCGGCCAGGTCCAGGTTCTGGTAGTCAGCAGGGAAAGTCAGGTTCAGAACGCGCTCTTCGCCAGCCTTGGCGCCAACCAGGCCGTCTTCGAAACCAGGGATCATGCGGTTGGAACCCAGCACCAGCTGAGTACCCTTGGCGGAGCCGCCAGCGAACACTTCGCCGTCAACCTTGCCCACGAAATCGATGTTCAACTGGTCTTCGCTCTGAGCGGCACGGTCGGCCACTTCGAAACGGGTGTTCTGCTTGCGCAGGATTTCCAGCATGTTGTCCAGGTCGGCATCAGCGACGTCGGCGCTCAGGCGCTCGACTTCGATACCGTCAAAGCCGGCAACCTCAAACTCTGGGAACACTTCGAATACGGCAACGTATTCCAGGTCCTTGCCAGCTTCCAGGGACTTCGGCTCAATCGAAGGCGAGCCAGCCGGGTTCAGCTTTTGCTCGACAACGGCTTCGTAGAAAGAAGCCTGGATGACGTCACCCACAGCTTCCTGGCGCGCATCGGCACCAAAACGGCGCTTGATTTCGCTCATCGGCACTTTGCCTGGACGGAAACCAGCGATCTTGGCCTTTTGGGCAGTCTGCTGCAGACGCTTGTTGACCGCAGTCTCAATACGTTCTGCCGGCACGGTGATGCTCAGGCGGCGCTCGAGAGCAGTAGTATTTTCAACAGAAACTTGCATGGATATTCCTCGTTGCACAGACGTTAGCCGGCCATTTCCGACCCCAATCAAGGGCATGCATTCTAGAGGGTCAAACTCAAGAAGTCACCCTACTGGAAATACGCCCGAAAACAGCCGGCAATTTATCGGTACGAAGGCACTGATGCACCTCGCCCCGGTGACAAATACAGCCCATCACGCCAGGGCTCTGCGCCGCCCCTTCTATATATAGAAGAAGTCGTCATCCACTTCCCTGACGGCCAACCCGCAAACGGGGCCGGCAGGCAGCGCGGCATCATCGAGCAACACAAATACGACGAAACGCCCTGCCGTTGCGACCCAGCACCTGCAGTCGCGAATATTTGAACCGCTAAAACCAAAAAAGGCGCCAGACTGTTAAATCTGGCGCCTTTCGAATATGGGGTGGACGAAGGGGATCGAACCCTCGACAACGGGAGTCACAATCCCGTGCTCTACCAACTGAGCTACGCCCACCATATTGCGTTAACAAAGAAACCAAACCACTTCTTTGTTGAGCCCTACCCTGCCTGTCGACTGGGCCAAGCTATATTGGTGCGGATGAAGAGACTCGAACTCTTACGCCTCGCGGCGCTGGAACCTAAATCCAGTGTGTCTACCAATTCCACCACATCCGCGCTTGTAGCTCTTAAAGCAAAGGCGCCAGACGATTAATCTGGCGCCTTTTCAAAATATGGGGTGGACGAAGGGGATCGAACCCTCGACAACGGGAGTCACAATCCCGTGCTCTACCAACTGAGCTACGCCCACCATATAGCGCTACTTGTGCCAAAGCTGCCTAATGGCGCACCCGGCAGGACTCGAACCTGCGACCATCCGCTTAGAAGGCGGATGCTCTATCCAGCTGAGCTACGGGCGCCTTATTAATCTGTACTCTTTGAGGATTACAAACTAAGTGCTTTCCAGCCTTGCAGAACAGCAATTCTGCTTGACCTTCTTAACCAGTGCTAGGCTGTGCCCGACAAGTGCGACGAATAGTATAGAGGGGCTGGAAACCCGTCAAATCTTTTTTAAAAAAAATTCATTTTATTTAAGGGGTTAGGCCAATTTGCAGACCAAGCGCCTTTGCCCTCACGTCTTGGCGTGCGAGAATGCGCGCACTTTTCTTCCCCCTCTCGATGGTTAATCACGCGTAATGACTGCACAACTTATCGACGGCAAATCAATCGCCGCCAGCCTGCGCCAGCAGATCGCCAAACGAGTCACCGAGCGCAGCCAGCAAGGCCTGCGCACGCCGGGCCTCGCGGTGATCCTGGTCGGCAGCGATCCTGCCTCTCAGGTTTATGTCTCGCACAAGCGTAAAGACTGTGAAGAGGTCGGCTTTATTTCCAAGGCCTACGACTTGCCTTCCGAGACCACCCAGCAGGCCCTTACCGACCTGATCGACAGCCTCAATGACGACCCGGCGATGGACGGCATCCTGTTGCAACTGCCGCTGCCCGAGCACCTAGACGCATCCAAGCTGTTGGAGCGCATCCGCCCGGACAAAGACGTCGACGGTTTCCACCCCTATAACGTCGGCCGCCTGGCCCAGCGTATCCCGCTGCTGCGCCCGTGCACGCCCAAAGGCATCATGACCCTGCTGGAAAGCACCGGCATCGACCTGTACGGCCTTGATGCCGTGGTCGTCGGCGCGTCCAACATCGTCGGTCGCCCAATGGCCATGGAACTGCTGCTGGCCGGCTGCACCGTGACCGTCACGCACCGTTTCACCAAGGACCTCGCTGGCCACGTCGGTCGTGCCGACCTGGTAGTGGTTGCCGCCGGCAAGCCTGGCCTGGTCAAAGGGGAATGGATCAAGGAAGGCGCCATCGTCATCGACGTGGGCATCAACCGTCAGGAAGACGGCAAGTTGGTGGGCGACGTGGTGTACGAAACCGCACTGCCTCGCGCCGGCTGGATCACCCCTGTGCCGGGCGGCGTTGGCCCGATGACGCGTGCCTGCCTGCTGGAAAACACCCTGTACGCCGCAGAGACCCTGCACGCTTAATAACCAGGCGTACTGAAAAAGCCCTGCCTTATCGCAGGGCTTTTTATTGCCCGGAAGAAACCCTGTTTTTTCTTAGTTTTTAAGCACTTTCATCTGGATGTAGAAGAACATTCGACAGTTTCTGATCCATACTCCTAAAATGTAACGCCATTTTTCACAAAACCCGTTTTTTAACGGTATTTCTTACTTTTTAGCGAGTTCATCCGCGTGAAAATTCGTCTTTCTATCGTCAGCCTATTTTTTGCTTTCACAGGCACCTTTGCGCACGCCGCCGAATCCACCCTGGCGCCGCGCGATCCGTCCAAACTGCAGATTGCTTCCGGCAGCGCCATGCTGGTCGACCTGCAAACCAACAAAGTCATCTACGCCAGCAACCCGGACGTAGTCGTGCCCATCGCCTCGGTGAGCAAATTGATGACCGGCCTTATCGTGCTTGAAGCCAAGCAAAACATGGACGAATACATCGACATCAACATCACCGACACCCCGGAAATGAAAGGCGTGTTTTCGCGGGTGAAGATCGGCAGCCAAATGCCGCGCAAGGAAATGCTGCTGATCGCCCTGATGTCCTCCGAAAACCGCGCCGCAGCCAGCCTGGCCCACCACTACCCAGGCGGCTATGCAGCCTTTATTGCAGCGATGAACGCCAAAGCCAAGGCGCTGGGCATGACCAGCACTCATTATGTGGAACCCACCGGTCTGTCGATCCATAACGTGTCCACTGCCCGCGACCTGAGCAAACTGCTGGCCGCCGCCCGTCATTACCCTATGTTGAGCCAGTTGAGCACCACCAAGGAAAAGACCGTTTCGTTCCGCAAACCCAACTACACCCTCGGTTTCTCCAACACCGACCACCTGATCAACCGCGCCAATTGGGACATCAAGCTGACCAAGACCGGCTTCACCAACCAGGCCGGCCACTGCCTGGTGCTGGTGACCAGTATGGGTAATCGTCCGGTGTCGCTGGTGATTCTGGATGCGTTCGGCAAGTTCACTCACTTCGCTGATGCCAGCCGTATTCGCAGCTGGGTCGAGACCGGCAAGGGCGGTTCGGTGCCGGATGTGGCGCTGCGCTATAAAGCCGACAAGAACCTGAAGAGCCGCCCGAATGCCACAGAAGTCCGTCGGTAACCGATAAATGAAAAAGGCGCCATGAGCGCCTTTTTTTATTTTCCTTGCGCCAGCACCTTGAGTGCCTGCGCGGCGGCCTGTTCCTGCCCGGCCTGAGCCGTCGCATGGGCGGCCTCGCGCCAGCGCTGCGCATCCACATTGGCCGGCAACTGGCTGGGGCGCTGAATGAGGATCGCCCAGTTCCCGGCACTTGCCCACTTCGATTCAAAGTCGCTGAAGCTCATCAACAAGCGCCGGTCCATGCCCGAGCGCAGCAGCACCGTGCTTTTCTGCTGGTTGAACCCCACCACGACCACATAGTGCGCGTCAGACCACAGCCCACCGCCCACCCGCGCCATCACCGGATAACCCGCCGCCACTTGCGCCAGCACCGCCGTCAGCCTGGCATCCAGTGGATACACCATCAGCCCGTATTCACGCGCCAACACCTGCATGTTGCGCTCAAGGTCCGCTTCGCCGCCCGGTAAACGCAGCGGCTTATCCAACAAGCCTGGTGTCATGACAATGCCTTGTTGCGACAGCATGCTGGCCAGAGCCGTAGGACCGCTCTGATACGCCTCGCTGCGAAAGGTCGGCACACCGTTGAGTTCAACGCGCTCAGGCAAGCCGGCGAGTTTCGACGGCTGCCCGGCACACGCCGCCAGCCCCAGGGCGCAGGCCAATAACAAGGAGGTTTTAACGTTCGACCGTAACCGCAATTTTTTACTCTCTTGATCAACTGCCGGTAAGGGCCCTGATCATAGGACGCTCTGCCACGCGGGTATAGCCCAAAGCCTGGGTTTACCGCTCGCATAGAGCAAACAAGTTGGACAGACACGACCATTGGTCAATAGCAGGCAACCGTCAGGTGGCTAGACTGTCCATTGAGAAGACTGTGTGTGCCCCCTGCGGGGCGAAAGGAGGCCCAAATGAGCCTTGCAACGACGATTATGCTGTTGATCTGCGGTTGGCTGGCGGTTGCCGGCGCCATGCTGTGGGGGGTATTGCGCATTACCCGTCGCCATCACCCCCACGTCAAAACCGCCAAGCCCCCTAAGGCTGCGGTACGCCACGCCTAGCCAGGCATACAGTTGAAGTCTTGCGTCGCCGCCACTTCCTTGCCGTGGTCATCCTTCAAGGATGCGCGCACGGTGGTGCCCAGGCTGGATTCCACCAGGATGTAGTGCTCACCCGCCTTGAAGTGCCTGTACTCGACGCGCCCCTGGCAGTCCTGCTGGTTGTCCTCGCCCGCCTCTTCCTCAAATAACGTCACATCCAGGCGATGATCGCCCGGTGTCACTTCAAAGAAGCGCCCGTCATCCACACGCTTGCCGTCCACGCGTTCGGCCATCAGGTCGTTCGGCGCTTCTTCTTGAAGACCAATCCAGGCCTCGCTCGGGTCTGCCTTGGGGATCGGGCCGGCGCACGCCGACAACAACAGGACGGCACCGAGTGCAGGGATCAACAACAAGGGTTTAAGTGACATGGCAGGGCTCCAATAAAGACAATGTGTCCGATGGGTTACAAGCTTGGCGAGCAGCCCTGTGTAGAACAAATGAATACCCATGAAACGATTTTCAGCCTCGACCTAAATGTTCCTTCACCTGGCTGAAAGGTGCGTGTTAGGTGGGTCGGGCAAGACTGCCGGGGTTTGCAACCCTGCTTTCTCCGGAGATCACGCATGCTCGGGCTGGTAAAGACCGCACTGCAAAAGCCTTACACGTTTATCGTGCTGGCCATATTCATCTGCATCATCGGGCCGATGGCGGCCCTGCGTACCCCCACTGACGTTTTCCCCGATATCGGCATCCCCGTGGTCGCCGTGGTGTGGCAGTACAACGGCCTGTCGCCGGACGCCATGGCCGGTCGGGTGATCTACACCTACGAACGCTCCCTGAGCACCACCGTCAACGACATCCAACACATCGAGTCGCAATCGCTGCCCGGCATGGGCATCGTCAAGATCTTCTTCCAGCCCGGCGTGGATATACGCACCGCCAACGCTCAAGTAACCGCCGTGTCGCAAACCGTGCTCAAGCAGATGCCGCCGGGCATCACGCCGCCGCTGATCCTCAACTACAGCGCGTCCACGGTACCGATCCTGCAAATGGCGTTTTCCAGCCCCAGCCTGTCGGAAGCCAAAATCCGCGACCTGGTGCAGAACAACATCCGCCTGCCCCTGAGCGCCCTGCCCGGCCTGGCCATGCCCACCCCCATGGGCGGCAAGCAACGCCAGATCACCCTCGACCTCGACCCCCAGGCACTGGCTGCCAAAGGCCTGTCGGCACAGGACGTGGGCAACGCCCTGGCGCTGCAGAACCAGATCATCCCAGTGGGCACCGCCAAGCTCGGCCCCAACGAATACACGATCCTGCTCAATAACAGCCCCAAGGCCATCGATGAACTCAACGACCTGCCGATCAAGACCGTCGACGGCGCGTTGATCACCATCGGCCAGGTGGCCCATGTGCGCGACGGTTCGCCGCCACAAACCAACATCGTGCGCGTCGACGGCCACCGCGCGGTGCTGATGCCGGCGCTGAAAAACGGCAGCATCTCCACCCTGTCGATCATCGACGGCATCCGCCAGATGCTGCCGCGCATCAACGAAACCCTGCCGCCGTCGCTGAAGACCTCGCTGCTGGGCGACGCCTCGGTGTTCGTCAAGCAATCGGTGGGCAGCGTGGCTCAGGAAGGCATCATCGCCGCACTGTTGACCAGCGCGATGATCCTGCTGTTTCTGGGTAGCTGGCGCTCCACCCTGATCATCGCCGCGTCGATCCCGCTGGCGGTGCTGTCGGCCATTGCGCTGCTGGCGGCCACCGGGCAAACCCTCAACGTGATGACCCTCGGCGGGCTGGCGTTGGCCGTGGGGATCCTGGTGGATGACGCCACGGTGACCATCGAAAATATCAACTGGCACCTGGAACAAGGCAAGGCGGTGAAGACTGCGATCCTCGACGGCGCCGCGCAGATTGTCGGCCCGGCCTTTGTCTCGCTGCTGTGCATCTGCATCGTGTTTGTGCCGATGTTCCTGCTGCAAGGCATCGCCGGCTACCTGTTCCGGCCGATGGCGCTGGCGGTGATCTTTGCCATGGTCAGCTCGTTCGTCCTCTCGCGCACGCTGGTGCCGACACTGGCGATGTTCCTGCTCAAGCCGCATATACCCGAGCAGGGCGCAGGCCATCACCCGGAAGATGCATTCATCAACCACCATGAGGGTGAGCAGCACAACAAGCCGCGTAACCGCGCACTGCAAGCGGTGCTGAATTTTCAGCAGGGCTTCGAGCGCCATTTCTCGAATATCCGCGATACCTATCACGGCCTGCTCGCCCTTGCGCTGGGCCATCGCCGCCGCTTTATCATCGGTTTCCTGGCCTGCGTCCTCGCTTCCATGCTGTTGCTGCCCAGCCTGGGCCAGGACTTTTTCCCGGCCACCGACGCGGGAGCACTGGCCCTCCACGTTCGCCTGCCGCTGGGCACACGCATCGAAGAAAGCGCCGCCGCCTTCGACCGCATCGAAGCGCGGATTCGCGAGGTCATTCCCGCCGAGGAACTGGACACCATCGTCGACAACATCGGCATCCCGCTCAGCGGCATCGACATGGCCTACAGCAGCAGCGGCACCATCGGCCCGCAGGATGGCGACATCCAGGTCAGCCTGAAACCGCAGCATGCGCCCACCGCCGCTTACGTAAAAAAACTGCGCGAAGCCTTGCCGCAGAGTTTCCCCGGCAGCCACTTCGCGTTCCTGCCGGCGGATATCAGCAGCCAGATCCTCAACTTCGGCGCCCCGGCTCCGCTGGACGTAAAAATCTCCGGGCGCAACGACGCCGAAAACCGCGCCTACGCCATCGAACTTGAACGCCGCCTGCAACATGTACCGGGCATCGCCGACCTGCGGATCCAGCAATCCACCGGCTACCCGTCACTGCAGGTCAATGTTGACCGCCTGCGCGCCAACGGCCTGGGCATTACCGAACGTGACGTGACCAACAGCATGGTCGCGTCGCTGGCCGGCAGTTCGCAAACCGCGCCGACCTTCTGGCTCAACCCGGCCAACGGCGTGTCGTATTCCATCGTCGCCGCCACCCCGCAATATCGCCTCGACAGCCTGCCGTCGCTGGAAGCCTTGCCGGTCACCGGTGCCGATGGCCAATCACAGATCCTCGGCGGCGTGGCCACGATCTCCCGGGTACAAAGCCCGGCGGTGGTCACCCACTACAACATCGAACCGACCCTGGACCTGTACGCCAACGTGCAGGGCCGCGACCTCGGTGGCGTGGCTCGCGACGTGCAAAAAGTGCTGGATGACACCGCGCACCTGCGCCCCAAAGGCGCGACGATCAGCCTGCATGGGCAAATCGATGCACTGCATGAAGCCTTCAGCGGCCTGAGCCTGGGCCTGCTCGGCGCGGTGGTGCTGATTTACCTGCTGATCGTGGTCAACTTCCAGTCCTGGGCCGACCCGTTCGTGATCATCACCGCGCTGCCGGCCGCGCTGGCCGGAATCGTGTGGATGCTGTTCCTCAGCAGCACCTCGCTGTCGGTGCCCGCCTTGACCGGGGCGATCCTGTGCATGGGCGTGGCCACCGCCAACTCGATCCTGGTGGTGAGCTTTTGCCGTGAACGCCTGGCCGAACATGGCGACGCGCTCAAGGCCGCGCTGGAAGCCGGCTATACGCGCTTTCGCCCGGTGTGCATGACCGCCCTGGCGATGATCATCGGCATGTTGCCGCTGGCCTTGTCCGAGGAGCAAAACGCGCCGCTGGGCCGCGCCGTCATCGGTGGCCTCATCTTTGCCACCGTCGCCACCCTATTGTTCGTTCCCGTGGTCTTCAGCCTGGTCCACGGGCGTCACCCCACTCGCGCAGCTGTTGGAGAAACCCCACATGTCGTCTGATCACACACCCTCGCGCAAGCGCCTGATGCTGCTGGGTATCGGTGGCCTGACCCTCGCCGCCCTGCTGGTCGCCAACGGCCTGCACGCGCGCACTTTGCACGCACAAACCGTCACTGCCTGGACCGAAACCGCCGCGGTCCCCCAAGTGATGGTGTTTCAACCCAAACAGAACGCCACCGGCGACACCCTGCGCTTGCCCGCGCACCTGGAAGCCTGGAGCAAGGCGCCGATTCACGCACGGGTCAGCGGTTACCTCAAGGACTGGAAAGTCGACATCGGCAGCCCGGTCAAAGCAGGGCAAATACTTGCACAAATCGACAGCCCGGACCTGGATCAACAGCTTGCACAAACCCAGGCAAGGCTGGTGCAGGAACAAGCCAATGCGCGGCTGGCGCAAACCACCGCCACGCGCTGGCAGAACCTGTTGGCCAGCCACTCGGTGTCGCGCCAGGAAGCCGATGAAAAAACCTCCAACGCCGCGGCCGCCAAAGCCAATGCCGAGGCGGCGGCTGCCGACGTCGCACGGCTGTCGGCGCTGGAAAGCTACAAGACCATTCGTGCGCCGTTCGCCGGCACCATCACCGCGCGCAATACCGATATCGGCCAGTTGATCAAGGCCGACACCGACAGCGATCCGGAGCTGTTCAACATTGCCGACACCCATCAACTGCGCCTGTACGTGCCGGTGCCGCAGAACTACGCGGCGGTGATCCACCCCGGCCTGGAGGCAGCGTTGACCGTGCCCGAACACCCCGGCAAGCATTTCACCGCACGCTTGATCGGCGACTCCACCGCCATCGACCGCCGCTCCGGTACCCTGCTCGCACAGTTCGTGGTCGACAACCCCAGCGGGCAGTTGCTGCCCGGCGACTACGCCGAAGCCACCCTACCGATTCCGGCGGATACCCATGGTGTGAGCATCCCGGCCAGCGCCTTGATTTTCCGCGCCCAGGGCACCCAGGTCGCGGTGCTGGATGCGCAGAATCATGTGCACCTGCAAGCGATCCATATCGGCCTGGACCTGGGCGAACGCCTGGTGATCGACCAAGGTTTGAAACCCGCCGACCGCATCGTCGACAACCCGCCCGATGCTCTGCGCGAAGGCGATGCCGTACAGCTGGCCGACGCCGGAGGTGCGCATGCACCCAAGGCTTAAACCGCTCGCGGCGGTGATGCTGCTGGCATTGCAAGGCTGCTCGATGGCGCCGACCTATAAGGTGCCGACGCTCGACCTGCCGGCCAACTACCGCGAACAAATCAGCGACGGCCCCTGGCACAGCGCGCAACCGTCCGACCTACTGGCCCCCGAATGGTGGCAGCTCTATCACGATTCGCGCCTGAATGACCTGCAACAGCAACTGCTCAAGGCCAACCCGGACCTGGCGGCGGCACTCGCGCACTTCGACGCCTCACAGGCGTACGCCAGCCAGCTGCAGGCGGGGTTGTTCCCGCAGATCACCGCCAGCGCGCAGCCCCTGCGCCAGCGCCAATCGGACTCGCGGCCGTTGCGGGGCACCACGCAGCCGTCGGTGTACGACAGCAACAGCGCCGGGTTTTCGTTGAGTTACGAGCTGGACCTGTGGGGCAGAATCCGCAACCAGGTCGCGGCCGGCGATGCCCAGGCACAAGCGTGCGGAGATGACTTGGCGGTGGCGCGCCTGAGCTTGCAGCGTCAATTGGCAACCTTGTACGTGCAGCTCAACGGGCTGGACGCCCAGAGCCGGATCCTCACTGGCTCGCTGGAGGATTTCAAGCAGGCACTGCAACTGACCCGCAGCCGTTACGAAGGCCAGATTGCCTCGGAGCTGGACCTGACCCGTGCGCAAAATCAACTGGCGCAGGCCAAGGCGCAATGGGATGAGGTGCGCGGGCAACGCCGCCTCACTGAGCATGCCATCGGTGAGTTGGTGGGCGTGGCAGCCGGCGACTTTAGCTTGCCGCCCGACAAGCACTTGATCGCCCTGCCGGTAGTTCCGTCGCAGTTGCCAAGTCAACTGCTGCAACGTCGCCCGGATATCGCGGCGGCAGAACGACGGGTGTTTGCGGCCAACGCGACTATCGGCGTGGCCAAGGCGGCGTGGTATCCGGATTTCAGTTTGACCGGGGTGGTCGGTGGGCAGACGCAGGGCGTGGGGAATTTGCTCTCGGCGGGTAATCGGTACTGGGCGCTGGGGCCGCTGATGAATCTGCCGATTTTCGACGGCGGGCGTTTAAGCGCCAATGAGCGCCAGGCCAAGGCCGAGTTTGAAGAAGCCAGCGCGCAGTACCGCAGCCAAGTGCTCAAAGCCGTACGCGAAGTGGAAGACAACCTGGCGCAACTGCGCGATTTGCAACAGCAGGCACAGGATGAACAAGCAGCGGCGGATGCAGCCCAGCATACCGAGGCCTTGGCAATGAACAGCTATCAGGCGGGCGCGGTCAGCTACCTGGACGTGGTAACCGCCCAAACGGCGGCATTGCAGGCGCAACGGACGTTGCAGGCGGTGCAGACGCGGCAGTTGCAAGCGAGTGTGGGGTTGCTGACGGCGTTGGGGGGTGGTTGGCAGCCTGGGGCATGAGGCGGTTTTTTCGATGGCACTGCTTCAGTTGATGCATGCAGTGCCCACCCCACCGTCATCGGGAGCAAGCCCCCTCCCACACTGGCTCTATGCCAGACACACAATGTATAAACACCACAGGCCCCATGTGGGAGCAAGCCCCCACATTGTTTAGCGCATTTCAGGCCGCAAGCTTACCGCTGGCAATCGCGGCCGAAGCAGCAACCATGGCGCGCAACAGCACCGCGCACCCCGCCGCCAGATCATCCGGCGCGGCATTCTCGATTTCGTTATGGCTGATGCCGCCTTCGCACGGCACGAAGATCATCCCCGCCGGGCCCAGTTCGGCGACGAAGATCGCGTCGTGCCCTGCCCCACTGACGATGTCCATGTTCGACAACCCCAAACCATTGGCGGCATCGCGCACGGCGTCCACGCAACCTTTATCGAAGTACAGCGGCGGGAAGTCGGCGGTGGGCTGCATCTCGAAGCTCAAGCCATGCTTGGCACAGGTGTCGTCGATCACCTTGCGCACCTGGGCAATCATCGCATCCAACCGCGCCGGTTCCAGGTGACGAAAGTCCAGGGTCATGCGCACTTCACCCGGAATGACATTGCGTGAACCCGGATATGCCTGCAGGCAACCGACCGTGCCGCACGCATGGGGCTGGTGCGCCAATGCTGCCGCGTTCACCGCCGCGACCACGGCCGCTGCACCCACCAGGGCGTCCTTGCGCAGGTGCATCGGCGTTGGCCCGGCATGCGCCTCGACGCCGCGCAACTTCAAGTCAAACCATTTTTGCCCGAGGGCACCAAGCACCACGCCGATGGTCTTTTTCTCATCCTCCAGAATCGGCCCCTGCTCGATATGCGCCTCAAAGTAAGCGCCGACCTTGTGCCCGCTGACCGGCCGCGTTCCCGCATAGCCAATGGCATTCAACGCCTCACCCACGCTGACCCCATCCGCATCCACCTTGGCCAGGGTGTCCGCCAGCGTGAACTTCTCGGCGAACACCCCGGAGCCCATCATGCACGGTGGAAAACGCGAGCCCTCTTCGTTGGTCCACACCACCACTTCCAATGGCGCCTCGGTTTGCAGGTTCAGGTCATTGAGGGTACGCAGCACTTCCACCCCCGCCAGCACACCGAAGCAACCGTCGAACTTACCGCCGGTAGGCTGGGTGTCGATATGGCTGCCGGTCATCACTGGCGGCAAATCGGGATTGCGCCCCGGACGGCGGGCGAAAATATTGCCGATGCCATCCACCGTCACGGTGCAGCCGGCCGCTTCGCACCACTGCACAAACAGGTCGCGGGCCTTGCGGTCGAGGTCGGTGAGGGCCAGCCGGCACACGCCGCCCTTGGGCGTGGCGCCGAGCGTGGCCAGGTCCATCAGCGACTGCCACAAGCGGTCGCGATTGATGTGCTGATCGGTCGATTGCAGAACGTCCAGGGCAGCGTTCATGGGGATCTCCTCAGGCTGAGTTTCTTATGATTGGAACAGGTGAAACGCGATTCAGTGTGGGAGGGGGCTTGCTCCCGATAGCAGCCCTTCAGCCAGTGCATGGGCGGCTGACCCACCGCAATCGGGAGCAAGTCCCCTCCCACATTTGGCAGTGTTTACAACGGGGATTTAGCCGCGACCGGAATCACGCCACGCCTGGCATTCAACCCGTAATACAACACCCCGCCCAACGCCGAGCCGGTAAACCAGCCATAGCTGTAGAACCAGCTGAACGCATCGCTGCCCAGCGACAGCAAGGTCAGTACCACCGGCACGCCAAAGGCGATAAAGCCGCTCCAGTTCCATGCCGGGTACACGTCGTCGCGGTAAAGGCCGGCCAGGTCCAATTGCTGTCTGCGGGTAATGAAATAGTCCACCACCATGATCCCGGCGATCGGCCCCAACAGGCTTGAATAGCCCAGCAACCAGTTGGAATAGACGGTCTCCAGGCTCACATCGGAGACGATCAGGCCGAGTTTTTTCAGCAGTTCATGGGCCATCAGCACCAGCCCGACCAGGCCCGTGAGGATCACCGCCGTGGTGCGGTTGATCAGCTTGGGCGCGATGTTCTGGAAGTCGTTGGTGGGCGAGACGATGTTGGCCGCCGTGTTGGTGGACAACGTGGCGACAATGATCAGCGCCATGGCCACGGCCACCCAGACAGGGCTGTGGATATGACCGATCAAGGTGACCGGGTCGGACACGCTCACGCCCACCAGTTTTACCGAGGCGGCGGTCATTACCACGCCAAGCGCGGCGAACAGGAACATGGTCAGCGGCAGGCCGAAAATCTGCCCGAGGATCTGGTCTTTCTGGCTCTTGGCGTAGCGGCTGAAGTCGGGAATGTTCAGCGACAAGGTGGCCCAGAACCCCACCATCGCGGTAAGCCCCGCCATGAAATAACCGGTGAGGCTCGCGCCTTCCGGACGCTTGGGCGGGATCGCCATCAGTTCGCTGAGCGACACATTGGGCATCGCCCACACCAGCAGGCCGATCCCCACCGCCACCAGCAGCGGCGCCGACAGGGTCTCCAGGCGCTTGATCGATTCGGCGCCACGCAGCACCACCCACAGGTTAAGCGTCCAGAACACCATGAAACCGATCACTTCACCGGTGCCGCCGAGGGACTTCCAGCCCTCGAAGATCGACCCCAGGAACAGGTGAATCGCCAGCCCGCCAAACATCGTCTGGATACCAAACCAGCCGCATGCCACCAGCGCCCGTATCAAACACGGCACGTTGGAGCCGAGAATGCCGAACGATGAACGCAACAACACTGGAAATGGAATGCCGTACTTGGTGCCCGGGAAGGCATTGAGGGTCAACGGGATCAGCACCACGATATTGGCCAGCAAAATCGCCACCAGCGCCTCGCCCACCGACAACCCGAAATACGCCGTGAGCACCCCGCCCAGGGTGTAGGTGGGCACGCAGATCGACATGCCAACCCACAGCGCGGTGATGTGCCATGTGTTCCAGGTTCGTTCGTGCACCTTGGTCGGTGCCATGTCGTGGTTGTAGCGAGGGCTGTCGAGGACGTCGGGGCCGGCGTCGAGTTCGTACAGGCCGTTGCGTTCAATGACTTGCGATCTGTTCTGTTGCATGGCCGCTCCACGGTTTTTTCGAATTATTTTTGCTCACCTGCGTAGTGAATGCAGGTGGCCGGAGTACCTCGTAAACAACATGACATCACGGGCCCGGCCAGCCGTTACCGCACTCAATAACCGTGCCGAAAACCACCACCACGCCCGCACCGCTTATATAACTTGCTGATGTTAATCAGCTTTCCGATTAAACCTTACGCACTTGCCGCGTTACCCAGGCGCAATAACCTGCAAGTTGCCCGAACTGTCGGGGTTCAATCTGGTGCGACACAATTATTTTTATTTCCCGACGCCGTCAAGAGGCATATCTCAAGCACCTGATTTGCAATAGAAAATGTTGCTCAAATCTCGAACCTGTCAAGTGCGTCAAAATGGGGAGAGGCCGCTACATTTTGGTGATATTTGATTTTTTCCTTTAAAAATTAAGTATTTACTATCTGAATAAGCTTATAAAAAATCTGCTTGCCCAATCGAAAAACTCGGGCTAGTTTCTATTCCTGTCACCGATGACAAGAATCAACCAGCCATCGGCAAGCAGCATTACAACACTTAGAACTGGCACAAGCCGGTCAAGCCTGTGAGGAACTCGACATGTCGCTGTTGATCCGTGGCGCCACCGTTATTACCCATGATGAAAGTTACCGCGCCGATGTTTTATGTGTGGGCGGCTTGATTCGCGCCATTGGCACCGGTCTGGATATTCCGGCCGGTACTGAAGTACTCGATGGCAGTGGCCAATACTTGATGCCCGGCGGCATCGACCCCCATACCCATATGCAACTGCCCTTCATGGGCACCGTGGCCAGTGAAGACTTTTTCAGTGGCACGGCGGCGGGTTTGGCGGGCGGCACCACGTCGATCATCGACTTTGTGATTCCCAACCCGCAGCAGTCGCTGATGGAAGCTTTTCACCAGTGGCGCGGCTGGGCCGAAAAGTGCGCATCCGACTACGGTTTTCACGTGGCGATCACCTGGTGGAGCGAGCAAGTGCGCGCGGAAATGGCCGAGTTGGTCAGCCATCACGGCATCAACAGCTTCAAACACTTCATGGCCTACAAGAACGCAATCATGGCGGCGGACGATACCCTGGTCGCCAGCTTCGAGCGCTGCCTGGAACTGGGCGCGGTGCCCACCGTGCATGCGGAAAACGGCGAGCTGGTGTACCACCTGCAACGCAAGCTGATGGCCCAAGGCATCACCGGGCCGGAAGCGCATCCGCTGTCGCGCCCGTCCCAGGTTGAAGGCGAAGCGGCCAGCCGCGCTATCCGCATCGCCGAGACCCTCGGCACGCCGTTGTACCTGGTGCATGTGTCCACCAAGGAGGCGCTCGATGAAATCACCTATGCCCGCGCCAAGGGCCAGCCGGTGTACGGCGAAGTGCTCGCCGGCCACCTGTTGCTGGACGACAGCGTCTACCAGCACCCCGACTGGCAAACCGCCGCCGGCTACGTGATGAGCCCGCCGTTCCGCCCGCGTGGGCACCAGGAGGCGCTTTGGCACGGCCTGCAAGCGGGCAACCTGCACACCACCGCCACCGACCACTGTTGCTTCTGCGCCGAGCAAAAAGCCGCGGGGCGCGACGATTTCAGCAAGATCCCCAACGGTACCGCCGGTATCGAAGACCGCATGGCGCTGCTGTGGCATGAAGGCGTCAACAGTGGGCGCCTGTCCATGCAGGAGTTCGTCGCACTCACGTCCACCAACACCGCGAAGATCTTCAACCTCTACCCACGCAAAGGCGCGATCCGCGTGGGGGCCGATGCCGACCTGGTGCTATGGGACCCCGAAGGCACCCGGACCATCTCCGCCAAGACCCATCACCAGCAAGTCGACTTCAACATCTTCGAAGGCAAGACCGTGCGCGGCGTGCCGAGCCATACCATCAGCCAGGGCAAGCTGGTCTGGGCCGATGGCGACCTGCGCGCCGAGCGCGGGGCCGGGCGTTATGTGGAACGGCCGGCGTACCCGCCGGTGTTCGAGCAGTTGAGCAAGCGGGCCGAGCATTCCAGGCCCACGGCCGTGAAACGCTGAGACCGCTATCGGGAGCAAGTCGCCCCTCCCACACTGATCTCATTCCAATTGGAAAAACGCGGTCAAATGTGGGAGGGGGCTCGCCCCCGATGAGGCCAGCACAGGCAACAAAAATGCCCATTTAGAGGCAATCCAAAAAAAAAACCGTGAGGCCACCACCGTGATCCAGACCCTGACCCACCTCCCCCACCCCCGTGAAGACGGCACAACCCTCGCCGCCCATTTCACCGACCTGGCGCCCCCGCTCAACGCCCGCCAGGCCCAGCTGGAAGCCTCGCGCTGCCTGTATTGCTACGACGCGCCGTGCGTGAATGCATGCCCCAGCGAGATCGATATCCCGTCGTTCATCCGCAACATCCACACCGACAATGTGCAAGGTGCCGCGCAGAAAATCCTCTCGGCCAACATCCTCGGCGGCAGTTGCGCGCGGGTGTGCCCCACGGAGATCCTCTGCCAACAGGCGTGCGTGCGTAACCACGCCGAAGAGTGCGCACCGGTGCTGATCGGCCTGCTGCAACGCTACGCCATCGACAACGCGCACTTTGGCGAGCACCCTTTCCAACGCGCCGCGCCCACCGGTAAACGCATTGCCGTGGTCGGCGCCGGGCCCGCCGGCCTGGCCTGCGCCCATCGCGCTGCCTTGCACGGCCATGACGTGGTGATTTTCGAAGCGCGGGAAAAGGCCGGCGGCCTGAATGAATACGGGATCGCCAAGTACAAGCTGGTGGACGACTTCGCCCAGAAGGAGCTGGAGTTCCTGCTGCAAATCGGCGGGATCGAGATTCGACACGGCCAGCGCCTGGGCGACAACCTCACCCTGAGCGAACTGCACCAGCAATACGATTCGGTGTTCCTCGGCCTCGGCCTCGCCGCCAGCAAACAACTGGGTCTGCCCCATGAAGACGCCCCCGGCCTGCTCGCCGCCACCGACTACATCCGCGAACTGCGCCAGGCCGATGACCTGACCCAACTGCCGCTGGCCGACCGCTGCATCGTGCTCGGCGCCGGCAATACGGCCATCGACATGGCCGTGCAAATGGCCCGTCTCGGTGCCCGCGACGTCAACCTTGTCTACCGTCGCGGCCTGGCGGACATGGGCGCCACTCACCACGAACAGGACATCGCCAAGGCCAACCAGGTACGCCTGCTGACCTGGGCCCAACCCGAGGAAGTCTTGCTCGACGCTCAAGGCCATGTGCGCGGCATGCGCTTTGCCCGCACGCGCCTGGAAAACGGCCGCCTGAGCGCCACCGCAGACACCTTCGAACTGGCCGCCGATGCGATTTTCAAGGCCATCGGGCAAGGCTTCGACAACGCGGCATTGCACGATCCACTGGCCCAGCAACTGCATCGCGTGGGCGAGCGGATTTTCGTCGACGAGCACCTGCGCACCAGCATTCCAGGCATTTACGCCGGCGGCGATTGCGTGAGCCTCGGCCAGGACCTCACCGTGCAGGCGGTGCAACACGGCAAGCTGGCCGCCGAAGCCATGCACGCCCAACTCATGCTCAATGTGGAGGCTGCGTAATGGCCGATCTCTCGATTGTCTTCGCCGGTATCAAAGCCCCCAACCCGTTCTGGCTGGCCTCCGCGCCACCCACCGACAAGGCTTACAACGTGGTCCGCGCCTTTGAGGCCGGCTGGGGCGGCGTGGTGTGGAAAACCCTGGGTGAAGACCCGGCGGCGGTCAACGTGTCGTCGCGCTATTCGGCACATTACGGCGCCAACCGTGAAGTGCTGGGCATCAACAATATCGAGCTGATCACCGACCGTTCCCTGGAGATCAACCTGCGGGAAATCACCCAGGTGAAAAAGGACTGGCCCGACCGTGCGCTCATCGTGTCGCTGATGGTGCCCTGTGTTGAAGCGTCCTGGAAAAACATCCTGCCGCTGGTGCAAGCCACTGGCTGCGACGGCATCGAACTGAACTTCGGCTGCCCCCACGGCATGCCCGAACGCGGCATGGGCGCGGCGGTGGGCCAGGTGCCGGAATACGTGGAACAGGTGACGCGCTGGTGCAAGACCTATTGCTCACTGCCGGTGATCGTCAAGCTCACGCCGAACATCACCGATATCCGCGTGGCCGCGCGTGCCGCTTACAGAGGCGGTGCGGATGCGGTATCGCTGATCAACACCATCAACTCCATCACCAGCGTCGACCTCGAACACATGGTTGCCCTGCCCACCGTCGGTACGCAAAGCACCCACGGCGGTTATTGCGGCTCGGCAGTCAAGCCGATCGCCTTGAACATGGTCGCCGAAATCGCTCGCGACCCGCAGACCCAAGGCCTGCCGATCTGCGGCATCGGCGGCATCGGCAACTGGCGCGACGCCGCGGAATTCGTCGCCCTGGGTTGCGGCGCGGTGCAGGTGTGCACGGCGGCGATGCTGCATGGGTTCCGCATCGTTGAAGAGATGAAGGATGGGCTGTCGCGGTGGATGGACAGCCAGGGCTACACCAGCCTGCAAGCGTTTTCCGGGAAGGCGGTGGGCAATACCACGGATTGGAAGTACCTGGACATCAACTACCAGGTGATCGCCAAGATCGACCAAGAGGCCTGTATTGGCTGTGGCCGTTGCCATATTGCCTGTGAAGACACCTCGCACCAGGCCATCGCCAGCGTGAAACAGGCAGACGGTACGCACACCTACGAGGTCATCGATGATGAGTGCGTGGGCTGCAACCTGTGCCAGATCACCTGCCCGGTGGCCGACTGCATCGAGATGGTGCCGGTGGACACGGGCAAGCCGTTTTTGAACTGGACCCAGGACCCCCGCAATCCCTACCGGGAGGCTGTGTAGTCCTTTAGGCCGCTATCGGGAGCAAGCCCCCTCCCACATTTCGATGTGTGAACACATTCAAAATGTGGGAGGGGGCTTGCTCCCGATAGGGCCATCAGCCTCACCACAAGACTCAAGGCTCCAACCCAATCCCCCGCAATATCACCGCCGTCACCGTCTGGATCGCCTTCTCGAACTGCCTATCCGACAGCGGCTGGTGATCATTCAAAATCTTCACCTGGTGGTCAAAGTCAGCGTAGTGCTGGGTCGAGGCCCAGATCATGTACAGCAGGCTCGACGGCTCCACCGGCAGGATGCGTTTGTCTTCCACCCACTGGCGAATTTTCGCCTCCTTCATCTTGGCCCAGTCGTACAGGCTTTCATCCAATGCCTCACCCAGAGTGGGCGCACCATGGATGATCTCGTTGGCCCAGACTTTGGAGCCATAGGGCCGCGTGCGCGAGCGTTGCATCTTGGCGCGGATGTAGCTGCTGAGCACCACCCGTGGGTCATCGAAAGTTTCGAAACTCAGGGCGTCCTGCTTCCACACATCGAGCAGGTCGAACAGCACCGCGCTGTACAACTCGCTCTTGGTGGTGAAGTAGTAATGCAGGTTGGAGCGCGGCAGTTGCGCTTGCTCGGCGATGTCGGCCATGGCAGTGCTGCCATAGCCTTTCTCGGCGAAGACTTTCTCCGCCGCCAGCAGGATTTTCTCGACGTTGACCCGACGAATTCCGATCTTGTGATTGCCCATAAGGGCTCCCTGACAACTACTTGGCCCAAAGACTACCATCCGCTCTAGATCGGGGCGACAGGGGCAACTGAAACTTCGTACACTGCCCGCTCCTGCCCATTGATTGGTATTGAACAATGTTGATCAAGAAATCCCTCACCGCCATCGCCCTGTTTGCTTCCCTGCTGGGTGCCTCGGCGGCCTTTGCCCACGCCCATCTGAAAAGCTCGGAACCTGCCGCCGACAGCAGCGGCGCGGCGCCGAAGGAGCTGCGCCTGACGTTCAGCGAAGGCGTCGAGGCCACCTTCACCAAGGTATCCCTGAGCAAGGACGGCACCGAAGTTGCCATCAAGGGCGTAGAAACACCGGACGCCGACAAAAAAGTCCTGGTGGTCACCCCCGCTGCGCCATTGGCCGCCGGCAACTACAAAGTCGTGTGGAACGCCGTCTCGGTCGACACCCACAAGAGCAACGGTGAATACAGCTTCAAGGTTGGCCAATAACCGATGATGACGCTGCTGGTGCTGTGCCGCTTCCTGCATTTCAGCGTGGTGTTGCTGATGTTCGGGGCCTGCGTGTTCAGGCCCCGGCTTTTGGGCGCTGCACCGCAGCCGAGGCTGGACCGGCAACTGCTGCGCATCACCCGTGGCCTGGCCTGGGTGGCGCTGGTTTCCGGGGTGGCCTGGTTGTTGTTGATCACCGCAAGCATGGCCGGCAGTTGGAGCGCAGCGCTGCAACCGAGCACGGTGCGATTGGTGCTGGGCAAGACTTTTTTTGGCCAGGTGTGGGGCTGGCACTTGCTGCTCAACCTGCTACTGCTGATCGCGCTGATCAAACCCTGGCCGGCCTTGCGCCTGGCGTTGCTGGCGCTATTGCTTGTAACCCTGGCGCCCGTCGGCCATGGCGCGATGCTCGACGGCCTTAGCGGGCAGTTGCTGATCCTTAATCAAATGGCGCACCTGGCCTGTGTCGGTGCATGGCTGGGTGGGTTGTTGTTGCTGGTCTTGATCCTCAGGCAACCGCCGGGGTATGCGTTGCAGACGGTCCTGCGGCGCTTCAGCGGTGTGGGCTACGGTTTGGTTGCCGGCTTGCTGGTCACCGGGCTGATCAACGTGCGCGTGCTCACCGGGCAACTGTGGCCCACGCCATTGTTCAGCGGGTTTGCGCTGATTCTGTTGATCAAGGCGATGCTCGTGCTGGGCATGGTAGCGCTGGCGTTGCTCAACCGGTTGCGCCTGGAGCAGTGCGAGCAGCGCCTGGCCGCCCTGAAAACCAGTGTGATGCTGGAATGGGCCCTGGGTGTGGGCGCGGTAGCGGCCGTGTCAGTGCTTGGCACCTTGCCTCCGATGGTCCTGGCTGGCTGAACCCCACCGCTCTCAAGTTTGAATGCAGCCCCCTCCCGCATTGACCGTGTCCGCTTTTTTAGATCACCTCCCGCTTAGTCATCGTATAACTTCTGCTTGACACTCCACGAAAACCCCGCAAATATCCCCTCAAATGTTGTACGACGACGTATAACAAATAATAAAAACAACAAAGAAGGGAGCACCGCTGTGAGTCAATTCGCCCGCAATTCCTCTTCACGCCTGGGCCTTATCGGCCTCGGCAGCCTGGCCTTCACCCTGCCTCTCGGTGCTCACGCCGAAGGTTTTGTCGATGACGCCAAGGCCACGCTCAACCTGCGCAACGCCTACTTCAACCGCAATTTTACCAACCCGGCCAATGCCCAGGGCAAGGCTGAAGAATGGACGCAGAGTTTCATTCTCGACGCCAAGTCCGGCTTCACCCAAGGCACCGTGGGCTTTGGCCTGGATGTGCTGGGCCTGTATTCGCAGAAGCTCGATGGCGGCAAAGGCACCGGGGGTACTCAGTTGCTGCCGATCCACGACGACGGCCGCCCCGCCGATAACTTCGGGCGCCTGGGCGTGGCGTTGAAAACCAAGCTATCGAAGACCGAGTTGAAGGTCGGCGAATGGATGCCGGTATTGCCGATCCTGCGTTCCGACGATGGCCGCTCCCTGCCCCAAACGTTCCGCGGCGGCCAGGTGACCTCCAATGAAATCGCCGGCCTGACCCTCTACGGCGGGCAGTTCCGGGGTAACAGCCCACGCAACGACGCGAGCATGGAAGACATGTTCATGAACGGCAAAGCCGCGTTCACCTCCGACCGTTTCAACTTCGGCGGCGGCGAATACAGCTTCAACGAAAAACGCACCCAGGTCGGCCTGTGGTACGCCGAACTCACCGATATCTACCAGCAGCGCTACATAAACCTGACCCACAGCCAACCCGTGGGCGACTGGACCCTGGGCGCCAACCTCGGGTTTTTCAGCGGCAAGGAAGACGGCAGCGCCCTGGCCGGCGACCTCGACAACAAAACCACCTTCGCCCTGCTCTCGGCCAAATACGGTGGCAACACCTTCTACGTGGGCCTGCAAAAACTCACCGGCGACAGCGTGTGGATGCGCGTCAACGGCACCAGCGGCGGCACCCTGGCCAACGACAGCTACAACTCCAGTTATGACAACGCCAAGGAAAAATCCTGGCAGGTGCGCCACGACTTCAACTTCGCGGCACTCGGCGTGCCGGGGCTGACCTTGATGAACCGCTATATCAGCGGCAGCAACGTGCACACCGGGACGATCACCGATGGCAAGGAATGGGGCCGTGAATCGGAGCTGGCCTACACCGTGCAGAGCGGCGCGCTGAAGAACCTCAACGTGAAATGGCGCAACGCGTCAATTCGTCGGGACTTCAGCACCAACGAGTTTGACGAGAACCGGATTTTTGTCAGCTATCCGATTTCCCTGCTGTAGAACTTAGTCGTCCTCCTACAGCGAATCCCCTGTGGGAGGGCGGTGCGACGATTCGACTTGCTCCCGATATAGATCAGTCAGTAACAGATACATTTACTGGCACTCCCTCATCGGGAGCCCCCTCCCACATTTTGACTCTCACTCGTCGGCAAGAGCGTTGACAACCTGGGGCTGCATCACAATACTTCGACACAGTCATACGACAACCTACAACAAAAATTTGGAATCCCCATGACCACGACCACCCAAGCGCCCTTCAACCGCCTGCTCCTCACCGGCGCCGCCGGCGGCCTCGGCAAAGTCCTGCGCGAGCGCCTGCGCCCCTACGCCCACGTCCTGCGCCTGTCCGATATCGCCGCCATGGCCCCGGCTGCCGATGTTTCGGAAGAAGTCCAGCCCTGCGACCTCGCCGACAAACAAGCTGTGCATCACTTGGTCGAAGGCGTCGACGCCATCCTGCATTTCGGCGGTGTCTCGGTAGAGCGCCCATTTGAAGAAATCCTCGGCGCCAATATCAGCGGCACCTTCCACATCTACGAAGCCGCCCGCCGCCATGGCGTCAAACGCGTGATCTTCGCCAGTTCCAACCATGTGATCGGCTTCTACAAGCAAACCGAAACCATCGACGCCCACTCCCCTCGCCGCCCGGACAGCTACTACGGCCTGTCCAAGTCCTATGGCGAAGACATGGCCAGTTTCTACTTCGACCGCTACGGCATCGAGACCGTGAGCATCCGCATCGGCTCCTCGTTCCCGCAGCCGCAGAACCGCCGCATGATGCATACCTGGCTGAGCTTCGATGACCTCACCCAACTGCTCGAACGTGCGCTGTACACGCCAAATGTGGGCCACACCGTGGTCTACGGCGTGTCGGACAACCTCGCTACCTGGTGGGACAACCGCTACGCCGCGCACCTGGGTTTTGGACCCAAGGACAGCTCCGAAGTGTTCCGCGCCCAGGTCGAAGCCCAACCGCCGGTGCCCGCCGATGACCCGGCCGCGGTGTATCAGGGCGGTGCGTTCTGCGCAGCCGGGCCGTTTGGTGACTGAGTTCACATCAACCCAAGGGAATGCGTTGCCATGACTGCTGAATTGATCGTCGATGCCCGCAACGCCGTGGGCGAATGCCCGGTGTGGGTGCCAGAGGAAAACGCGTTGTACTGGGTGGACATCCCCAATGGTCGCCTGCAACGCTGGAGCGCCGACAGCGGCCACCTCGCCGCGTGGAAAGCCCCGCAGATGCTGGCCTGCATCGCCCGCACCGAGGCGGGTAAGTGGGTCGCCGGCATGCAAACCGGTTTTTTCCAACTCACCCCGCACAACGACGGCAGCCTCGACACCGTGGCTTTGGCCAGCGTCGAGCACCCGCGTGAAGACATGCGCCTGAACGACGGCCGCTGCGATCGCCAGGGCCGCTTCTGGGCCGGCAGCATGGTCTTGAACATGGGCAAAAATGCCGCCGAGGGCATCCTCTACCGCTATGCGTCAGGCTCAGCACCCCACGCCCAACTGGATGGCTTCATCACCCTCAACGGCCTGGCCTTCAGCCCCGATGGCCGCACGATGTACGCCTCGGATTCGCACCCGCTGGTGCAACAGATCTGGGCTTTTGACTACGACATCGACACCGGCACGCCGTCCAATCGCCGCGTGTTCGTGGACATGCATAACCACCCTGGCCGCCCCGACGGCGCCGCGGTGGACGCCGACGGCTGCTATTGGATCTGCGCCAACGACGCCGGGTTGATCCACCGTTTCACCCCTGACGGCCGGCTGGATCGCTCCCTCAGCGTGCCGGTGAAAAAACCCACCATGTGTGCCTTTGGCGGCAGTCGCCTGGACACCCTGTTCGTCACCTCGATCCGTGACGACCAAAGTGAAGAGTCATTGTCCGGCGGCGTGTTCGCCCTCAACCCCGGCGTCACCGGATTGCCGGAGCCCACCTTCACCCTCTAGCTGCATCGCTGTGCCTTGAATAAAAAAATAACAACACAGGAGACACACCCATGGACTTCAAACGCACCTTGCTCGCCGCCGCAGTCTTCACCCTCAGCAGCGCCGCCCACGCGCTGGAAATCAAATTTGCCGATATCCACCCCGCCGGCTACCCCACCGTGGTTGCCGAAGAGAACATGGGCAAGGCACTGACGAAGGAAACCAACGGCGAACTGACCTTCAAGTACTTCCCTGGTGGTGTGCTCGGTTCCGAAAAAGAGGTGGTCGAACAGGCCCAGGTCGGCGCCGTGCAAATGACCCGCGTCAGCCTCGGCATTGTCGGGCCGGTGGTGCCCGATGTGAATGTGTTCAACCTGCCGTTCGTATTCCGTGACCAGGCGCACATGCGCAAGATCATCGACGGCGAGATCGGTGACGAAATCCTCGCCAAAATCACCAACTCCGAATTCGGCCTGGTGGCCCTGGCCTGGATGGACGGCGGCACGCGCAACCTCTACACCAAGAAACCGGTGCGCAAAATCGAAGACCTCAAGAGCATGAAGATTCGCGTGCAGGGCAACCCGATCTTCATCGAAGCCTTCAACGCGATGGGCGCCAATGGCATCGCCATGGACACCGGCGAGATCTTCAGCGCCTTGCAGACCGGGGTCATCGACGGCGCGGAGAACAACCCGCCGACCATGCTCGAGCACAACCACTACCAGAACGCCAAGTACTACACCCTCACCGAACACCTGATCCTGCCCGAACCCATCGTGATGTCTAAAATCACCTGGAACAAACTCACCCCCGCCCAGCAAGACATGGTGAAAAAAGCCGCCAAGGCCGCCCAGGCCGATGAGCGCACGCTGTGGGACGCCAAGTCCGCCAGCAGTGAGAAAAAACTCAAGGATGCCGGCGTCGAGTTCATCAGCGTCGACAAAAAACCCTTCTACGACGCCACCGCAGCGGTGCGGGCCAAGTACGGCGCGCCTTACGCCGACCTGATCAAGCGTATCGACGCCGTGCAGTAACGCCCTCCTCTCTGACAAGGCCCGGCGCGGTGGGTACTGACGCGCCCGGTCACGGTGAACGCCATGAAGAATTTACTGCTGCGCATCAACGACCGTATCTATATGACCTGTATCTGGGTCGCCGGCCTTTCGGTTCTCGGCGTCGCCCTGATCATCCCCTGGGGCATCTTCGCCCGCTACGTCCTGGGTACCGGCGCAAGCTGGCCGGAACCCACCGCTATCCTGCTGATGCTGGTGTTCACCTTTATCGGTGCCGCCGCCAGTTATCGCGCCGGCGCGCATATGTCGGTGGCCATGGTCGTTGACCGCCTGCCGCCCGCACAACGCCGCCTCGTCGGCATTTTCTCGCAACTGCTGATGGCGACCATCTGTCTGTTCATGGCCATTTGGGGCACCAAGCTGTGCCTGTCCACCTGGAACCAATTCATGAGTGCCATCCCCACCCTGCGCGTGGGCATCACCTACATGCCGATCCCTATCGGCGGTGTGTTGACGCTGATTTTTGTGGTGGAAAAACTCCTGCTCGGTGACCAGAGCAACCGTCGTGTGGTGCGCTTCGACCTCGTCGAAGAAAGTGAAGGGGCTGCGTGAAATGGATGCTTTAGTTCTGTTGGGCAGCTTTATCGCCTTGATCCTGATCGGCATGCCGGTGGCCTACGCCCTGGGCTTGTCAGCGCTGATTGGCGCATGGTGGATCGACATCCCCTTCCAGGCCCTGATGATTCAGGTGGCCGGCGGCGTGAACAAGTTTTCGCTGATGGCGATCCCGTTCTTTGTGCTGGCCGGGGCGATCATGGCCGAGGGCGGCATGTCGCGGCGCCTGGTGGCGTTTGCCGGGGTGCTGGTGGGCTTCGTGCGCGGTGGCCTGTCCCTGGTGAATATCGTGGCCTCGACCTTTTTTGGCGCCATCTCGGGCTCGTCGGTGGCGGATACCGCCTCGGTCGGCTCGGTGCTGATCCCGGAAATGGAACGGCGTGGCTACCCGCGTGAGTTCGCGACCGCCGTGACCGTCAGCGGCTCGGTGCAGGCGCTGTTGACGCCGCCCAGCCACAACTCGGTGCTCTACTCCCTGGCGGCCGGCGGCACGGTGTCCATCGCCTCGCTGTTCATGGCCGGCGTGGTCCCGGGCCTGTTGATGAGCGCGTGCCTGATGGTGCTGTGCCTGATCTTCGCGAAGAAACGCGACTACCCCAAAGGCGAAGTCATCCCCCTCAAGCAGGCGCTGAAAATTGCCGCCGATGCACTCTGGGGCCTGATGGCCATGGTGATCATTCTGGGCGGTATCCTCTCAGGGATCTTCACCGCCACTGAATCGGCCGCGATTGCCGTGTTGTGGGCGTTCTTCGTGACCATGTTTATCTACCGCGACTATAAGTGGAACGAACTGCCCAAGCTGATGCACCGCACGGTGCGCACCATTTCCATCGTGATGATCCTGATCGCCTTCGCCGCCAGCTTCGGCTACATCATGACCCTGATGCAGATCCCGGCGAAGATCACCACGCTGTTCCTGACCCTGTCGGACAACCGCTACGTGATCCTGATGTGCATCAACGTCATGCTGCTGTTGCTCGGCACGGTGATGGACATGGCGCCGCTGATCCTGATCCTCACGCCGATCCTGTTGCCGGTGGTGCTGGGTATCGGCGTCGACCCGGTGCACTTCGGCATGATCATGCTGGTGAACCTCGGCATCGGCCTGATCACCCCGCCGGTGGGCGCGGTGCTGTTCGTCGGCGCGGCAGTGGGCAAAACCACGATCGAGAAAACCGTGAAGGCGCTGCTGCCGTTTTACGCGGTGCTGTTCCTGATCCTGATAGCGGTGACCTACATCCCGGCCTTGTCGCTGTGGCTGCCGAGTGTGGTGCTGTAAACCCGCTCTCAAGCACAAAGCAGATCAAATGTGGGAGGGGGCTTGCTCCCTCCCACAATTTGCCCCTGCCACCGTCCCCCTTCATCCGGCGAAAGACCATGCCTTCAAACCTCATCGAAATCAGCGATCAACTCACACACCTCACCCTCGCCCCCGCCATCGGCGGCAGCCTCGTCAACTGGACCGCACGCGCCACGGGCCAGCCGCTGTTGCGGCATAACGACCAGCAGGCATTGAACATCGGCCTGCCCGGCAAGCTGGGCTGTTACCCCTTGGCGCCCTGGTCCAACCGCATTGCAAAAGAAGGGTTCGACAATCCCGACGGCTGGCTGGTGCTGACGCCCAACAGCGCCACCGATCCGTTTCCGATTCACGGCTCGGCCTGGCAGCAGGCGTGGCAGGTGGTCAGCCAAACGGCGAATGAAGTGGTGCTTGAGGTGCGGTGCGAGACACCGTTTACCTATCGCGCCGAGCAACGGATTGGGTTGAACAATGGGGAGCTGAGTATCGAATTGCGCGTCACCCACCTGGCGGAAAAAGCCGCGTGGCACGGGCTGGGGTTGCATCCCTACTTCCCGCGCCGGCCGGACACACGATTGCAGGCCTCGGCGGCACAGGTGTGGTTGAGTGATACCACGAAGTTGCCGACAGGCTTGGCGCCAGTGCCGCCCGAATGGGATTTTCAGCTATTGAAGGCGCTGCCCGAAGGTCTCGTGGACAACGGCTTTTGCCAGTGGGACGGGCATTGCCGCATTGAACAGCCCGAGCTGGGTTACGCCCTGGAATGCCAGGCCAGCGGCGCCGATTACTTCCTGCTGTACTGCCCGCCGGGGCTGGGGTTCTTTTGCATCGAGCCGGTGAGTCATCCGGTGAATGCTCATCACCTGCCGGGCAAACCGGGCCTGAAACTGCTGGAGCAAGGCCAATCAACCCACCTCGATTTCACCTTGAAATACATTCCAACTGTGGGAGGTGGCTTGCTCCCTCCCACATTTTGATTTGTGTTGTGTCAGGGATGTCAGGGCGGGCTGTTTTTCAGGCGCCCCGCCGTATCAATGCTCACCACCACCGACAACCCCGGCCGCAGCCGCTCACTCTCAACCTGGTCGGGATCCACCATAATCCGCACCGGCACGCGCTGAGCGATCTTCACAAAGTTGCCGGTGGCATTGTCCGCCTGCAACAGGCTGAACTCGGACCCGGTGGCCGGGGAAATATGCTGCACCGTGCCGTGGAATTTGCGGTGGTTCAGCGCATCCACGGTGAAGGTCACCGGTTGGCCGACCTGCACGTTGTCCATCTGGGTTTCTTTCATGTTCGCGATCACCCACAACTGCTTGGGCACCAGCGCCATCAACTGCGCGCCGGAATTGACGTAGGCCCCCAGGCGCACACCGATCTGCCCCAATTGACCGTCACGCGGCGCGGTAATGCGCGTGTTGGACAGGTCGATCCGCGCCAACTCCACCGCCGCATCGGCACTCGCGACCGCCGCTTCCAGGGAGCCGCGATTGACGATCACCGTTTGCAGGTCCTGCCGGGCAATTTCCAGGCTGGCCTGGGCTTGCGTCACGGCGGCGAGGGTTTGCGCATGGGCGGCACGGGTCACGTCCAGCTCGCGCCGGGACACCGACCCGTCGCTGATCAGCTCTTCGTTGCGGCGCAGGTCGGCGGTGCTTTTGCGCGCCTGGGCCTGGCTGTCCGCCAATGCCGCCTGGCGCAGCTTGATGGTCGCTTCGGCGCTGTTACGTTGCTGCACCACATTGGCCAAGGCGGCCTTCTGCACCGCCAACTGTGCCAGGGCCTGGTCCAGGCGCTGCTTGTAGATACGGTCGTCCAGGCGCACCAGCAAATCGCCGGCCTTGACGTACTGAAAGTCCTGCACCGGCACTTCAAATACATAGCCACTGAGCTGCGGACCAATGATCGTCACCTGCCCGCGCACCAGCGCGTTTTCGGTGGTTTCCACGGCGCTGCTGAACGGCGGCAACTGCCAGGCGTAAAGCACAATCAACACCCCCACCACGGCAATCGCGGCAAAGCCCAGGGACGAGAGTATGCGCACCCGCAACGAACGCGGCTCGGTAACGGTGGCGCCCGGCGGCGTAGTGCCTTCCGGGGTGGAGGCGATGGCATTGGTGGTCGTGGTCGTGGGTTCGGTCATGAAGTCGCGCCGCTGGGTTGAACGGGAGTGGCCGTTTTGGTGGTGCTCATCAACCACAGACTGCGGATAAAGATCCAGGTCATGGTCAGCATCGCGATAATCGCGATCAGCATAAAGACATCGTTGTAAGCCATGACGTTTGCCTCACGGGTAGCCGCCGTGGCCAGGCTGCGAATGCCCATGAGGTTGCGCAGTTCCGGGTCGGCGACAAGACCGCCATAAGCCGAACCGCCGCTCTGCACCCGTGCGGCCACACGCGGGTCAATCAGGCTCAGGTGTTCGACGATCATGCTGGAATGGTACTTCTCGCGCACCACCTGGAAGGTGCCGAGCAACGCTGCGCCAATCAGCCCGCCGAGGTTCTGGCAAATGCCGAACATCACCGAAAAGCTCACCAGGTTGCGCGGGTTGGCCAATACGTTTTTGGTGCCCAGCACCATGGTCGGCCCCAGGAAGAACGTGCCGCCAAAGCCCAGCAGGAACTGGCTGACGTACAGATTCTCGGGGCGGGTCAGGTTGCTGGAAAAGCTGTCCATTACCGAGCCGGTTGCCATCAGCGCCAGGGAAATCACCAGCGGCATCAACAAGTGGGCCGGGTTGATGGTTAACGCGCTGACCACCAACCCGCTGATCGCCCCGGCCAGCATCACCACGTACAGGGTGTGCATCTGCTGGTAACTCATGTTCAGCATCTGCATGAAGCCCACCGCACCGGTGGACTGCTCGGACAGCACCATGCGAATCAGGATCACTGCCAGCGCCAGGCGAATCATGGTGCCGCTGCCCAGCCAGCGGGTCATCAACATCGGGTTGGCGCGGTTATGTTCGATGGCCAGGCCGGCCATGATCAACACCAGCGAACAGGCCGAGGCGACGCCGATCCACGGCGCTTCCAGCCACCAGTCGATACGCCCCAGGGACAGCACCGCGCAGAGCAGCGCGACGCCGCTGGCGAGAATGGCGAAGGTGAGAAAGTCGAGTTTTTCAAAGGTCTTGAAACGATCGCCAGGCGGCAGCTTGAGCAGGAACACGCAGCCGAGGCAGATCAGCGCCAGGCCCAGCTCGAACAGGTACAGGCCCCGCCATTCGGCGATTTGCAGCAGGTCTTCGGAGAACAGCCGCGCCAGCGGCAACGCCAGTTGCGCCGTGCCCAGGCCCAGCACCAGCGACTTCAAGCGCCACTTCGCCGGGAACGCCTGGATCATGTAGTACAAGCCCAACGAACTCAGCGCCGCCCCCACCATCCCATGCGCCGCACGCACCGCGATGGCTGAACTGAGGTCGTTGACGAACAAATGGCCGAAGGTCACCAGCGCATACAACACCAGGAACACCTCGGTAAACGCGCGCAGGCCGAACTGTTGGCGAAACTTCACCAGCAGCAGGTTCATGCAAACGTTGGTCATCACATAAGCGGCGGGCAGCCAGGCCATTTCCGCCGTGGTCGCGCCGAGGGCGCCTTGCAGGTATTGCAGGTTGGCGATGACCAGGGCGTTACCCAGGCCACCGGTGATGGCGACCAGCACGCCCACCAGTGCGAACAGCCAACGCTTGTGCGTGGGGTGCAACGGTGTCGACGGCGAACCCGGCAGGCTCGGGCGCTCGTGGGGTTCCCAGGTGTGGGGGGTGTATTTGTCCATTCAATGACCTGGATGAGCCGGCGGTTGGGATCGCAGGGGGCGTTATTCAGGGAGTAGTAAACCTGAATGGAGTTCATCTTGTCATGTTGGCGGGGAATTAACGGCTGAAGCGGGCACGGTCAAAAATGTGGGAGGGGGGCTTGCTCCCGACGGCAGTGGGTCAGCAACAGATGCATCCACTGACACTTCCTCATTGGGAGCAAGCCCCACATTCAGATCTCTTGTGCATTCAGAAGAGCAATCAGATCCAACCGAGCCAACTCCAGTAGGTCGCGGCAAACACCAGCATCAGCCCGTACCCGATCAGCGTCACCAGGATGCCCACCTTGGCAAACTGGCGCGCCGTGAACGTGCCGGTGCCCAAGCACACCATGTTCTGCGGCGCATTGATCGGCAGGATAAACCCGTAGCTCATCACAAACCCCAACAGCATGGTCATCCCCAACCGGCTGAAATCCCCCGGCAAGGTCTGCAGTACCGCAATCAATATCGGCAGCAACGCCGAGGTCAACGCCGTGGCGCTGGCAAACCCCAGGTGAATCACGATCAAAAACGCCCCCAGAATCGCAAACACCCCCAACGGCCCCACCTGATCCAGCCCCGTGTGGGCCACGACGGCAGAACCCAGCCACTGCCCGGCCTGGGTGCTCAGCAACGCCGTACCGAGGCTGATCCCCACGCCGAACACAATCACCGTGCCCCACGGAATCCGCGACTGCACATCCTTCCAGGTCATCACGCCGATACCCGGCAGCAACAGGCACACCAACCCGGCGTAGGTGGTCGAGGTGGTGTCGAACGCGTGCAGGCGCCCTTCCGTGGCCCAGGCCAGCAGCAGCAACAGCGACACGCTCAGCAGGCGTTTCTGTGGGCCGGTCATGGGGCCGATATCGACCAGGGACTGCGCCACCGCCTCCTTGCCACCGGGGATGCTGTCGGTTTCGGGAGGCAGCAACTTGAGCACCAGAAACAGCAACACCGCCGACATGATCAGCGCCCACGGCGCACCGGCGATCAGCCAGTCGATCCACGACACGCGCTGGCCGAGCATTTTGTCCATGAAGCCCACGGTCAGCAGGTTCTGCGCGGCGGCGGTCTGGATGCCGACGTTCCAGAGGCTGGTGCCCTGGGCCACCACGATCATGATCCCGGCGGCGATGTTCGAGCGTTTATCGACGCCGAACGCGGCGATCACGCCCATCATGATCGGCACCACACAGGCGCTGCGTGCGGTGGCGCTGGGCACCACCAGGCTGAGCAGAATAGTCACCGCAATCGCCCCCAGCAGAATGCGCCGGGTGCTGGTGCCGACGCGGCTCAAGGTAACCAGGGCGATGCGCCGGTCCAGGCCGGTGTGGGTCATCGCGGCGGCGATAAACAACGCGCCCGCCACCAGCGCCAGCGCCGGGTTGGAAAACCCGGTGAGGGCCATGCTGATCGCCGGGCTGCTGCCGATCAGGTGCGCGGGGTCTTGCAGCGACGGCGCGGTACCGAGCAAAAACGCCATGAGCGAGGTGATCATGATCGCGCTGGCCTCATAGGACACCGCTTCGGTAATCCACACCACCACCGCAAACGCGAGGATCGCCAGCATCCGCTGCCCCGCTACCGGCAAGTCGGCGGGCAGCGGCAACAGCAGCACACCGGTCATCACCAGTACGGCGACCACCAGGCCCAACGGTAATTTGAAAGATGCCGCGCTCATGGGGTGCTCCAGGGCTCTAAATCAAGCCTTGAGCATGAGGCAAAGCGCCGCGCCGCGTGTTGACAGGTGTCAAGGGGCTAGCCCAATAACTGACTCAACACCGCCCGCAACTTTCCAGGTTTGACCGGCTTGTTCAACAGCGGCGCATCCAACCGCCGCAGCGCACGGCGGCACTGGTCGGTGCGGTCCGCGGTGATGATCACCGCCGGGATCTTCTGCGCGAAATGCTCGCGCAACTGCCGCACCACCTGGCAGCCCAGTACGCCGTGGTCCAGGTGATAGTCCGCCAGGATCAGCTCCGGCGCCCTGCCCTGCAACGCCAGCAACGCGCCGGCCTGGTCGGTGGCGATGACGACCTCGCAGCCCCACTGGCCGAGCAACGCACGCATGCTCTCCAGGATGCTGGTTTCGTTATCGATCACCAGCAAGCGCCGGCCCGGCAGCGGGTTGCCCGTGGTCGGTTGCACCGGCAACTGGCTGATCGCCGCTGGCATCTGGGCGCTCAGCGGCACTTCGATGCTGAACAGCGAGCCCCGCCCCGGCCACGAACGCACGGCGATGCTATAACCGAGCACCTCGGCGATACGCTCGACAATCGCCAGGCCCAGCCCCACCCCTTTGCGGTCGGCGGCGCGGCCCACGTCCAGTTGGTTGAACTCAAGGAAGATCGCCTCCAGCCGGTCGGCCGCAATGCCGCGCCCGGTGTCCCACACCTCCAGGCGCAGGTAATCACCACGGCGGCGTGCGCCGAGCAGGATGCAGCCTTCATCGGTGTAGCGGCAGGCATTGCTGAGGAAATTGCGCAGGATCCGCGTGAGCAGGCGCAGGTCGGTATGCACCGCGTAGTGCCCCATGCGCACCCGCAGGTTGAGGCCGGCGGCCTGGGCCACCGATTGAAACTCCGAGACCAGCGGCGCAAACACTTCATCCAGCCGATACAGGGCCACGTCCGGCTTGACCGCCGCTTGGTCCAGCCGCGAAATGTCGAGCAAGTCGGTGAGCAGATCTTCCGCGCCTTCCAGGGCCTGGTGGGTGCGTTCCACCAGCACCTGCTCGACGCTGGGCAGGTTACGTTCACGCAACGTGGCAATCAGCAGCCGCGCGGCATTGAGCGGTTGCAGCAGGTCATGGCTGGCGGCGGCGAGGTATTTGTCCTTGCTGCGGTTGGCCGCCTGGGCGGCATCGCGGGCGTCGCGCAGGGCTTGCTCGACCTGTTCGCGCTGGGCGATCTGCTGTTGCAGGTTGTGGTTGGCTTCCAGCAGCTCGTCGGTGCGCGCGGCCACGCGCTGCTCCAGCTCGTCGTTCAGGCGGATGTAGCGCCTGCGCTCGTCCTCCAACTCATCCAGGCGCGCCGTCAGCTCCGGGTAGTGGCTCTTGCGCGCCGACTGGTCGCCCAGCCCCAGCAGCCCGGCGAGGGCGCGTTGCTGCTCGTCAGAGCGCTTCGCCATACACGACCTCGACGTCACGCTGGCTCGACTCACGTGGGTTGGTAAGGATGCACGGGTCGTCCATCGCATGCTCGGACAAGAACGGAATATCCGCCACGCGCACCCCATGCAGGCCGAGGGTTTCGTGGAAGCCGATCGCGTGCTTCAACGCGATCAGGTGCTCCACCAGCCGCGCGCAGATCTGCCGATGGTTAAGGCCCCGGCAGTCGATGCCGAAGGTCTCGGCGATCACCTTGAAGCGCTCTGGCGCCGAGTTGTAGTTGAACGCCACCACATGTTCCACCAGCACCGCGTTACACAACCCGTGAGGCAGGTCGAGGAAGCCGCCGAGGCTGTGGGACATGGCGTGTACCGCGCCGAGAATCGCATTGGAAAACGCCAGGCCCGCCTGCATGCTGCCGAGCATGATTTTTTCACGCAGGGCAATGTCGCTGGGGTTGGCGATCATCTGCACCAGGTTGCCGTTGATCAGGCGCATCGCTTCCAGCGCATGGGGGTCGGTCAATGGGCCATGGCCGGTGGACACGAACGCTTCGATGGCATGCACCAGCGCATCGATACCGGTACAGGCCGACAGGAACGGGTCCATGCTGGCCGTGGTTTCCGGGTCGATCAGCGACACATCCGGCACCACCGCCTTGCTGACGATGGAGAACTTCATGCGCTCCTGCTGGTTGGAAATGATCACGAACTGCGACACATCCGCCGACGTACCGGCGGTGGTGGGGATGAGAATCAGCGGCGGGCTGGGCACGCGAATGGTGTCCACCCCTTCGAATTCGAGGATGCTGCGCCCGTGAGCGACCACAATGCCGATGGCCTTGGCGCAGTCCATGGGGCTGCCGCCGCCGATGGCCACGATCACGTCGCAATGGTGTTCGCGGTACACCTCGGCGCCCTGCATCACTTCTTCGACGCGGGGGTTGGGCGACACGGCGCTGTACAGGCAGTAGTCGATGCCGATGGCTTGCAGGCTGGCTTCCACGTCCGCCACCCAGCCGGCGGCGATCACGCCGGGGTCGCTGACCACCAGCACCTTGCGCGCGCCGAAGGTCTTGGCGTAATTGCCCACGTTATGCCGGCAGCCGGCGCCAAAGATGATTTCAGGCGAGACGAATTTACGCAGGAGGCTCAAGTTGGGGCTCATTGGAAAGCCTGTTTTTATTATTTTGGAAGATGCGCTCCACACTAACCGATCCGGCCGCGAATGCAATCAGACCAAAGAGGCATCCTCCGTGCGGCGCCCGCGATCAGCGGCTGGCGAAGTACATGGTCACTTCAAAGCCGATACGCAGGTCGGTGTAGGCCGGTTTAGTCCACATGGGGTAGTCCTCTTGTTATGCCGGAAGATTCCGGTAGAGGCATTAATGCATGGGGGGATGGGTGTGCGAATGCTACTTTCGAAGGAGTGAATGCACTGCAATAGTCGCGAATGTACCCAGGACAAAATGTGGGAGGGGGCTTGCTCCCGATAGCAGTGGGTCAGTCAACATTCATGTCACTGACCCACTGCTATCGGGAGCAAGCCCCCTCCCACAGGGGACCGCGTTGCAATCAGGGGGTCAGAAGAACCCCAGCGGATTGATGTCGTAGCTCACCAGCAGGTTCTTGGTCTGCTGGTAGTGATCGAGCATCATCTTGTGGTTCTCACGCCCCACGCCCGATTTCTTGTACCCGCCAAATGCCGCGTGCGCCGGGTACAGGTGGTAGCAGTTGGTCCACACACGCCCGGCCTTGATCGCCCGGCCCATGCGATAGGCGCGGTTGATGTCGCGGGTCCACAAACCGGCGCCCAGGCCGAACTCGCTGTCGTTGGCAATCGCCAGGGCCTCGGCTTCGTCCTTGAAGGTGGTCACACCCACCACTGGGCCGAAGATTTCCTCCTGGAACACGCGCATCTTGTTGTGGCCCTTGAGCAGCGTCGGCTGGATGTAATACCCGCTGGCCAGGTCGCCATCCAAACGCTCGGCCGCGCCGCCGGTGAGCAGCACCGCGCCCTCTTCCTGGGCGATCTTGAGGTACGAGAGGATCTTGTCGTATTGCTGCTCGGACGCCTGGGCGCCGACCATGGTCTCGGTGTCCAGCGGGTTGCCGCGCTTGATCTTGACGATCTTCTTCATCACTTCGGCCATGAACGGCTCGTAGATCGACTCCTGCACCAGCGCCCGCGACGGGCAGGTGCACACTTCGCCCTGGTTGAAAAATGCCAGCACCAGGCCTTCGGCGGCTTTTTCAATGAACGCAGGCTCGGCGTTCATGATGTCTTCAAAGAAGATGTTCGGCGATTTGCCGCCCAGCTCCACCGTGGACGGAATAATGTTTTCGGCCGCGCAATGCATGATGTGCGCGCCCACCGGGGTGGAGCCGGTAAAGGCGATCTTGGCGATGCGCTTGCTGGTGGCTAACGCCTCTCCCGCCTCGCGGCCAAAGCCCTGCACGATGTTCAGCACGCCCGGTGGCAGCAGATCGGCGATCAGCTCGGCAAACACCATGATCGACAGCGGCGTCTGCTCGGCCGGCTTGAGCACGATGCAGTTACCGGCGGCCAGGGCCGGGGCGAGTTTCCAGGCGGCCATCAGCAGCGGGAAGTTCCACGGAATGATCTGCCCGACCACGCCCAGCGGCTCGTGGAAATGATAGGCCGTGGTCAGTTCGTTGATCTCGGCGGCGCCGCCTTCCTGGGCGCGGATGCAACCGGCGAAGTAGCGGAAGTGGTCGGCAGCCAGGGGTACGTCGGCGTTGAGGGTTTCGCGCACGGCCTTGCCGTTGTCCCAGGTCTCGCTCACGGCCAGCACTTCGAGGTGTTGCTCGATGCGGTCGGCGATTTTCAGCAGCACCAGGGAACGGTCCTGGGCCGAGGTCTTGCCCCAGGCGTCGGCGGCGGCGTGCGCGGCATCCAGGGCCTTGTCGATGTCGGCGGCGTTGGAACGCGGGAACTCGGCGATGACTTCACCGGTGACCGGCGAGGAATTGGTGAAGTACTCACCACTGAGCGGCGCAACGAACTCGCCGCCGATGAAATTGCCGTAGCGCGATTTGAAGCTGACGATAGCGCCAGGGGTACCAGGTTGTGCGTAGATCATGTTGAAGCCTCTGTCTGGGTCCGGGCCTGTCGGTCAACAGGCGATGACCCGATAGTAAAGAGCCCCCGCCGCCGGGCGAATGCGCCGTTGGCAGGGGGGGCTCTTGTTATTTGGTCGTAGATTTAGTGCTTGGCGACCAGCTCTTTAGGCAATTTGAACGTCCAGAGCATGCCGCCCTGGTTGAAGTCCTTGACCCGCTTGGCCACCTCGCCGCCCCACAACGGCACCGCGCCGCCCCAGCCGGAGAGCACCGACACGTACTGTTCGCCGTCCATTTCCCAGGTCACAGGCGAGCCGAGCACGCCGGAACCGGTCTGGAATTCCCAGACCTTCTCACCGGTCTTGGCGTTGAACGCCTGCAGGAACCCTTCCGGCGTGCCGGTGAACACCAGGTTGCCCTTGGTGGTGAGCACCCCGCCCCACAGCGGCGCGAAGTTCTTGTGGCGCCAGACTTCCTTGCCGGTTTTAGGGTCGATGGCGCGCAGCACGCCGATATAGTCTTCGTTCAGCGGCTTGATGGTGAAACCCGCGCCAAGGAACGCCGCGCCTTTCTTGTAGGCAATGCCTTCGTTCCAGATATCCATGCCCCATTCGTTGGACGGCACATAGAACAGCCCGGTGTCGCGGTTGTAGGCCATCGGCATCCAGTTCTTCGCGCCGAGGAACGCCGGCGCGACAAACACCGAGGTGCCCTTGGTTTCACTGCCCGGCGCGCCGGGGCGGCTGGCTTCGTTGTAGATCGGCCGGCCGTTCTTATCCAGGCCGGTGGCCCAGGTGATCTTGTCGACAAACGGGAAGCCACGGATGAACTTGCCGTTGGTGCGGTCGAGCACATAGAAGAAGCCGTTACGGTCAGCGGTCGCCGCCGCTTTGATTTCCTTGCCGCCGTCGGTGTAGTTGAAGGAGATCAGCTCGTTGACGCCGTCATAGTCCCAACCGTCGTGGGGCGTGCTCTGAAAGTGCCACTTGATGGTGCCGTCGTCCGGGTTCAGCGCCAGGCGCGACGACGAATAGAGGTTGTCGCCAGGGCGCAGGTGCGAGTTCCACGGCGCCGGGTTGCCGGTGCCGAACAACAGCAGGTTGGTTTCCGGGTCGTAGTAGCCGCCCAGCCACGGTGCTGCGCCGCCGGTCTTCCACAGGTCGCCGGGCCAGGTCTTGCCCGCCTCGCCACCGGAGATACCGTTTTCCACGGCCTTGCCGTCCTTGTAGACGTAACCCATATGGCCTTCGACGGTCGGACGGCTCCACAACAGGTCGCCGTTTTTCGGGTCGTAGGCCTCGATCTTGCCCACCACACCGAACTCGCCCCCGGCCACGCCGGTGATCAGTTTGCCGTTGATCACCAGCGGCGCGGCGCTGATCGAGTAGCCTTCCTTGTGGTCGGCGACTTTCTTGCTCCACACCACTTTGCCGGTGTCTTTGTTCAGGGCCACCAGCTTGGCGTCGAGGGTGCCGAAGAACACCAGGTCGCCATACAGCGCCACGCCACGGTTGATCACGTCACAGCAGGGGCGGATGTCATCGGGCAGGCGCGCATCGTATTGCCAGAGCTTCTTGCCGGTGCGCGCGTCCACCGCGAACACCCGCGAGTAGGAACCGGTGAGGTACATGACCCCGTCCTTGACCATCGGCTGCGCCTGCTGCCCGCGCTGTTTCTCGCCACCAAACGAAAATGCCCAGACCGGGCGCAGCTCCTTGACGTTGTCCACGTTGAGCGTATCGAGCGGGCTATAACGCTGGCCCTGCACGCCAAGGCCGTTGGTGACGATCTGCCCGGGGGTTTTCGGGTCCTGGAGGATGTCCTGGTCGGTCACGGCCGCCATGGTTTGGCCGGATAACAGGATGGCACCGAGCAACACACTCAAGGCGAAGGGTTGGCGACGTGCGGGTTGGGTCATGACGGCTACCTCTGCGGTTTTTTGTTATATCCGGGAAATTTTCCCGGTCTGGTGCAGATTCTTGGGCGCAGGGGCGATTGTCACAATTGACCGCAGTATCGAGATCGCTAGTTCCTTAGTAGCGGGTATCCACCCGTTGCATCTGCGCGCGCTCGTAGCGCGGGTACAGGTGGCTGACGCTGCGGATCAGTTCATAGCGGCCCAGGCTGATCGCGGCGAACCGCTCGGGGATGGGGCTGCGGATCATCTCGGCCATGTCGCTGCCCTGGGCGGCGCCGTCGCGCAGCAGTTGATCGAGCCAGGTGAGGTAGTCGCGCATCTGCGCGAAGGGCTGCGCATCGCTGGCCACCGGGCCATGGCCGGGCACGATCAGGCTCCAGGGCAAGGCTTGCAGGGTGTCGAGGTCGGCCAGCCACACCGCCAGCCCAGGGCTGTTGGGGGTGGTAAGGGCGCGCTGATAAAACACCAGGTCACCGGCAAACAGCACGCCGGTACTCTGGTCGAGAATCGCCAGGTCAGCGCCGGTGTGCCCGGTGAGTGCCAGCAGGCGCAGGTCGTGGCCGTCCACGCTGAGCACACCGGGCTCCAGCACCTGGGTGGGCAACACCACTTCGGTGCCGCGCATCCAGTCGCCGACCATGCGGTAGAGGTTCTGCGCCATGCTGTCGCCCTGCTCGTGCAGTAACTGCGTGGTGTCGGCCAGCGCGCCGATGGGGACGTCCTTGAACGCCTGGTTGCCCAGCGCATGGTCGGGGTGATGATGGGTAATCAGCACCCGGACCACCGGTTTGGCGGTGACCTTGGCAATGGCCTGGCGCAGGGCTTCGCCGTAGCGCCGCGACGGGCCAGTGTCGATCACCACCACGCCGGCCTCGGTGACGATGAACGCCGTGTTGACGATATTGCCGCCATTGGCCTTGGCAAAGTTGTCGGTGCTGCCTTCGAGCAGCCAGGTGTCGTCGGCGATCAGTCGGGGTTTGAGGGCGTAGTCGAGGTCTGCCAGGGCGGGCAGGCTCAGGCCCAGGCACAACAAGAGAATCCAGCGCATGCCGCGCTCCTTCTGGTCAGGGGATGGCCGCGTCGAATTCGTTGCCGCTGTTGTCACGCAGCACCAGGCGGGTGGGCCCTGGCGCGTCGATATCGAACGCCAGGTTGGGGTTTTCGCTGACCGCCGGGAACAGCTCCAGTTCGGCCAGCACCTGATCATCCCGGCCACGCAATTGCGCATGGTTGAGAAAAAATTCCGGGATGCCGCTGACCATGCCGTTGTCCATCGGGTGCGCCACCTGCACGCGCACCCGGCTGAATTCGCCACGTGGGTAACGCCCGCCGAGCACCTCGCCGATATGCTCCTCCCACCCCGGTTGGCTACGCACCACGCTGGGTGCGGTGCAGCCACCACCGGCGGCGTCGATCAGGGTCGAGCCGACATGCCACAGCCCGTCCGTGGTGAGTACCGCCGCGCGCAACGGCGTGGCCTGTTCGATGCGAATACGGATCGCCAGCCACGGCAACACCCCGGCCTTGGGTTCAAACTCAACAATCTTCGGCAGCGGGTTCAGCTCGGCCCAGGCCAGGATCTTCACCACCTCGCCGTTGAACGCACGGGCGTCGATTTCCAGCGGCACCTGGCGCGCATCCTCGGCGAACGGCGGCGCCAGCAGCTTGACCCGCTCGTCGAACACAAACGGCGCATCCGCCAGGAACTGCTTGTGGTAGAAGGCCCACATCACCGACGGCACCGGGTCGACCTCCACGGCGTGCGCCGCCAACGGCAGCCAGCAGGCCAATATGCAGCTCAGTCGCCAGTTCATCGCCTGCTCCTATTGGTACATGTCGGGCACTTCGTACTGCAGGCTGTAGTGGCTATAGATGCGCTGCACCGAGCCATCGCGGATCAGCGCTTCCAGCGCCTCTTCCACGGCATAGGCCAACTGGCGATTGCTCTCGTGCACCGCCATGCCGATCTCCCAGCGCTGCTTGCCCATGTTGGGGTAAGCGTTTTGCGCCAGGGCCAGTTGCGGGTCGTGGGCCTCGTGCACCTGCCAGTCGATTTCACCGCGCATGGCCATCACCGCGTCGACCTCGCCGGCCTTCATCGCCGCGAACGCCTGGGGCACGCCGGGGTAGTGACGGGTCTTGCCGGCGAGCATGCCGTTGAATACCGAGGTGAGGTAGAACGACGGCACGCTGTCGACTTCGACGCCAATCGGGTGCTGCTCGAACACCGCCACACTGGCGACCTTGTCCAGGCGTCGGCGGTCATACGCCACCTGCCATTGTTCGTTCTGGTAGGGCCCGAACATCACCACGTGGCCGTTTTCCAACTCGCCCTGGTCGTTGCGCTTTTGTGCGTAGGCAGGGTCGTAGGGCGCGCGCATCATCAGGTCGGCCAGTTGCTGGTGGTGCAACGGGCTGCCGCGCCAGATGTAGTCGCGCAGGTCGTCGTCGAGTTTCTCGCCGGCCGGCGCCCAGATCAGCGCCAACCGCACCCCCAGCGCCTTGGCCAGGGCCTGGGCCAGTTCCACGTCCACCCCCCGTGGCGTGCTGCCGTCCAGGAAGCTGTAGGGGGCGAAGTCTTTGTACACCGCCACTTTGATCTCGCCGGCGGCGATCATCTGGTCATAGCTGCGCACCTGTGCCTGTGCCGTCTGGCAACACAGCAGGGCCAGGCCAAGCACATACGCGAACAGGCGCATGGGTTACTCCTCGACGTGCACGGAGTCCAGGTAGGTACGCACCGCCCACAAGGCCTCCTGGCTCAGGTAATCGGCCATTTTCGGCATATACACCCGACCGTCGCGCACCGCGCCGTGGCGCACGCGCTCCACAAACCACTCATCACCGGCCTCGCCCGCATCCAGCATGCGCAAGTCGGGGGCGATACCACCGGACTTGGCTTCCAGGCCGTGGCAGGCAGCGCAGTTCTGGTTATAGGCGGACGAACCGATTTCCACCGCTTTGTCATGTTCCGGCGAGGTGCGATACGGATTCACCGCCGCCCAGCCGTCGGCATCGACCGGCACACCGGCGTCTTTGATCGAGGTCAGGCCCTTGGTTTCCACCGCTTGCGGAACCACGTTGCCATGCGCCCAGGCGGAGCCGGCACCGATCACACCCACCAACAGGCCAGCCACGAGCCAGGCATTGTGTTTTGTTGTCATTATTTTGCCCTCAGAATTGCACGCAAAACCTCATTACAGAGGCTATGGCAACCATCTTAGAAAGCCCTGGGCATGGGCCGTATGCTGCTTTGGTGGTCGGCCTCTCCTCCCTTGGTAGTAGGGCTTGAGGGGCACGCCTAAAACAGCGGCGGTCCGGGAAGTCTTCCCGGCCACAGCGGGACTTTTTCCGTATCCGCCCAATGCCCCGGCGCTCCACCCTGTGCAGGCCAAAACCTCCACTGGGAACTGCAACCATGACAATAAGATCGCTACCCGCCCGTTCACCGTTGAGCCTTGCCGTGCAGGCCTTGCTGCTGGTCGGCAGCCTGTCGTTGAGTGCCACCGGCTTTGCCGCCGCCGAGCCTGCCCCTTCTACCCAAAAACCGACGCGCAACGTCACCTGGGAAGACATCGCCAACGACCACCTGACCACCCAGGACGTGCTGCAATACGGCATGGGCACCAACGCCCAGCGCTGGAGCCCGCTGGCGCAGGTCAACGACAAGAACGTGTTCAAGCTCACCCCGGCCTGGTCCTATTCGTTCGGCGATGAGAAGCAGCGCGGCCAGGAGTCCCAGGCCATCGTCAACGACGGCGTGGTCTACGTCACCGGGTCCTATTCCCGCGTATTTGCCCTCGACGCCAAGACTGGCAAGCGCCTGTGGACGTACAACCACCGCCTGCCCGACAACATTCGCCCGTGCTGTGACGTGGTCAACCGCGGTGCGGCGATTTTCGGCGACAAGATCTACTTCGGCACCCTCGACGCGCGCCTGATCGCCCTCGACAAAAACACCGGCAAAGTGGTGTGGAACAAAAAATTCGGCGACCACGCCGCCGGCTACACCATGACCGGCGCCCCGGTGCTGATCAAAGACAAAGTCAGCGGCAAAGTACTGCTGATCCACGGCAGCTCCGGCGATGAATTCGGCGTGGTCGGCCAGCTGTATGCGCGCGACCCGGACACCGGCGAAGAAGTCTGGATGCGCCCGTTCGTGGAGGGCCACATGGGTCGCCTGAACGGCAAGGACAGCACGCCCACCGGCGACGTGAAAGCACCGTCGTGGCCGAACGACCCGACCACCGAAACCGGCAAGGTCGAAGCCTGGAGCCACGGGGGCGGCGCACCTTGGCAGAGCGCGAGTTTCGATGCCGAGACCAATACCATCATCGTCGGCGCCGGCAACCCCGGCCCGTGGAACACCTGGGCGCGGACGGCCAAGGACGGCAACCCCCACGACTTCGACAGCCTCTACACCTCCGGCCAGGTCGGCGTCGACCCCAGCACCGGTGAAGTGAAGTGGTTCTACCAGCACACCCCCAACGACGCGTGGGATTTCTCCGGCAACAACGAGCTGGTGCTGTTCGACTACAAGGGCAAGGACGGCAAAGTGGTCAAGGCCACCGGCCACGCCGACCGCAACGGTTTCTTCTACGTGGTCGATCGCAACAACGGCAAGCTGCAGAACGCCTTCCCGTTCGTGGACAACATCACCTGGGCCAGCCACATCGACCTGAAGACCGGCCGCCCGGTCGAGAACGAAGGCCAGCGCCCGGCCAAGCCATTGCCCGGTGAAACCAAAGGCAAACCGGTGGAAGTCTCGCCGCCGTTCCTGGGGGGCAAGAACTGGAACCCCATGGCCTACAGCCAGGACACCGGGCTGTTCTACATCCCGGGCAACCAGTGGAAAGAGGAATATTGGACCGAAGAGGTCAACTACAAGAAGGGCTCGGCGTACCTGGGCATGGGGTTTCGCATCAAGCGCATGTATGACGACCACGTCGGCACCCTGCGGGCGATGAACCCCACCACCGGCAAGGTGGTGTGGGAGCACAAGGAACACCTGCCATTGTGGGCCGGCGTGCTGGCGACCAAGGGCAACCTGGTGTTCACCGGCACCGGCGACGGTTTCTTCAAGGCCTTCGACGCGAAAACCGGCAAGGAGCTGTGGAAGTTCCAGACCGGCAGCGGCATCGTCTCGCCGCCGATCACCTGGGAGCAGGATGGCGAGCAGTACATCGGCGTGACTGTCGGTTATGGCGGCGCGGTGCCGTTGTGGGGCGGCGACATGGCTGAGCTGACCAAGCCGGTGGCACAGGGTGGGTCGTTCTGGGTGTTCAAGATCCCGAGTTGGGATAACAAGACCGCCCAGAAATAACCCATCAGCCGATGCCGGGCCGCGCTTTTTTGTGGTGAACGGGCTTGCCCCGCTCACCCCACAAGCTCGCTCGCTACAGGATCCCCAGAGGTCTCGTGATGAACTACATACCCTTGTTACTCCTGCTCGCCCTGCCCCTGGCCCACGCCGATGATGGCGACGACGCCCCGCTGATCATCAACGGCTGCACCATCGCCGAACACAGCCAATGCCCCGGCGCCAACCTCCGGGGCGCCAACCTGCGCAATCAGGACTTGCGCAAGATGAACCTGGCCGGCGCCGACCTGCGCGGTGCGGACCTGCGCCACGCCACGCTCGACCTGGCCAACCTGGAAAAAGCCCAACTGCAAGGCGCCAACCTCACCCGCGCCAGCCTGCAACAAAGCAACCTGCGCCTGGCCGACTTTACCGGCGCCACGCTGATGGCGGTGCAAGGCTGGGGCCTGTTCGCCCAGGGCGCGCAATTTGAAAACGCCAACCTCAGCGCGGCCTACCTGCAGTTTGCGCGGCTGTCGGGGGCGAAGATGCACAAGGCCAACCTGCGTGCGGCGGATCTGGAAATGACGTGGTTGAGCAAGGCGGATTTGCAAGGGGCCGACCTGAGTGATGCGAATTTGCAGGAGGCCAAGTTTGGTGAAAGCAACCTGGAAAATGCGACGCTCACCGGCAGTCGCCAGCACTATGCGAACTTTCAGGACGCCAATATGGAAGGCTGCATGGACTGCCCCACCACCTGGGCCCGCTGAAACAACGCCATTCAAATGTGGGAGGGGGCTTGCTCCCGATAGCGGTGGTTCAGTTAAAAACCTGTGTCTGATACACCGCTATCGGGAGCAAGCCCCCTCCCACATTCAGGTCGCGGGGCATCAGTTAGAGACTCGTCGGCCAAGGGAGCAAGCCCCCTCCCAAAGGGGTTCTGCACTGGCCCGCTTATCCAGCCACCCGCACCACCCCCATGTCGATCCCCAAATGCACCAATTCAGCATGGGAACTCACCTGCAACTTGCTCTTGAGCAAAGTCAGGTGGTTGGACACCGTCTTGCTGCTGATATTCAGCCGGTCGGCAATCATCCGGGTAGGCGTGCCCCTGGCCAGCATCAGGAAAATCTCCAACTCGCGCGGGGTCATGCCCTGCAAACGTTGATCGCTGGGGGTGTAGGCCAGTTCGGTGGCCAGGACCTGTTCGATGTAGGCGTGGCCGTCAAGGATGCGCCGCACCGCTTCGATCAACACTTCGGGCGCCGAGCTTTTGGTCAGGTAGCCTGAGGCCCCTGCGTCCAGAGCCTGGCGTACCAGCGGCAATTCGTCGTGCATGCTGAAAAACAGCACGCGCAACTGCGGCAGGCGCTGGCGCAGGCGGCGGGTGGTTTCCAGGCCGCTGATGCCCGGCAGGCCGAAGTCCATGATCACTAGGTGCGGCACCGCTTCCTGCACCCGGCTCAACGCTTCTTCGCCACTGGCGGCCTCGCGTACCTCGACCGCCGGCAGCACGGCGCGCAACAGGCTGGCGTAACCCTGGCGCACCACGGCGTGGTCATCCACCAACAGAATATTCATCCGGCCTCCAATGGCATGTTCAACGCCAGCGCCCAACCGGCGCCGGGGTGGCTGAGGATCTTCAGTTCGCCGCCCAGGCAGCGCGCGCGTTCGGCCATCGAATGCAGGCCCACGCCGGGCCGCTGGGGGGTGTCTGCGCCGCGTCCGTTATCGCGCACCCACAGGCGCAGGCGTGAACCGCGATGCTGCAGGCGCACGCGCACCTGGCTGGCGTCGGCATGCCGCAGGATGTTGGTCAGGGCTTCCTGGAGAAGGCGATACAGGTGGGTCTTGCTGGCGCCGGATAGCGCCGGCAGATCGGCACTGACCTGCAACCGGCACGGGATGCCATGGCTGGCCTGCCACTGCGTCACCAGCATGGCGAACGCCTCAGCCATCGGCAGATGTTGCAGGGCCACCGGGTACAGGTCGTGAACCAGCGCGCGAAAACCTTGCTGCAAATGCTCGCAATGCGCCTCCAGCAACCCCACGGTGCGCGTGAGCATTTGCGGCTGATCGGCCACCAGGCGCAACAGGCACGCCTGGGCGCGGATACCGGCCAGGTATTGGCCAAGGTCGTCGTGCAGGGTCTGGGCCAGGTGGGTGCGTTCCTGCTCCTGCACCGCCAGCAAGGTTTGGGTGAGTTGGGTGTTGTCGGTGCGGGCCTGTTCCAGGGCGTGGGTCATGCGATTGAAGTGCAGCGCCAATTGCCGCGCTTCCGGCGCGCCTTCGCTGCGCAGGCGCACATTGAGCCGGCCGGCACACACCTGTTGCAGGGCGCGCAGCAGCTCATCGAGCACGCCCATGCCACGGCGCACCGCCCAGCGGATGGTCAACAGGCTCAGCGCCAGCGCCAGGGCGCACAGGCCCAACAGTTGTTGCAGGGAGTCCCAGACTTCGTCGATTTCATCCCGTGGGTCTACCGCGATGGACACGCGTCGACCGTCCGGTAAGTCCAGCACTTGGGCCGTGCGCCGTGCCTCGACGAACAACAGGCGCCCGAGCCAGGCATCCAGGCCCTGCGCCGTGGGCGCCTGCGCGGTCTCGCCAGGCTTGAGCCAGTGCACGCGCACATGGCGCAGGCTGGCGGTGAGCCTGGGTTGCAGGCTGGCGGGGTCGCGTTCGGCGGTCTCGCTCAGGTAGTGCACCACCGCTTCGGCCGATTGCAGCTCGCGTTCCACATCCGCCAGGGCCTGGTGCAGCAACAACGCAGTGCAGGCACAGGTGACCAGCACGAAGAAGCCGCACACCCACAGGTTGATCCGCCACAAGGCCGACAAGACGCGCATGCTGGTGTCACTCCTGTGAATAGGCCCGTGGTGCTCCATGCTAAAACCGCGCAGCGCGCGGGGGGCTACTACCTTGGTACTGGCTCGGCGGTACTTTCTGCATATTTGCAGCGACCGTAAGCCTTCCTATGCTGGCGCTACCTGTCATGGAGTGCCTTATGCGCCAGCTCGCCCCTTATGCCGTGGTCTGCCTGATGGCGATCGCCTGGGCCACCACCGGCCAGGCTGCCCAGACGCCGTTGCAGGTGCAGCTCGGCTACCTGGGCTATCGACCTGACCCTGGGCCGCTGCTGTCGAATGTGATTACCGAACCCGCCGATGCCGGGCAACGCGGCGCCGAACTGGCGATCATCGACAGCAACAGCACCGGCGCCTTTCTCAATCAACGCTACAGCCTGGCCAGCGCCACGGTGGACACGGCCGAGGCGCTGCTTGCCGCCGCCAAGGTGCAACATGACCAGGGCCTGCGCCTGTTCGTGGTGAACGCGCCCACCGCCAGCCTGCGTCAACTCAGCGCCGCCCTGCCCGACAGCCTGTTGTTCAACGCCGGCAGCCCCGATGACAGCCTGCGCAGCACCGACTGCCTGGGCAACGTGCTGCATACCCTGCCCAGCCGCGCGATGCTCGCCGACGCGCTGGCGCAGTTTTTGGTGCTGCGCAAATGGCAAAAGGCGCTGCTGATCGTCGGCCCCACCGAAGACGACCAGGCCTACGCCGCCGCCCTGCGCCGCGCCGCCAAGCGTTTTGGCGTGCAACTGGTGGCGGAAAAAGCCTGGCGTTTCGATAACGACCAACGCCGCAGCGCCCAGGCGGACATGCCGCTGTTCACCCAGACCGCCGAATACGAGGTGGTGCTGGTGGCCGATGAGCGCGGCGACTTCGGCGAGTACGTCCCCTATCAAACCTGGTACCCCCGCCCCGTCGCCGGTACGCAGGGCCTCACGCCGACCGGCTGGCACAAAACCGTCGAGACCTACGGCGCGGCCCAATTGCAAAAACGCTTTGAGGCCCTGACCGGGCGCTGGATGAACGACCGCGACTTCGCCGCCTGGATGGCCGTGCGCAGCGTTGCCAGTGCGGTGAGCCGGTTACGCCAGGCCGACCCCATGGCGATCCGCCAACTGGCGATCAGCGAACAGCTGCCGCTGGACGGTTTCAAGGGTCGCAAGCTCAGCTATCGCCCCTGGAACGGCCAGTTGCGCCAGCCGATTCCTATCGTGCAACCGCGCGCCCTGGTGAGCACCTCACCCCAGGACGGCTTCCTGCACCCCACCAATGAAATGGACAGCCTGGGCTATGACAAGCCCGAGGTGACGTGCCGCTATCCCTGATCGCCACCCCACAATAATAAGGAATCCGCCATGCGCCGCACCCTGCTCTCATGCGCCCTGCTGCTTGCCGCCGGGCACGCCGTGGCCAGTACCGCCTGGGTCTCCAATGAAAAAGACAACAGCCTGAGCCTGATCGACCTGCAGACCCTGCAAGTCACCGACACGCTCAAGGTCGGCCAGCGCCCGCGGGGCCTGCTGCTGTCCCATGACAACAAGCTGCTGTACATCTGCGCCAGCGACTCGGACCGTGTGCAGGTGATGGACGTGGCCACGCGCAAGATCATCAAGGAACTGCCCTCCGGCAAAGACCCCGAGCAGTTCGCCCTGCACCCCAATAACCGCTGGTTGTATGTGTCCAACGAAGACGATGCGCTGGTCACGGTGATCGACACCGAGACGTCCAAGGTGCTCGGCCAGATCAACGTCGGCGTCGAGCCCGAGGGCATGGCGGTGAGCCCGGACGGCAAATGGGCGGTGAATACCAGCGAAACCACGAACATGCTGCACTGGATCGACACCAGCACCCAGACCCTGGCCGACAGCACCCTGGTGGATCAGCGCCCACGGTTTGTCGAATTCAACAGCGATGGCTCGCAGCTGTGGGCCTCGGCGGAAATCGGCGGCACCGTGACCATTCTCGACGTGGCCAGCCGCGCGGTTCTCAAGACCCTGACGTTCAAGATCAAGGGCGTCCACCCGGACAAGGTGCAACCGGTGGGCATCAAACTCAGCGCCGACGGCAAATACGGCTTTGTCGCCCTCGGCCCGGCCAACCATGTGGCGGTGATCGACGCCAAGACTTTCGAGATCCTCGACTACCTGCTGGTGGGCCGCCGCGTTTGGCAGATGGCGTTTACCCCGGACCAGAAACAACTGCTGGCCACCAACGGCGTGAGCGGTGATGTGTCGGTGATCGATGTGGACAGCCTCAAGGTGATCAAGTCGGTAAAAGTCGGGCGCTACCCCTGGGGCGTGGTGGTAGCGCCATGAGCGCCCTGGAGGTCAGCGCGCTGAGTTTCGCCTATGGCTCGCGCCAGGCCTTGAACGAGGTGGGTTTCAGCCTCGCAGCCGGGCAATTTGCGGCGTTGCTGGGCCCCAATGGCGCCGGCAAATCGACCTTGATCGCCCTGCTGACCCGGCTGTATGACCTGCAGTCGGGCGACATTCGCGTGAGCGGGCATTCCCTGCGCGAGGCACCGCGCGCCGCCCTCACCCAGTTGGGCGTGGTGTTCCAGCAAAGCACCCTGGACCTGGACTTGAGCGTGGAGCAGAACCTGCGTTACCACGCCGCGCTGCATGGCTTGTCGCGACGCCAGGCCAACACGCGGGTCGAAGCCGAACTGGCGCGCCAGGCCCTCACTGAGCGACGCCGCGAAAAGGTTCGCGAACTCAACGGCGGGCACCGACGCCGTGTGGAAATTGCCCGCGCGTTGCTGCACGCGCCGCGCGTGCTGCTGCTCGACGAAGCCAGCGTCGGCCTCGACCCCGCCAGCCGCCTGGCCCTGAACCGGCACGTGCGCAGCCTGTGCGCCGAACACGGCATCAGCGTGCTGTGGACCACCCACTTGCTGGATGAGGTGCAGGCCAGCGACGCACTGATGGTTCTGCATCAGGGCCGCTTGGTGGCCAGCGGGCAAGTCGATGTGCTCACTCAACAACAGGGCGATGACCTGGGCAGCCTGTTCGCCCGGCTGACGCGCCCCGCCATTGCGGGGGCCACGGCATGAACGCTTATTGGCAGTGCCTGCGCGGCATCGTGCTGCGCGAATGGCTGCGCTTTGTGTTGCAGCGCACGCGGTTTCTCAGCGCGCTGGTGCGCCCGCTGTTGTGGCTGGTGGTGTTTGCCGCCGGGTTCCGCGCGGCCCTGGGCATCTCGGTGATCGAGCCCTACGACACCTACATCCCCTATGAGGTCTACATCATCCCCGGCCTGGCCTGCATGATCCTGCTGTTCAACGGCATGCAGGGCTCGCTGTCGATGGTCTACGACCGCGAGATGGGCAGCATGCGCGTGCTGTTGACCAGCCCGCTGCCGCGCACGTTTTTGCTGTGCAGCAAACTATTGGCCACTGCGTTGATCTCGCTGTTGCAGGTGTATGCGTTCCTCGCCATTGCCTGGGTTTACGGCGTGCGCCCGCCGGCCATGGGGCTGTTGATCGCCCTGCCCGCGTTGCTGCTGGTGGCGTTGATGCTCAGCGCCCTGGGCTTGTTGCTGTCGAATGCGATTCGCCAATTGGAGAACTTTGCCGGCGTGATGAACTTCGTGATCTTCCCGCTGTTTTTCCTGTCGTCGGCGCTGTACCCGCTGTGGAAGATGCGCGACTCCAGCGAAGGGTTGTACTGGTTGTGCGCGATCAACCCGTTTACCCACGCCGTGGAACTGGTGCGCTTTGCCCTGTATGAGCGCTTCGCCGGGCTGGCGATGGCGGTGTGCGTGGGGCTGACAGCGTTGTTCGCATTGTTGGCGGTGCTGACCTTCAACCCCCAGCACGCGGCACTGCGCAAAAAAGGCTGAGGGCGGCAAAACTACTACTTTAGTACTGGTTTTGCTGTCTATCGTCGCATTCCCAAGGCAGCGCGACTCACGTGTAATGGCGACATAACGATAAGGATTGACCCGCCATGCTGCCTGCCCGACTGCCTCTGTTGGCGTTACTGTGCCTGCTCTGTGTCAACGCCCAGGCCGACTCCCCGCTGTTTTCCGCCGACGGCTATCGCATCAGCCTGTACCGCAGCCCCACGCCCGATCAACTGCCGGGGGCGGCCGTTGTCGACACCCCGGCCCTGCAAACCCTGCTCGAGCAAACGCCGGCGCCGGTGCTGATTGACGTGTATCGCCGCCCATGGCTGCAAGGTCGCTTCATCGAAGACCAGCCCCACGCCAACCTGCCCGGCAGCCACTGGCTGGCCAACACCGGCGACGGCGACCTCACGCCCGAGTGGCAGGGATACTTCGTGCGCCACCTGTATAAGTTCACCGACGGCGACCTCGCACGCCCGCTGGTGTTCTATTGCCGCGCCGATTGCTGGCTGAGTTGGAACGCGGTAAAACGTGCCGCCAACCTGGGCTATACCTCTGTGTATTGGTATCGCGACGGGTTGGATGCCTGGGAAGCGGCACAACTGCCAGTGACGGCTGCGACACCCGAACCCTTTCAATAAAAAACCACAACAAGAAGGTGAACGGCCATGTACAAGATCTTGATTGCCGACGATCACCCGCTGTTTCGCGAGGCGATCCACAACGTCATCAGCGACGGCTTCCCCGGCAGCGAGGTGATGGAAACCGCCGACCTGGACAGCGCGCTTGCCCTGACCCAGGAACACGATGACCTCGATTTGATCCTGCTGGACCTGAACATGCCCGGCATGCACGGCCTCAACGGTTTGATCAACCTGCGCAACGAGGCACCGACCATCCCGGTGGTGATCGTCTCGGCCGAGCAGGACAAGCAGATCGTGCTGCAAGCCATCACCTATGGCGCGGTGGGCTTTATCACCAAGTCCTCGCCCCGCCTGCAAATGACCGAGGCGATCCAGCAGATTCTCAACGGCAATGTGTACTTGCCGCCCGACATCATCCGCACCCAGAAAACCGGCACCCACAGGCGCCTCAACGAAAACCCGGGCTTCGCCCCCGAGCTATTGCAGGCCCTCACGCGCAAGCAGTTGCTGGTGCTCGAACGCATGACCAAGGGCGAGTCGAACAAACAGATCGCGTACACCCTGGAAATTGCCGAAACCACGGTAAAGGCCCATGTATCGGCGATCTTGCGCAAGCTGAATGTGCATAACCGCGTGCAGGCGATATTGAGTGCCGGAGATATCGATTTCGGCTCCTACCTGCGCCGCTGAGCCCACAGCAACCACACAGCCCCCTCCCACACTGGTTTTGTGTTTGTCAGGGACGGCCGAGCAGGTGGCTCATGGCGGTTTTGAGCTTCATCGGCCGCACCGGCTTGTGCATCAAGGTGTGCCCCAACTCGCGGATCTGCTGTTTGAGCTCGTTGCTGTAGTTGGCGGTGATCATCATCGCCGGGATCGCGCTGGCGCGCCGGGCGTTGATGCGGGCCACGGCGTCGACGCCGTTCTGGTCGTCATCGAGGTGGTAATCGGCAATCAGCAAATCCGCCTCGGCATGGTAGTTGTCCACCTGTCGCGCCAGGTCTTCTTCGGATAACGCCGTCACGACCTGGCAGCCCCAACCTTCGAGCAAGGTGCGCATGCCTGCGCAGATCGCCGCGTCGTTATCCAGCACCCACACCCGGGCGCCCTGCAAGCGCTCCAGCAACGCCTCGCTCATGCACGGCAGGGGCAATGACTTGGGCGCGGTGGCGCTCAACGGCACCTCCACTGCAAACATCGAGCCCTTGCCCGGCCAGGATTTGACTGTGATGCGGTGCCCCAGAATGCCGGCAATTTTTTCCACAATCGCCAGCCCCAGGCCCAAGCCGCGATCCTGGTCCGGGCGCTGCACATCGCCGCGCTTGAACTCCTGGAAAATCTCCTCCAGCCGCTCCTCGGCAATGCCCATGCCGCTGTCCCACACCTGGATCGACAAGCGCTGATGCTGGCGCCGACACCCCAGCACAATGCGCCCTTGATAGGTGTAGCGAATCGCGTTGCTCAGCAGGTTGCGCAGGATCCGCGCCAATAGCTGGATGTCGCTGCGCACCAGCGCGGAACAGCCGATGAAGTGCAGCTCCAGCCCTTCGCTGCGGGCCAATTCGGTGTACTCGACGGCCAGGTTATCGAGCAATTCGCTCAAGGCGAACGGCGCGATATCGGCCTTGATCACCCCGGCGTCCAGCTTGGAAATATCCACCAGGGTGCCCAGCAGGTTTTCCACGTCTTCCAGGGAATTGCTCACGTTGCGCACCAGTTTTTCACTCGGGCGCTCCAACAAGGCGCTGGTGAACAGCCGTGCGGCGTTGAGCGGTTGCAGCAGGTCGTGGCTGACGGCCGCGAGGAACTTGGTTTTTGACAGGTTGGCCTGTTCAGCCTCCAGCTTGGCCTCGCGCAGGCGGCTTTCCATGCGCCGGCGCTCGTCGATTTCCTTGAGCAATTGGTCATTGAGCGCCGTGAGTTCCGAGGTGCGCTGGGCGACGCGCTGTTCCAGGTGCTGATAGGCCTGATGCAGCGCTTCAGCGGTGCGGCGGCGTTCGGTGATGTCGCGGATCAACACAAAGATCCCCACCACTTCGCCACTGGCCAGCATGTTCGGCACGTAGGAGCGCAGCATGTAGCGTTCCTGGTTATTGATATTGGTCTCGGCGAATTCGAAGGTCACGCTCTCCCCGGCCAGGGCGCGGGCGACGTAGGCGTCCAGGCGCTGGCAGTGCTGTTCGCTGTGCACTTCGCGCAGGCTCTGGCCGAGCATCATGCCGCGCGGCCAGCAGTACCATTCTTCGTAGACTTTATTGGTGAACTCATAGACCAGGTCGGCATTCAGGTAGCCGATCAGCGCCGGTACGTTATCGGTGATCAGGCGAATCCAGCGCTCGCTTTCCTGGGCTTTCTGCGCCGCCACTTGTTCGCCGCGCAGGGTTTCGGCGCGCAGCCGGGCGTTGATCAGCAGGTGGTTGCTGGCCTTGAGTTCGGCCATCGCCTGGTTCAGCGCATCGGTACGTTCGCGCACTTGCTCGGCCAGCACCACCGAATGCTGGAAGGTGGTGTACGGGTTATTGCCCTGGCTCATGCCGGACTCGATGCGTTCGATCAGCGCGGCGTTGATCCGGGCCAGCTTGTGGTTGTCCTGTTGCAGCTGGGCAACCTGGGCGAGCAGTTCAGCGCCGGCCTCTGGCAATGGCGACCCCGGTGAAGGTCTGGTTGATATGCATGCCATTGAACTGTTCTCCGTAGGTGTTGAAGCCCATCACCCGTTTGGCTTGCAGGAAACTGCCGATCTGTTCCAGGTTGCCGGCGTCTTCCAATTCCAGGCGGCGCAGGAAGCAGTCGCAGCCGATGGTCAGCAAGAGTTCGCCGAGGCGCGACTGCAGGCCGTCGAACAGGCTGTCCAGGTTGGGCAGGATCGGGCCGGGCTTCATCACGGTCAGCACGATGCCGTTTTCCACGGCGCAGTAGAAACTCAAGCTGAGGTCTTCATGCACCTGTTGGATGGCGCGCACGTAGTACTGGTCATGGATGCGCACCGCCAGCGGGTGAGCGGCAAAGACCCGATGGTCGAGGTCGGCCACCGCCACGCCGATATGCCGCGCGTATTCTTCGGCGGCGGGTTCGGCGTTGAGCTCGTAGACCCGGCGCGAGGGGCTGTCGGCACCGGTCACCACCAGTTTTTCGGCACGCGGCAGGATGTGGTGGGTGGTGAACACTTCGAAATCCAGCCAGGTATTGACCAGCACCACCACCGCCGCGCCGCTGTGAAAGGCGCCGTTGAAGTAGACGTGGGTGTGGGTGAGGAAGTTGTCGTCGCCGGCCGAGCCGCCAAAGTGCGGGATATCGCCAAGGGCGGCGCTGAGGGCGGCGAGCACCATCTCTTCGCGGCTGGACAGGCCATCGAGCAGGGTCAGGGCAAACGTGTTGCCTTTGATGGGGGCCAGGGTATTGCTGCGGCAGCCGCCGACCAGCCGTTCGACCATGTGCTGGGCGTCGATCAGGCTGAAGTGTTCCACCTGGTCGATCAACTCGGTGGCGATGGAGAAATGCGCGTGGTTGAAGCCCACCGCCGTGACGCAATTGCGCCCGTAGCCCTGGGGCGTGATCTCGCCGGCGCTGGTGCAACCCACCACGCGCACATTGCCGAAACACTGTTGCAAGGCCTGGCCCAACGCCTGCAAATCGTAGGAAGCCGAACAGAAAAACAGCACAAACCCCAGGTAGGGGTGCAGCAGTTGGCGGGCCAACTCCTCAGCCGCCTGCCCCGCGTCGGTGGCCTGGGACATGGCGCTGACTACGCCTTCACTGTTATGCATCGTTGGTTCCCCCTCTGAGGCATGAGTGTACAAAGGGCTGGGGGGCGGGACCTATGCTACTTGTGTACTGGGTAGGGGGATGCGATGGGATGACTCTCTCAAGACTGATGGAGATCAAAATGTGGGAGGGGCAAGTCGAATCGTCGCACCGCCCCTCCCACAGTTAACCGCATTACCAAGTCAAGACAGCACCAACGGCGAAGGTATCGGTGTCTTCATTCTGGGCGCTGGTGTCATGCCCCTTGATCTGGAACTGGTTGTACTCGGCCACCAGCTTCAGGTTGTCGTTCACGTCATGAAACAGCGCAACCCCGCGCGTCTCATAATCCGCGCCACTGCCCACCACGCCGTTGCCGTCATCCTTTGTTTTACCGTAGGACAGCGCCAGGCGGTTCTTGCCCAGTTTGTACGAGCCCTGCACCAGGTAGCCGTTGCTGTCCACATTACGCAGGGTGGCTTCCCCGGCATTGTTGGTGAAGAACGGGTTGATGCCCTTGGCCTGGAAGCCGGAACCGGTCAGCGACAAGCCGCCCATTTTGGCTTGCACGCCATAACCCAGGCCCTTGGAGGTGACCGAGGCCACGGAGGAGTCGGTGTTATCGGAGGTCTGGTAGCTGCCGTTGAGCCAACTGTAGATCTTCGCCCCGCCCAGGTCGAACTGGTAGGTGACCTCGCTTTCGGTGCGCGGGTTCTCCTGGTAGGCCTTGCCCACGGCGCTGCTGTCGTTGGTGTCGACCGGGTCCATGATGCCGACGGCCACGCGCAGGCCGTCCATCACCGGAGTGCGATAGGTGATCTGCGAGGTGGGGAACGGGTACGGGTAACCGCTGCCGATATTGCCGAACGACACTCCGCCGCCGTCCACCAGGCCGAGGCTGTCGCTGACCTGGCCGTAACCGGCGAGCAGTTCATCGAGCAGGATGTTGGAGCGGGCGAACAGGCCGAAGTCCTTGCCGATCAGCACTTCGCCCCACTCGGGGTTGGCCACGGTGCCGTAGAACTGGCGCACGTCGATGGCGGTGTCGGTGCCGTTGGTTTCGCTGTCGTTGATGGTGACCCAGAACGAGGCGCGGGCGCCGAGCTTGAGGTCGTCGACCTGCTTGCTCATGTTGAAGCCCAGGTAGTTGGGCAGAAAGCCCATCTTCACGCGGGATTGACGGCGGTCGTACTGGTCGCCGGCGCGGTCCACATCGCTGTTGACGTAGAAAGCGTTGATGTAGCCGTCGGTGGAAAAGGTGGTTTCGTCCTTGTCGTACAGCATGATTTCGGCGCCAGCCCACGGGCTGAGGCTCAGGCCGACGATAAACGCAGGTAACAGACGCAGGGGGACATTTTTATTGTTATGCATAACGCGCTCCGCAACGGGGACTTGATGTCGGAGGCGATTATCGAAAGGCGCCAGGCCACGGACTACGCTGCCTTGGCCGTGGTTTGAAGGTGCTTTGGGCGGGCAGCGGGTGCCCGGCAATTCTGGCGTAAGACGGGCCCGCTCGCAGGCCCGGCACTTAATGCGTAAGACCGGCCTTGGCCAACATGCCCACGGCAACCAGTACACAGAGGCCGGCAAACCCCACCTGCAAGGCACGCGCGGGGATCACCGAACACAGGCGTCGGCCGACCAGCATGCCGACGATGCTGGCGCCGATGAACATCCACCCGACCGGTTCGATGCGCACGCCGGCATGCAACGCCCCCGCCACGCCGATCAGCGAAATCAGGCTGATGACCATCAGCGACGTGGCAACGATGCCGCGCATCTGTACATCGGTGAGCTGCTTGAACGCTGGCACGATCAGAAAACCGCCGCCCACGCCAAGCAAACCGGACACCGCGCCGGTCACGGCGCCGAGCGCAGCCAGGGTGGCGCTGCATTTGGCGGTCCAGGCCAGGCGCCCGGTCTGCTGGTTGAGCATGCAGTTCTTCTGGCCCCAGGACGCGGCGCCATGGTCGCTCGGCCCGGCGTCGACTTTTTCCCGCTGCAACATGCGCCAGGCCACCAGCACCATCAGCGCACTGAACAGGCCCATCAGCAACGGCTCCGGCAGTTGATGGGCGACAAACACTCCCAACGGCGAAAACAGTGCGCCGAGCAAGGCGATCAGCAGCGCGGCGCGGTAACGCACCAGGCCGTGGCGCAAGCCATCAATCGCACCGACGGCCGCCGCCGCGCCCACCGCCAGCAACGACACCGGCGCGGCCTGGGTCATGCTCAAGCCCAGGCCCAGCACCAACGCCGGCACGCCGAGGATGCCGCCACCCGCGCCGGTAAGGCCCATGACCAGGCCCATCAACAACCCCAACACACTGGCCAGCAGCATTCAGTCCACCTTGCTCAAGCGGGTCAGCCACTCGCGCCCCTTGAGCATGCCGTTCCAGTAGAACCACGGCAGCAGCGTGGCCTTGAGGAACCACATCGAACGCCGCGCCTTGGTAGCGTCGAGGGGGAACGTCGGCAGCAGTTTGCCGCCGTAGCCGAACTCGGCCAGTACCACCTTGCCCTTCTCTACCGTCAGCGGGCAGGAACCGTAGCCGTCGTACTTGAGCGGCAGCGGCGCCTGCTTGCGCAGGGCCAGCAGGTTTTCGGCAACCACTACGATCTGTTTGCGCACGGCGGCGGCGGTCTTGGCATTGGTGGTGCCGCACACATCGCCCAGGCCGAAAATGTGCGGGTAGCGCAGGTGTTGCAAGCTGTGGGGGTTCACTTCGCACCAGCCGGCAGCATCGGCCAGTGGGCTGTGGCGGATAAAGTCCGGGGAGACCTGCGGGGGAACAACGTGCAACAGGTCGAAGGATTTTTCCTCGACGGTGACATTGCCCTCGGCGTCCTTCACTTCAAACCAGGCCTTGCGTGCCGGGCCGTCGACCTTTACCAGGTTGGCATTGAAGGCCAGGCGCGCGTTGTATTTTGCTACGTAGTTCATCAGCGGCGGCACAAAGGTCGCCACGCCGAACAACGCCGCGCCAGCCAGGTTGAATTCCACGTCGATGTGCTTGAGGTTGCCCTGCTTGAGCCAATGGTCGCAAGACAGGTACATGGCCTTTTGCGGCGCACCGGCGCATTTGATCGGCATCGCCGGCTGGGTAAAGATCGCCTTGCCGCCCTTGAGCTGCCGCACCAATTGCCAGGTGTAGGCCGCGTGTTCGTAGCGGTAGTTGGAGGTGACGCCGTGCTGGCCCAGGGTGTTTTCCAGGCCTTCGATTTTTTCCCAGGCCAGGCGCAGGCCGGGGCAGACGATCAGGTTGTTCCAGGTGACGCGCTGGCCGCTGTCGAGTACCAGGGTGTGTTCGTCCGGCAGCAGCTCAGTGACGGCCGCCTGCACCCAGGTGACACCGTTGGGCAGCACGTCCGCCAGAGGGCGACGGGTCTTTTTAATGTCGTAGGCGCCACCGCCGACCAGGGTCCAGGCCGGTTGGTAACAGTGGTGATCGCTGGGTTCGACAAGGGTGATATTCAGGTGCGGGTCGCGCTTGAGCAGGCTGGCCAGCAGGCCGATGCCTGCCGAACCGCCGCCGATGACGACGATATCGCCACTGATGGTTGGGCCCCAGTGTTGGTCGGTCATGGTCTATTGCCTTTTATCGTCAATGCACACAAGGGTCGCTGCCGTATGGCGTCACGCCCAACTTTTTATCACCGCGCCGCAGTACAGGCCGGACAGGGTCTTCATCACTTGAATCACTTCGTGGCTGGCCAACCCGTAGAAGATGTATTTGCCTTCCCGACGGGTGGCGACCAACCCTTCATCACGCAAGATGCCCAACTGCTGTGACAGCGTGGGCTGGCGCACGCCGGTCATGGTTTCCAACTCACCGACGTTGCGCTCGCCCTGGGTGAGTTGGCACAGGATCAACAAGCGATCCTCATTGGCCAGGGCCTTGAGCAAGGCACAGGCCTTGGACGCCGATGCGCGCAACTGGGCAACTTCGCCTTCACTCAGAGTAGATTCCATTTGCCTCGGGTCCTTTGCGTCACTTAAGCTCGAAACATTATGTGTAAATGTAAAGTGATTGTAATCACTTTTTTCAGCAGCAGGGGTAGCCGTCATGTCAGCGTTGATTCATTCCTTTTTGGACGAGGCGTCGTCGACCTATACCTACGTCGTCTATGCAGCGGACGGCGGCCCCTGCGCCATTGTCGACTCGGTGCTCAACTACGACCCGGCATCCGGGCGCACCGACACGCGCCAGGCCGACAAGGTCATCGCCTTTGTCCGCGAGCACGGTTTGCAGGTGCAGTGGCTGCTGGAGACCCACGCCCATGCTGACCATCTGTCGGCCGCGCCGTATCTGCGCCGCACGCTGGGCGGCAAGATCGCCATTGGCCAGTGCATCAGCCAGGTACAGGACGTGTTCAAGCACCTGTTCAACCTGGAGCCTGAATTTCGCGCCGATGGCTCGCAGTTCGATCATTTGTTCGCGCCGGATGAAATCTTTCATATCGGCGCGATAAAAGCCCAGGCGCTGCATGTACCGGGGCATACCCCGGCAGACATGGCCTACCTGATCGACGACCGCTTGATCCTGGTGGGTGACACGCTGTTCATGCCCGACGTGGGCACCGCCCGCTGCGACTTCCCCGGCGGCGATGCGCGGCAGTTGTATGCGTCGATGCGCAGGTTGCTGGCCTTCCCACCGCACACCCAACTGTACGTATGCCATGACTACCCGCCTGAAGGTCGCGAAGCCAAATGCCTGACCACCGTGGCCGAGCAGCGCGCGGGGAATATCCATGTGCATGACGGCGTGGATGAGGCGGCGTTCGTGGCGATGCGCACCCAGCGCGATGCCGGGTTGGGCATGCCGACATTACTGCTGCCGGCGATCCAGGTGAATGTGCGGGCGGGGAATATGCCGCCGGCGGAAGAGAACGGCGTGACCTACCTGAAGATCCCACTCAACCAACTATGAAATGCGATTAAACAATGTGGGGGGACCCCCTCCCACATTCTGTCTTGTGTTAATTCAAGAACCGAGGCTGATGCCATTCGCCGGCAGCGGCAACGCGGTTTTGTAGCGTACTTGCTTGAGTGCAAAGCTCGAGCGGATGTTGGCGACACCCGGCACCTTGGTCAAAAAATCCATCATGAAGCGCTCCAGCGACTGGATCGTCGGCACCAGCACCCGGATCAGGTAATCCGGGTCGCCGGCCATCAGGTAGCACTCCATCACCTCGGGTCGGTTCGAGATCGCCCCTTCGAACTGCTGCAGTGCCAGCTCGTTCTGCTTTTCCAGGCTCACGTGGATAAACACGTTGACGTGCAGCCCCAGCAGGTCGGCGTCGAGCAAGGTTACCTGCTCGCGAATCAAGCCGAGTTCTTCCATTGCCTTCACCCGGTTAAAGCACGGCGTGGGCGACAGGTTGACCGAGCGGGCCAGGTCGGCGTTGGTGATCCGTGCATTCTCCTGCAGGGCGTTGAGAATGCCGATATCGGTACGGTCCAGTTTGCGCATGAGACAAAATCACCTGTTTATTATGTTTATGCAGTTTTTTTATCCGCAAATGAGCCCCAGCGCAACGAAACACAGATAAATATTCTTCTGCGCCCCGCCTATGATTGTTGTAGGACAAGATTTCTTCTACCCGAAGACTGACTGTCAGCTAGCGCGCCCACTACAAGAAATTCACAAGATCGAGCGTAGAAGCCATGAACCAGCCGTATGCACCATTGCGCCTGCACGTTCCCGAACCCTCGGGCCGACCAGGCTGCAAGACCGACTTTACCTACCTGCGCCTGACCGACGCGGGCCTGGTGCGCAAACCCGCCATCGACGTAGAACCCGCCGACACCGCCGACCTGGCCAAGGGCCTGATCCGTGTACTCGACGACCAGGGCCAGGCCCTGGGCCCGTGGGCCGAAGGCGTTCCCGCCGACATCCTGCGCAAGGGCATGCGCGCCATGCTCAAGACGCGCATCTTCGACAACCGCATGGTGGTCGCCCAGCGTCAGAAAAAAATGTCGTTCTACATGCAAAGCCTTGGCGAAGAAGCCATCGGCAGCGCCCAGGCCCTGGCCTTGAACATCGACGACATGTGCTTCCCCACCTACCGCCAGCAAAGCATCCTGATGGCCCGAGAAGTGCCGCTGGTGGACCTGATCTGCCAGTTGCTGTCCAACGAGCGCGACCCGCTCAAGGGCCGCCAGTTGCCGATCATGTATTCGGTGAAGGACGCGGGGTTTTTCACCATTTCCGGCAACCTCGCCACTCAATTCGTACAGGGCGTGGGCTGGGGCATGGCCTCGGCGATCAAGGGCGACACCAAGATCGCCTCGGCCTGGATCGGCGACGGCGCCACCGCCGAATCCGACTTCCACACCGCCCTCACCTTTGCCCACGTGTACCGGGCGCCGGTGATTCTCAACGTGGTCAACAACCAATGGGCGATCTCCACCTTCCAGGCCATCGCCGGCGGTGAAGCCACCACCTTCGCCGGACGCGGCGTCGGTTGCGGCATCGCCTCGCTGCGCGTGGACGGCAACGACTTTATCGCCGTATACGCCGCCTCCGCCTGGGCCGCCGAACGTGCGCGCCGCAACCTCGGCCCCACCCTGATCGAATGGGTCACCTACCGCGCCGGCCCGCATTCCACGTCCGATGACCCGTCCAAATATCGCCCCGCCGACGACTGGAGCCACTTCCCGCTGGGCGACCCGATTGCGCGCCTCAAGCAGCACTTGATCAAGATTGGCCAGTGGTCCGAAGAGGAACACGCGGCGGTCAGTGCCGAACTGGAAGCCGAAGTGATCGCCGCGCAAAAACAAGCCGAACAATACGGCACTCTCGCCGGCGGCCAGATTCCAAGCGCCGCGACCATGTTCGAGGACGTTTACAAAGAGATGCCGGAGCACTTGAAGCGCCAGCGTCAAGAGTTGGGGGTCTGACATGAACGATCACAACAACAGCATTGAAGTGGAAACCGCCATGACCACTACCACCATGACCATGATCCAGGCGCTGCGCTCGGCCATGGACGTGATGCTCGAACGCGACGACAACGTGGTGGTGTTCGGCCAGGACGTCGGTTATTTCGGCGGCGTATTCCGCTGCACCGAAGGCTTGCAGACCAAGTACGGCAGCTCGCGGGTATTCGACGCACCGATTTCCGAGAGCGGCATCATCGGCGTGGCCGTGGGCATGGGCGCCTACGGCCTGCGACCGGTCGCGGAAATCCAGTTTGCCGACTACGTCTACCCCGCCACCGACCAGATCATCTCCGAAGCCGCGCGCCTGCGTTATCGCTCGGCCGGCCAGTTCACCGCGCCGCTGACCATGCGCATGCCCTGCGGCGGCGGCATCTATGGCGGGCAGACCCACAGCCAGAGTATCGAAGCGGTGTTTACCCAGGTCTGCGGCCTGCGCACGGTGATGCCGTCCAACCCTTATGACGCCAAGGGTTTGCTGATCGCATCCATCGAAAACGATGACCCGGTGATCTTCCTGGAGCCCAAGCGCCTGTACAACGGCCCGTTCGACGGCCATCACGACCGCCCGGTAACGCCGTGGTCGAAACACCCCCAAGCGCAAGTGCCGGACGGTTACTACACCGTGCCGCTGGACGTGGCCGCCATCGTGCGTCCGGGTTCGGCCGTGACGGTGCTGACCTACGGCACCACGGTGTATGTGTCGCAAGTCGCCGCCGAGGAAACCGGCATCGACGCCGAAGTCATCGACCTGCGCAGCCTGTGGCCGCTGGACCTGGAGACCATCGTCAAGTCAGTCAAAAAGACCGGCCGCTGCGTGGTGGTGCACGAAGCTACCCGCACCTGCGGCTTTGGCGCCGAGCTGGTGTCGCTGGTGCAGGAGCATTGCTTCCACCACCTGGAAGCCCCGATCGAACGCGTCACCGGCTGGGACACGCCCTACCCGCACGCGCAGGAATGGGCGTATTTCCCAGGGCCGTCCCGAGTGGGCGCGGCGTTGAAACGGGTCATGGAGGTCTGAATGGGCACGCACGTTATCAAGATGCCGGACATCGGCGAAGGCATCGCGGAAGTTGAATTGTCGCAGTGGCATGTGAAGGTCGGCGACCTGGTCGTCGAAGACCAGGTGCTGGCGGATGTAATGACCGACAAGGCGATGGTGGACATCCCCTCGCCGGTGCACGGCAAGGTGATTTCCCTCGGCGGCGAGCCGGGCGAGGTCATGGCCGTGGGCAGTATTTTGATCAGCATTGAAGTGGAAGGCGCTGGTAACGCCAAGGACGCGCCGACAGTGGCTGAGCCGCCGAAGGCAGCGCCTGTGCCTGAAGCCAGGCCGGCACCGGTCGAAAGCAAACCAGCGCCGGTCGCGGTGACCGCTCAGGCGCCAGCGGCCCGTGCAGCCGATGAACGTCCGCTGGCCTCTCCGGCGGTGCGCAAACATGCGCTGGACGCGGGCATTCAACTGCGCCTGGTGCAAGGCACCGGCCCGGCGGGCCGGGTTCTGCATGAAGACCTCGAGGCGTACCTGCAACAAGGCTCGTCCAGGCCATCAACAGCGGCCAACCCCTACGCCGAACGCAACGACGAACAACAGATCCCGGTGATCGGCATGCGCCGCAAGATCGCCCAGCGCATGCAGGACGCCACCCGGCGGGCCGCGCATTTCAGCTATGTGGAAGAGATCGACGTCACCGCGCTGGACGAGCTGCGTGTACACCTCAACGAAAAACACGGCACTACGCGCGGCAAGCTGACCCTGCTGCCGTTCATCGTGCGCGCCATGGTCGTGGCGTTGCGCGACTTCCCGCAGATCAACGCGCGTTACGACGACGAAGCCCAGATCATCACCCGCCTCGGCGCGGTGCATGTGGGCGTCGCCACCCAGAGCGATGTGGGCCTGATGGTACCGGTGGTGCGTCACGCCGAGGCGCGCAGCCTGTGGGGCAATGCCGAGGAAATCGCACGCCTGGCCACGGCCGCGCGCAACGGCAAGGCCAGTCGTGACGAGCTGTCGGGTTCGAGCATTACCCTGACGAGCCTCGGCGCCCTGGGCGGTATCGTCAGCACGCCGGTGCTGAACCTGCCGGAAGTGGCGATTGTCGGGGTTAACCGCATCGTTGAGCGGCCCATGGTGATCAAGGGCCAGATCGTGGTGCGCAAGATGATGAACCTCTCCAGCTCGTTCGATCACCGCGTGGTCGACGGCATGGACGCGGCGCAATTCATCCAGGCCATTCGCGGCCTGCTCGAACAACCCGCCAGCCTGTTCCTGGAGTAAGGGCATGACCCAGACATTGCAAACAACGCTGCTGATTATCGGCGGCGGCCCCGGCGGTTATGTGGCGGCGATCCGCGCAGGCCAGCTGGGCATCCCGACCGTTCTGGTGGAAGGCCAGGCGCTGGGCGGCACCTGCCTGAACATCGGCTGCATTCCGTCCAAGGCCTTGATCCACGTGGCCGAGCAGTTCCAGCAGAGCGTGCACCACAGCCAGGGCTCGCCGCTGGGTATCGAAGTGGATGTACCGACCCTGGACATCCGCAAGAGTGTGGAATGGAAGGACGGCATCGTCGACCGCCTGACCACCGGCGTCGCCGCGCTGCTCAAGAAGCACAAAGTGCAGGTGATCCACGGCTGGGCCAAGGTGGTCGACGGCAAGACCGTCGATGTCGGCGACCAGCGTATCCAGTGCGAACACCTGCTGCTGGCCACCGGCTCGACCAGCGTCAACCTGCCGATGCTGCCGATTGGCGGGCCGATCATCTCGTCCACCGAAGCCCTGGCGCCGACTCGCGTGCCCAAGCGCCTGATCGTGGTGGGCGGCGGGTATATCGGCCTGGAGCTGGGGATTGCCTACCGCAAACTCGGCGCCGAGGTCAGTGTGGTCGAGGCGCAGGATCGCATCCTGCCGGCCTACGACGCCGAACTGACGCAGCCGGTCGGCGAATCCCTCAAGCAACTGGGCGTCAAGCTGTACCTCAAGCACAGCGTCATCGGCTTTGCCGACCACTGCCTGCAAGTGCGTGACCCGAATGGCGACACCTTGTCGCTGGAAACGGATCAAGTGCTGGTGGCCGTTGGTCGCAAACCCAACACCCAGGGCTGGAACCTCGAAGCGCTGAACCTGGACATGCACGGCGCGGCGATCAAGATCGACAGCCGTTGCCAGACCAGCATGCGCAATGTGTATGCCATTGGCGACCTGAGCGGCGAGCCGATGCTGGCGCACCGGGCCATGGCCCAGGGTGAAATGGTGGCCGAACTGATCAGCGGTCAACACCGCGAATTCAACCCGGCGGCCATCCCGGCGGTGTGCTTTACCGACCCGGAACTGGTGGTGGTCGGCAAGACCCCGGACGAGGCCAAGGCGGCCGGCCTGGACTGCATCGTGTCGAGCTTTCCGTTCGCCGCCAATGGCCGGGCCATGACCCTGGAGTCGAAAACCGGCTTCGTGCGGGTAGTGGCGCGACGTGACAACCACCTGATCGTCGGCTGGCAAGCGGTGGGCGTGGGCGTGTCGGAACTGTCCACCGCGTTTGGCCTGAGCCTGGAAATGGGTTCGCGCCTGGAAGACGTGGCCGGCACCATCCATGCCCATCCAACCTTGGGTGAGGCGGTACAGGAAGCTGCGCTGCGGGCATTGGGGCACGCGTTGCACCTTTGAAGGGGGTGCTAAGGCACCGGCTAATGCAGTATTGTTGCGCCCATTCAGAAAAAATCCGACTTGACCAGAGATAGAGGGTGTCATGGGTAACGAAAGCATCAATTGGGACAAGCTGGGTTTTGACTACATCAAGACCGACAAGCGGTTTCTCCAGACCTGGAAAAACGGCGAATGGCAAGCTGGCACCCTGACCGACGACAACGTGCTGCACATCAGCGAGGGCTCCACCGCCCTGCACTATGGCCAGCAGTGCTTCGAAGGCCTCAAGGCCTACCGCTGCAAGGACGGCTCGATCAACCTGTTCCGTCCGGACCAGAACGCCGCGCGCATGCAGCGCAGCTGCGCCCGCCTGCTGATGCCGCACGTGCCCACCGAGGACTTCATCGAAGCCTGCAAACAAGTGGTCAAGGCCAACGAGCGATTCATCCCGCCGTACGGCAGCGGCGGCGCGCTGTACCTGCGCCCGTTCGTGATCGGCACCGGTGACAACATTGGCGTGCGTACCGCGCCGGAGTTCATCTTCTCGGTGTTCTGCATCCCGGTTGGCGCCTACTTCAAGGGCGGCCTGGTGCCACACAACTTCCAGATCTCCACGTTCGACCGCGCCGCGCCGCAAGGCACCGGTGCCGCGAAAGTCGGCGGCAACTACGCCGCCAGCCTGATGCCGGGCTCGGAAGCGAAAAAATCCGGGTTCGCCGACGCGATCTACCTGGACCCGATGACCCACTCGAAGATCGAAGAAGTCGGCTCGGCCAACTTCTTCGGGATCACCCACGACAATAAGTTCATCACGCCGAAGTCGCCTTCGGTGCTGCCAGGCATCACCCGCCTGTCGCTGATCGAACTGGCCCAGACCCGCCTGGGCCTGGAAGTGGTCGAGGGCGAAGTGTTCATTGACAAGCTGTCCGACTTCAAAGAAGCGGGCGCCTGCGGCACCGCTGCGGTGATCTCGCCGATCGGCGGCATCCAGTACAACGGCCAGCTGCACGTGTTCCACAGCGAAACCGAAGTGGGCCCGCTCACCCAGAAGCTCTACAAAGAGCTGACCGGCGTGCAGACCGGCGATGTTGAAGCGCCAGCGGGTTGGATCGTAAAAGTCTAATCCAGCCACCCTGCAATACCCTGTGGGAGGGGGCTACACCCCTCCCACATGGGGCCCGCCTTGGGTTCAGGGAATATTCGCCGCAATCTTCTTGCCCATACTGATCCTCGGCTCCACCGCATACCCCAGCGCCTCATAGAACCCTGCCACTGCGTCATTGCCGCCGGTGATCTGCAGGTTGATCTTCATGCAGCCCAGTGCCGCCAACGCCTGTTCCGCATGCCGCACCAACGACGAACCCAGGCCATGGCGCTGATAGTCAGCGTGCACCGCCACCGAATACAGCCAGCCTCGATGGCCGTCATAGCCGGCGAGAATTGTGCCGATCACCGTTTTTTTATCCGTCGCGACGAAGAACAACCCATCATTGACCGCCAGCTTCTTATCGATCGCCAGGCTCGGCAGGTTGTGCGCGGTGTCATAGCCAAATGCTTGCTGCCATAGCGCGACCACCTGTGTGCGGTGTTGACGGTCGCGATACGGCCCGATGGGGTGGCGCGACAGCAGCGTCTTTTCCATCACCAGCGTGCGCTCGTTGCCGTGGTAGACGTCGCGCACGGTGTGAAACCCCAGCTTGGTATAGAACGGCTCGGCGGTCAGCGAGGCCGGCACGCTCAGCACCGTTACCCCGGCTTCACGGGCGCGCACCTCAATCTCGAGCATCAGCAGGCGACCAATGCCCTGCCCTTGCAGCGCCGGGTTGACGAACACCGAGCGCACCACGTTCGCCTCAAGGGCCGCCGTGGCGACAATCAATTGAGCCTGGACCGCCACCAGCACGACGCGGCGCTTGAGTAGTTCCAGCACAGCGTCGGCGGTGAAGTTGCTCGCCACTCGAGCGATCACATCCGCCGGGTAATCCCGCGCATTGCTGCTGTGCAGGGCCGCTAATATGACCTGGCTGATGCCTTCGGCATCGGTGGGCTGAGCGAGACGAACGGCGGTAGACATGATTCCTCCTGCCTGACACGACTATGACAAACACCACAATACCAATGTGGGAGGGAGCAAGCCCCCTCCCACAGTGTGACCCTATTTCAATCCTGCAGCCGATTCGGCTGCCGCACCCACCTTTTCAGCTTTCCCGGCTGAACCGCTGCGTTGTTTCAGCCGGGATTCACCCCGTACAGCGCCCAAAATAGCGGCACAAGATCCCCCATGGACCCGTGCCCCCATGCAAACCACCAACACCGTCCTGATGATTCGCCCGGCGCGCTTTGCCTTCAACCCGGACACCGCGATCAACAACCGTTTCCAGCGCCAGCCCCTGGACCCGCTCAACGCACAGCACAAAGCGCTGGAAGAGTTCGACGGGTATGTCGCGACCCTGCGCCAGCACGGCGTGGAAGTGCTGGTGGTGCAAGACACCCCGGCGCCCCACACGCCCGACTCGATCTTCCCCAACAACTGGTGGAGCAGCCACGCCGACGGCAGCCTGGTGCTGTACCCGATGGAAGGCCAGAACCGACGATTGGAGCGCAACAAAGGTGTGCTGCAAGTGTTGGAGCAACGTTTTACGGTCAAGCACACCATTGACCTCAGCCATCTGGAACAGCAGAACATCTTCCTCGAGGGCACCGGCAGCATGGTGCTCGACCGCCAGCACCGAATCAGCTACGCCTGCCACTCCGGGCGCACTCATCAGGACGCCCTGCGCCAATTCGCCGAACGCCTCGACTACCAACTGTGTGTATTCCACGCGGTCGACCGTCACCGCACGCCGATCTACCACAGCAACGTGATGATGAGCGTGGGCCGCGACCTCTCGGTGGTGTGCCTGCAAGCCCTGCCCGAGGAAGGTGAACGCCAGGCCCTGGAACGCTCCCTGCGCGACACCGGCAAGGACATCGTCGCGCTGGACTTCGACCAGTTGGAAGCCTTCGCCGGCAACATGCTCGAAGTGCATGACCGCGACGGCCAGCCGCTGCTGGTGATGTCCGCGAGTGCCTGGGGCGCGTTGCAACCGGCCCAGCGTCAACACGTGGAACGCCATACGCGACCGGTGGTGGTGAACATCGACAACATCGAACGCATCGGCGGCGGCAGTGCCCGCTGCATGCTGGCGGAAGTCCATCTGCCCGCCCGCGCCTCATTTCAATAAGGAGTCTTGCCATGACCCGCTATATCGACGTAAACGACCTCAGCTACCTGGTCTCGCAAAAAGGCTTGCAAACCTGCATCAGCGAGATGGCCGAATACATCCACGCCGACTACCTGCGCTGGCAGGATTTCGAAAAATGCGCACGTCTGGCCAACCACTCGCCGGAGGGCGTGATCGAGCTGATGCCGGTGTCCGACGCGTCGCTGTACGCGTTCAAATACGTTAACGGTCACCCGAAAAACACCCTGGCCGGCATGCTCACCGTCATGGCCTTTGGCGCCCTGGGCGATGTCGACACCGGTAAACCCGTACTGCTGGCGGAAATGACCCTGACCACCGCCATCCGCACCGCCGCCACCTCGGCGCTGGTGGCGCGCTACCTGGCCCGCGACAACAGCCGCAGCATGGCGTTGATCGGCAACGGCTCCCAAAGCGAATTCCAGGCCCTGGCCTTCCACGCCATGCTCGGCATCAATGAAATTCGCCTGTTCGATATCGACGCCAAGGCCACCGCCAAGCTGGCGGCCAACCTCAAGGCGTTCCCGGCGATCAAGGTGATCCTGGCCGCCAGCGTGGCCGAAGCGGTCAAAGGCGCGGACATCGTCACCACCGTGACCGCCGACAAGGCCTACGCCACCATCCTCACCAACGAGATGATCGAGCCGGGCATGCACCTCAACGCCGTGGGCGGCGACTGCCCGGGCAAGACCGAGCTGGACCGCCGCATCGTCGAGCGCGCCCGGGTGATCGTCGAGTACGAACCGCAAAGCCGCATCGAAGGTGAGATCCAACACATGCCGCCAGACTCACCGGTGACCGAACTGTGGCAAGTGATCAACGGCCAGCAACCCGGCCGCGAAAACGCACGCCAGGTCACGCTGTTCGACTCGGTGGGCTTTGCCATCGAAGACTACTCGGCCCTGCGTTACGTGTTGGACGTGGCCCAGGCCCTGGATGTAGGCCGCGAGCTGGAGCTGGTGCCTGACCTCGCCGACCCCAAGGACCTGTTCGCACGCCTGGCCCAACAGCCCGGCGTACAGCACAAAAAGCGCGCCTGAGACCGCTCTGGCCTGCCGCTTTGCGCCCAGGCCAGGTCAGATTTCGACGAGTAAAAAGCCGATTTAGCGCGTGCGGCAGCCGATTCCGCTGCATTGCGCTTTTTAACAGCGCAATTTGCCCTTTGCGCACGGGGTAAACGACACAAAAAACGCACCATCATGAAGCATTCTGAGCCCGACCAAAGCGTCACCCAATGCATGCAAGCCGCACCTTTTTCTACTGCCCTGACATCAATTACAAAATATAGGGACTACACCATGACCCCATTGCGATCACTCATCGCTGCGTTGCTGTTGCCACTGTGCGCCACCGCCGCCCACGCCCAGGAATGGAAAGAAATCCGCTTCGGCGTGTTCCCCGAATACCCTCCCTTCGAATCCGTCGCCGCCGACGGCAGCCTGCAAGGCTTCGATATCGAATTAGGCAATGCGATCTGCGCCAAGCTCGAAGTGAAATGCACCTGGGTGCACAACGAATTCGACGGCATGATCCCGGCACTGCGCGCGCGTAAGTTCGACGCCATCATGTCGTCGATGGCCGTGACCCCGGCCCGCGAAAAACAGATCGACTTCACCGACCGCCTGTTCCTCAGCCCGACTTCGGTGATCACCCGCAAAAATGCCGACTTCGGCGACACCCCGCAATCGCTCAAGGGCAAGCAGGTCGGCGTGCTGCAAGGCTCGCTGCAGGAAGCCTATGCCCGCGCGCAGTTGACCAGGCTCGGTGCCCAGGTCAAGGCGTACCAGTCCCAGGACCAGAACTACGCCGACCTGCAGAACGGGCGCCTCGACGCCACCCTGACCGACAAGCTCGAAGCGCAGCTCAACTTCCTGTCCAAGCCTGAAGGCGCCGACTTCAAGACCGGCCCGGCCTTCAAGGACCCGACCCTGCCCCTGGACATCGCCATGGGCCTGCGCAAGAACGATCAGGAACTGCGTGCGCTGATCAACAAGGGCATCGCTGCCGTGCAGGCCGATGGCACTTATGCGCAGATCCAGCAAAAGTACTTCGGCGACCAAGACATCTACCACGAGTAAGCCATCACAATCCCCTGTGTGAGATGGCTTATGTGGGAGGGGGCTTGCTCCCGATGAGGGCGCGCCAGTCGGCACATGTATTGACTGACCCACCGCTATCGGGAGCAAGCCCCCTCCCCCAAAAGCCTCTCCCACAAGGGTATGTCTGCGCCCTTCAGAGATTCTTCCGATGAACGACTTTCTCAACCTGCACGGCTACGGCCCGATGCTGGCCCAGGGTGCCTGGATGACGCTCAAGCTGGCGTTCCTCGCACTGGCCCTGAGCCTCGCCCTGGGCCTGATTGCCGCCGGCGCGAAGCTGTCCAGCGCCAAATGGCTGCGCATACCCGCCACGCTGTACACCACGCTGATCCGCAGCGTGCCGGACCTGGTGCTGATCCTGCTGATTTTCTACAGCCTGCAACTGTGGCTGAACGACCTGACCGAAACCTTCGGCTGGGACTACTTCGAAATCGACCCCTTCACCGCTGGGGTGATCACCCTGGGCTTTATCTACGGGGCATATTTCACCGAGAACTTCCGTGGCGCGATCCTCAGCGTGCCGGCCGGCCAACTGGAAGCCGCCACCGCCTACGGCCTGAGCCGCTGGCAGCGTTTCCATCTGGTGCTATTCCCGCAATTGATGCGCTTTGCGCTGCCGGGTCTGGGCAATAACTGGCTGGTGCTGCTCAAGTCCACGGCGCTGGTTTCGATCATCGGCCTGTCGGACCTGGTAAAGGCCGCGCAAAACGCCGGCAAGACCACCAGCGAGCCGCTGTACTTCCTGATCCTCGCAGGCCTGGTGTACCTGGTGATCACCACCCTCTCCAACCGCATCTTCAAGCGCCTCGAACGGCGCTACAACCTCGGCATCAAGGGGATGGCGCGATGATCGAACTGTTCCAGCAATACGGCCTGGCCTACGTGTTCAGCGATGGCGCGGGGTTATCCGGCGTGGCCATGACGCTATGGCTGTTCATTGTCTCGGTGGTACTCGGCTTTTTTCTGTCGATCCCGTTGGCACTGGCCCGGGTCTCGGCGCATTTCTGGCTGCGCTGGCCGGTCGAGATGTACACCTACCTGTTCCGTGGCACGCCGTTGTATATCCAACTGCTGATTTGCTACACCGGGCTGTACAGCCTGGACGTGGTGCAGGACAACGCCCTGCTCAATCAATTTTTCCGCAATGCATTGAACTGCACCCTGCTGGCCTTTGTGCTCAACACCTGCGCCTACACCGTGGAAATCTTCGCCGGCGCTATCCGCAATATTCCCCACGGCGAGATCGAAGCCGCGCGCGCCTATGGCCTGCACGGCTGGCGGCTGAATCTGTTTGTGGTGGTTCCGGCGGCCTTGCGCCGTGCGTTGCCGGCCTACAGCAACGAAATGATCCTGATGCTGCACGCCACGTCGCTGGCGTTCACCGCCACGGTCGCCGACATTCTCAAAGTGGCCCGCGACGCCAATGCCGAAACCTTCCTGACCTTCCAGGCCTTCGGTATCGCGGCCCTGCTGTACATGCTGCTGTCCTTTGCACTGGTGGGCCTGTTTCGACTGGCCGAACGTCGCTGGATGCGTTTTCTTGTTCCTACCCGAGGCTAACCCATGAATCAGTCCGCGCAGGCCCTGGCCACCTATCCTGTCGATATTCCCGCGGCCAAAACCGCAACCGCTGCCGTCAAGCTCCAGGTCGAAGGCATCCATAAACGCTACGGCGAACACGAGGTGCTCAAGGGCGTGTCCCTCAACGCCCGCCACGGCGATGTGATCAGCCTGATCGGCGCCAGCGGCTCGGGCAAAAGCACCCTGCTGCGCTGCATCAACTTTCTGGAACAGCCGGACGCCGGGGTCATCACCCTGGACGGCATCAGCATTCAAATGCAACAAGGCCGCGCAGGTACCCGCGCACCGCATCAGGCGCAATTGCAGAACCTGCGCACGCGCCTGGCCATGGTGTTCCAGCACTTCAACCTGTGGAGCCACATGACCGTGCTGGAGAACATCACCATGGCCCCGCGCCGAGTGCTGGGGGTGAGCGCGGCCGAGGCGGAACAACGTGCGCGCCTGTACCTGGACAAAGTCGGCCTGCCCGGCCGCGTGGCGGATCAATACCCGGCATTTCTGTCCGGCGGCCAGCAACAGCGCGTGGCCATCGCACGCGCCCTGGCGATGGAACCGGAAATTATCCTGTTCGACGAACCCACCTCCGCACTGGACCCAGAACTTGTAGGAGAAGTCCTCAAAGTCATACAGACGTTGGCCGAGGAAGGCCGTACCATGCTGATGGTCACCCACGAGATGGGCTTTGCCCGCCAGGTGTCCAGCCAAGTGCTGTTCCTGCATCAGGGTAGGGTCGAGGAACAAGGCGGTGCCGAGATCCTCGACCACCCCAACAGCGAACGCTTGCAGCAATTTCTTTCCAACCGTTTGAAGTGAAACCCATGGATACCAAGGCCAACGGACCCCATACCTCCCCCGCGCTGGACCGCATCGATGAGGCAATCATCGAAGTACTGCGCCATCAGGGGCGTATCACCTACGAAAAGCTCTCGTCGCTGGTGCATCTCACCCCCAGGCCCTGCCTGGAACGGGTGCGCAAGCTGGAGCGACGCGGGGTGATCCGTGGGTACGGGGCGATCATCGATGTGCAGATGGTCTCACCGGGGCTGTCGCTGCTGGTGCTGGTGGCCTTGTCCAACCAAAGCGGGCGCTCGGCACAAAGGGCGTTCGAGGCCTGCGTGAAAGCGTGCCCCCAGGTGTTCGAATGCCAGTTGATCAGCGGGCCGTTTGACTACAGCCTGAGGATGCGCTGCCGGGACATGGAGCATTACCGGGTGCTGACGGAGACCTGGTTGAACAATGATGAGCTGCATATCGACAAGCTCGTGGCGCATCCCGAACTCGCGGTCGTCAAGAACACCGCCACTGAACTGACCTGATCGTCCGCCCCACAACACTGGAGATTTAATGTGGGCGGGGGGCATCAGTTAGATAGTCACCCGCCCGCTCGCCACAGGTTACTTTTTGCCCACCCTTAACTGACTGGCAGCGGGTCAAGCCTCCCAGATTTTTAACCCTGCCCGCTTGAAATACGTTTGCCGGGTCTAGCGCCAACCAGCTTCGCCTGCCCATCCTTTTGCTTGCCGGTACGCGCCTCGCTGATCAACCCCGGTATCAGCTTGCCCTCCGGCAGGTTCTTCCAGAACCGACTTGGCAGGTGCCCCTCCATCACCTTGGGGTTCAGCCGCGCCGGATTGAAAATATGGCTGTAGTACGTCAACCACATGGCGCTGTGCGGGTCTTCAACAGTTTGCGCCAGCTGGCGCCAGGCTTCGGGACATTGGCGCTCGTGAATCAATTGCTCGCCGTCGTAATACACCGCGTCCAATGGCGTGGCGATCATCCAGCGATGACGCCCCATGCGCCCGACAAAATGCTGGCTGGCGGGTTTAAGGATGTCATGAGCCGGTTCGTGCCAGGCTACGTACTCCGGCAAATGCGGCCCCGCCTCGGCTGGCAGCGCAATGAACCGCACAAACGCGTGCAGGTGATGGGCTTCACGGCTGACCTGCTTGATGCGCCGCTGCAACTCGCTGCCCAATTTGTCACCTGCCAGCATCGCCGTGCGATCCCCATGGCTGACCCGCCATAGCACTTCGTACAACAGGCTCCAGCGTTGATCGCCGTGGTAGCAGGCGGCTGATTCAAGCAGCTCGATCAACGCTTTGGGGATCCGCGCCTGAAACGGCCCAAGCCCGGTGGGTATCGGCTCATCGGTGGCAAACAGGTCCGCCACCTCGGCCTCGCCCCAACAGACCTGGCTGGGGTCGACCTGATGGCTGAGCAACCAGCGCGCCTGTTCGCGCCAGGTGCTGAACAGGTTGTCGCATTCCAGGCTGATCATCCCCACAACCCCATCTGCTGCGGCTGCGGGCGGTCACGCAGTTGTTCGCGCAGCAGCACGCTGGTGCTTTCAGCCTGTTGCGGGTGGTAGTCGCTGGTGATGAAAAACGGCTTGGCCTTGGCCAGCACGCAACGCATGCGGGTCAGGTCTTCGAAGCGGATCTTGCGCTCGCGGCGCAGGTCCACCAGCCGCTGGGTGGTGCGCAGGCCAATGCCTGGGATACGCGCGATCAGGGTGGGTTCGGCGCGGTTCAGGTCCAGCGGGAACACCTCGCGATGCTCCAGGGCCCAGGCCAGCTTGGGATCGATGTCCAACGCCAAATGGCCAGGGCCCTGGAACAGTTCGCCCGCGTTGAAGCCATAGCTGCGCAGCAGAAAATCCGCCTGATACAAACGGTGCTCGCGCATCAGCGGCGGCGCCGCCAGGGGCACGCTCTTGGGGCTGTTGGGAATGGGGCTGAACGCCGAGTAATACACGCGGCGCAACTTGAAGTTGCCGTACAACGCCTCGGCACCGTGGAGGATGGTGCTGTCGTCGGTGTCGTCGGCGCCGACGATCATCTGCGTGCTCTGCCCAGCCGGTGCAAACCGTGGCGCGCGGGGTTCGTTGAAGACGGTCTGCTCGCCGGTATAGATGGTCTGCATGGCCTGCTTGATCGAGCCGATCTGCTTCTCCGGCGCCAACGTCCGCAGGCTGGCGTCAGTGGGCAGCTCGATGTTCACACTGAGGCGATCGGCATAGCGCCCGGCCTCGGCAATCAGCGCCGGGTCGGCTTCAGGGATGGTCTTGAGGTGGATATAACCGCGAAAGTCATGCTCTTGGCGCAACAGCTTGGCCACGCGCACCAACTGCTCCATGGTGTAGTCGGCCGAACGGATGATGCCGGAGCTGAGAAACAACCCGCTGACGCAATTGCGCCGGTAGAAATCCAGGGTCAGGGACACCACCTCCTCCGGGCTGAAACGTGCACGGGGCACATCGCTGGAGCGGCGGTTGACGCAGTATTGGCAGTCGTAGAGACAGAAGTTGGTGAGCAACACCTTGAGCAGCGATACGCAGCGCCCATCGGGTGTGTAGCTATGGCAGATGCCCATGCCATCGGTGGAACCCAGCCCCGCCTTGCCCTCGGAGCTGCGCTTGGGCGCGCCGCTGCTGGCGCACGAAGCGTCGTACTTGGCGGCGTCGGCGAGAATGCTGAGTTTTTCGATCAACTGCATGGAGGGCTGCCTGATACTGGTTTTTTGTACAGTATCAGCCAACCCTTCGGCTCACAAGCGCAGCCCGTCAGCTGGCGGAGGCCAGCAACAGGTCCTGCACCGAGCGGCCCTTGCCGCGGTTACGGTCGTTTTCGTACAACGATGCAGCAATTTCATCGGCGCGAATCGGCAGGATCGACAACAGCGTGTCGCTCAACCCGTGGCTGGCCTGGCTGAACCCCTGGATGTAGATGCCGGCCTTACAGCGCTCATCGGTCACGATGCGGTAGTCACGGGCCACTTCGAAGTCACCCATGTAGGCTTCCAGCGGCGCCAGCAGTTCGCGGTGCATCTGGCGCTCGTAACCGGTGGCCAACACCACGGCATCGTAGTGATTGACGGTGACCTCGCCGGTGGCATTGTTGCGCAGGGTCAACTCCACACCCAGCGGGCCCGCCACAGCCTTTTCGACCACGGTCATGGTGCGGAACGCATGGCGGGCAATACCGGAGACTTTCTGGCGGTAGAAAATCCCGTAGATACGTTCGATCAGGTCCAGGTCCACCACCGAATAGTTGGTGTTCTGGTACTCGGCGACCAGCCGCTCACGCTCGGCGCCGACCTGCTGGAACACCAGGTCGGTAAAGGCCGGCGAGAACACCTCATTGACGAACGGGCTATCATCGGCCGGCTTGAGCGCCGAGCCGCGCAGGATCATGTCGACCTGCACCGACGGGTAGCTGTCATTGAGGTCGATAAAGGCCTCGGCAGCGCTCTGGCCACCGCCGATGATCGCGATACGCATCGCCTTGCCCTCGACACACGGCTGCTGCGCCATGCGCGCCAGGTATTGCGAGTGGTGGAACACGCGGCCGTCGTCCCTGAGCGCCTTGAATGCCTCGGGTACCCGAGGGGTGCCGCCGGCGCTGACCACCACCGAACGGGTGGTGCGCACATGCTGCTCGCCCAGGGCATCGCGGGAAATCACACGCAGCGCCTCGACCTGCTGCTGATGCAGGATCGGTTCGATCGCCAGCACTTCTTCGCCATATCGGCCCTGGCCCTGGAATTGCGCCGCGACCCAGCGCAGGTAGTCGTTGTATTCCATGCGGCACGGATAAAAGGTGCCCAGGTTAATGAAGTCGACCAGGCGATCGTGGGCTTTCAGATAATTGACAAAGGAGTACGGGCTGGTGGGGTTGCGCAGGGTCACCAGGTCCTTGAGGAACGAAATCTGCAGTTCGCTCTGGGTCACCAGGGTATTGCCGTGCCAGCGGTAGTCGGCCTGCTTGTCGAGAAACAACGCATCCAGTTTGCCCTGGGTTTTCTCGCGTTCCTGCAGGGCGATGGCCAGCGCCAGGTTCGATGGGCCGAAACCGATACCGATAAGGTCGTGAACCGCGGGCGAAGCAATTGCCTGTGTCATTCCAGTGTCCTCTGGATAAGCCCCTGGCGATGGGGCGGGGAATACCTTCAAGACCTGCACAACAGGTCGTGTGTTGATAGGAAACGAGGACAGTGAAATAAAATTTAACTGATCGGCGATCAGTGCGCGTCCCACTCGCGCATCCGCACGCGGCAATGTTTCATGGCATTGACGATGTGTTTTTCCACCAGTGCGCGGGAAATATTCAGGCGCTCGGCGATTTGCAGATGAGTCAAACCATCGAGCTTGCGCAGCAGGAAGCTGTTGCGACAGGCCGCCGGCAACTCGGCCAGGGCGCGCTCAAGCAGCTCCAGGCGCTGGCTCTGGTCGTGACTGGCATGGGGGGAAGTGGCAGAAAAGCGCTCTTCGCTGTCGAGGGTTTCCAGCGGTTCGTGCTGACGCAGGGCATTGCGCCGATGGCCATCGATCACCAGGTTGAGCGCGGTGCGGTATAGAAACGCGCGCGGCTGATCGATGGGGGTGTCGCTGGAACGCTCGAGTACCCGCACATAAGCGTCATGCACCACATCTTCGGCCACCTGACGGTTGCCCAGCTTGGCGTTGAGGAAACACACCAGCTCGCGATAGTAGTTTTCCAACATGACTCCCGTCCGCCGAAAGGGGCGGTATCCGTTCCTTGAGCACCTGAAAATGACAGCCGATTGGGTAATGGCAGTTTGACCAAGTGCAATTTATAGTAATTCTCATCTACTTTTAAAGAAGTCTTACGCCAGCGGTCGATTTTTTTGCGTATTCCACCTGTTACACGGTGTGTAACGGCCTAAATCCTCGGGCATTTTTCTCGTTTAACTGTCAGCTCCGCGCAACCGCGCTCCGAACTTTCCCGGCTGGAACCTAAGCATGAAACGCCCTCGACCTGCCCGACGCGCCCTGCTTGTTGTAGCGTGCCTGATCCCCGTGCTTGCCGTCGCCGCCTGGCAGGTACTGCCGCCGGGTCGCGATACGCTGACCACCGTCGCCGTCACGCGCGGCACTATCGAAAACAGCGTGACCGCCCTGGGCACTCTGCAACCACGGCGTTACGTGGATGTCGGCGCCCAGGCCTCCGGGCAGATTCGCAAGATCCACGTCGAGGCCGGCGATCAGGTCCAGGAAGGCCAATTGCTGGTGGAGATCGACCCGTCCACGCAAAAAGCCAAGCTCGACGCCAGCCGCTATGCCATCGAAAACCTCAAGGCCCAGTTTCGGGAGCAACAGGCCCAGCACGCACTGGCCCGCCAGAAGTACCAACGCCAGCAGCGCCTGGTGGCCGGCAACGCCACCCGCGAAGAGGATGTGCAAACCGCCAAGGCGCAATTGAACGCCACCCAGGCCCGGGTCGACATGTTCCAGGCGCAGATTCTCCAGGCCCAGGCCAGCCTGCGCAGCGATGAGGCCGAGCTGGGCTATACACGCATCTATGCGCCGATGAGCGGCACAGTGGTTGCGGTGGACGCGCGGGTCGGCCAGACCCTCAACGCCCAGCAGCAAACGCCGCTGATCCTGCGTATCGCCAAGTTGTCGCCGATGACCGTGTGGGCTGAAGTGTCGGAGGCCGATATCGGCCACGTCAAACCCGGCATGACCGCGTATTTCACCACGCTGAGCGGCGGCAACCGGCGTTGGGCCAGCACTGTGCGGCAGATCCTGCCGATCCCGCCCAAGCCCTTGAGCGAGACCCAGGGCAGCGGCAGCCCCAACGGTTTCGGCAAAAGCGGCACCGGCCGCGTGGTGCTGTACACCGTGCTGCTGGATGTGGACAACAGCGACAATGCCTTGATGGCGGAAATGACCACCCAGGTGTTTTTTGTCGCCGGCCAAGCCAAGGACACACTCACCGCGCCGGTTGCCGCGCTGCTCGGCAACGGCAGCACCGACAAGCAGATCGCCCGGGTAGTCCTGCCGAACGGGCGCATCGAAGAGCGCGAAGTGCAACTGGGCCTCAGCGACCGCCTGCGGGTGCAGGTACTCGGCGGCCTGAGCGAAGGCGATCACCTGGTGATCGGCCCAGCCGACGGCACCGGGGGTTGAATTGACCACACCGCTGATTGAACTCAAGCACATCCGCAAATCCTACGGCGGCGGCGACAGCCCGCAGGTCGACGTCTTGCGTGGCATCGACCTGTCGATCCACGCCGGCGAGTTTGTCGCCATCGTCGGCGCTTCCGGTTCCGGCAAGTCCACCTTGATGAACATCCTCGGTTGCCTCGACCGCCCGAGTGCGGGCGACTACCTGTTCGCCGGGGAAAACGTCGCCCATCTGGACAGCGACGAGCTGGCCTGGCTGCGTCGCGAGGCGTTTGGCTTCGTCTTCCAGGGCTACCACCTGATCCCCTCGGGCTCGGCCCAGGAAAACGTCGAAATGCCGGCGATCTATGCCGGTACCAGTACCGCCGAGCGCCAGGCCCGGGCCACCGCCCTGCTCACCCGCCTGGGCCTGGCGGAGCGCACCGGCAACCGTCCTCATCAACTGTCCGGCGGGCAGCAGCAACGGGTCTCGATTGCCCGCGCCCTGATGAACGGCGGCCATATCATCCTCGCCGATGAACCCACCGGCGCCCTCGACAGCCACAGCGGCGCCGAGGTGATGACCCTGCTGGACGAACTGGCCGGCCAGGGCCATGTGGTCATCCTGATTACCCACGACCGCGAGGTGGCGGCGCGGGCCAACCGCATCATCGAGATTCGTGACGGCCTGATCATCAGCGATTCGGCCGAGCACCGCCCGCTCGCCCCTACCGCCCACAGCGGCGCCCTGCAAGCCGTGGACCTGCGCCGGCGGCTGAGCGACGGCGTCGAACACAATGGCGCCTGGAAGGCCGAAGTGGTGGATGCCGTGCAAGCGGCCTGGCGCGTCATGTGGATCAACCGTTTTCGCACGGCGCTGACCCTGCTGGGGATCATCATCGGCGTGGCCTCGGTGGTGGTAATGCTGGCGGTCGGCGAAGGCAGCAAACGCCAGGTCATGGCGCAAATGGGCGCGTTCGGCTCCAACATCCTCTACCTGAGCGGCGCATCGCCCAACCCGCGCACGCCGCCGGGGGTGATTACGCTCAGTGACGTCGCGGCGCTGGCGGCGTTGCCTCAGGTCAAGCGCATCATGCCGGTCAACGGCAGCGCAGCCGGCGTGCGCTATGGCAACCTCGACTACATGGCCTATGTGGGCGGCAACGACACCAACTTCCCGGACATCTTCAACTGGCCAGTGGTCGAGGGCAGCTATTTCACCGCCGCCGACGAACGCACCGGCGCCACGGTCGCCGTGATCGGCCATCGTATCCGCCAGCGGCTGTTCAAGGCCCCGGTCAACCCGATCGGCCAGTACATCCTGATTGAAAACGTGCCCTTCCAAGTGATCGGCGTGCTCGCGGAAAAAGGCGCCGCCTCCGGCGACAAGGACAGCGACGACCGCATCGCCATCCCCTACACCGCCGCCAGCGTGCGCCTGTTCGGCAGCTACAACCCCGAATACGTGGTGATTGCCGCCGCTGATGCGCGCCGGGTTCACGAAACCGAAGTGGCGATCGACCAGTTGATGCAAAAGCTGCACAACGGTAAACGCGACTACGAGTTGACCAACAACGCCGCGATGATCCAGGCCGAAGCGCGTACCCAGAACACCCTGTCGCTGATGCTCGGTTCGATTGCCGCGATTTCGCTGCTGGTGGGAGGGATCGGTGTCATGAACATCATGCTGATGACCGTGCGCGAGCGCACCCGTGAGATCGGCATCCGCATGGCCACCGGCGCCCGCCAGCGCGACATCCTGCGCCAGTTCCTCACCGAAGCGGTGATGCTCTCGGTGGTCGGCGGCCTGTGCGGTATCGCCCTGGCGCTGCTGGTGGGTGGCGTGTTGGTGCTGGCCAAGGTGGCGGTGCAGTTTTCCTTGGTGGCGGTACTCGGCGCATTTGGTTGTGCGCTGGTCACCGGCGTCGTATTCGGCTTTATGCCGGCCCGTAAAGCTGCCCGGCTCGATCCGGTTAAGGCGTTGACCAGTGAATAAACGACCCATCCCCGCTCACCCGTGCGTGCTCAGCCTGTGCCTGTTGCTCGGCGCCTGCGCCGGCAACCCTGCGGCCGTCGACAGCGAAATCACGCCGCCGGCGGCCTGGCAATACGTCGGGGGCGAAGCCGCCCAGACCGCCCACCCACAATGGTGGGCGCAGTTCGGCAGCCCGCAACTCAACCGCCTGGTCGTTCAGGCCCGGCATGACAGCGTTGACGTGGCCGCGGCCATGGCTCGCGTGCGCCAGGCCCAGGCCACGGCGGTGATCGCCGGGGCGCCGCTGTTGCCCGAGGTGAAGTTCGACCTGAGCACCAGCCACCAGAAACTGATGCGCGGGCCCGGCGGCCCGAACCTGGATGCCTCGCCCAGCGAACGCACGGTCGACGGCTTCGGCGTCAACCTTGCCGCCAGTTACGAAGTGGACTTCTGGGGCGGCCGCGCCGCCGCCCGCGACAGCGCCCTGCACAGCCTGCGCGCCAGCGAATTCGACCGCGCCACCGTGGAGCTGACCCTGGTCAGCAACGTGGCCGACCGCTACGCACAAACCCTGGCCACCCGCCAGCGCCAGCAGATCGCCGAGTTGAACCTGGCCAATGCGCGCAATGTGCTCAAGCTGGTGCAAACCCGCTATGACGCAGGTTCCGCCACCGCCCTGGAATTGGCCCAGCAGAAAAGCCTGGTGGCCAGCCAACAGCGCCAGTTGCCATTGCTTGCCCAACTGGCCGAAGAATCCCGGATCACCCTCGCCGCCCTCCTCGGCCAACCGGTGCAAGCCCTGGACCTGGGCACCGAACCTTTCCAGGCCCTGACCTGGCCGACCATCGGCGCCGGCCTGCCCAGCCAACTGCTCAGCCGCCGACCGGATATCGCCAAGGCCGAAGCGGAACTCTCGGCGGCGCAAGCCAACGTCACAGTGGCCCGCGCCGCCATGCTGCCGGCCGTGACCCTCGGCGCGACCTTTGGCTCCGACGCCTACAAAGCCCTGGACATCCTGCGCAGCCCTTACTACACCCTGACCGCCGGCCTGGTGGGGCCGATCTTCAACAACGGTCGTTTAAGCGCCGAGCGCGACAAGGCCCGTGCGCGCCAGGATGAACTGTTGCAAACCTATCGCGGCGCAATCATCAATGGGTTTGCCGATGTGGAAAAATCCCTCAGCAGCATCACGCGCCTGAACCAGCAGCGCGAATGGCAGGCAGAAGAACTGCAACAGGCGCAGACCGCCTTCCAGATCGCCGAAAGCCGCTACCAGGCGGGTGCCGAAGACCTGCTGACGGTACTGGAAACCCAACGCACCCTGTACGCCGCCCAGGACGCCCATGTGCAATTGCGTCTGTCGCGCCTGCAAGCCAGCATCGGGTTGTACAAGGCATTGGGGGGTGGCTGGCAAAGCGAACACTGATAAAAAATCCAAAATCCTACACAAGCTGTCTTCTCACCCTACATTCTTTAGACCGGGGTCCTTGGTAAAAAAGCCGCCCTAACACGGCTGCCCAGGACCTCCCGATGACTGTCGCAAAGCACCTCGCCTGGGGCTGTCTCTGGCTGGCCGCAGGCCTTGGCCATGCCGAGCCGCTGATCAGGCCCACCGCGATCGACTGGCTGCTGGACTGCCCCCTCCCCACCGCGCAGCGTCTGGACCCCGAGGTACTGGCGCGCACCCAGTGCGGCATCGTGAGCGTACCGCGTAACCATGCCGCTCCCAGGCAAGGCCACCTGAACCTCTACCTGACCCGGGTCGGTGCCCGCGAGCCGTTGAACCGCGAGGGTGTGGTATTCGCCCAGTCCGGCGACCCGCCACACCCCAACAGCGGCGGCACCTTCGCCATTCAACTGGCCAGCCAGTGGGGGGCTTCCGCGGCCAGCGCCTATCGCACATTGCTCAACCGCTACGACGTGATTGAGCTGGGCACGCGCGACCTGGGCCGCGATGAGGATGTCGAACAAGCCGCACGCGACTTGGAATTCGTACGCACCCAACTGGGCGACGCACAACTGCACTACCTGGGTAACGCCGCCGCCACGCGCCTGGGCAACCGCTACGCGGCGCTGTTTCCCGAACGCGTCGCGCGCATGGTGCTGGTCAACGGCGAACGCGGCATGACGGACGCGCCTCAAGTGCAACAACTGCACCTCAAGGAACCCGCCAAACCCGGCGCCAACCGTTGCGTGACCCAATGGGTCGGGGCCTTTCTGGCGTATGGCAAACAGCCGCCACCGTCGACCCGCTGTGTGGGTTCAGATGACGGGTGACAGCACGCCGTTTACGACCTCCTTGCACCGAAAACGACGCGCTGCGTTGACGCTCCGTGCCAATCGTTATTAAGTGCTATTTATCCGCATTAATACGATAAATCGAACCCATGCTAAGCCGACCGCTGCGACGCAAACGCCAGAAGCTCTCCGATGTGATTGTCGAGTCGGTCAAGCGCTCCATCGTCACCGATGCCTTGAAACCCGGCGACCGCCTGCCCACCGAGCGCGAGCTGATGGAAAGTTTCCAGTGCTCCAAAGGCTCGGCCCGCGAGGCGCTCAAGGCCCTGGAAGTGGAAGGTTTGGTGAGTACACGCACTGGCCCCAGCGGCGGCGCGTACCTGAACCAGGCCGGCACCGAACCCGCCAGCCGCGCCTTGCGCAACTACCTGCACTTCCAGCATCTGGACGGCGAGCAGGTGTACCAACTGCGCAAGGTGATCGAGGTGGAACTGGCGGTCTCCGTGCTCGGGCGTTTGAGTGAAAACGACTTTCAGGCCTTGCAGGACAACGTGGATTTTTGCAGCGACCCGGAAGACAGCGAGGCCGGCCAGCGCGAACAGCGCCTGGCGGAACTGGAGTTTCACAACCTGCTGGCCAAGGCCTGCCCCAACCCGTTGCTGAGCTTTATGGCGCAGTTTCTCAATGACCTGTTGCGCGACCTCGTGGTGCTGAAAAAAGCCTACAAACCCAAGCGCAAACAGTTCGACGCGGCCAACCTGGACTATCACAAACAGCTGCTGATCGCCTTTCGCGCCGGGGATGAAAGCGCGGTGCGCAGCCTGATGCATGAACACATGTGCGATGCCGAACACCATATGACCGCGCTGGAAGGCCAGGTCAGCCCGCACTTTCTGCTGGAGTTCGATCACAACCACTGAATACACCGCGTTACCCCAATAAAAAACGCCTGCCCACAGGCCCCAGCTTCACCGTATCGCCCTTGCCGCTCCTGCCAATAACTAAACCAGGGAGTCACCCCATGCAGCGTCGTACGTTATTGAAAGCCAGTCTTACCGCCGCAGCCGCCCTCAGCCTCCCGCTGAGCGTGCGTTCGGCATTCGCCGCCGAGCCCTTTACCTTTTACGGCCTCAAGTCCATGTCCGGCGCTTTTGCCAGCTATGGCAAGTTTGCCGACATGGGGTCGCGCCTGGCGGTGGAACAGCATCCCGAGATTCTCGGGCGCCCGCTCAACTACAAAGTCATCGACACCGAAGGCAATGCCGGCAAGGCCGTGCGTAAGGTGCAAGAGGCCATCCAGCAGGATGGCGCGCGATTCTTCCAGGGCTGCACCCTGTCGTCATCAGCCCTTGCGGTGGCCAAGGAAGTCGACAAGGTGGGTGGCGTGTTCATGACCCCGGTGGGCGCCGATGAAGTCACCGGCAAGGACTGCAACAAGGCGACGTTCCGCTGGTCGGTGCCCACCTACGGCGCGATCCGCCAAACCATGGTGCCGCTGATCAAACTGCTGCCCGACGCCAAGCGCTGGTACACCATCACCCCGCAATATGTGTTCGGCGAAGCGCTGCTCGAAGGCGCAAAGACGGTGCTCAAAGAGCACGGCCTGGAGCACGTCGGCAACAGCTACCACTCATTGCAGGAACAGGAATTTTCCGGCTACCTGACCAACGCCATCTCAACCAGGCCCGACGTGCTGGTGCTGCTCAACTTTGGCAGCCAGTCGTCCAACACCCTGCGCCAGGCGGTGAATTTCGGCATCAAGGAGCGCATGAAAGTGCTGCTGGTGTGGTCCGCCGGGCTTGACCAATTCCAGGAACTGGGCAGCGATGTGCTCGAAGGCGTGTACCTCGGCGCGCAGTACTGGCACCAGGTCGACACCCCGCTCAACCGCGAGCTGGTCAAGCTGACGAAAGCCAAATACGGCATCAACCCCACCTACCCGCTGGCCGCCGACTACATCAGCACCAAGGTCATGCTGGACAGCATCATCGCCACCGGCAGCTTCGACGGGCCGACCGTGGCCAAGGCCATGCAGGGCCTGAGCTTCGAGGGCCCGACCGGCAAGGAGTCGATCCGCGCAGGCGACCACCAGGTGATCAAGGACTACTACCTGCTGATCGGCAAAGCCACGGCTGATATGGCCGACAAGGACGACCTGGCCAAGGTGCTCAGCGCCGGCCAATCGTTCCCACCGGTAGACGCCACGGGCTGCACGCTCGCCTGATCCTGAACGGTTAAACACGACAAGGCGGCCCCAAGCCGCCTGTTCGAGGGTTTCTGCATGCTTAATCTTTACCTGTTCCAGATACTCAACGGCCTGGGGTTGGGGATGATCTACTTCCTGATCGCAGTCGGGCTGACGATCATTTTCGGCCTGCTCAACTTCGTCAACTTCGCCCACGGCGCGTTCTTTCTGTTGGGCGCCTACATCTGCTACACCGCCGTGAGCCTCACCGGCAACTTTTGGCTGGCGCTGCTGATCGCGCCGCTGGTGGTGGCCGCCCTGGCCTGGGTGATTGAACGCTTGCTGATCCAGCGCATTTACCACTTGCCGCACATGTTCCAGATCCTGGTGACCTTGGGCATTGCGCTGATCATCCAGGAAGCCAGCGTGATGATCTGGGGCCCGGTGGGCAAAAGCGTGGCGGTGCCGGAACTGTTGCGCGGCGTACTGGTGGTGGGCGATTTCGTCTACCCCTACTACCGCCTGTTCCTCATTGTGTTTTCCGGGCTGGTGGGCCTGGGCCTGTGGCTGTTGCTGGAACGCACGCGCTTCGGCGCCCTGGTGCGTGCCGGCAGTGAGAGCACCGAAACCGTGTCGCTGCTGGGCACCAATATCTTGCGTCTGTTCTCCATGACCTTCGCCCTCGGCGTGGCCCTGGCCGGGGTAGCCGGGGTGCTGTTCGCGCCCTTGCGCGGCGCGCAGCCATTCGTGGGCCCGGAAATTCTCGGCATCGCCTTCGTGGTGGTGGTGATCGGCGGCATGGGCTCGTTCAGCGGTGCGCTGGTCGGCGGTTTGCTGGTCGGCGTGGTGCAGAGCCTGATGACCACACTCTGGCCCCAGGGCGCGAGCCTGATGATCTACGGCGCGATGGCCGTGGTGATTCTGGTACGCCCTTATGGCCTGTTCGGGAGAGCCTGACATGAGCGAGAAAAACCCCCTGCCGTTTGCCAAGACCCAGTCCAAAGCCATGTTGCTGTGGGTACTGGCGGTGCTGATCGGCCTGCCGTTGATCCTGCCTTCGGCAACCCTGGCCAGCGAGATCCTGATCTTCGCCATGGCGGCCCTGGCCTGCAACCTGCTGCTGGGCTACACCGGGCTGTTGTCGTTCGGCCAAGGCATTTTCTTTGGCGCCGGTGCGTATTGCGCGGCGCTGCTGATGATCCACCTGCAATGGGGCCTGTTCACCGCGTTGCTCGGTGCCGCTGTCGCCGGTGGTTTCCTGGCGTTGCTGGTGGGTGCGTTGGCGATCCGACGTACCGGCATTTACTTTGTGATGCTCACCTTGGCGTTCAGCCAGATGGCTTACTTCGTCGCCTACACCTTGAGCGACTGGACCGGCGGCGACAACGGTCTGCTCAGCGTGCCGCGCCCGCAGGTCCGCATCGGTGACACCGTGCTGCTGTCGCTGGCCGACGCCCGTGCCTTCTATGGTTTTGTCGCGGTGCTGTTCCTGCTGATCTTCATCGGCGCGCGCCGCGTCATCGCCTCGCCGTTCGGCAGCACGCTGATGGCAATCCGCGAAAACGAAACCCGCGCCTCGGCCATCGGCTACGACACGCGCCACTTCAAGATCCTGGTGTTTGTGTTGTCGGGCGCCGTCACCGGTATCGCCGGTGCGTTGTACGCCATGCTGCTGCACTTCGTGCCGTTGTCGAACATCGACCTGGCGATGTCCGAGAACATTTTGATCATGACCATCGTCGGCGGCACCGGTTCGTTGTTCGGCTCGTTGCTGGGCGCCGGCTCCATCGTATTGCTGGGGGATTTCCTCTCCGACCTGTGGCCGCGCTGGCTGATGCTGCTGGGGGTGATTTTGATCCTGGTGGTGATCTTCATGCGCGGCGGTTTGTGGGGCGGCCTGGCCTCACTGTTCGACAAGGTGCGCCGCAGCCGCAAGGCTAGTGTGGTGAACAAGGAGCACGTGCTATGAGCATCCTTTTGGAAACCAGAAACCTGGAACTGGCCTACGGCGCGTTCCATGCGGTGAACGGCGTCAACCTCAAGGTCGAGGCCGGCACCATCCACACCATCATCGGCCCTAACGGCGCCGGCAAGACCAGCCTGTTCCATTGCCTGACCGGCGAACGCCAGGCCACCGCCGGGGCGATTCATTTCGACGGCAACAACCTGATGCGCAAGCCGGCCCACGCCCGTGTCGGCCTGGGCATGGCGCGTTCGTTCCAGCTCACCAGCCTGTTCCAGAACCTCAGCGTGCGCGAAAACCTGCGCCTGGCCGCCCAGGGCCGCGACGGCGCCCGCGCCCTGAACTTCTGGCGCCGGGTCGATAGCAAACGCGAACACCTGGAGATGGCCGATCAGGTCCTCGAACGCCTGCAACTCAGCACCCGCGCCGACACCCTGGCCGGCGAGTTGTCCCACGGCCAGCAACGGGTGCTGGAGGTGGGCATGTCGATCTGCTCCAAGCCCAAACTGCTGATGCTCGACGAGCCCACCTCGGGCATGGGCATCGATGACATCCCCATCATGACCCAGTTGATCAGCGACCTCGGCCGCGACCACACGGTGCTGTTGATCGAACACAACATGAGCATCGTCATGTCCATCAGCCAACGCATCACCGTGATGAGCCACGGCCAGATCCTGGTCGAAGGCACCCCGCAATTCGTGCGCGCCGATGAGCGCGTACGCACGGCGTATCTGGGGGAGGCTGCCTGATGCTGATCGTCGAGAATATCCATTCCTACTACGACAAGAGCCATGTGCTCGAAGGCGTGTCGCTGACGGTCAACCCCGGCGAACTGGTGACCCTGCTGGGGCGCAACGGTGCCGGCAAGACCACCACCCTGCGCAGCATCCTCGGCATCATTTGCCCGCGCCAGGGCCAGATTCACTTCAACGGCCAGGCGCTGGTCGGGCGGAAGATCTTTGAAATCGCCCGCCAAGGGTTGGCACTGGTGCCGGAGAACCGTGGGATTTTCCGCCTGCTCACGGTAGAGGAAAACCTGCGCATCGCCGCACGCAAAACCAGCCGCTGGCAGTTGGAGGACGTGTACGCCATGTTCCCGCGCCTCAAGGAGCGCCGCAAAAACGCCGGCCACGCCCTCTCCGGCGGCGAGCAGCAGATGCTCGCCATCGCCCGCGCCCTGCTCAACGATCCCAAGCTGCTGATCCTTGATGAACCCACCGAAGGCCTGGCCCCGGTGATCGTCGACGAACTGGTGAAGATCCTGCGCAAGGTCAAGGACGACGGCCTGCCGGTGCTGCTGGTGGAACAGAACCTGATGGTCTGCGACAAACTCGCCGACCGCCATTACGTACTCGAACAGGGCCGCGTGGTGTACGAAGGCAGCGCCGAAGCCTTCCGCGCCGACCCGACCATCAAGAACCGCTACCTGGCCCTGAGTGCCTGATCGGAGATTGCAGATGAATAGTTTTGCGCAACCGCTCAAGAGCAATGCCCCGCTGATCAACCGCGACCGCCTGTGGCAATCGCTGATGGACCTGGCGCAACTGGGCGCCACGGTCAAAGGCGGCGTGTGTCGCCTGGCCCTCACCGACCTGGACCGCCAGGCCCGTGACCTGTTTGTGCAGTGGTGCGAGGCCGCCGGGTGCAGCGTCACCGTCGATGCCATCGGCAATATCTTCGCCCGCCGCGCGGGACGTAACCCGGCCCTGCCGCCGGTGATGACCGGCAGCCATATCGACACCCAACCCACCGGCGGCAAGTTCGACGGTTGCTACGGCGTGATGGCCGGGCTGGAGGTGATCCGCACCCTGAATGATTTGAAGATCGAAACCGATGCGCCGATTGAAGTGGTGGTGTGGACCAACGAAGAAGGCTCGCGCTTCCCGCCGTGCATGATGGGCTCCGGGGTGTTTGCGGGGAAGTTCGACTTGCAGGACACCCTCGACAAGCGGGATGAACAAGGCCTGTCGGTGGGCGCCGAATTACAGCGCATCGGTTATGCCGGTTCACGTGCGGTGCTGGGCCACCCGGTCGGTGCGTACTTCGAGGCACACATCGAGCAGGGCCCGGTGCTGGAAGACCAGGCCACCACCATCGGCGTGGTCATGGGGTGCCTGGGCCAGAAGTGGTTCGACCTGACCCTCACCGGTGTCGAAGCCCACGCCGGCCCAACACCGATGCACCTGCGCAAGGACGCCCTGGTCGGCGCCGCCGAGGTGGTCAGCGCGGTCAACCGCATCGCCCATCAACAACAACCTCACGCCTGCGGCACGGTTGGTTGCCTGGCCCTGCACCCCGGCTCGCGCAATGTGATTCCCGGCCAGGTGCACATGACCCTCGACTTGCGCCACCTGCACGCCGACAAACTGCAAGCGATGGTCGATGAAGTGCGCGGCGTGATCGACGCCACCGCCCAGCGTCACGGCCTGAGCGTCGAGCTGACCCCTACCGCCGACTTCCCACCGCTGGATTTCAACCCGGCTTGCGTGAAAGCCGTGCGTGACGGCGCCCAGGCGTTGGGCTTGAGCCATATGGATATCGTCAGCGGCGCCGGGCATGACGCGATTTTCGTCGCCGAGTTGGGGCCGGCCGGGATGATCTTTGTGCCCTGCGAAGGCGGCATCAGCCATAACGAAATCGAGAATGCCGCGCCGGATGACCTGGCGGCCGGTTGCGCGGTGCTGCTGCGCGCCATGGTCAATGCGGCGCAGGGGGACCTGGCATGAGCGAGATAGGCCAACTGACAGCGGTGCAACTGCTGGAGCATTTTCGCAACAAGACCTTATCGCCGGTGGAGGTCACCGAAGATGCGTTGCTGCGTATCGAGCGCTACAACCCGGTGGTCAACGCTTATTGCCACGTGGACCCGCAAGGCGCGCTGAACGCCGCACGCGCCTCGGAGCAGCGCTGGTTCAAGGGCGAGCCGTGCGGTGCGCTGGACGGTGTGCCGGCTTCGATCAAAGACCTGACGCTGACTGTCGGCATGCCCACCCGCAAGGGCTCGCGCACCACCTGCGCTGCAGGCCCGTGGGACATCGATGCACCCTTCACAGCCTTTATGCGCAAGGCCGGCGCGGTGCTGCTGGGCAAAACCACCACCCCGGAATTCGGCTGGAAAGGCGTTACCGACAACCCCTTGTACGGCATCACCCGCAACCCGTGGAACACGCGTACCACCGCCGGCGGATCATCCGGCGGTGCCGGCGCGGCGGCGGCGCTGAACCTGGGCGTGCTGCACCAGGGCAGCGATGCCGGCGGCTCGATCCGGATCCCGTGCGCGTTTACCGGCACGTTCGGCATCAAGCCGAGCTTCGGCTATGTGCCGCAATGGCCGGCCAGCTCCATGACGATCCTGTCGCACTTGGGCCCGATGACGCGCACGGTAGAAGACAGTGTGTTGATGCTGCAAACCGTGGCGCGGCCGGATGCGCGGGATGGTTTGATCGGAGCGCCACGCAGCACGCCGTGGTTATCGCACGCGACGGACTTGAAGGGTGTGCGTATCGCGTACAGCCCCAACTTCGGTTACATCGACGTTGACCCGCAGGTGGCCGAAGTCGTCGCCCGGGCGGTGGAGGGCCTGGCGCAGCTGGGCGCTCATGTCGAGCAGATCGACCCCGGTTTCAGCGACCCACAGCAGGTATTCAGCACCCTCTGGGCCGCCGGCGCCGCACGCCTGACCCGCACGATGAGCGACGCCCAAAAACAGCTGTTGGACCCCGGCCTGCGGCGCATTGCGGAGCGTGGCGAGCGGTTGAGCCTGGATGATTTCAACACGGCCCTCGAAGCTCGCGCCGCGTTGGTGGCAAAGATGGCGGCGTTCCACCAGCACTACGATGTGCTGGTGTCGCCGATGATGCCGATCACCGCGTTCGAGGCCGGGCATAACGTACCGCCCGGCTCGGGCCTGCAGGAATGGACCGAGTGGACGCGGTTCACCTACCCCTTCAACCTCACCCAGCAACCGGCGGCGTCGGTGCCGTGCGGCTTGGCGGCGAATGGCTTGCCGGTGGGGCTGCATGTGGTGGCGGCGCGGTTTGCCGATGAGCAGGTGTTGAGGGTGTGCCAGGTGTATGCGCGCGCTTTTCCAACCCGACATTTGCAGGCACCGGTCTGACGGATAACCGCCGTGCCTTCGGCATGCGCTGACGCCTGGCTCAGTGCTATTCTCGCGCCCCCAACGTTTTCAGGAGCTTTATGCAATGCCAAGAACACTCACACGGATAGGTCTTTTCTTGGCGCTGGCCTGCTTGCAAGGCTGCGCGCATACCGACCCACTGCTGGGGCAGCCCTACTTCACCGCGCCGGCCCAAACCGCCAACGACAAGGCAACCGTTTACTTCGTGCGCGAGTATCGCCTCATGAGCCCGCAGTTCACCACCGAAGTCCATGTGGACGGCAAGAGCCTTGGGGAACTGTCTACCGGCGGCTACTTCAAGGTTGACTTGCCCGCCGGCGTGCACCGCATCAGCTCCAACAAAACCTCAATCCTCACCGACGAAGCCACGCGTCAGTTTGACTTGCCCGTCAAGGCCGGCCAGAGCTACTTCGTGGTGGACCAGGATTTGTGGGCAGAACCCAAGGACGGTTTCACCCTGGGGGAGATGAACAACAATCGCTATCGAGGCGCCATGCACTATTTTCGCTGGGCGCTGCTGCCTGCCGATACTGCGCAGACATTCATGCCCAAGTACCGGCTGGCCAAGTCTGAATAGAACCGTCCCTGTTAGCCCGATAACCGCCCCTCCCACATTTTTGACTGCATTCCAGTTCCTAGCCTTTACACTGTCGCCCATTCTTCCCAGGGGGCTTCATGGACATCGAACTGGCACGCACTTTCCTTGAAATCAGCCGTTGCGGCAGCCTGGCCGCGGCGGCCGAGAAACTGCACGTCACCCAGACCGCCATTACCGCACGCGTCAAAAACCTGGAAAACCAATTGGGCTGTACGCTGTTCGTGCGCAACCGCGCCGGCGCCCGGCTGACGGCCGACGGCGAGGCGTTTGTGGTATACGCCAACCAATTGCTGCAAACCTGGGAAGCCGCGCGCCGCGACCTGCCGTTGCCCGATGGCTATCGCAATGTGCTGCATATCGGCGGCGAGGTGAGCCTGTGCAACCCGTTGATGCTCGGCTGGGCCCAGGCCCTGCGCGAACACATCCCCGGGCACGCCCTGCGCACGGAAATCCGCGAAGGCGAATACCTGCTGCGCCAACTGGAACTGGGTGTGCTCGATGCCGCACTGGTGTTCCAGCCGCAATACTGGCCGGGGTTGCAGGTGGAGCAAGTGCTGGAAGAAAAACTGATCCTGGTGCAGTTGGTGAGCAAGCCGGAGCCCTACGTGTACATCGATTGGGGCCAGGGCTTTCGCCAGCAGCATGACGCCGCCCTGCCCGACAAGGCCCGCGCCGCCGTGAGCTTCAACCTGGGGCCACTGGCGTTGCAGTACATCCTCGAACATGGCGGCGCGGGCTATTTCCGCACACGCGTGGTGCAAAGCTACCTGGACAGCGGCGTGATGCGGCGCGTGCCCAAGGCGCCGGAGTTCAGTTTCCCGACGTACCTGGTGTACTCGCGGGCACGGGATTCGGCGGTATTGCAGCAGGCGCTGGAATTGCTGCGCGGGGTGGTCAAGGCCGAAAGTGACTGGTCACAGCGCTGGGACCCACTGATTTGAATCACTGTCAGTCGCCGCGCATGCTAGCCTGCGCGGGTGTCCTCTGGCAGCCTTACCGATGAACAAGAAAAAGTCCGTCACCATCAGCGACATCGCCAAACGCGTCGGCATGACCACCATCACCGTGTCCCGGGCGTTGAGCAAACCTGACCTGGTCAAACCCGCCACCCTGGCACGCATCCTGGAAGTGGCGCGCGAACTCGACTACGTGCCGAACGCCTTTGCACGCGGGCTCAAACGCAGTGAAAGCCTGATCATCGGCGTGATTACCGCGTCAGTCGACAACCCGTTCTACAGCGAGATGATCAAGGCGATTTCCCGCGAGGCCAAACAACACGGCTACACCATCATGCTGGTGGACACCGATGAGTTGGAGGAACTGGAAAGCAAAGCGGTCGATACGTTATTGGGCTACCGCGTGGCGGGGATCATCCTGTCACCGGTCTCCGACGAGCCGAGCTACCAACCCGACTACCTGGAGCGCCTGCGCAACGGCAAGACCCCGGTGGTGCTGCTCGATCGCACCCTCCATGACAGCCCGTTCAGTCGCGTGGTGCTCGACAACTACCACAGCGGCATCCAGGCTGCGCAGTACCTGTTGCGCCAAACCCCCGCCCTCAAGCACCTGCTGGTGCTCACCGGCCCCGCGCATTCGCGCATCACCGTCGAACGCCTCAAAGGCCTGCGCGAAGTGCTGGCCGAACATCCACAGGTACAGGTGCACGTGCAAGCCGGCGACTACACGCTGATGCCCTCCTACCTGCACACCCTCGACTACCTGGCCGAACATCCGGCGCCGGACGCGATCATGGGCTTCAACCAGTTGATCACCCTGGGCGCCCTGCGCGCCCTGCGCATGCACAACATTCCCCATGACAGCCTGACCATCTGCGGCATCGACCGCCTGCCGTTCGCCGATATCTTCGGCGTGCCGATCGCCTGCGTGGCCCACGATGCGTCCCTGGCGGGCAGCAGCGCGGTACGCCTGCTGCTCGATCGCCTGCAAGATCCGTACAAACCACGGGACAAAGTGGTGATCGCCGGCAAGCTGGAGAACGGCTAGCGGCTGGTGTAACCACCGTCGATCGGCAGGCTCACGCCGCTGATCATGCTGGCGGCATCGCTGAGCAGAAACAACACCGGCAGCGCCACTTCCACGGTCTCGGCAAAGCGCCCCAGTGGGATCGCCGCCAGCGCCGGATCGCGCTTGGCCGGGTCGGACCAGGCCATGGTGGCCATGGGCGTGAGGGTGACGGTGGGGTTGACGCTGTTCACGCGGATGCCAAAGCGGCCCCATTCGGCGCACTGCACACGGGTGATCGCATCCAGCGCGGCCTTGGAGGCGCAGTAGCCGAGGTGCTCGTCCAGCGCCACCAATGACGCCTGGCTGGAGACGTTGACGATGCTGCCGGCGATATGCGCCTGGATCATGTTGGCCGCCACACGGCTGGCCACCTGCGCGGCGGCGCGGGCGTTGACCTGCATAACCTGGTCAAAGGCCTCGGCACTGATGGCGGCGGCAGGCTCCAGGCGCGAGATACCAGCGCAGTTGACCAGGCCGTGCAAGGGCGGCAAGCCTTGCAGGGCCTTGTCGAGGGCGGTGCTGTCGGCGATGTCCAGGCACAGGGTGTGACAGCCCAGTTGCGACAGGGCCTCGGCGTCGCGGCCAAGCGCAAAGACTTCGGCGCCGCTGGCGATCAGTTGCCGGGCAATTTCGCGGCCGATGCCACTGCTGGCGCCGGTGACGAGAATGCGCTGGTGGGTGAAGTCGAAGGTTGCGTTCATGATCACTTTTCCATAGGCGATAAAGTTACCCACATTTTTGGACCGTGTTGATTCAGGTAGTTTGCAGGTTGTGCATGATCGGCCTCAGGGCTGGATACAACTTCACATACTCGGCGAAGACCCGGTCATACACCTCGGCGTTCTGCGCCTTGGGTTCGGCGCGCAACGCCAGGTGCACCCAGCCTTTGTCCATCGCCTCATCACTCACCAACCCCACCGCGTGCGCCGCCAGCAGCGCCGCGCCCAAGGCCGCCTCGACTTCCTGAACAATGGTGTACACCGGTAACCGCGTGACATCCGCGATGATCTGCATCCACAAATCCGAGCGGCTCGCGCCCCCCACCACGATCAAGCGTGGGTCCAGTGAGTGCGCGCCGCGAGTACCCGCCTCGATGTTATGGCGCAGGGCAAAACTCACCCCCTCCAATACCGCGCGGTACAGGTGGATACGGCTGTGATACAGGTTCAGGCCAACAAAACTGCCACTGGCGCGGTCGTCCCACACCGGGCTGCGCTCGCCCATCAGGTAGGGCAGGAACACCACCCCTTCGCTGCCCGCCGGAATATTCATCGCGCTCTGTTCCAGCAGTACCAGGCTGTCCAGGCCGCGGGCCTTGGCCTGTTGTTCCTCGGCCTGGCAGAACTGTTCGCGAAACCAGCTCACCGACGCCCCTGCGGTAATCGCGCCGCCGAAGATGTACAGGTCCCGATGACCGTTGTAGACGTGGGGCATGCTGACCAAGCCGTGACGCGCATCCACCTGCTGGTTCAGGTAGCCCCAGCACATACTGGTGCCGATCATCGCCACGTGGTTGCCCGGCTGCGTGACGCCGGCGGCCAGCGTTGCCATGGCTGCATCCACGCCCCCGGCAAGCACCGGGGTGCCCGCCTGCAAGCCCAGGCGGGTGGCCCAGCCGTCAAGCAAACCACCGACGACGTCGGCGCCATACAGCAGGCGCTGCGGCATCATCGCCAACGGTATGCCCAGCTCGGCCAGCAGTGCTTCGGACCAACCCCGCGCCGCCACATCGTAGACCCCGCCGATATTGCCGGCACTGCTATGGTCCACCGCCAGCTCACCCGTGAGGCACCAGTTGATGTAACTGTTGGGCGGCAGCAAGTAGCGGGTGTTCGCCCAGACCTCGGGCTGGTGCTGCTTGAGCCAGAGCATCTTGGTGAAGCCGTAATAACTGTCCACCGAGTTGCCGGTGATCCTGAACAAGCGCTCCAGGTCCACATGCTCGCGTACCCACGCCACCTGCTCGCCGGCACGCCGGTCCATCCAGATCAGGCACGGGTGCAGCGGCGTCATCTGCGCATCCACCGGGATGCCCGAGCCGCCATACAGGCTGCTGATGCACAGCGCCTTGACCTGCCCCGCCGCCACCTCGGCCTTGGCCATGCACTGCGCCACGCAGGCCTCGACGGCATCCAGCCAGACCTGCGGCCATTGCTCGGCCCAGCGCACCTTGGGGGTATCCACGCGATACCCCTGGCTATGCTGGGCGATGATCGTGCCTTGAGCATCCACCAGCAGCGCCTTGGTACTTTGGGTTCCTATGTCCACACCCATCACGTAATGCATGATCAGCGCACCGGCTTGAGCAGCACCTTGATCGACTTGGTCGAATTGGCCAGTTCGAAAGCCTCGGCAAAGTCATCCAACGGGAAATCATGGGTGACAATGCCCTTGGACGTCACCAGCCCGCGTTCGAACAGGTCGATGGCGATCGGGTAGCAATACGGCCCGAGGTGAGCGCCGCGTACGTCCAGTTCCTTGCGGTCGCCGATGATCGACCAGTCCACGCTGGTCTCGGCGCCAAACACACTGAACTCGACAAAACGCCCAAGCTTGCGGATCAGCTCCAGACCCTGGGTAACGCCGGCCGGCACGCCGGTGGTCTCGATGTAAACGTCGCAGCCATAGTTGTCGGTCAGGCCATTGATGATCTCGCGGGCATTCTCGCGGGCCGGGTTGATCACCACGTCGGCGCCGAATTTTTTCGCCAGTTCCAGGCGCTCGTCGACCATGTCGATCACCACCAGTTTCTTCGGGGTTTTCAGCGCCGCGACCTGCACCATGCACAGCCCGAGGGTGCCCGCACCGGCGATCACCACCACATCGTCAAGCTGGATATCACCACGGTTGACGGTGTGGATCGAGCAGGCCATCGGCTCCACCAGCGCCGAGTCTTCCAGCGACACCGCCGCCGGAATCTTGTGCACGATGGCGGTCTTGGGAATGCGCATGTACTGCGCCATGCCGCCTTCGGCCACTTCACGCTGGAAGCCGAAGATGTTGTGCACTTCACACATCCAATACTGACCCGATTTGCAGAAACGACACTTGGCGCACGGCACGATCTGCTCGGCGATGACCTTGTCGCCCACCTGCACCTCGAAGTGTTCCTCGGCGCCCTCGCCCACTTGCTCCACATAGCCGAAAAACTCATGGCCCGGTACCACCGGCGCCTTGACCCATGGGTTGTCGCCGCCCCAGAACATCGCCGCGCCCGAGTGGCACTTGCAGTCACTGGCGCAGATGCCGCACGCGGCGATGCGGATCACCAGTTCATTGGGGCGCGCCTGCGGTTTGCCGATGCGTTCCAGGCGGTAGTCTTTAGGGCCGTGGCAGACGACGGCTTGCATTTGGGTGTGCTTGTCCATGATGGTTGACCTATATGAGAGGAGTTTATTTATGGCGCTGACGGCTGATAAAAATCGCCAGCAAAATGATCCCGCCCTTGATCACGCTCTGGACGTAGGGCGACACGCCGAGCATGTTCAATCCGTTGTTCAAGACGCCGAGCAGCATGGCGCCGAGCAAGGTGCCGACGATCACCCCGCGGCCCCCGGCAATCGACGCACCGCCGAGTACCACGGCGGCAATCGCATCCAGCTCGAACGACACACCGGCATTGGGCTGGCCACTCATCAAGCGCGAGGTGAGCACCAGCCCGGCAATCGCGGCGGTCAGGCCGCTGATGCCGTACACCAGCAACTTGAAGCGCGCCGCGCGCACGCCGGACAAACGCACGGCTTCCTCATTGCCGCCGATGGCGTAGATGTAGCGGCCGACGCGGGTGTGTTGCAGCAGCACGTAGGCGGCCAGGTAAGTGATCAGCATGATCAGGATCGGCACCTGGATGCCGAACACGCTTTCGCGACCGAAGAAGGCAAACCAGTCCGGCAGGCCGGAAATCGGGTAGCCGTCGGTGTACATCAGGCCCAGGCCCCGGGCGATGCCCATGGTCGCCAGGGTGACGATGATCGGCGGCATGTGCAGGTAGGCCACGAATAAACCGTTGCCGATGCCGAAGGCCACGCCGATCAGCATGCCGGCTCCAATCGCCAGCCCCGGTGGCAGCCCCGCGACCATCAGCCCGGCCGTCAGCGTGCCGGACAACGCCATCACCGGCCCTACCGATAAATCGATGCCACCGGTGAGAATCACGCAGGTCATGCCCACCGCAATAATCGCGTTGATCGACACCTGCCGGGCGATGTTCGACAGGTTGCTGGCGGTCAGGAACGTGTCGCTGGCGAGGATCATCACCAGGGTCACCACCACCAGCCCCACGAACGGATAGAACGCCGGCGAACGCACCAGCCGCGCCAGGTTCAGGCGCAGCCGAGCGGTGTCGGCGCGGTTAATGGACGTATTCACTTGAGCCCCCTGTTGCATGGCGCATGACCTCTTGAGGATTGACGGCGGACGCTTCCAGGACCTTGACGATCGCGCCTTTGTGGAACACGGCGACGCGGTCGCACATGCCGATGACTTCGGGCAGTTCGGAGGAAATCATGATGATCGCGTAGCCCTGTTCGGTGAGGCTGCGCATCAGCGCGTAGATCTGTGCCTTGGCGCCCACGTCGATGCCGCGCGTGGGTTCGTCGAACACCAGCACGTCGCAGTGGTGGTTGACCCAACGCGCGATCACCACCTTTTGCTGGTTGCCGCCACTGAGGTTGAACACCCGGCTTTCGCCGCTCGGGGCCTTGATCGACAGCTGCTTCATCAATGCCTCGACGCTGGCGCATTCCTTGGCCTTGTCGATCAGGCCACCGGCGTTCTGGTACTTGGGCAGGTTGTTCAGGGAGATGTTTTCGCGAATGCTGAAATCGGTGATCAGCCCTTCGCTCTTGCGGCTTTCCGGCAGCAGGCCGATGCCATGGGCCAGTGCCTGGGCCGGGTCGTCGAGGCGGATTTTTTCACCGCGCAGCCACACCTCCTTGCTCACCGACGGCAGCGCGCCGAGCATGCCCAAGGCCAGCTCAGTGCGGCCGGAGCCGACCAGGCCGGCAAACCCGAGGATCTCGCCCTGGTGCAGTTGGAAGCTGTTATGCGGGCCGTTGCGCACCAACTGGATGTCCCTGACCTCCAGCAATAACGGACCGCGCCCAGTGCCGGGCTTGGGCGGGAAACTGCATTCCAGGCGGCGGCCCACCATCATTTCCACCAGGCGGTCGATATCGCTGTCGGCCACATCGGTGACGCCCACGTTAGCGCCGTCGCGCAGCACGCTGATGCGGTCGCAGACCTGGAAAATCTCTTCCAAATGATGGGAGATAAAAATCACCGCCACGCCCTGGCGCTTGAGTTCACGCATGATCTCGAACAGCAGCTCGGCCTCGCTGGGCGTCAGGGTCGCGGTGGGTTCATCTAGCACCAGCAAACGCGCATCCAGCGCCAGGGCCTTGGCGATTTCGACGAACTGCTGCTCGGCCACGCTCAAATGCTCGACCGCGCAATGCAGGTCGATGCTCACGCCCAGGCGCTGGAACAATGCCTCGGCGGCCGCGACCATCTCACGCTTGCGCAACAGGCCGAAGCGGTTGCTCAGCTCGTGGCCGAGGAAGATATTTTCCACTGCCGTGAGATAGGGAATCAGGCTGAATTCCTGGAACACGATGCCGATTCCGGCGGCAATGGCGTCGCGGTAAGTGGCGAAACGCTGTGCCTGGCCATCGATGAGGATCCGCCCTTCGTCCTGGTGCTCGACGCCGCCGAGGATCTTCATCAGGGTCGATTTGCCCGCGCCATTTTCGCCGAGCAAGGCATGGATCTCGCCGCGCTCGACTTGCAGGTTGATGGACTTGAGGGCCTGCACCCCTGGGTAACGCTTACAGATATTTTCCAGCTTCAGAAGACTGCTCATGCCGCCGACCTCTCGCTCAGAAGGAGCCCCAGGCCCCACGCCTTCCGTGGGGCCATGGGCGGTTTACCAGCTGAAGTCCTTGGCCTTGGCCTGGTCGATCAGAGTGATGTCCACCGGAATAGTGGCGGGCACTTGCGCCCCCCACTTCTTGGCCAGGGCAACGCCCAGGGCCAGGCGGATCTGGTCGCGGGGGTACTGGGCCGAGGTGGCGATGAATTTGCTGCCGGGTTTCTGGATCGCCTTGATCGCTTCCGGCGCGCCATCGACACTGACCAGTTTCACGTCCAGGCCACTGGCTTCGATGGCCGACAGGGCACCGAGGGAGCCGTTGTCGTTGACGCTGAAAATGCCCTTGAGGCCGGGTTGGGCCTGCAACATGTTTTCGGTGACGGTCAGCGCCTGGTCACGCTCCTGCTTGCCGTTCTGGATGCTCACGACCTTGATGCCAGGGTGCTTGGCCACGGCCTCTTTGCAACCGCGCACACGCTCCAGGATCGGCACCACGGCAATGCCGTCGAGGATCGCGATGTTGCCTTTGTCGCCAATGTTTTTAGCCAGGTATTCACAGGCCTGGAAACCGGCATCGAAGTTCTTCGAACCGACGAATGAATCCAGAGGGCCTTCGGCCTGGGCGTCCACCGCCACCACCACGACACCGGCGGCGTGAGCGGATTTGACGGCCGATTGCACGCCGACCGAATCGGTGGGGTTGATCAGCAGGATATCGATGCCTTTTTGCAGCATGTCTTCCACGTCGCTGACCTGCTTGGACACGTCGTGGCGGGCGTCGGTGATGATGAGTTTCGCACCGATGCTCGCGCCGGCTTCTTCCAGGGCGTTTTTCATGGTGACGAAATAGGGGTTGTTGATTTCCTGGAATGACGCGCCGATGCGGATCGGCTTGGCGGCGTCGGCAAATGCCGGTGCAACGGTGCCGAGGGTGATGCTTACAGCCAATAAACACAGGGTTTTCGGGAGCATTTTCATGGCGTGGGTCTCTGTTTTGTTTTTATTTTTAGAGCAAATGTTATCGTTAACATTTTGCGAGAAGCTAGCAAGGAAATCCCGGGCGTGCAAGCCCCCGTTGGTCGTACCGCCTGCAAACAGCCTCTTGGAGAGGTGCGCATAACAGGCGCAAAAAAAGGGGGGCAGCCCTATGGACTGCCCCCCGCCTCACTTGCATGAATCAGTTAGCGCACGATGGTCTGGCTGCAAATATGACCCAGGCTAACGTATTGCACGATATTGCCACCTACCCCGACACCCACGCCTGGGAATTCCTTGAGTTCAATCCGCCAGCCGCCGTCGTTGAACCAGGTTCTCCAGTTGTAGGTCTGGCCGGACGAACTGTCCGGGTAGATCGCGTTGTGGTCACCCGAGCAGGTACCCAGCGCGACATTGCCCGAAGCTGCCCCAGTGATGCCGGTGGTGGCCTCGTAATTGACAAAGTTATAGGCGCCGCTGAACTGCTTATCGACCCGCAATACCGGGGTGACGCCGCGCAGGGGTTCGCCGGTACTGTCAGACCATTGCGTGCTCCAGCTCAGGTTGCGGGCCGCCTGGGTGGCCAGTTGGAAAATCGAACTGGGGATGCGCACCACATTGTCGCCAATCACGTCGTACTGGTTCAGGCGGGGTGCCGAACCCAGCGTCAACTTGTAGTGCGCCTGGGGGTTCAATGCCACCGCTGGGTTGGCGCGCACGCGAACCTTCACGGTATAGCCCACGGGCACGCTCGGGTAGGTCGAGGTATTTTCCGGCTGGACCACTATCCAGTTATTCCCATCAAACCGTTCGAACACCCACTGGTTGCGCGCGCCTGTGCTTTCTTCATCCAGGTACACGGCCACGCCTTGACCGCGCAGCGAAGTGAAGTCGAAGTAATCGACATCGTTGACGGAGTCGATGTTGCCCGTCACCTGGTTCAGCGCATCCGGCAAGGCAAACGCGGTTTGTGCGGTGTCGTTGGGCTCGAAGGCATCGATGTTGCTGTCCACCGCCACACCAAAGCTGAACTGTGCGTTGCTCGCGGTGTTCGCCACCATGTACCAGTAGTAGTCACCGGCCGGCATCACACCGTTGAGGTACTCATCGGCATTGCCGGCGGCGTCGGAAGTGCCCAGGGGCGTCAAATTACCCTGGCCGTCATCGTGGAACAGCGTCAACGACATGTCCGTGCCGGCGCTCTGGTTCAGCAGTTGCACCTGAATGCGCGCGTTTTTCGGCAGGTTGAAGTGATAGGCGATTTGCGCACCGGTTTCCACACCGCTGACGGTGTACAGCGTATTGATATCCAGGGTCGGGAACAGCGGCGTGAACGCAGCAATCGCCGAGCCTTTCAGTTGCGCCGGGTCAGCTGTGTTCAATGCATCGACCTGCACGTCAACCGGCGCGCCACTGACTGCGGCCTTGCTCTGCGCTGGCTTCGAATTGCCGGCCATCGCCGCCTTGAGCTTTTGCTTGAGCGCGGTTGAAACTTGGGTTGTTTCCAGCTTGCCGCCGGATTTTAGCGCTTTGTCCACGGCCAGCCTGACCGCTTCGGCGCTGAGCTTCTGAGGGTATTGCTCGGCCAGGGCAAAGGCCGACACGAAGCAGGAGGCCGCCATGGCCGCGCCCAACATAAAGGCTTTTTTCGATTTCATTTTTTATCCATCCATAGTTAAAAACTGAAGGTCAGGTGACATCCGGTCACCTGGGATGGAATCTAGCCAACAACTGTATGCATGTCCAGTATTTTTGTAGGAAATTTTACCTATTCAATACCCGGTCATTTCCAGATACCCCACCCCGCCGTCAAACCGCACCGGCCCTTCCCAATAGGGAATGCTCAGGTTCATCCAGGCGTTCGGGTTGACGGCCTCAGGGCTGATGTCCAGCTGTTTGCCCGGAATTTTAAGCGACCAGCGCGTGGGCATGTTGCGCCCCTCGATGGCCGTGGTTGCCAGCGGCGCAAGTTGAATATTGGCGTTGTGCAACGTCTCGGCGTGGCCTTGCGGGTCGATCCAGGTGCCGGTGAGGTAACCGGCGCCGTCCTGCTGGCGCACACGGAACAACATCAGTTGCGCCCCGCTGTCCAGGTGCAGGGAGAACCAGTCCCAACCGGTTTGGCTGGCGCTCAAGGGTTGGCTGCTCCATTCGCGATCCAGCCAGGCAGGGCCCGTGACTTGGTACACCTTGCCATCAATGCTCAGGCTGCCGCTGGCGTTGAAAAACGGCTGGCTGTAGTAGTACGACGCCTGGCCCAGATCGGATTTTCGGCTGTAGCCGTTGGCGCCTTGCAGCACCAGCGGGCGGCTGGAGGTCAGGTGCAGATCGTAGGCGAATTGCGCACCGCCGGCCTTGAGTTGCATATCCGCCAACGCACTGGCGGCGCCGGGGCGGCTGGCAAAATTCCAATCGTCGATCCAGGCGTTGAAGGGCACCGCCTGGGCACCGGCCTGGCCGACGCCGCCACGGGCCAAACGTTCAGCGGCGTAGTGGCGAGTGGCGCTGGTGACGGCGGCGTGGCCGAGCCACACGGTGGAGTCATGCCAGCCCGCTTGCGTCGGCCCGGGCTTGAGGGCATTGCGGAACAGCGTCCATTGCACCCCGAATACGTTGCCCTGTGCGTCCTTGAGGTTGGCGGTGACGTACCACCACTCGATCCGAAAACCGTCATGGGGGCCGTGGTCGTCTGGAAAGCTGAACACCTTGCCCGGCACCACCTGGGCAAAGTCCGCCGCATCATTGCCCAGGCCCGCGAAGCTCTGCGCCGGCGCGGGGGCTTTGTCGCAACCGGCCAGCAGCAAAGCGGCGCACAACAACGCTTTAACCTTCATGGGCAAACGTCCTCAACAAGTCTGCCGGACGGCTGCGGTACAGCTGCCACAGTGGCCACGCCGATGCCAGCAATGTCGCCAGTAACGCCAGCCCGAGCAGTTGCGCCAACTGCCACGGGAACACCTGCAACGGCAGGCGCCAGCCAAAGGCTTGCACGTTGATCACCGCATCCAGGCACCACGCCAGCAGCAGGCCCAGCGGCACCGCCAGCACCAGGGTGAGCACCGCCAGCAGCCAGGTCTGCCCCAGGTTCAGCAGCATCAATTGCCGGCGCGTCACGCCCAGCGCCCACAGCGGTGCGAGTTGGCCCAGGCGGCTCTGGCTCTGGGTCAACAGGCTGATGAACAGCGCTACGCCGGCCACGCCCAACGTCAGGCTATTGAGGGCCGCGGTGGCGGCGAAGGTGCGCTCGAACACTTGGCTCGACCAGCCTTTGAGTTGCTGCTGATCGATGATCCGGCTGTCCTCCAGGGCAAATGCGCGCTGCACTTCACGCACCAGCGGCGCCACGTCGGGCGCGGCGACACGCAGGTTGAAGCGTGCCGGCGAGAGTGTCGGCCAATGCGCCAGCAGGTGCTGCGAATTGACCAGTATGTGGCCCTTGGGGTTGCCGTAGTCGGCGTAGATCGCCACGACTCTGGGCGACCATACACCTTGCGCTGTTGGGATAGGGAGCACATCCCCCAGTGTCACTGAAAGGCGACGCGCCAACTGCTCGCTGAGCATCAGCGTGTCGTTTGTGTGCAATTGGTCCCACGGCTGGTCTACAGCCTCCAACAACGGCCAATGCTGACGATAAGTAGGGTCATCGACCACCCCGAACAGGTCCGCCGGCCAACCCTGTATTTGCACGGCGACTTGCCAGGTGGGGAGCACCGCCCTTACCCACGGCTGTTGCGCCAGCCAGCCGCCGAGCTGTTCGGCCTGGGCCGGGGTTTGCGGGTTGAGGTACAGCTCGGCGGTGAGGCGTTGTTCCAGCCAGTTGTTGAAGGTATGGCGAAAGCCCGATGTCATCGAACCCGCGCCGATATTCGCGGCCAGGGCCAGCAGCAGAGCCATCAAGGCCAGGCTCAGCGCCGGCAACTGCTGGCGGCAGTCGGCGAGAAACCATTGGCCGAGCACTGAGCGGCTGCGCCCGAGCACGGCGTTGAGCACGCCATTGAGCAGCACCGGCAAACCGAGGGCCGCGCCAAGCAGCAACGCCGCCATCAGCACAAAGCCGGCCGCCAGGCTATCGCCCAGCCACAGCGCCAACAGTGCGATCAGCAGCGCGGCCGCCGCCACCCCACCCTGGCGTTGCAACCAACGGCCATGGGCCTCATGCCACGCCTGATCGTTGGCCAGCGCCAGCAATGGCAAGCGCGCGGCCCGCCACAGGCTGCTTGCGCCGGCAAGCAACGCGCCGAGCAGGCTCAGGCCCAACCCCGCCAGCCACCACCCCGGGCTCAGGCTCAATTGCCCCGCCACTTCGGCGCCATACAAGCCGCGCAGGCTGGCGGCCACATCCGGCAGCAACAGGCTGGCCAGCCCGTAGCCGCTGGCGACGCCAAGGATGCCCCCGAGCAGCGCCAACGCGGCCAACTCCACGCCCAGGCTGAAGATCAAACGCCGCGCACTGACCCCACAGGCACGCAAGGTACGCAGCAGCCCGCGCCGTTGTTCCAGGGCCAGGCCGATGGCGGCGTGCACGATAAACAGCCCCACCACAAACGAGAGGAAACCCAAGGCGTCCAGGTTCAGGTGAAAGCTCTCGGTGAGGCGCGCCAGGTTATTGTCCTCGGCCTGGCGCAGTTGCAGGTCGGTGGGCGGCGTGGGCTGGCCGGCGGCGAACGCCTTGTCTACCAGCAGGCGCGACAGTCGCCCGGGCATGTCGAGCAGCGGTTGGGCGAAGCTGATATCGGTCAACAACAGGCCGGGCGCCATGTCCGCCTGGGCTTGCAGGGGCGGCAGGCGCTGGCCATTGAGCGTCAGTGGTTGCATGCCTTCCTGCAAACCCAGCGACCGCAAGGTCTGCGGGGCAACCCAGGTGCGTCCCGGCGGGTCAAAGAAGGCCAGCAGTTGCGCCTGGCTCAAGCGTTGCCCCGCCACTGTCGCGCTGCCGGGCAACGACAACGGCTCGATGCCCATCAATTGCAGGCGCACATCCTCATGGCCCTGCAACTGCACCCGCCCTTGCACCACCGGCGACACCGGCCAGCCGGTGCGGCGCAGTTGCGCAAACAACCCCTCGGGGAAACTCGCCGAGTCCGCAGCGCTGAGGCTGGCCTGGGCTTCGCCGCCGATCAACTGGCTGGCGCGCGCGTAGCTGTCGCGAGCCTGGCTGTTGAGGGCCTGCACCCCGGTCAACAGCGCCGTGGCCAGCCACAGCCCGGTGAGCACGCTGAAAAACTGCACCGGATGGCGTCGCCAATGGCTGAGCAACGCGCGTAGCGTCCAATAAAACACCGCCATCTCAGCGCGCGTCCGCAGGCACGATATGGCCATGATGCAACACCACCTGGCGGTCCAGCCGCGCCGCGATGCGCGGGCTGTGGGTGACCATCAACAGGCTGGCGGCGCTGTCCCGCAGCAGGTCCAGCAGCAGTTGCAGCACCTCGTCGCTGGTAGCCTCATCTAGGTTGCCGGTGGGCTCATCCGCCAACAACAAGCCGGGCCTGGATGCCAGCGCGCGCCCTACGGCGACGCGCTGTTGCTGGCCGCCCGAGAGTTGTTCCGGGTAGCGCTTGAGCAAATCGCCCAAGCCCAGGCGCTCGACCAGATGCGCCTGCCAGTGCGGATCAAAACGCCCCGCCAGCCGGGCCTGGAACGCCAGGTTGTCGTCGACACGCAAACTGCCGATCAGGTTGAACTGCTGGAACACCAGGCCGATGTCGGTACGTCGCCACTGGGCCAGTTGCGCTTCGCTCATCTGGTCGAGGCGCTGCTCACCCACCTGGATGCTGCCGCGGTCCACTCGGTCGAGCCCCGCCACCAGGTGCAACAACGTGCTCTTGCCGCTGCCCGACTCGCCCATCAACGCCAGGCTGCTGCGCTCGGCCAAGTGCAGGTCGACCCCCGACAGCACCGCCAATGGGCCTTGGGGCGTGGCATAGCTTTTAAACACAGCGTGCACCTGCAACATGACAACACTCGTTTGATGGGGGGCAATCGAGGATAACGGCTATGTATTGATCCTACGCAAATTTTTCACATGGATTTCACCGGTTGCCCACTCCCCCCGCTTTAAATTACCGGTCAAGCGCCACGCGTCGGCAACTTGTTAGTTACAACGCCTGGTAACTTTTTTAACCGCCACGTGTTCAGCGAAAAGACAGCAGCCCTATGACAGCCTCCTGTTTCACTGCGGCGAATAGCCGACACGTTGCGCCAAACAAATACAACATTGCCAACAGCGCCCATGGTGAATGAAGTGGTTGACCTTACCCTGACCAAACCACGTTCGCGCCGGGCTTTTTCCAAGCGCCTGCAACGGCTGTGGCTAGGCATTAGCGTGGTCACCTTGCTGCTCGTGTGCAGCCTGCTGTGGCCGGCGTCCCCACGGAACCTGGGGGTGGGCGATCGTCTCCTGACCTCGCAAGTGATCCCCCTTTGGCGCGACGGCGAAGTGATTGTGCTGGTGCGCCATGAAGAGCGCTGCGACCGTTCGAGCAACCCGTGCCTGGGCCCACTCGAAGGCCTCACGATCAACGGCAGCCAACACGCGCAGACACTCGGCAACGCCTTTAAATCGCTGGGCATGGCCCAGAGCGACGTGCTCGCCAGCCCCGCTATCCGCACCGCCCAGACTTTGCGCTTCATGTTCGACAAACATGAGCTGACCTCCGGCGAGAGAGCCGTCTGCGGCGCAGCCATGGGCGAAGAATTGCTGCGCTACAAACAGCCTGGGCGCAACCTCGTATTCATCACCCACAGCGGCTGCATCGCCGACTTCGAAACCAGCCTGGGCTTCCCTCGCGCCAGGTTCCCCGAGTACGGCAGCGCACTGTTCGTACAGGTTTTGCCCAATGGCAAATTCAAGACCCTGGGCATCATGAATAACCCCGACTGGCCCGCTGCCCTCAAACAATTCTAAGTCATCGCGCCAACGCGATTACCGCCCATGTTCAGCAAAAAGACAGGCCTGTTCTGGCATGTTTAATTGCGCCTTTTAACTAAGAACTTCATGACTTATTCACGTTATTCAATAAACGCTGTGAACACTTGCGTGATGACTTCATCGCTTAAAAACCTCAACTTTGACCGTCAAGGAGCGACGTGTTCGTGAACCGTTTAAAACCCCTGCCGGTGCTGCTCTTGGCTCTCGCCGCGTTTTATCTATTACCTCTGGGCCTGCACGGTTTGTGGACCCCGGATGAAACCCGCTACGCCCAGATCAGCCAGGAGATGCTCCAGAGTGGCAACTGGGTGGCGCCGCACTTCATGGGCATCCGCTATTTCGAAAAACCGGCCGGCGGCTATTGGCTGATCGCCCTGGGCCAGGCCGTGTTCGGCCAGAACCTGTTCGGCGTGCGCATTGCCTCTGCGCTCACCAGTGGCTTGAGCGTGCTGCTGGCCTACCTCATCGCCCGCCGCCTGTGGAACGACCCGCGCAAAAGCTTCGCCTGTGCCCTGCTATACCTGAGCTTTGGCCTGATCGCCGGGCAGGCCGGGTATTCGAACCTCGATCCGCAGTTCACCTTGTGGGTCAACCTCAGCCTCGTGGCATTGTGGTTTGCCCTCGACAGCAGCACCCCACGCAGCCGCCTGGGGGCTTGGGCCGTGTTGGGGTTTGCCTGCGCGATGGGTTTCATGACCAAGGGCTTCCTGGCCGGGGCGCTGCCGGTGTTGATCGCGCTGCCGTACATGCTCTGGCAACGGCGCCTGGGCGAGTTGCTGCGCTATGGCCCGCTGGCGATCTGTGTCGCGGTGCTGGTGTGCTTGCCGTGGGTGCTGGCGATTCACAGCCAGGAGCCGGACTTCTGGCGCTTCTTTTTCTGGAATGAACACATCCGCCGTTTCAGCGCCGACAACGCGCAACACGTGCGACCGTGGTGGTTCTTCCTGCCGATCATCGCCGTGTCCTGCCTGCCGTGGGCCGGGTTGCTGCCCAGCACCCTGCGCGCCACCTGGCAGCAGAAACGCCAGCCGGCCATCGCTTTCCTGGCGCTGTGGCTGTTGCTGCCGCTGGTGTTCTTCAGCCTGAGCAACGGCAAGCTGCCAACCTACATCATGCCGTGCCTGCTGCCGCTGGCGTTGCTGATGGGGCATACCTTGAGCGACCTGCGGCGCCTACGCCAGGCCCGCACGATCTGCCTCAATGGCCTGCTCAACTTCGTGATCGGCATGGCGGCCATGGTCGGCCTGATCTATCTGCAAATCGCCAGGCCCGTGTACAGCAACAGCCACGCCGAGATGTTCAGCCTGTCCCTGGCGTTTATCGTGTTGCTGGGGTGGATACTCACCAACCTGCTGCAAGCCTTTCGCCCGTTGACGCTGTGGGCCATGCCGGTGCTGGGTATCGGCCTGTTGGTGATTCTGTTGCCGGCGAGCATGCCGCAAGTGATCGCCGATAACGAAATGCCCGACACGTTCGTCTCGGAGCATCAGCAAGTCCTGCAACAGACCCACGCCCTGCTTAGCAACGACCTGAGCCTCGCCGCCGCCCTCGCCTGGCGCCTGCAACGCCCGCAAGTGGCGTTGTATGACACCGAAGGCGAGCTGCGCTACGGCCTGCAATATGCCGATTCGGTTTACCGCAAGATCGACCTGGACCAGGTGCAAGCCTGGCTCAAGGACGCCCGCCAACAGGGGTCGGTCGGCGTGCTGATACGCGTCGGCAGCACCAGCGAAATGCGCGAGGCCGGGCAACTGCCACCGGGGGGCAAGCGCTATTACAAAGGGGCACTGGAATTGATCGTGTATCCACAACTCCCCCTCACGAACGCAGGCTCGCCGCATGAATAAACGCCTCATCCAGGCTCTTGGCCTTGTACGCACTCATAAAGCCTTGCGCATCATTGAAACGATTGAAGCGCCGCTGGCTGAGCATGTAGAAGTCATCGCAGTGCGTGACGATCTCATCGACGTTATGCGATGAAACCAGCACCGCGACACCGTCTGCCGCCGCCCCCTCCAGGCATCGCCAGATGTGGTAGCGAAACTCGGGATCTACACCTGCGGTGGGCTCATCCAGTATCACAATGTCAGCATTGGCGCAGAGCAGCGACAAGGTGAAAAACCAGCGCTTTTCTCCGTAGCTGCAGAGGGAGGACTTTTTGTTCCAGAGTTCGCAATACCGCTGCGCAATGCCTGGGCTCCATTTTTCGATTTGATTGAGCGCGTGCTCTTGCGTGACCTTCGTTTCTGAGCAAAAAAGCATGACCATCTTGAAAATGTCGAACATGCGCAACACAGCGGGCGTGCTGATGACTTGCGAGAGGTAAAGCAGCTTCGAAAAAGAGTTGTTTATCTCGCCGCCATGCCTTTTTTTCAGGCCACACATCACGTCAAAAAACGTGGTTTTACCGGAACCGTTAGGACCCAGCAGACCAGAGATCGAACCTGCCTCAACCTCCAGCGAGGCGTTATGAAGCACGGTATGCGATGCATATCGAACATCAAGCGAGTCCACAATGAGCCGCGCCATTAGTAACGACTCCAAACGGGATTAATCAATAAAAAGCGAAACATCAGCCCCCATGAAAGTACGAGACAAACCACCACCACCACAACAACCCACCCGCACTCCGTCACGCCAACCAACATAACTCTATTTGCCCACCACATCGGATTAAAAAACCGGACCAAGGCAAGCGTTGAGTTTAAGGAGCCGATACTTACGATTCCAAGCGCCAACATCCCAAGGGACAACATGGAGAAAACCGTACTCGCATTCTGAAAGCCCACTGGGACCAGGGTTAACAAAAGCGAAGGTATGGAAAACAGCAGAAAACACACATAAAACCGCCCGACGACAACGAGATACTCGGCTATATCTACCGCGCCAAACGAATAACGTGTCAGCAGGTAGAACACAGAGCAATACAGGATTGAAACAATCGAATACGCGAGAAACTGCCCGGCAAGGAAAATAACCTTCGTGCGACCTGTATAGACAAAAGACCGCAGAAAACCGCTCTCTCTGCGACCCACGATGTAAAACGCCAGCCCGAACAACGCAACACTTGATGCGACAAAAGCGTAGAACCATGAAGTGTTCGACAAATAATCGCCAGCCCCCCCCATCACTGGCGCCCTTGTGTAGGCAATCAGGTAATAGGTAACGACCGGAGAAATCACTGTCCAAAACAATGCAACAGGTTCTTTTAACTGTTCTTTGATAAATAACAGCGCTAACAAAACAGGCTTCGACAGGGCGTACGGGGTCATGATTCACCTCATGGAAACGGAACCATTTTTTCTAACCGAGACTGGAGTATTGAAGATTTAAACCCTTTAGAGTACTTATTGATCGAATTAAAGTTTCTTGAATTATTCATATGAAGAAATAAATCAGGAGAAATGAATTTAACAAAAACGCCTCCCCCTCCATCAACCCCTCCAATTGTTGAATAAAAATATCCAGCAACATCCATTCGCCTCAATACAAACAAGAACTCAGAAACGGTGAAATCCTGCAAAGACCTACAACCTCCGCACTCTACAACATCGGTAATCTCTTGGTAGGTCTCGTAAACATTGCAACCTAGAAAGTAACGTATATATGAATCTTCAAGCATTTTTTCTTCAGAATCAGTTGCCTTGAATAAATTCATAAAACGAAAAGTCTGCCATAACTCCAGCAAAGACTTCTGCATAGCCACCGCCAATTCCGACGCATAAGCCATTCCTGCGCAATATTTTACGTAATGATTAATGTTCTTTTGCCCATATACAACCAGTACGCAAAACCCTGGAAATCTAGTATCAGATATATCTAAAAATGTAATTTCTCCTGAAGCCGCCAGAGCTTTATAGAGTTGCCGAACGGATTGCCCCTTCAATAACTCGCCCGTCTCAACAGTAGAGATTCGAGAGCAGCATTTCTTCGTGAGCCAGAACCTAACAAGAAATTGACGCTCCAGATATTCCTTTATTGCTCCTAAGAAGGCAATATTGGGATTCCAGTGAAAGCTGCATCCACATGTATCCCGAAGAGGATAAAGCAAGCTATCCTCACCTAGACTATGCGATGACAGTGAAATACAGGCAGTAGGGATAAAACACTTGGAAAAGTCTGAAGACCTGATCACTTCACTTAAAGCGAACTCATGCTTCTCAATATCAGAAATGGACATTTTTTTAGATGCCGTCTGAACGAATGCTCTTGCAAAGCCAAGAACCTCACGCTCCGATAAAAACTCACTCAGACGACCACTCCTTCTTGAAGTAACTTCTCTATAAAAATGACGGCGCTCAAAATATTCTCCCAAAGCAGTTTTAACCGAATTTGAGCCTCCTCCAACACCGTTCCCATTCACCGAGAGGAAATCTGAAACCTCGGCAGAGTGAGGTAAAGTGAGAATACATGCAGGTTGAAAAAGGAGGGTGCCGGGCAAATCAGGCTTATGCATTAGATTAATAAGTTTCATTTTGCCTACCTATAAAATGAACGCATACTGGGAAGAACAAAGCTGGATTTATTCCTAGAGCCCTACAAAGCATCGTATCGGTATATGCAGACCATAGTCTACACGCCAGCCCCAAAGATTTAGCTTGCAGTTCGACGAGCATGTAAATTGAACCAATCTCCATCAGTGCCATCCGGTACCCGCGATACCGATACTTGAATAAATTTTTAGGCATATAGATTGCGTAAATGAGCGCCAAGCTTGGCGTTCCAATATTATTAAACGAGGACAACAGCGCCGCTTTTAGTTCTTCAATATCAGTTTCAATTTGCATCACTTCAAATTTACGTGACCGGGGGAGTAAGTGAAGGATTTTTCCGGCACTGGGCCAATTAGAGTTTTCCTCAGTAAGCGAACAGAGGAAAATTTCCGCAGGGTAAAGCGCTCCCGCGCTTGGATATCCTCGCTTGTATGAGTCCTGGCTCTTTGAAAGTAAAGGACACATTAGTTTTTCAACGTCAGAAAATTCTAAAGGCAACGGTAAAAAATGCTCACACGACTCATTTCTACACAACGATTCTTCTCTGTTATCTTGGGGCAATTTTATTGTTAAATCCAGATCCGGATAAAAAGCCAGCTCATTCCCAGTCAATTGGGCCAAATGCTTTTCATCCAAACGATGAAGAATGGTACGATCTTTGAACGCCTTATGAAAAATAAAATTCCCTTTATAATGAAACTCTAGCACATCATCATACACTGAAGAATTTATAAATCTGAGATAGTAATCATGTGGAATATTTTTCATCCCTCCACCCTCAAGCAATCACACATATACCAGTGAGAATTAGATTCTTCGAAAAGCTGACCGTCTCTCAATTGAAGATATGAGCTATACAGAACGTCATCTTGATACTTACATCCGTCGTTATGCTCAGTGAAGAATTTTACCTTTCTGATAACTGCACCGATAACGATCATTTCCTGATAAAGACTCAGCGCTTTAGCAGGAACCCCTACACGTCGACTTTTGCAAAATGCTAGGACACTTGACCAACTGTTCTTTGCCGGGGCTATCGACTCATTATTAATTAATCTATCCACAGCACAGAAATGACAAGGATTTCCTATTTCCTGAATGTAAGGCTGACCAATACAAAAAACACTGCCCATCTGCCAACAGACGCTTATAGCGCTCTTTGGCGATGCATGCGCAAGTTTAAAATATAAGCTTCGGATACTTTCATAATTATATGAATGGCACAACAAGACAATAAAGCACTTGAACGGCCGTACCGCTTCAACCAGTTCACTTGAGAATGACTTAAATTCCAAGCAACCAGATAACTCCTCACCAAACAGGGCCTCAATATCAACCTGGCCTTTCCACTCATGAACCACTATCGTCTTTTCAAAATATATCTCATCAATACATTTGAACGGAATAATTCTTTCTAAAAAATCAAACGCATCACTTTGAATCAACCCATTTTCCGCGAGCAATTCATCTAACTCAATTTTCGTCATTACGTTCGACAATTTTAACTTTCGAAGCACATTTAGCAGAGGCTGAGAATGGATTTTTGAAATCCCGACATCAGACACTACAAGACTTTCCGTTTCAAAGTTTAAAATTTCATAGCTGGGTATGATTATATTCATCGAACGATCTCCTGTAGAGGTTTTCTGGCAAACCAGAAAACCTCATTAGGTGAGTGGAGACTGAATCTATTCATCCGCAGCTGGATGCTCCGCTATCGAATTATGGCAGCCACCACTTCCTCCATTACATCCTCCGCCACCACCACATCCTCCGCTCCCCCCGCACCCGCCTTGGCTCCCAGACCCTCCGGCGTTATCTACATAAGGGTTGAACCCATACTCACTTTCGAAACTAAAAACAAACTCTCCAAACTCTTCAATGTTCATTTCAACTCTCCACTTTTTTATTTACAACTCTGACCTCCAATCGCTTATCAACAAGCGACAAAACCAAATCTAGCCGCTTCAAAAAAAACTGCAATATTAATAAAAAACTCACGTACGAAATTTAACCCAAAGCATTAGGAAATTTCACTCAACAATTTCGGACGAAGAATAGTTGCGCAAAACACTAAAACGCACTTCTTGCCATACATCAAAAATCTGTTTCTTTATTAAATTAATAAGTTAGACGTAATCAGACTAAAAGAAGAAATGACCGCTCTCGAAGGCATTTTCTTTTAGCAAACTGGGCATTCTTCAAAAATGCAGCAGACAATCCGACAAATGGCAAAATCCACTCCGCTTTTACGAACGGTATTGACCCTCACCTGTATAAAAAACCATGCGTGTAAAGCGTTTCAAAAACGTTACTGGCTAGGCTTTGTCCCGCCTACATCTAGGCCGCAGGGCATGCGGTAGATGTCTGCTTGCTGTCAGACCGTTAAGGGAGCCAGAGCCCTCACTGAGGATTAGAAAGTGGCGTGCTGATACGCGTCGGCAGCACCAGCGAAATGCGCGAGGCCGGGCAACTGCCACCGGGGGGCAAGCGCTATTACAAAGGGGCACTGGAATTGATCGTGTATCCACAACGCCCCCTCACGAACGCAGGCTCGCCGCATGAATAAACGCCTCATCCAGGCTCTTGGCCTTGTACGCACTCGTAAAGCCTTGCGCATCATTGAAACGATTGAAGCGCCGCTGGCTGAGCATGTAGAAGTCATCGCAGTGCGTGACGATCTCATCGACGTGTGACGGTTCGAACAACTCTCTAACTGAGGCCCCGCGATCCAAATGTGGGGGCTTGCTCCCGATGGCAGTGGGTCAGCTATAAATGCATTCACTGCCCCTACCGCCCCTCCACTCACAATCACTCCCCAAACAACTCCCCAATCAGGTTGAACACGGTGCTCTTCACCGCACTGTCCAGTTCGGTCCAGGCCAACCCGGTGCTGGCCTTGAACGCGCCCAGTTGCAGAGGCCGCGACACGCAGTTGGTCGGCAGCGCCCGCGCCGCCTGCTCTGGCAATACGCCAATGCCCAACCCGGCAGAGACCAGTGCAAGCATGGTGGTGAACTCGCCCAGTTCGGCAGCGATCTGCAAGGGCATGCCCAGTGCCTGGATAAATTCATCGTAAAAACCCGGCGCATAGCGGCGCGCGAGGATATACACGGGCAGGTCGAGCAAATCGCTGGGCAGCACGCAGGGCTGCGCCGCCAGCGGATGGTCCGCCGGCAACGCCACACAAAAACTTTCCTGTAGCACCGCGCGCGTCTGCACGCCGGGATGTGTGGCGGGCAGGCGCATCAGGCCGAAATCCAGCAGGCCGTTTTTCAACGCGGCGGCTTGATCGGGGCCGGGCATGTCCTTGAGTTCCAGCTCGATGCGCGGGTAGCGCTGGTGCACCGCGCGGATCAACTCGGGCAGCCATTGCGGCAACACCGACGAGACAAAACCCAGGCGCACACGGCCGATTTCACCACGGTTGGACGCCCGCGCCGCATCGGCCGCCCGTGCGGCCTGATGCAAGGTGGCCTGGGCTTCGGGCAAGAACACACGGCCGGCTTCGGTCAGCGTCACCGAATGGCGATTGCGGTCGAGCAGGCGCACACCCAAGCCACTTTCGAGCAATTTGATCTGCATGCTCAGCGCCGGCTGCACAATCGACAATTGCGCGGCGGCCCGGCCGAAATGCAGCTCCTGGGCCAGCACCACAAACGCCCGCAAGTGCTTGAGTTCCATCCCGCCTCCTCGGTTATCACAAAAATTGATCAGCCGATCATAAATGAATATTGGCCCCCCACCGCGCCTTGGGGTGAACTAAGGTCACTCGCGATGATTGAAGATGAGTTTGCTTATAACAATAAGCACGTCAGGAGACAGGCTCCATGCACAGCGTTTTAGATAACTTCCGCCTCGACGGCCGGCTCGCGCTGGTCACCGGTTCCAGTGCCGGCATCGGCCTGGCCATCGCGCGCGGTCTGGCCCAGGCCGGGGCGCGGGTGGTACTCAACGGGCGCAACCGCAGCACCTTGCGTGACGCGGCCGCCTTGCTCACGTTGGAGGGCCTGGAGGTGCACACCCAGCCGTTCGATGTGACCGACAGCGCGGCGATCCAGGCCGCCGTTGCGAGCATCGAGGCGCGCCTCGGCCCGCTGGAGATTCTGGTGAACAACGCCGGCATGCAACGCCGTGGGCCGCTGGAAGACTACAGCGAGCACCACTGGCGCGAGCTGATCAGCACCAACCTCGACAGTGCGTTCCTGGTGGGCCAGGCCGTGGCGCGGGCGATGATCCCGCGCAAGCGTGGGCGCATTATTAACATCTGCTCGGTGCAAAGTGAGCTGGGCCGCCCAGGCATTGCGCCGTATGCGGCAAGCAAGGGCGCGCTGAAGATGCTGACCAAAGGCATGGCGATTGATTGGGGCCCGCACGGGCTGACGGTCAACGGCATCGGCCCCGGTTATTTCAAGACCGAACTGAACGCCAACCTGGTGGCCAACCCCGAATTCAGCGACTGGCTGGTGCAACGCACGCCGAGCCGACGCTGGGGCGACGTGGCCGAACTGGCCGGCGCGGCGGTGTTTCTGGCCAGTGACGCGGCCAGTTTCGTCAACGGCCATATCCTGTATGTCGACGGCGGCATCACCGCATCGCTGTAACCCGGAGAAACTCATGCACGCTATCGTCTGCCATGCCTCAAAAGACCTGCGGGTCAGCCCTCAGGATGAACCGCAAACCCTCGCCCCCGGCCAACTGCGCGTGCGCATCGCCCGCGGCGGTATCTGCGGGTCGGATTTGCATTACTACCAACACGGCGGTTTCGGCACTGTGCGCCTGCGTGAACCGATGGTGCTCGGCCATGAAGTGTCGGCGGTGATCGATGCCGTGGGCGTGGACGCCGGGCCGTTCAAGGTCGGCCAGCGCATCGCGGTCTCGCCGTCGCGCCCCTGCGGCGGTTGCCGTTATTGCCAGCAGGGCTTGCCCAATCATTGCCTGAATATGCGCTTCTACGGCAGCGCCATGCCCTTCCCGCATGTCCAAGGCGCGTTTCGCCAAAGCCTGGTGATCGAAACGCACCAGGCCCATCGCCTGGCCGACCACGTGACCCTCGCCGAAGGTGCGCTGGCCGAGCCGTTGTCGGTGGGTTTGCACGCCATCCAACGCGCCGGCGCGGTGTTCGGCAAGCGTGTGCTGGTGACCGGTTGCGGCCCCATCGGCAACCTGCTGATCGGCGGTTTGCGCGCAGCGGGCGCGGCTGAAATCGTCGCCGTGGACTTGTCGGCCAGCGCCCTCGCCTGCGCCGAAAAAATGGGCGCCAGCCGCACCCACAACCTTGCCGACGGCAACGATGCACTCAAGCGCTACACCAACGAAAAAGGCTACTTCGATGTGATGTTCGAAGTGTCCGGCAGCGCCCAGGCCCTGCGCAACGGCCTGGAATGCATCGCCCCGCGCGGCGTGTTGGTGACGGTCGGGTTGGGCGGTGACGTGACGCTGCCGCTCAACCTGCTGGTCAGCCGCGAGATCGACCTGCGCGGCACCTTCCGCTTTCATCCGGAATTTGCCCAGGCAGTGGATTTGCTCAACCGCCGGATCATTGATGTACGGCCGGTGATCTCGCACACCGTGCCATTCGAACAGGCGGTGCGGGCATTTGAGCTGGCGGCGGACAAGACCCAGGCGATGAAGGTGGTGTTGGATTTTGGCGTGAGCGATCTGGATTAACGCCCGTTTGTGACTTTGCTGTGGGCGCGGTGGTTGCCAGGCAGTGCGACTTTTGCCTGAAAAAATCAAACTATCGCCACCTGCGCGGTTCAGAACTTCAGGTTCCGGCACCGCGCTGCCACACGCGAGCCAGCGCCTCCTGTGAAACTTCAGAACATGGAGCACGCCCCTTGATCGCACAAATCATGATCGCCGCCCTCGGCGTCGTCGCCATCTGGTTCAGCCAGAGCAAACGCCTGAAGGTGCGCCGCTACGCCTGCCTGTTCGGCATGGCGGGCCAGCCGTTCTGGTTCTGGTCTTCGATCAATGCCGAGCAATGGGGCATCGTATTGCTCAGCTGTTTCTACACGGTGGCGTGGGCCAAGGGCATCAAGACGCACTGGATCGACCGCAAGCCCGATGCGCGCGCCTGATTTGCAATCGCGCACCGCACTGCCTATATTTGCCGCCTGGCGCTCTCTACGCCACCTTCCGCGGAAAGGGCTGCGCCCAAGACAGTGAAGCACCCTCTTATTTCTACGACTCCACACCTTAAAGCGGAAAAGGTTTGTGCAAGGAGCTCGTATGTCGCAACGTCCCGTCACCTCCAACACCGATGGCCGTCTGAACCTTGAGCAGCAGCGCAAGCGCGCCAAGGAACTGTTATCCCAGCTCAAGACCCAAGACCCGGCAGCCACGCTATCCCAGGCCCAATGGCAAGTCGCCAGACAGCTCGGTTTCAGCAGTTGGCCCAAGCTCAAGGCGCATGTCGACGCCCTCGACTTCGCGGCTCGCCACCCGGGCTTCGATGCCAGCGATGAAGCGCGCACCACCCACTGGCGTTGCGGCAGCGACATTGCCCACACACTGAAGGTGGCAGGCTTCAAGGGCCGCTTCCGGATGCTGACCGACCCGCTGTGCATGGGCCCGGTGCGCGACCTGCCCCGCCAGGCATTCCACGACATGCGCGGCGCGTTCATCAGCCGGGCCTTCGCCATGGACGAAACAGACACCACACGCCGCGTGGTCGACGAATACACCCAACTGCAAACCCTGGCCAGCGCCGAACACAGCGTGCTGTGGTGCGAGGCGGATGCCTATGACCAGCTGTTCCTGATCCGCGCCCTGGCCGGTCTCGAGCAGGCTCCGCCCAGGCTGGAACTGATCGAGGTGGACCGCATTCCCGGCGTCGAGCGTTTTATCGGCATTGGCCAACTGGCACCGGATGTATTGGCCTGGTTATGGCCGCAACGGCGCGTGATCGATGACGACGCGGTTCACCTGGCCAAACAGGCCTGGGCGGCGTACTGCGACAGCTCACCCATCGCACTGGCGCAGTTGGCCCATGCCGAGCACACCGCCCTGCCGCTTATGGCACCCGCCCTGTTGCGCCAGTTGCAGGAATTGCCGGGGCTTGAGGACGGCCTGTCGCTGACCGAACGCCTTGCCCTCACTTACATCGCCGAAGCCGGGCCGGTAGCGTTCGGCCGGGTGTTCGCCGAGTTGATGGCCAAGCGCGAGCCGCTGCCGTTCCTGGGGGACATGATGTTTCATGCGCTGCTGCGGCCGTTGATCGATGGGGCACAGCCGTTACTGCTCGAAACCGAGGCCCACCTGCCATGGCCTCAGCGCAGGCTGGCGTTGACGCCGTTGGGAAGCGAGGTATTGAGTGGCAACGCCAACTGGATAGCCCACACCCAATCCGAGCGGTGGGTAGGCGGTGTTTGCACGCGGCCGGGTGAGGCGCATTGGGCGTTGGACCGCCACCTCAAGCCGGTGTGGCGCGAGCGCTAGCAACGCGCCCTGACGTGGCTGCGTCTGCAGCGTGGGTGACACACCGCACACGCAGCCGCGCCAAAACCCCGCAGCGGCTACGCAAAGGGCTCGTCCATGAGCGTCGAGACTCAGCGGCGAGCACTGACCGCCGAGGCACCGTTGGACACGATCACTTCCACGCGGCGGTTCAGCTGGCGCGAGTGTGCGCTCAGGTTGTCAGCGACCGGGAACTGCTTGCCGTAACCGGTTACCGTCACGCGCTCGGCCGCGACGCCGAGCCGTTGCAGGCCACGGGCGACCGCCTGGGCACGTCGCTCGGACAAGCTCTGGTTGAAAGCATCAGCCCCCGTGCTGTCGGTGAAACCTTCCACGCGCACCTGGCGCTCCGGGTTCTGTAACAGGAAATCCGCCAGCCCCTGAAGATCACGCGCGCTGGCGGGCTTGAGGTCGGCCTTGGCGGTATCGAACAGCACATCCCCAAAGGTGATGACCTGGCCACGCTCGGACGGCTTGGCCTTCATCGCCTGTAAAGCCTTGAGCTGCGCGGTGCGCACATCAAGCTGTACCTGGGTGCGGTCGGCCGCGATGTTGTCGAGCTGGGCATCGGTTGTGCGACCAATGATGGTCTGTTCCGCCAGGGCGATTTTCTGCGTGGCGAGGTAGGCCAACTGGTTGACCTGCGGGTCGGTGCGACTGTGCAGGGAGAGTTGATTGGCGCGGTCCAGCGCGTTGGCGGCAATACGGGTTTCAACCGCCGCCAGGGTATTGGACTCGGGCTTTTGTTGCAGGTCGGAGAACTGGCTGCGGGCTTGCAGCAGTTGCGGGTTTTCCGGCGCAGTCGCACAACCGGCCAACGCCAGGCTCAGGACCGACAGGGCAGGAATGAAAAAAATGGCACGCATGGCAAAGTCCTCAGTGGGTGGTCGCGGGGGCGTTGAGCATTTCTTGCTTGAGCACCTGGATGCCCTCCCGCGCCTGCTTCAAGACCTGTTGTTTACGCGCGGCATTGGCCTTGACTTCGGCCAGGTTGGCGTCGGCTTCGATCTGCTCGGCCAACGTGTGGACCTGGACCGAGTTCTTTTCCCCGATGGCTTGCTCCATGCGCGCCAATTTGTCCTGGGCTGTCCTCAGTTCCAGCGGGGCGAATTGAGTGGCTTGCGCCGACAGCGCGCGCTCTACCGAGTCACGGGCCAGGGAGATTTTTTCTGCGGGCAGAGGCGTTGCGGCGCAGCCCGCCAATGCACTCACGACGATGACGGCGAAAGCCGAGCGGCGCAGGTAGTTACTGACACTCGTCATTTTCACGGTTCGGCTCCTAAGCATTGGGTTCGAGTGGCCCTTAAGGGCCCGCCTGAGTTCAAGCGGGGGCCATGCTAGGAGGAAAAACATTAATCAGAATGGTGAGATTTCCTGCTTATGTGTAGGAAATCTCCCAATAACCAGCGCCCCGGCGCAGGCCCTGCACCGTTGCTGTCAGGCCGGCCTGGCGGCGACCGCTTCAACCTCCACCAACGCCCCCGGCAACGGCAAAGCCACCACTTGCAGCGCCGTGCGCGCCGGTTTGTTCGGCTGTTCGGGCGTGCCGAAAAATTGCGTGTAGCCGCGCTGCAACCCGGCAAAGTCGAGCTTGCCCTGGGTCTGCTCGGCGCCCACCAGAAACACCCGCAGTTGCACGATGTCGCCCAGGTCGAGGCCTTGTTGGCGCAAGATCTGGCGCAGCTTGTTGAACACCGACACCGTCTGAACCTCGGTATCGCCAAACACCCCTGGCACGTTCGGGTCGGCCAGGTCGGGCAAGGTGCCGCTGACGAAAACCAGGCTGGCGCAGGCCGGTACGGTAACGGTCTGCGAGATCGGGAAATCACCGACGCTGGTGCGTTGGATGCTGTCGCTCATGATGAGTCTCCTTAAGAAGCGGCCAGTGCCGCGACCTGTCGTTGTTGGGTAACCCGTTCAGCCAGTTGCGCAATCACGTGCCGCGCCGAGTTGGCCGCCGACTCCTGCCAGATGCCCACGCCGCTTTGCACCAGGCCGTCACCGGCGAAATACACGCGACCGTGGCCGGCTTCGAGCAAGGCGCTGGCATCGGCCGCAAAGTGTTCGCGTTGCAGCCATGGGCCTTCGCTGTAGGGGATCTGCTCCCAGGACACGGCCAAGGGGTTGCGCAGGTGTTTTGAATTGCCGGGGTGCAGCAGCTCCACGGCCTCCTTGGAGGCGGCGTATTGCTCGGCAAAAGGCGTTGCGCCAAACGCATCGGCGCCCTCGCCGGTCACATAGCCCGCCACCAGCACGCCGTCGCGGGTGTTGAGGTCGTTGCTGGGGTACCACAGCAGGCGCGCCGGGTGATCGATCCACGACAGGCCGCCGTAGGTGCGGTAGTCGGTTTCCCAGAAGCGCGGCGATTGCCAGGCCACTTTGGTCGCCTGGTCGTTGCGCGTGCCGTGCAACGCGGCTTTGATCGGCTCGCTGAAGTCGGTGTCGAGCCTGGCCAGCAGCGGCAACGGCAGGGTCGAGATCAAATAATCGGCGCGTACCACCTGTTCGCGGCCGCTGCCGCGGTCGTGGTAGGTCACCGCCACGCCGTCATCCCGTTGGCGGATCTGGCGAACCACCGCGCCCAACTGCACATGGTCACGCACGCGCTGGTAGAAGGCGTCGGTGATGCGGTCCATGCCGCCGACGGGCTGGAACATGGTCGCGGAAAATTCCGGGAACTCGGTGTGCAGCAACGCGCCCCACAGCTCGGGATGCAGCAACCGATCCAACCCCAGCGGTGCGCGGCTGGCCGGCAAGGCGCCGGGATGGGCAAGAGATTCCAAGTGCCCCGAACGAAGCGTGCCCTCAAAGGCCAGCTCCTGGGACAAGTCGCCATACACCTGCAAAAAGCCCAGCAAGCGCGTGCGCTCCTCACCGCTCAGTACGTCATCGAGGGCATCGCGTTGCACCGCTTTGGCCAGCAAGCCGGACACATGCCCGCGCGCATCGTTGATCGCCTGGCCGACCGTGAACGCCGGTTGCCGCAGATCGGGCCGTACCTGGGCGCCGTGGCTGCTGTTGACCAGCACTTCCAGGGGCACACCGAGTTCGCTGCAATAGTCGAGGAGCGTGCGGTGCTGGCTCGGAATCCTGGCCGGGCCGGCGTTGAAATACAGGCCCGGATCGAAGGCCACGGTTTGCGTGCGGCCATTGGTGTAGGCCACGCGATCACCCTGGCGCAGGGTCCAGGTGCGCCCGCCGACGCGGTCGCGCGCCTCCAGCACCTGTACGTCGAACCCGGCGCGGCCGAGTTCCAGGGCGGTGACCAACCCGGCAATCCCCGCGCCCAGCACCAGCACGCGGGTGCCCTGCCCCAGGCCCTCCTGGAGTTGCAACGGTTGCGGGCGGCGGTGCGATGACGGCCCCAACCCCAACACCGCGAGTGCATCCTTGACCGCCTTTTCACCGCCGACCGCAGCGATGCTCGACAACGCTTCACGTCGTGTCAGTCCCATGCTCATTGCTCCTCAGTCCGGCAAGCCGGGTGGGTTGATCTGCGATGCGTCGACACGCTCCACGTCCAGGCCCCAGCGTTGCAGCACCTGCTCGTATTGGCCGCCGGCAATTGCGCCTTGCAGGGCGGTGTGGATCGGCTGCACCAGGCCATTGTCCTTGCGCGTGGTCACCGCGATATCCGCCTGCAACGGCCAGCCGCCATTGACCGTGCCGACGCGCTTGATACCCCCGGTGATCGCCGCCGAATAGGCGTACACCGAGTTGGGCCCGAACAGCGCATCGCTGCGCCCCGACTGCACCGCCAGTTGCGCGGCGGCCTGGTCGTCGAAGTACTGCAACAGCGCGGGCTTGAGGCCGGCCTTTTCATTGGCCTCGTTCCAGGCCAGCAGGACTTTCTCCTGATTGGTGCCGGAGCCGACGATGATCTTCAACCCGGCGATGTCCGCCGCCTGTTTGATCTCGGTGATCCTGCTGGTGGTTTTGACGTAGAAGCCGAGCACATCCTGGCGATAGGTGGCGAAATCAAAGCGCTTCTTGCGCGCCTCGGTCACGGTGACATTGCTGATCACGGCGTCGTATTTGCCCGAGCTGACCCCCAGCGGCCAATCCTCCCAACTGGTCTGCACCACGTTGAGTTGCAGGCCCAGGCTGTCGGCGATCAACTGCGCGGTGTCGGCTTCGCTGCCGATGGTGGTCTTGTCGTCATTGGCCAGCAGCGCCAGGGGCGGCCCGGCCACGCCGGACACGGCCACGGTGAACTTGCCCGGCTGGGCGAACTTGAAGCCCGGCGGGATCTGCGCGATGGCCGCCGCGTTGCGCGGCGCATGAATGCGCGCGCGGTCAGGGCTCAGATCCACCGGTTGCACGGCAGCGAATGCACTGTGCGCGGCACTCAGGGCCAGCGTCAGCCAGGCCACGCGGGCGGTTTTGATAGACATGGCAGTCACTCCGTTAACTAAAGCACCTTGCCGAGAAAGGCGGCGGTGCGGGGATGTCGGGGTTGGCGAAAGATCTGTTCGGGCGGGCCCTCTTCGATCAGTTGGCCGTCGCAGAGAAACACCACGTGGTCGGCCACCTCGCGGGCAAAACCGATCTCGTGGGTGACGATCACCAGGGTCACGCCCAGCTGGGTCAGGCCCTTGATCACGTCGAGCACCTCGCCCACCAGTTCCGGGTCGAGGGCTGAGGTGGGTTCATCGAACAGCAGCACTTTCGGGTCCAGCGCCAGGGCGCGGGCAATGGCCACGCGTTGCTGCTGGCCGCCGGAGAGTTGGCGGGGGTAAGCGTCGACCTTGTCCGCCAGGCCGACCTTGGCCAGCAGTTCACCCGCCTTGGCCTGCGCCTCGGCCTTGCCCCAGCGCTTGTGGGCCAGGGGCGCTTCGGCGACGTTTTCCCAGGCGGTGAGATGCGGGAACAGGTTGAAGTTCTGGAACACAAAACCCACGTCGATACGCCGCTTGAGAATCTCGCGTTCCTTGAGTTCAAAGAGCAGGTCGCCCTTGCGTCGATAGCCGACGTATTCACCGTCGATGGTGATGTGGCCGCTGTCGATCTTCTCCAGGTGGTTGATGGTGCGCAGCAAGGTGGACTTGCCCGAGCCGGAGGGCCCGAGAATCACCGTAACCTTGCCAGGGTCGATGGTCAGGTCGATGTCCTTGAGCACCTGTTGGTTGCCAAAGCGTTTGCCCACGCCCTGGATTTGAATGCGCCCGGCGTGTGTTTCACCCATGGTGTTTCTCCTTGAACCAGCGGCGCACCCGTTGCACCGGCGTGGGCGGCAGCACTCTTGCCGTACCCCGTGCGAAATGCCGCTCGACGTAGTACTGCGCGCTGGTGAGCACGGTGGTGATGATCAGGTACCACACGGTGGCCACAATCAGCAGCGGGATCACCGCCTGGGTGCGGTTGTAGATGACCTGCACGGTGTAGAACAGCTCCGGCAAGGCCAGCACGTAGACGATGGAGGTGCCCTTGACCAGGCCGATAATTTCGTTGAAACCCGACGGCAGGATCGAGCGCAGCGCCTGGGGCAGGATGATGCGAAAGATCCGTCGCGACGCCGGCAGCCCCAGGGCCGCTGCCGCTTCATGCTGGCCGGCGTCGACACCGATCAGCCCGCCGCGAATGATCTCCGCCGCGTACGCCGCCTGCATCAGGCTCAAGCCCAGCACCGCCGTGGTGAACTGGCTGAGCACGTCCACCGTCGACCACTCGGCGAACACCACGCTGGTGAACGGCACGCCGAGCACGATGTGGTCATACAGGTAGGCAAAGTTGTACAGGATGATCAGCACCAGCAGCGCCGGCATCGAGCGGAAGAACCAGATATAACCCCAGGCCAGCGCCGCCAGCAGCGGCGAGCCCGACAGCCGCGCCAGGGCCAACGCGGTGCCGAGGATGACGCTGAACAGCGTGCTCAACAGGGTCAGCAACAAGGTCTGGCCGAGGCCGCGCAGTACCGACGGCGAGAAGAACCACTGGCCGAACACGCCCCACTCCCAGCGCGGGTTGGTGGCCAGGGAATGCACGACGGCCAGCAGCACCAGCGCGGCGAAGATCGACCCGGCCCAGCGCCAGGGATGCCGCGCGGGTACCACCCGCAGGGCTTTGATCGGTGTGGAAATGCGCGCCTGGCGAACCGGGCGGTGCGTGTCGATCAGGTCATAGGATTTGGCGACGATAGGCATGCTGTATTCCTCGGCCTCAGAAGGCATAGGTCAGGCGGGTGTAGTAATACCCGCCGGTAAAACCGTAGGGCGAATAGGTGCCATAGCTGCTGAGCATGGTGCTGCTGGGCACGCCTTGTTTCTTGGGGTAGAGGTCGAACAGGTTCTTGGCGCCGATGGCCACGTTGAGGTCCTTGGTGAGGCTGTAGCCAAGGTCGAGGTCGGTGATCCATTTGGCGCTGTAGACCCGGTCGAGGCCGCGGTCGGCGGAGACGTTGACCTCCTTGTAGGCGCCGTAGCGGGTCAGGGCCAGGTTGAGGTTGAAACGGTCGATACTCCAGTCACCGCCGAGAATCAACTTGGTGCTCGGTTGCACCCCGGTGATCAGGTTGCGCGCCTGGCGGTCCATCAGGTCGTAGGCGGTGCCGAGGATCGTGGTGGACGCTTTGTAGTTGAGGATTTTGGTCTGGTTCCAGTTGAATGCCGCGGTCCACTTCAGCGCGCCATAAGGGCCCAGGTCCTGGTTGTAGTTGCCGACCAGGTCCAGGCCTTTGGTGCGGGTGTCGGCGCCGTTGATAAAGTACTGGCCGCCGGAGGTGGAAGTGATGCCGTTGCCTTGCAGCACCTGGGTGATTTCGGGGCCGAGCAAGGTGCCGGTCAGGGTGATGCGGTCGCGCAGGTTGATCACGTAGGCGTCAGCGGTGAAGTTCAGGCGGTCGGTGGGCGTGAGGGTGAAACCCAGGCTGAAGTTGGTCGAGCGCTCGGGCTTGAGTTCCTCGGCGCCCAGCGCTTTGGCGGCCGCCGAACCCACCGGCAGCACCCCGTAGTTGATCGACTGATACACCCCGTTCACTACGCCATAGGTGGTGGAGCGCGCACTGAACAGGCTGTTGGCCAACGACGGCGCTCGAAAGCCATTGCTGACCGTGGCGCGCACGGCAAATTTCGGGGTGAAGTCGTAGCGGGTGGTCAGCTTGCCGCTGCGGGTGGCGCCCACGCCCTGGTTGTAGTGTTCATAGCGAAACGCGGTGCCCACGTACCAGTCCGGCAGCGGGTTGAAGCCCACGTCGACGTAACTGGCCAGGCTGTTGCGCGAGGCGCTGCTCTCTTCATCCGGCGAAATGCCGTTGGTGACCTGGGCCCCGGAGGAAGCGCAATTGCCCGGCGCCACGCAGTAACCGCCGTTGGCATAGGAGGCGTAGTCACCGGCCCGGACCTCATAGGTGTCGCGGCGATGTTCGAAGCCGTAGCTCAGGTCCAACGGTTTTTGCAGGCCCACATCGAAGCCGCGCTTGAAGTCGAGGTTGGTGGTCAGCTCGGTGCTGATCCAGGTGCCGGAGGTAAAGCTATTGGGCGTGGCCTCGCCCAGGGACGGGTTCTGGTTGTGGGTGGTGCCCTGCTCCGCTTCGTTGCGCCCGTAGGTGGTGGACAAATCCCAGTCCCACGCCCCGACCGTGCCCTTGCCGCCGAACGCGGCCTGGAAATCGTCCTCGTCGATGTACCAGGTCGGCGTATAGCCGCCGGGGTAGCCATTGGGACCGGTGGTGATGGTGTTGGTGATGGTCGGCAGGCGGAAATTCTGGCCCTGCTCGGCCTTGCGTCGGGAGTAGGTGGTGAAGGAGTACAGGCTGAAGCTGTCGTCGATGGGTAGTTCGGCGTTGTAGCCCAGGGTCAGCAGGTTGGTCTTGGGCGTGCCGTAGCCGCCATAGGTGGCGCGACCGGCCTGCTCATAGGCTTGGGCATAGGTGTAGCCGTTGGCACTGGCCTTGTTGTCATCGTTCTGGCTGCGCGCATCCAGCGCCAGTTGCAGGATGCCGCCATTGCCGATCTCGAAACCCTTGTTGAGGCTTTGTTGCACGGTCTGCTTTTTACCGTCATAGCCCAGGCCGGCATTGGTCACCGAGGTGCCGCTGGTGTCGGCCTTGAGGATCACATTGATCACCCCGGCGATGGCGTCGGAGCCGTATTGCGCGGCGGCGCCATCGCGCAGCACTTCCACATGGTCGATGGCGCTGATGGGGATCAGGTCGAGGTCCGCCGGTGCGGCGCCGGTGTTGATGCCGTTGATGTTCAAGGTGGCGGCGGTATGGCGACGCTTGCCGTTGACCAGCACCAGCACCTCGGCGGCGCTCAAGCCGCGCAGGTTGGGCGCACGGGCAATGCCGCTGGCGTCCCAACCGGTTTTTTCCGGCAGGGTCAGCGACGGGATCACCGCGCTCAAGGCTTCCATCAAACCGGGCTTGCCGGTGCTTTGCAGTTGCCTGGCGCTGACCACATCGATCGGCACCGGGCTGCTGGTGACGGTGCGCTGTTCGGCGCCTCGGTTACCGGTAACGACGACGGTGGACAGGGTGCTGTCGTCCTGGGCTTGCGCGGTGTTCCCCAGGATCGCCAGCGCCAGCACCGTGGTGGGTTGTAAAACGTGCTTCATAGCTACTCCCAGCGTTGCAAATCGCGAAGTCGGGCAGGCACGCGGTCGTGTGCGGTGCTCGGGTTTTGTGAGGGGGGTTGCGGCGATTTGGCGCTAGGTGTGGCGTGGGGGTTGAATCGGCAACATACGTTGAGCTCCCTTCCAACGATTCTGCTGCGGGGATGATCACCCCGTTATGGCACGCAGAATCTTGATTACGCTGGGTACCATCCGAGGTCAGGGGTAGGCTGTTGCGATCAAACATAACGGAATGGGTTTTGAAAATATAATGCTGTTTTGGTATAAGCTAATATTCTCTACTTTTATTATTTTATTGATATAAATAATATATTTTGATATTGGCCTTTAGCTTAGACGGAGGCCTACCTGATCTGTGCAGATCAACGTGTGGGAGGGGGCTTGCTCCCAATGGCAGTGGGTCAGTCATAGATGCATCACTGACACTCCCTCATCGGGAGCAAGCCCCCTCTCACATTTTTAACCGCGTTCCTTCAGTATTTCGCCGGGCGTAACAGCTGCATCTGATGATCGCCCGGGCAACCATCAGGATCAACGCCAAGCAGCAGTCGCTCCCACCTCTCATACAGCCGGGTGGGACTTATCCAATGCCCTGTCCACCAACAGTTGCACGCCTTCAAGCATTCGACACATGCCCAGCGCGACATTGCGTTGGGCACCGTCGATTTCAAAGGCCAGATGGGTGGCGATGTTGCTGATAGAGGCCAAGTCCTGGGAGGCATTGACCAGTAAGGTTTCCGTGTCCAGATCGGCGCGTACGGTGAAGAGCCCGTAACGGGTATCGGTGTCTGAAGCGCTTGGAGGATTTGGGCTGTCTTTGATCATGGTGGAACTCCTACGAAAATGGAGCCGCCACGATTCGCGGTCAAACGAAATAAGGTGGCAGCTATACGCGGGTTGACCGACCGGCTCGTAGGAACACCGGCATACCCGAAGGTATCCCGCGCACAGCTGCCGCGACACGATACAACAGACGTAAAAAAAACGCCTGAGTCGATGTTGGCACAGAAGCACTACGAGTCGGACGGTCAAATCCGGTCGCTGAATTGGCAGCGACGGCCAGGAGGTTAGTCAGCGCAGTTCCGAGCGACAACCTGAAAGCTTTGTCGGAAAGATCCGAGACTCGCACCTGCGGAACTCCGTTTCATAGGTGGCTGCGATCTGCTTGCTCTTGCTCCCGCTCCCGCGCTGTTGCTGTTGCCGTGGCTCTGGCTCTGGCTCTGGCTCTGGCTCTGGCTCTGGCTCTGGCTCTGGCTCTGGCTTTTGATCTTGATCTCAGGCGCCCCGTCAAACACGCTGGCCGAACGCAGGCTTGAATCCGTGGGTAACCCGGCAGGACGCCGGGTTAGCCACGGATTCAAGCCTGTGTTCGGGCACACCGAGCCTAAGCGAGGTGCCGAGTGTTGGGGCGAAGCGTTTTTGGTTACTTTTGGCGCTCTTCCAAAAGTGACACGCCGTAAGGGCGTAACCCTAAGTGGCCGTTACCGCAGAAATGGATATGTACTCGATCTGATCCAACATCCAGGTCGGCTGTCAGGCCGTCACGGGAGCAAGCTCCCTCGCCACAGGTACAGTGTTCCCCCGCTCTATCGCTTAACTGACTGGCATCAGGGCAAGCCCTCCCGCCCCCCTTTCCAACCGCATTCCTTCAGTTTTTCTCCGGCCGCAACAGCTGCATCTGCTGCCGATAATCATCCGTCACCTGCCTTGCCTGACTGCCGCTGGTGATGACCCTAGGCGTAATCAACACAATCAATTCGGTACGGTCCTTGGACTTACTGGTGCTCCCAAACAGCCACCGCAACCCCGGAATCTTGCCCAGGTACGGCACGGCACTTACCGTGTCGGCGTTGTCCTGTTTGATCAACCCCCCCAGCAATACCGTCTGCCCGCTCTGCACCGCCACCTGGGTCGACACCGACCGCGTGGAAATACGCGGATTAGTCGGCGTGTCGCTGTTGGCGTTCGCCTGGTCCTGGGCATCGCTGACCTGCTGCTGGATATCCATGTACACCAACCCGCCCGGGTTGATGCGCGGCACCACATCCAGGATCACACCGGTCTGCACATACTCGACGCTGCTCAACGTCGTGTCTGAGGTGCCGGTGTTCACCGTGGTCTGGCTGATGGGAATGTTGTCCCCCACCTGGATCTGCGCCGGCTGGTTGTTCATCACCACCAGCGACGGCGCCGACAGCACCTGGGTGCGGCCGTTGGTTTCCAGCGCATGCAACGCCACTTGCAGGTTGGAGCTGACAAAGGAGTAGAACAACGAATCCGCCGCGCCCAACCCCGCCCCGCCACCACCCAGCGCGCCCTGGCTGCCGGCGGCATTGGCCACGGTGGTGCTGGTGGAATTGCCGGCCAGGCGCCCGAGGTACCACTGCACGCCCAAGTCCAATTCACCGGTGAGTTTGACTTCGAGGATGCGTGTTTCGATCTGCACTTGCAGCGGTGGGTTGTCGAGGCGCTTGATCGCCGATTCGATCTCCTTCCACTGCACCGGGCGGGTCCGCACCAGCAGTTGGTTGCTGCTTTTTTGCGCGGTGATGCGGGTGCCGGCGTCGAGGCTTTTGGCGGGAGCGCCGTCGGTAACCTCTGGCTCGGCGGTCTCTTCGGCCTCGGCTTCTGGCGCCTGGTCATCGGCGGCGGGTTGGTTATTGAGCGTACTGCTCAGCCCACCCGGGGTGTTGCCGGAGGTGCTGTTGGTACCGGGCGATGACAGCGTCGCGGTGCGCAAACCGGGGGCAACCTTGGCCGGGGCGTCGTCCTTGATCGCGCCGCTGCCGTAGATCTGCCGCAAGTACTTGGCCAGGTCGCTGGCTTTCATGTTGCGCACGTCGTACACGTACATCTGCGGCTCGTTGCCGCCGCCTTCGTCGATAGTGTGGATCCAGTCGCCGACTTCGCTCAGGTACTGCGGCTGCGACGAGATTGCCACCACCGAGTTGGTGCGCTCGATCGGCAGGAACCGCACCATGCCCGCCAGGGGCATGCCGCTGTCGGGGCCGAACATCTTTTGCAGCTCGGGCATCAGCTCGGCCACGGAGGCGCGTTGCAGGCCGAATACGCCGACGGACATGCCTTTGAGCCAGTCCACATCGAAGGTGTCGATGGTGTCCTGATAGTTGGCCAGTTCCTCCGGCGTACCGGCCAGGCTCAGCACGTTGCGCGCCGGGTCCACCAGCAAAAACGCATTTTCACGGGCGAACGGCTTGAGCAGCTTCTGCATCTCGGTGGCGGAGATATAACGCAGTGGAAACAGGCGCGCCGACAACCCGCTGGCGGGCTGCGACACGCGCATTTGCGGCACCAGCTTGCCCGCCACCGCCTGGTTGGCCGGCAGGATCACGTAGCGATTGCCCTGCTTGATCATGGCGTTGTCGGTCCAGGACAACAGGGTTTCCAGGATCGACAGCGCCTGCTGCTTGTTCACCGGTTTGGAGGTGGAAAAACTCACATTGCCCTTCACGCCCTGGGCAATGCTGTAGTTCTCGTGCAGCAGGTCGCCCATCACGCTGTTGATCACCGCTTCAATCGGCTGGTCGGCAAAATTGAACAGGATGTCGCCACCGCCCTCCTCCTTGAGTGCCGACGCCGCGGCGGGCTGACGCACGAACTGCTGGTTGCCGCGAATCAACTGGCGTTGGGCCGCAGGGTTTGCCGCAGGCTGGCCGCTGTTGACCGGCGCTTGTTCACTGGCCGGATCCACGGGCGGGCGTTGCGCACCGGTACCCTGCATCGCTTCGTGCAACAGGGCCTCGTCCGGGTCGAGGTGGTCGGGGAATGTCCCGCAGCCCGCCAGGGAAATAGCGGTTGCCAGGCAAAGCACGGTGGTGCGCAAGGCGCCAGGGTAGGTATCGATCAAGGGGCGGACTCGTGAGGAAGGGTAATCGGGGGCGTCGTCGACGGCGGCGGTAGACGCAAGGCCCGCAGGCTCAGGGTTTGACTGCGGCCATCGAGCACAAAGCGCGCGTCGCGCGGGGTCAGGTGTTCCAGGCGCCAACCGTTGGGCAGGGTCTGGTTCTGGTGGACTTTCAACGGCGGGCCGTCGGCGCGCTTGAGCAGTGCCACGCGCAGGTCGCCGTCCAGCACGATGCCGGTGAGGGTCAGGCCCGACAGGCTGGAGACCGCCGCCTGGCCCACCGTAGGATCCGGGCTGCGGTCGGTGCTGAACAGCGGCGCCTGCCAGGTACCGGCCAGGCTGTCCAGGCTTGCATCCGGCGCGGTCAGCACCTTGGCCGCGGCATTGGCATGGGCGGCAGGCTCAGGCTCCGGCAGCCACTGCGGCGCGTCGCCGATGCTGCTCAAAATACCCAGCATCAGCACGCCCAACGCGGCGGACAGACCGAGCAAAACCCACTCAATCGGGCGCAATGGGTTGATCATCGGGCCACCTGCCGCGCGCCGGCCGGTTGCAGGTAACCGCGCACCAGCAAGTGCACCACCAGTTTGCCGGCGCCTCCGGTGGCGGGCGCGTGCGGGCCACGGCGGATGCTCATTTCATCGACGAACAGAAACGGGCGCTGGTACTCCAGCTCATGCAGGATCGCGGTCAGCGGTTCGATGGCGCAGTTGAGGGTCAGGCTGACTTTGACCTGGCGATAAGGCTCGGCATCGTCCTGCTCCGGGGTGATCGGCATGCGCTGGGTCAGGCTGCAACCGCCACCGAGACCGGCGCGGCTGTTGATCAGGTCGACGATGCGTTGCATCAGGTCGGCCGCGACCGCGCTGGGGTCATTGCCCGGCAACAGACTGGTGCTGCTGGCCGGGTCTTGCCGCGCCTGTTCGAGCAGCTCGCGCAAGCTGTCGCGCTGGCGCAGTACCCCGGCATAACGCTGTTGCTGTTCACGCAATTGTTCGGCCTGCTCGCCCATGGCGCGCAAGGGGCCGGCGAACCAACTGTCGATCAATAACCAGTAAGCGGCGCCGAGCACCACGGCCAGGCCGATCAAGGCCGCGCCACGGCGCTCACGGGGTGTCAGTGGTCGGCGCATCGGCGGCCTCCTGGTGCAGGTGGGCGCGCAAGGAGAACTGATCCTTGCCGGTTTGCGCATCGGGTTGAATCACCCCTTCGAACTGGGCGTTTTCCAGGCTGTGGCAGTTCTTGATACGGGTGATCAACGCACTGGCCTTGGCGCTTTGCCCGGAGAAAGACACCTGGGCGCCGTCGTTGACTTCCAACTGGTCGACCCAGGTGTCGGCCGGCAGGCACGCGGTCAGTTCATTGAGCAACGCGGCCAACGGCGGCTGGGCCATTTTGCGGCGAATCAGGTACTGCGCGGCGCCCCGCGTATTGAGCAGTTGCTGGCGCAGCGCCTGGACCTCGGCGACCTCGGCTTTCTGTTCGCGCACGCTGTGCTGCATGGCGTCGAGCACCCGCTGGCGGTCGTCGAGCCACAGCAACATGGCCGCAATCAGCAAGGCACCGCACAGCCACGGCAGGCTGCGTTGCAAGCCTTTGCCGGCCGGGCGTTGGCGTGGACGCAACGGTGCCGGCAGCAAGTCGATGCCCATGGGCCTGCCCGTGTCATCCGCCACATCCACGGCATGCGGTTGCAGGCCGAGGGCGGCGCAGTCACTGAGGACCCGGTCCAGGCGCTCGCGCAGGATCGCCACCAGCATCACCTGCAAATGGCTGGCTGTGCGGCGCTCCTGGCGCGCGACGAAGTACAGCTGCGCGGCCTCGAACGGGGTGAAGCGGTCCAGTTCATAACCGACCACCGTCGACAGGTTGCGCGCGGCGGCCAGTGGCAATTGCAGGGTTTGCACCAGCACAGCATCAGGCGCCAGTAACAGCACTTGGCGCGCCTGCCCGGTGGGTTTGGCCACGGCGCCAGTGAGCGGCCACGGGTAAACGTGCTCGGGGATGTCGTGCAAGGACAGCCACGCGGGCAGGCAGCCACGCAGTTCCTTGAGCCACCAGCGCCACCCCTGTTGCAGCAGGCTGGCGCGCCAGCGCCGGGCAATCGGCGCGGCCAGCGCCTCCAGCCGCGCGGTTACGTGTTGATTTATTCTTGCCAACGCAATACTCGATAAGGTTGTGCGCTACCTTGCGCGGGGCTCAATAAAACCGTGGCTTGTACTTCGGCGCGGTAGCCACCGGGGCGTTGTGCACGGCTGATCACCACCAGCACCTCGCCGGGGTCGGCGCCCACCGCACTCTGATGCGGCAGGTTGAGGGCGTGGCGCATCAACGGGCTGGCGAAGGCCGGGTCGGGGCGGTCGAGGCCGCTCCACAGGCTGATTTGCGGCACCAGGGCGCTGTACAGCGCTTGGGTCATGCCGGGCAATTGCCGCACTTCTTCCACCACCCGGAACGGCGCCAGGCCCTGGTTGCGCCGCACTTGCAGCGCCCTGGCCAGTTGCCTGGCCTGGGCCTGGGTGGCACCGCACGCCAGGGCCAGACGGGCAAAGTCAGCCACCTCGGCGCTGTTGAGGTACAACTTGCCACGCTCGCTGTACAGACTGACGTGCAACTGCGCATCGTCGAACACCAGCGGGACGTCACGCCCATCGGCAATCCACTGCTTGCGCTGCAACGGGTCGGCCACGGCTTGCATCGCCAGCGCCACGCCCGCCTCGGCCGCCAATACCGCCTGGGTATGCTGGCGATGCCAGGCCGCCTGGCGTGTTTCCAGTTGCACCCAAGCGGCGAGGCCGCCCAGCAACAAGCTGAGCAACGCCAGCACCCAGAGCACCAGCAACAGCGCGACACCGCGTTGATGCCTGATCATTCGGGGGAGCCGCTCGACAGGTTCAGGCGCAAGGCAATCACTTGCGTCACCCAAGGCACCGGCCCGTTCACGTGCGCACTGATGCGCACCGCATACGGCAGGCGCCTGGGCCACGGCCACTCACTGATCCAACCGGTGGCCTGGCCCTTGGGCGACAGGCCGCGATAGCTGAAGTGCAAACCCTCAACGCCCTTGAGCAACACCTGCGGTTCGCTGCGCGAGGCCGGCACGCTGACCTGCGCCTTGGACTCAAACTGCGCGAACGCCACCTGTAAATCGCGCGATGCCTCGGGGCCGGTCAACTGCAAGGTGAAGCGCTGGATGCCGCCGCCAAGCACGCCGGGCAAGGTCGCGACAAATTGCATGCGCTGCGGGCCACCGGCGAAAAAACCATCGACCTGGCTGTCGTCCTCGGTCACGTCCAACGGCAACGACTCGCTGATGGCGGTGCGCAAGAACTGCTGGGCGGCGCGCATTTCATCCAGGCTGACCGTGTAGCGCTGGGCCTTTAGCACCGCGCGATTGGCACCGAGCAACGCGCCGCCGACCAGGGTCAGCAACACCCCGAGCAGGCTCAGCACGAGCATGATTTCGAGCAAGGTAAAACCCTGCTGGCGCCGCTTCACGGAGCGTTCCCGGCAGTGCGCAGCTTCAGGGTGCTGAACGTGGCCTGACGCGGGCCTTCGCGCACCGTCAGGTCCAGGCGATACAGGTGGGGCTGGCCGACACGACTCGGTTGCCGGGCAATACGCAGCTGCCAGCCGATGCCGTCCATCTCGCCCTCATGAGTGCCGTTGGCGAGGGGCCCACTCCCCTGCTCATCCATCACGCTCACGGCGGCGTGGGTAAGGCGGTCGCTGTGGGCAACCTGCAACAGCGAGCGCGCGCTCTGGCCGAACGCGACCAGCAGCACGGTGCTACAGATCGCCATCAGCGTCAGCGCGGCGAGCATTTCCAGCAAGGTGAACCCGCGCTGGCGCTTCATGGCAACGCCCTGGACTGAACGCTGCCGGTGAGCCAGCCAATATCGATGCGCCAACGCCGGCTGCCATTGGCCAACAGCAGGTTGCCGCCGGTGGAGCTGCCATCGGCATAAAACGCCACCGCCGAACCGGCTTGTTCGGCGGTGTGCAGGGTCACTTGCAGGTCGGCCGGCCAGTGTTTTTTCGGGCGCCCGGATGCTTGAAAACTCAATTGCTGTAAATCGAAGACGGTGCTTTGGGGGGTACCACTCACAATTGCCCGCGCCCGCGTGCTGCGCAGCGCCTCGACGATCTGCCCGACGGCCTGGCGCTCCTTGGCGGCGCGCAGGCCTTGTTGCAAGCCAAAGCCGACCAACCCGGCCGCGATGCTGATCAGCACGATCACCACCAGCATTTCCAGCAGGGTAAAGCCGCGTTGAGCGTTGGCCATGGGGGCGGCTTATTCCCAGTTGCCCAGGTCGGCGCTGTAGCCTTCGCCACCGGGTTGGCCGTCCTGGCCGTAGAAAATCAGGTCGAACGCGCCGTGCTCACCGGGGAAGCGATAACCGAAGGCATGACCGAACGGGTCCTTGAGGTCCGACGGCTTGGCGTATGGCCCGGCCCAGCCGGCGCTGTTGCCGGGCTTGTCGACCAACTGTTGCAGGGTCTTGGGCGGCGAGCCGACGTCCAGCCCGTAGCTTTCGATCTTCATGCTCAGGCTGGCCAGTTGCGCCTTGCCCGCGCCGTACTTGCCCTTGTCCACATTGCCGCCGACCTGGCGTACCACGATGGTCGCGACGATGCCCAGCAGTACGATCACCACGAGCATTTCCAACAGGGTAAAACCGCCCTGGCGGCGGGCGGGTTTGAATCGGGTCTGACGCATCGGTTTGCTTCCTTGAGGATTCATATATTGCTGGTCAGGCTCATCAGCGGCAGCATGATCGCCAGCATGATCACCGCCACCAGCACCGCCATGACCACGGTCAGGGACGGCACCAGCGCGGCGAGCAGGCGGTCGATGCCGCGCTTGGCTTCGACGTCGAACACCTCGGCGACTTTGAGCAGCATGCTGTCCAGTTCACCGGCCTGTTCGCCGACTTCAATCATTTGCAGGGCCAGGTCCGGCAGCAATGGCTCGCTGCCGAAGGCGGCGGCCAGGGTGCCGCCGCCCTTGACCGCTTCGGCGGCCTGCGCGACTTGCGCTTGCAGGGCGCGGTTGGTGCAAACCTGTCTCGCGATGACCAACGCCTGCAGCAGGGCCACGCCGTTGCTGAGCAAGGTGCCCAGGGTGCGCGCCAACCGCGCGGCTTCGACCCGTTGCAACAGCGGGCCGATCACGCGAAGGCCCAGCACACGTCGATCATGGCGTTCACGCCGCTGGGGATCACGCAGCCGCGCGGCGAGGCTCCAGACGGTCACGATCAACCCGGCCAACACCGCCAGGCCATAAGCGCCGAGGAACTGGCCGAGCCCCAGGATCACTTCGGTGATCAGCGGGATCGGCACCCCCAGGTCCTTGAAGATCGGCACGAACTGCGGCACCACATACGCCAGCAACAGCGCCAGCGAGCCGAGCACGCCCACGACCAGGAACGCCGGGTAGATCAAAGCGTTGATCACTTCGCCTCGGAGCAACTGGCTGCGTTCCAGGTAGTCGCTGAGTTGGCGCAGCGTGTTTTCCAGCGCGCCGCCGGCCTCACCGGCACGCACCATGCTCTGGTACAGCGGCGAGAACTGGCTGCCCTCTTCTTCCAGAGCCTTGGACAAGGGCTGGCCCGCCTTGACCTGTTCGCGGATACGCTCGATCAACGCACGGGTCTGCGGCGGGCCGGGCTGTTTGAGCAGGATGCCGAGGGAGCGTTCCAGCGGTTGGCCGGCCCCCAGCAGGGTCGCCAGTTGCTGGGTGAAGCTGACCAGCGCCGCGCCGGTCAATTGGCCTCGCCCAAACGCCTTGCGCAGCCCTTGGGCGCCGGCCGCATCGATGTGCAGTAACAACAACCCGCGCTTGTGCAGCGCGGCGACGGCGGCGTCCTGGTCCTTGGCCTCCAGGGTGCCGTTTTGCGGCTGGCCCTGGCTGTCGAGGGCGCGGTACTTGAACAGACTCATGCGCCCTCACCACGGGTGACGCGCAGCACTTCTTCGAGCGAGGTAACGCCGGCCACCGCCTGGCGCAGGCCCTCTTCATGCAAGGTGCGCAGGCCACCGCGACGCGCGGCCTGTTCGAGGGTGGCGGCGTCGGCCTGGCGCATCAGCAGGCTACGCAGTTCGTCATTCATCACCAGCAATTCGGTGATCGCACTGCGCCCGTGATAGCCGCCGCCCGGCGCATCCGCGCGGGGGCGGTAGAGCAGGATCGGGCGCTGGTCGGTAAAGCGATCCAGGCCGTGTTCGGCGATCAATGGCGGCGGTGCTTCAAAGGCCTCTCGGGTGGCCGGGTCGAGGCGTCGCACCAGGCGCTGGGCGAGGATACCGTTGACTGTCGAGGCGATCAGGTAGCTTTCCACGCCCATGTCCAGCAGGCGCGTGATACTCGCCGCCGCGCTGTTGGTGTGCAGGGTCGAGAGCACCAGGTGCCCGGTCAAGGAAGACTGGATAGCGATGCGGCAGGTTTCCAGGTCGCGGATTTCACCGATCATGATCACGTCCGGGTCCTGGCGCACGATGGAACGCAGCGCCCCGGCAAAGTCCAGGCCGATGGCCGGCTTGACCTGGATCTGGTTGATGCCTTCGAGCTGGTATTCCACCGGGTCTTCGACGGTGATGATCTTGCGCTCGGCGGTGTTGAGGCGCGACAGCGCGGTGTACAGCGTGGTGGTCTTGCCCGAGCCGGTGGGGCCGGTGACCAGCAGGATGCCGTGGGGGCGTTCGAGCACTTCAAGGAAGGTTTCGAGGCGCCGGCCATCGAAACCCAGGCTCTGGAAATCGAACTGCACGGTTTGGCGGTCAAGCAGGCGCATCACCACCGATTCGCCAAAACTGGTCGGTACCGTGGACACGCGCAAGTCCAGCTCCTTGCCCTGGATGCGCAGCATGATGCGCCCGTCCTGGGGCAGGCGCCGCTCGGCGATGTCCAGGCGCGCCATGATCTTTACCCGTGAAATCACCGCCGCCGACGAACTGGATGGCGGCGCCTCGGCCTCGTGCAGCACGCCGTCGATGCGGTAGCGCACCTTGAGCTGGTTTTCGAAGGGTTCGATATGAATGTCCGAGGCACGATGTTCCACGGCGCGCTGCAGGATCAGGTTGACCAGGCGGATCACCGGCGCTTCGGAGGCCATGTCCTTGAGGTGTTCGATGTCTTCCAGCGCACCGCCCTGCTCGTCGAGGTTTTCGATCAGGGTGCCCATGGCCGAACGGCCCTGGCCGTAGTAACGCTCGATCAGGGTTTCGACTTCGTTGCGCGGCCCCACCGCCAGCCACACCGGCACGCCGCAGGCATAGGCCATGGCCTGGAACGGATAGACCAGCGCAGGGTTGGCCGCCAGCACGCGCAGGCCACCGTGGCTCCAGCCCACCGGCACCACTTGATAGTGGCGCATGAAACGCTCGGTCAAGGCCGGCAATGGGTCCAGCAAGGGCGGCGCGGCTTCCGCCAACAACAGCGGCGCGCCGAGCAGATCGGCCCAGGCGCGAGCCAGCTCCACTTCGGAGACCAGCCCCAGGCGCGTCAACAGGCCGAGCAATTGGCTGTCGCCAGACTCCTGGGACAAGCGCCGGGCGCGCTCCAGGTCAACGGTTTTCAAGCCGGCGTGTCGCATCAGCCACGCGCAGACCTGTTCGGTGTGCGGGATGTGCAGTTGGCAGGCATCGATGGGGGTTGAGGAGCTGGGCATGGGTGACTGTCTGAGGGGCTATGTTCTAAGGACGGTGGAAAACCCTGTGGGAGGGGGCTTGCTCCCTCCCACTTTTTGATCGCGTTTTCCCCGTTAGTTGGAGGTCTTCGGCGCGGCCTCGCTGCTGCCAGTCAACGGCCGCCCACCCTTGGTGGTTTCAGCCTTCTGTTTTTTCGCGGCCTTGGCATCCTGGGCCTGGGTCAGCACGGTGGAATCGGTGGCGCCGGACTTGGCGTCAGCGTCGGTGGCTTCAGCCGCCATGGCCGCGCTACTCAATGCAACGCCCAGCACAAAACCGGCACCCAACAGGGACATCTTCATGAACATTCTCCAGACAAAAAAACAACGGACCGCTCAAGTAGCGCCCTGAATGCGTTCAAGACCCTACACCAAAGCGTTGTGTATGACAGCTTGTATAAAACATGGCCTTTTAGAACTACCGGACGGAGCCACTATTTTGACATGCCGCCCTTTAATTTCTTAAACCAATCGACTGGTAGGTTTAGACTAAGTTCAAAATCGTAATGAAATATTTCTTATTTCGCGCAAAAATTAGCTTTCATTTGACTTACTGTCGCAATAATTGCCCTAATTATGCCGCTTTAGCGGTTCAAACTGCCATCTCGTGATATCGCCAAGACATTACCCACAAGAACAATCAATACAATTATTAAACTTTTATAACTGAAAAATCCGCCAAGTAATTGCAATTAGCCATCGGTTAAACATTGCGATCAAGGTGAACTATTGCCCACGAAAAAGTGACGCGTGACGTCGCATTTCTCAACGAAGAGTTGTCGGAGAACCCCATGAGTAAACGCAAGATGATCGGTGCACAGTCGGCATTCGCCCTGCTGGCCCTGGCCGTGTCCCACGTGCAGGCAGCCACCAGCCCTGCGCTGGATGAAGGCCGGGTGAACCGTGCGGAAAAAGCCGCGGATAACACCCTGGCGAAGATGACGATGGAAGAAAAACTCGCCTACATCGGCGGCACCGGCGGTTGGGACGTCAAGCCGCTGAGCCGGTACGGCATCCCGCAGATCCACGGCGCCGATGGCGGCGTCGGCGTGCGCTACACCAGCGAAGGCAACGACCAGGGCGTGGTGTATCCGTCGGGCCCGAACCTGGCGGCCAGTTGGAACCCGCGCCGCGCCATTGACCTGGGTCGCGCCCTGGGCTATGACACCGCCAGCGGCGGGTATCAGTTCGTCACCGGCCCCGGCATGAACCTGTACCGCATGCCGTACAGCGGCCGTGCGTTCGAGTACTTGTCCGGTGAAGACCCGTTTCTCGGCGCCAGCCTGGGGCCGGCGGTGATCAATGGCATCCAGTCGCGCGGGGTGTGGGCCAACGCCAAGCACTACGCGGCCAACGACCAGGAAAGCAACCGCTTCCACCTCGATGAAAGCATCAGCGAGCGGGTGCTGCGCGAGATGACCCTGCCATCGTTCGAGTCCGCCTCGAAGAACAGCAAAGTCGCCATGATGATGTGCGCCTTCCAGAAGGTGAATGGCGAGTTCGCCTGCGAAAACGCGCACCTGATCCACGACATCCTGAAGACCGAGTGGGGTTACCCAGGCTTCGTACAGAGCGACTACAACGCAGTGGTCAACGGCTTGCCGGCGGCGCAGGCCGGCACCGACCTGGACATGATGGGCTACCAGATGAACAGCACGGTGCTCAAGCCGTACCTGGACAGCGGCGAGCTGAGCAGCGCGACTCTCGATGACAAGGTGCGCCGCATCCTCAAGCAGATCTACCTGTACGCGTTCGACAGCAAGGCGCCGCTGACCCGCCACAACATGAACAGCGCCACCAGCAACCGCGTGGCCCTGAACGCGGCGCGCGAAGGCATTGTGCTGCTGAAGAACCAGAACAACCTGTTACCGCTGGACGCCAAGCAGGTCAAGACCATCGCGGTGGTCGGCAACCTGGCCAAGTACGCCCCACCGACCGGTTTCGGCAGCGCGAACGTGATGGCGGCCAATTACATCAGCGAGCTGAGCGGCCTGCGGCAATTGGCGCCGGGGGCCAAGGTCGAGTTTATCGACGGGTTGTCCCTGGACCCGGCCAGCTCCAGCTGGACCCATGCCGACAGCAATGGCAACCGTGTCAAAGGCTTGAAGACTGAGTTCTTCAGCAACAGCAACTGGTCCGGTGACCCGGCCGCCAGCCGCACCGACAACCATGTCGACCTGGACTGGTCCACCGATAGCCTGCCGGTGAACGGTGACACCGCCGCCACCTCGATCCGCTACAGCGGCCAAATCACCCCGACCGTCAGCGGCGAGCAGGTGTTCAAGGTACGCGCCGACGGTGCCGTGCGCCTCTACGTCAACGGCCAGAAAGTCCTCGACAACGGCGACGGCAAACCACTGCCCAACAACAGCATTCCGCCGACCATCCCGGTGTTCGCCAAGGTCAATCTGCAAGCCGGCCAACCGGTCGATATCAAGCTGGACTATTCGCGCCGCAACGGCTACCTCTCGACCATGGGCGGCCTGGTGGGCGTGCAGATGAGCTGGGCGTCGCTGGTTGCGCCACAGGACCTGGCCAAGTACGACGCCGTGCTGGTGGCCGCAGGCAACAGCAATGAGTACGAAGGTGAAGGCTTCGACCACGGATTCGACCTGCCGGAATTCCAGGGCCAATTGATCCAGAGCATCGCCAGGGTCAACCCCCACACCATCGTCACCCTGCACGGCGGCACCGGGCTGAAGATGAGCGACTGGATCGATCAGGTGCCGGCCGCGCTGCATGCGTTCTACCCAGGGCAGAACGGCGGCCAGGCGTTGGCGGAGATCCTGCTGGGCAAGGTCAACCCATCGGCCAAGTTGCCGATCAGCATTGAGCGCAACATCGAAGACAACCCGACCTACGCGACCTTCCCGACATTCGACAATCAGGAAACCCTGGCCACGATGAGCTACAAGAACGACCTGTTCCTGGGCTATCGCGGTTACGAGAAAAAAGGCATCAAACCGCTCTACCCGTTCGGCTACGGCCTGTCGTACACCACCTTCGGCTACAGCAACATCAGTGTGACCCCAGGGGTCGCGGTGGCGGGCGCGCCGATCAAGGTGTCGTTCGACCTGACCAACACCGGCAAGGTGGCGGGCGCCGAAGTCGCCGAGCTGTACGTGGGCCAGAACGCGCCGAAAGTCGAGCGCGCGCTCAAGGAACTCAAAGGCTACAAGAAGGTGTTCCTGAAACCTGGCGAGAGCAAGCGCGTGACGATCGAGCTCAACGATCGCTCACTGGCCTACTACGACGTCAAGCGCAAGCAATGGGTGGTGGACGCCGACAGCTTCACTCTGTCGGTGGGCGCCTCGTCCCAGGACATTCGCCTGAACGCCAGGCTGGTCAACCCGTTCCGCCAGGAACTCTCGACCACCACCAGCAACCCATTGCCGCGCTCGGCCCTCAATTCGACCCTGCGTGAGTCCACGGTCAAGACCGGCGGCGTACTGCATCAGGATGAAAGTGACAGCGGCACCGGTGACGGTGATGGTTACGACAGCAGCCAAGGCAGCGCTGCCGGTAACTGATGCTGGCGCGGTCTAGGGTGGGAGGGGGTTTGCTTCCGATGAGGGTGGATCAGTCACAGGTGTATCAGTTGACCCGCCGCCATCGGGGGCAAGCCCCCTCCCACATTTGAATGGTGTTCGGCTCAGGTTCTGATTGCCGCTTCGACCCGCGCAAGGTAGGTATCGAAGCGCGCCACCAGGTCCACCTGTTCCGCAAAGCGCAGCCATTGGATCTGTAGGCCATCCATCATGGCCAGGATTTCTTCCACCAGCCCGGCGATGTCGACATCGCCGCGCACCTCTCCGGCCGCGACCAGTTCGGCGAACTGACCCTGCAGGCGCTGGTGAATCGCCGCGTAGCGCACCTGGAACCAACTCCACGCCGGGTGGGTATCCAACAGACTCTCCGCATTCAAAATACTGAATGCCCGCACCACGCCCGGCGCCGTGGCATTGGAACGATTGATCGCCCGCAGGCTGCCGAGCAAACCGTTGAGGGATTTCTCTGCGCGCACTTCATCGGCAATCCGTTGATTGACCTCATCGCGCCGCTGCAACACGCCCATCAACAGCGAGATTTTGCTGGGAAAATGATGCAGCAACCCGGCCACGGAAATGCCGACTATCCCGGCCACCTGGGCCATTGAAGCGCCGCCGTAGCCCTCCAGGGAAAACACCTGCAAGGCCGCGTCCAGCAGCTCTTCGCGGCGTTTTTCACCTTTGGGCGCGCGGCGGGTCTTGGGGGGCAGATCGCTCATGAGAAAGTCCTTGATGGCTGGGTTGCACCCTATCCAAATTGACGGGGGGCCGCAAATAAAGCTCAGCCTTGCGCGATAGGGGACGCTGCCTTGCGATGCAGGCGTACGCCGCACGCCCCTATGTGCTGGCGGTGAAGTGCGCCTAGGCACTTTGCCGCTCGATCACCCGCTGATTTGGCCTGTGTACATCGGTCAGAAGTCGACCGTGGCCGACAGCAGATAGGTGCGCGGCGTCGACAAGGTCAGCCCCGGCTCGCTGTCGTCCGACGCGCCCGCCGAACTCCAGTAGCGTTTATTGGCGACGTTCTCCACATTCGCGCGCAGGGTGATGTGTTTGTCATCCACGTTGAAGGCATAGCGCGCGCCGACGTCGATGCGGTTCCAGGCATCGATTTGCTTGACGTTGGATTGGTCCAGGTACTGCGAACTGGAGTGGATGCCGCGGCTGGTCAGGGTCAGGCCTTCGAAGGTCGGCACGTCCCATTCGGCACCCAGGTTGACGTTGTACTTGGGCGTGGCCGGGGCGCGGTTGCCGTCGAAGGTGCCGTTGGTGGTGCCCTTGAGCTTGCTGTCGATATACATCACACCACCGAGCAAGCGCATGCCCTTGAGCGGTTCGCCGAACACGCTCAGCTCCGCACCGGTGTTCTGGCGCTTGCCGTTGGGGCCGAACAGCTGCGTGGTGGCGTTGGTTTCGTAAGCCGGCTGCTTGATGCGAAACACCGCGGCGGTTACGGCGAAGGCGCCGGCGTCGTACTTGGCGCCCACTTCCATCTGGCGGCTGATAAACGGCGGGAAGATCTGGTCTTCGTTTTTCGACGTGGACGGTGCGATTTTGCCCTGGCTCAACCCCTCCATGTAGTTGGCATACAGCGACAGCGCGTCGGTGGCTTTGAACAGAAGCCCGCCCGACGGCGAGACCTTTTCTTCGTCGTAGTTGGTGTCGCCCTTGATGCCATCGCTCCAGTCATCGACGGCCACGCGCTGCCAGCGCGCGCCGAGGGTGAGCAACAGGCGGTCATCGAAAAAGCCCAGGGTGTCGGACAGTGCCACGCCGCTGAATTTGTTCTCGGTGTACACCTTCGCGTCCCGGCGCGTGATCGTAGACGGCGTCGGGGTTTGCACCGGGTTGTACAGATTGCTCGTCGAATTGGTATAGCGTGCGCCGCCGTTGGTGAAGTCCATGTAGAAGTAGCTGGCCGCCAGGTTGACCTCATGGCTCACCGGCCCGGTGTGGAACCAGTTGCGCACGCCGGCGGTGGCGGTCTGCACGTTTTCATCGCGGGTGAAATCCCGGGGCTGCACGCTGAACGCGCCGGCCGCATTGGCCACCGACACGGCGTGGCGCAGGAACTCATGGTTACTTTTGCGCGCGCCGACACCGCCATAGAGCATCACCGAATCGCTGAGGTCATATTCGGCATTCACCGTGCCGAAGGTGTCCTTGGTGCGTGCCTTGCTCCAGGATTGCGCGTAATTGCGGCGCACATCGTTGGCGCTGGGTACCGGTGCGGCGGCGGCCACTTGTACACGCTCCTGCGGGGCATCGGTGTCACGCTCGGTGCGGCCGATGTCGGTGGAAAGGCGCAGGCGTTCGCCGCGAAAATCCAGGCCCAGCACGGCCATCTCGCGGTCGACACTCTGGTGGTCCCATTCGGTATCGCCGGACTGCTTCACGCCGTTGAAACGCAGGCCGAACTTATTGTCTTCGCCAAAGCGTCGGCCGACGTCCACCGCGCCGCCCGCCTGGCTGTCGGAAGCCCAGGTGCCGGTGAACGAGGTGATGTCCTTGTCGGTGGCGCGCTTGGGCACCACGTTGATGCCGCCGCCCACGCTGCCGCGCGGCGAGATGCCGTTGATCAACTGGGTGGGCCCTTTGAAGATATCGACGCGATCGGCCATTTCCATGTCGATGGTGTAGGTCGGCAGTACGCCATAGAGGCCGTTGTACGACACATCACTGTTGAACAGGCTGAAGCCCCGAATGGTGAACTGCTCATAGCGCCCACCGGCCGGGTTGGTGGCGCGCACCGACGGGTCGCTGGCGATCAGGTCACCGAGGGTACGCGCCTGCTGGTTTTTTACCGCGTCCGCCGTGTAGGTGGTCATGCTGAACGGCGTTTCCATGAAGTCCCGCGTGCCCAGCAAACCTTGCGAGCCACGGCGCGCCACTTGGCCACCGGCATAGGTATCGCCATCGTACAGGCCGGTGGTGCCGAGGATGGCGGTAGGCGCCAGTTCCAGGCTGGTGCCCTGCGGCGCCGGCACCAGTGTGTAGGCTTGCGCGCCCATGGGTTGCAGTTGCAGGCCGGAACCTTGCAGCAGGCGCGCGAAGCCCTCCTCTACGCCGTATTCGCCGGACAGACCGCTGCTGCTGCGCCCGCTGACCAGCGCCGGGTCCACCGACAGGTTGACCCCCGACAGCCCGGCAAACCGGGTCAACGCCGCGCTCAGGCTGCCGGCCGGCACCTGGTAGCTGCGCCGGGCGGCGCTGTCTTCGGCAAAACTGAAAGGGACGAACAGCGGGCTGGCGCTGAGGCTCAGCATCAGGCTCAGTTTGAGCAACGGGCGCAAGCGCAGGGGGAGGACGGCGGGCATGGGAGGAAACTCTCGATTTTATTCACTTGCCTGGAATGACAGGCGAGGTGAAAAAAAGGGACAGGCTTCGACGACTATTTTTCAACCCGCTGGGGTTTCCAGCCCGACGTTGACCCGGTCCAGCGCCAGCAGGGGCTTGAACCACTTCACGTTGGGTTTTTGGGCAAACAACGCAGTCGCACTGCTGCACCTGGGGTACACAGAAGCGACGGAGTGAGAAAACTGACCGAAAGGGGAATAAATGAAAACGGGCGCCCTGTACAGGGCGCCCGTTTGCTCAAAGCTGCGTGCGGCAGACGTCGCGAATCAGTGAGATTTTTTTGAAACCGACGCCCCGGCCTTACTCAACCCTTTGGCGTTGTGATCCCCCGGTGTGGACGCCGAGATGGCACCCGCCTTGGCCACGCCGCGCGTGTCTTTGGACTGCGCAATGCCTGAAGTCGTTGAACCATGACCGCGATCACTGCCGTAGTGGTGACCACTTTCGCCACGATCGCGAACAGCCTTGCCGGCATGATCACTGCTCAGGCCATTGCCATGCCCATTGCTATTGGAGCTGCCGTGATCCGACCCGCTGTGACTACCGCCATTACCGCCTCCGTTTCCACCACCACCACCACCACCACCACCACCACCACCACCACCACCACCACCACCACCACCACCCTTCGCATAGGCGGAGTTCATGATAGAGAGGCCGGCTGGCAGTAACGGGGCTGCCGCAAACATCATGGCGCAGGACATGACCGCAATGAGACTTTTATTCTTGAAAAGCATGATCGCTTCCGTAGAGGGAGATAGGGCACAGGTTAAGACGCACTGAACCTGTAACAGTTCAAGTCATGCGACGGACGGAGGGGCAACGCACAACGCTCATTACGCAACGCGAGGTTGCTTTTCTTACTGTCTCCAAAGGCTGACCAGTCGCCGGCACACGAGATATTCGCGCGTGCAATCACACACATAGCCCTACTCGCGCTCAGCATTTTCATCCTGTATAAAGTGGCAATTTTTAACTTCGCCGAGGAGAAAACAACATGGCATTTCTGACAGAGGCTCAGTTAAAGGAAATGGGTTTCAAGCATCTCGGCAAGAATGTAAAGATCAGCGATAAAGCCTCTCTCTACAACTGCGACAGAATTTCAATTGGCGATAACACTCGAATCGACGACTTTTGCATGATTTCGGGGACGGTAACGCTTGGGCGTAACGTTCACATTGCCGTATTCAGCAACGTCGCCGGCGGCGAGCCAGGTGTGACGATGGAAGACTTTTCTGGACTGGCTTATGGCTGCCAAGTGTTTGCTCAGTCAGATGACTATTCAGGAAAAACGCTGACCAATCCAACCGTTCCCAACGAGTACAAGGCCGAAACCAAGAGCGCCATTTATATTGGTCGGCACGTCATTATTGGCACCCACTCCATCGTACTTCCCGGTGTAAACCTGGCTGAGGGTTGCTCTGTTGGGGCTATGTCAATGGTCACAAAATCGACCGAGGAATGGGGAATCTACTTTGGGGCCCCGGCCAAGCGTATAAAAAACAGGAGCCGTCAGCTTCTTGATCTTGAAGCCAAGTATCTTGCCTCGGAAATCCAATAGTCAGGCGCTCATTTTAGTTTATTCATCATGCCCGTTAATCTCGTGGCGCCCTCTGACCGCAATGGATGCATCGAAGAATGGGTTTATGGAAGACGTTGACAGCCGTCATCACGCTATCGATCAGCGCTGACGCTATGGCGTGGTACGTAGAGAATCCGGTCGAGAGAGCGCTGTCCGCTACCACCCTGGTTCCCACTATGATCCTCGGCGGAACGACAGCGTTTACCGTTTATGGCCCATCAATGATGAAGAAAGCGAAGAGCGATGCGCTCGCATTTATAGGCTCTGATGGTGAGATCCGCGGCGCTCAGTTTGAGCAGGCGTCTCGCTACTATCGCGCCACCTACCCATCGCCATTGATGTCTGACATGCAACTGGCCCAGGCAATCGCAGCGCAGTACTGAGTGGGGGCTTTCACGCCTGCGATTGCCTGGCCGAGACTCGCTCTCGCAGTTCCACACAACGCCGGCTATACGTGGCAGCCCACAAAATGACACGATAACGCCTCGTCTTCGTCAGCAGGAATACAGGATGTTCAGTCATATCACCGTAGGGACAAACGATCTCGATAGGGCCGCTACCTTCTATGAAGCGGTACTGACTCCCCTGGGCCTTCGCCGTCGGGTTGTTAGCCCTGATGGAGGGCCACCTTCCGCATGCTGGGTTAACCCCGACCATCCCCTGCCTCGCTTCTATGTTTACTGCCCCTACAATCTTAAAAAGGCCGCCGCGGGAAATGGCAGCATGGTGGCTTTTGCCGCGCCACATCCGGAGGCAGTCGATGCGGCCTATACCGCTGGCCTTCGCGCTGGAGGTATTGATGAGGGCAAGCCAGGACCGCGCCAACATTATGGAAGCGGATATTATGGCGCCTACCTGCGTGACCCAGATGGCAATAAAGTGCACATCGTGCATCGTGGCGATGTGCAGTTGCCCGTGTAGGCAACGCTCCAACGGGGGTTGTTTGAGGCACACCGATCACGGGCTGTTCTTTGCCTGCGGCCAGGGTTATAACGTGTTGGGCAAGTACCTTTATATCAACGCTTCAATCATGCTGAGGCAGGATTAAACTGCCCCAGCATAAATGACTATTTGATCACAACCGGATTAACCGGCGACCCGGTCGCGCGGTGCACTTTGAGCGGTGCAGCCACATAAAGAAAAGTGTACTGCCCATCTTTAGCGCAACTTTCAGCCAGCGTCTCCAAGTTACAGATTTCCGTAAAGGCGATACCGAGATTACGCATCAAAGCGCAGTGCAGAGGCAGCGCCACGCCTGATACGGGGTCTATCGTCACTTCATTGGCGATGGTATCGGTGACAAGGTTTGGAATTTCCTTATCATAAAACCATTGAACAAGTTCCTGCGAATACGTAAGGCCTGGTTCGCAGAAACCGTCATAAAACGCTTCGCCCTGCTCATAGAACGCTTGAAGAAAGTTGGTTCTGATAATCAGGATATCGTGAGGCTCGATTGAATGGCCCTGAGCCTCTGCGCACGCCTCAAGATCCCTATGAGTGAACGTCTCACCTTTATCCAGCATGCGCTTACCGCGATGCCGTGCCATATCCAGTAATACTCCGCGCCCGACGACTCCTCGTTCGCCGATAGGTGCGACACTGGCCTTGTCGAGGCCGCCCACTGTTGTTCGCGCGTCGTACCCGTTCCATATTTTTCCGCCGTACCAAAGGTGGCCAAGCGCATCATATTGCGTGGATCCTTGCAGGAACGCGTCGATCTTGTCATCCGCGTAGTGCAAGCCGCCCGGATAACAAGGGCCATGATCATTGTCCCAACTCGACTCATCAAGAACCATCGTACGTTCTGCCGGGGTACGGCCTGGCCACACTGGATCGCCAGCAGGATCGCCGATCATCCGTTGTAAGGTAAATACGCTTCCGGTCTTAATGTGCGCAACCCCGCGCATGACTTCCTGCGCAGTCAGGTAATTCAGAGAGCCAACTTCATCTTCCGCGCCCCATCTGCCCCAATTAGAAGGAGCATCGCCCAATAGTTCTTCCATAGTAGGAACTGAAGTCGTCATAGTTTTTCCTTTTTAGTTGCAGTGGTTATTAAGCGCACACCCGTGCGCCTTGCTTCCCTATCAATCAGAGCACACAAAAACCCAATAAAGCGCTCGCTTAATGACGACACGTTTTTAAATGGATGTTCATGTCAGTGAGCGGCTACGCCTATCATTCAACTATAGGTTCTTCTAATCCCCGCTTAACAGCCGTGGCCGACTCAGCATCTTTAACAGGCGCAGCCTTCAGGTCCTTGGTAAATATCCCATCCACCTCTCCCTTGAAGAAATTTTTGCCATAGATCAGCAAGCACAACACAACGCCAATCCCGAATGCCCAGCTCGCGCCTTTGATCGCCAGTACCGCGCCGATCACGCCGGCGATACCCAGGTCGCGCTGGCTTTTGGCTTCAAGAATGCCCAGGCGCACGCTCACGTAACCCTGGATCAGTAACGTCAGCGACAGGGCAACGCCGAGAATCGGCTGTACCAATGTCACGACCGGCAACAGCAGCAGACCGCTGTTGGTGCCCCAGCGGAACGACCCGACGCCGCCGATGATTGACTGCATCGCTTTCGGCCCACCTTTGAAACGCTCGATTACCACCACCAGCATCGCCGCCCATTTCGGGCCGCACATGGCGACGTCCGGGCCGAAGATGCTCATGAACGCGTTACGCGCACCGAAGATCAGGTGGGCGCGGTCGGCGTTGTAGTCGACGACTTCGTCAGTGCGGACGGTTTCTGCTTCGTCGAGAAGCGACTTCGCGCTGAGGACGTCACCGAAAACGATGATGTACGCCGCAAGCATGGTCGGCAGCGCGCAGATGAACATCGACAGTGGCGGCATGCCCAGGCCGAATACCGTGTAGTTGTTCCATAGGCCGGCGAAATCCGGTTGGCTGATGCCCCACTGGAGGGTTGGCCATGGCGCTTCCCCGAACAACGGGGCAAGCACTACGGCCAACAGCACGATCGGCAAGATGCCGAGCTTGGCGAAGTTCCACCAGAAACGGTTGCGTTGCTTGAGCTCATTGAAGTGCTGGGAAAAGATCAAATAGAAGGCGATGCCGACCGCAATGGAAATGGTCCAGGGCAGCACATTGAACTTACCGCCGACCTGGAACACCGCGATCACTGCACTCAAGCCGGCGCCGACGATAATCCCGGACTTGATCGCCGAGGGCACGTATTCCACCACCTTTTTCGCCATTCCGGTCGCGCCCAGGGCGATTGAAAAAATCCCCAGCATCAACTGAAAGGCAATCAACGCGTGGACACGCTCCGGGCCCATTGGAAACTGCGCACAGTACGCCATCAACAACGGCACTGCCGGGGTGATCCAGCCCGGCACGGTCGGGTCGCCGAGCAGATGGTGTGCGAGATACAGCAGGCCGTTGAGCATCACGACGGCAAGCGCGACCTCGAAGGGCATGCCGAGCAGTTCGGTCATCAGCGGAATCGCAGCCAGGTCCACGGCGCACATCAGCAAGCCCTGGAGATAATCTGGAAGCTCGATCTTGTAGTGGATAAACGGCAGCCGGACCTTGAAAGGGCCCAGCGGGATGTACGGGCTTTCGCTCCGTTGCGCAGGAGTGTCAGACATTCGGTTCACCTGTTTTATTGGTTTTGTAATGGCGGGCGCACGCTCCGGCGGCACCGGAATCGTGGCTTTTTCGGATCAATACGCAGCGCGGTAGATCTTCTCGATATCGGCGGCGCTGAGCTTGCGCGGGTTGTTGCGCATCAGGCGGTCGATCTTGCTGGCCTCTTGCGCCATCGCCGGGATGGCATCCTCGGGCACGTTGAAAGTGCGCAGGCCGGACGGGATGTCAACGGCGGCACATAGATCAGCCATGGCTTTGACAGCCTGGTCTGCCGCCTCGTTGTCGTTCAGGTTCGCCACGCGCACGCCCATGGCTTCGGCGATGTCGCGAAAACGCTCGACGCAGGCGGTCTTGTTCCACTCCATCACGTACGGCAGCAGCAAGGCGTTACTGACACCATGGGCAATGTTGAATCTCCCGCCCAGCGGGTATGCCAGCGCATGCACCGCCCCTACCCCGGCATTGCCGAACGCCATGCCGGCCATCAGGCTGGCGGTGGCCATGTCTTCCCGAGCCCGCAGGTTGGTTGGATTGGCATAAGCCTTCGGCAGCGCCTTGGTGATCAGCTTGATCGCGCCCAGGGCGATGGCATCGGTGATGGGCGAAGCGTTCACCGAAATATACGACTCGACCGCATGCACCAGCGCATCGACACCACTGGCCGCCGTCACACCGCGGGGACAGGTCAATGTCATCGCCGGACTGACCAAGGCCACGTCGGGCAGCAGGTAGTCGCTGACGATGCCTTTCTTCAACTGCGCTTGCTTGTCGGAAAAAATGGCGACGTTGGTCACTTCCGAGCCTGTCCCGGCGGTCGTCGGGATGGCAATCAACACAGGGCCTTTGCGTTTCACCAGGTCGACACCGAACAGTTCGCTCAGCGGACCTGCATGCCCGGCATACGCCGCGACGCCCTTGGCGATATCGATGGCACTGCCGCCACCCACCGCAATCAATCCGTCGTGGCCACCCTCGCGATAAGCGCGGGTGCACGCCTCGACGATGGCCACTTCAGGTTCCGGTTCGACCTGATCGAAAATGCCGTAACGGCGATCGCCGAGTTGCGCCAGGGCCAGGCCAACGGTGCCGGAGTTCACTAGGATGACGTCTGTGACGATCAGCGGATTCTTGACCTCAAGGCGCGTCAGTTCCGCGCAAAGCTGTTCGACAGCACCAGGTCCGGTAATCAATTTATTAGCGATTTTGAAAGCAGAGATATTCATCGGGCTCGTCCAGTTGATGTTGTTTTATTGGAAGACGTGCCACAGGAGATAGCGAAAGGCGTGCCAATACCCGCAAAGCCCCTGCGGCATGGGGCTCTGCGCGACTCGCACGAAAACAGGAGGGCTTTTTTGGGTCAGTGCCGATTAGTTTTCTGATCGATTTATCCGGAGCCGATCAGAATCCTAATCAGACTGTTCCCAGCGTTTCATTTTCTGCACCACGGTAGCTTGGCTCACCCCCAGTGCCTTGGCCGCAAGGCGCGTGGTCTTGTGCGCAAGCAACGCGGCACGAATCGCACTGCGCTCGGCATTTTCCAACACCTTGCGCAGCGGCAAGCCTGCGTCCGAGGTGCTGGGTGGATTGAGGTCGAGGATCTCTTCCGGCATATCGAGCGGCTCGACAGTCCCGGTCTGATTGGTCACCACCAACCGCTCGACAAGGTTGATCAACTCGCGGATGTTGCCGGGCCAGTCGTAGTCGCACATCAAGTCTAGGGCCTCGAGACTCCATTGGACTTGGCGTTCGTAACGAGCATTGAACCGGTCGAGGTAGTAATGCAGCAGCGGCGCGATTTCCTCCCGACGTTCACGCAGTGCCGGAATGTGGATCGGCACCACGTTGAGCCGGTAATACAAGTCCGCCCGAAAACGCCCCTGCGCCACCTGCTGTTTGAGGTCATGGTGGGTGGCGCTGATGATGCGTACATCGACCTCCTTCAGCTCCAGGCCCCCAACAGGAATGAAGCGGTTCTCTTCGATCACCTTGAGCAACTTGACCTGCACCGGCAATGGCAAATCACCTATCTCGTCTAGAAACAATGTGCCGTGATGCGCCAGCTCCAGTAGGCCACGCTTGCCTTTTGGACCTGCGCCGGTGAACGCTCCGGGAGCGTAGCCAAACAGCTCGGCTTCGATCAGGTTCTCGGGCAGCGCACCGCAGTTGAGCGCGAGAAAGGGTTCGCTGGCACGCGGGCTGGCGTTGTGAATGAATTGCGCAACGAGGGTCTTGCCGACGCCGGTTTCACCTTGGAGCAACACCTTGACCGAGCTGCTGGCAACCTGGCGGGCCAGCGAGAGAACGCGACCGGACATTTCCTGATTGGCCATCAGGGGAGAAAGCAGGAGGTTGTCTCGTTGGCCGGCATGAAGTTTGGCGGTGCTGTTGCGCAGTTGTTTAAGCTGTTGCAGTTCATCACGCTCATGCTTCATGCGCAGCAGTTCCGTCATGTCGCGCACGGTACTGACCACGTATGAAATCCGCCTTCCAGCGTCAAGAATCGGCGTGGCGCTAACGAGCAATTTCTTGCCCTGGCTCAGGCTCTGCATGACCGACACCGGCCGCCCGCCCTGCAATACCCGCAAGGTGGCCGATTGCGAGATGACACCCTCCTTCACCAGCTCCTGCATGGATCGGCCGACGAGATCCGCACCGCTGAGCCCGGTCAGACGTTCATAGGCTTGATTGACCTTCAGCGTCTTGCCGTCGCCATCCGTAATGTAGACGCCGTCATGTAAAGCGTTGAGCAGTTCTTCGAAACTGGTGTCGTTGAGATTCACCGGGGTCCGTTCCTTCGAGTGGGCGCTGCTTTCAGAAGAGTTTTTTGGGTGGGCCCGCTATTCGCTAACCTCTGGAGAGGCGTACGCTCACCGTGCACAGCTAGCTTTCAGTTTGACAGCAAGTAGCTAAGTAGACAGTGGACGAATGCGGTGCCAAATTCGGAGCCAACTACACTTACACGCAGCGCTACCAAGATCCAAGATATCCGTGGGTGTAATTGTGGGGGTATTTTTCAAGCATGAAAAAGCCCAACCGTTACCGATTGGGCTAAGTCATTGAATAATATGGTCGGGACGGAGTGATTCGAACACTCGACCCCTAGCACCCCATGGGTTTAAGAGCGGTTCGTCGGGCAACCTGGCGACACGTAAAAACGCGGACTAGTCTATATAAAACATAGGCTTAGGTGATTTTTTGATGTGCAGTGAAGAAGATCAACTTGCGCATCGCACACCTCCGATCGACAGACACAGATGCGAACTGAACGGCCACAGAAGGTGGGCGAAAAGCACATCTGCCATCAGCGTTTATACGACGGTGCTGCCAGGGGTTCCAGCGAACCAACATTGAGTTACAAAATTGGTGACGGGCGCTACAAATTCAGTGTGAGATCGCTCACACCTTCAACGTCAACCCGCCCCCAGCACCCGCGTCAAGGGTTACGCAATAGCCATGTACGTCTTCTACCTTGGCCTGATTGGGTAATTTCAGCCAATCAATGACTTCCTTGTCGAGGCCCCTTATGTCGCTTACTCACACCGCCTGCGTCTTCCTGTATTTCCTGTTGCTCGGCACTGTCTGGCCCAGCCACGCCAGAGACCTGGCCGAGGGACTTACGGAACAGTCACCTTCCGTGGCACTTGAAAATAAGAACCAACGGTACCCGCAATGGACCGGCATCGGCTCACTGAAAAACGCCTTAGGCCAGACCTGCAATGCCGTTCTGCTCGACACGCTCAATCGCCAGGGTAAGGCCGTCGGCCCGGCTTATGTGCTGACCGCCGGGCATTGTGTGTTCTACAGCTACGGTACGGCGCGCGTGCGCCAGGCATTCACCGCCGAGGTGACCTTCAATTACTTTCATGACACGCCCGAACAGCGCGCCACTTACGCCGTCAAGACAGCACATTGGAGCAGCATGGCGGGCACTGACCTGGCCGTGCTCGAACTGGATACATCTCTGGGCGTGCTGGTGGCCGGTGCGATCATGCCACTCAAGCTGGCCTCCCAGCGGCAGACGTCGAATCGAGAAGTGATCAACGTGGGAGCGCCGACCGGTTTTCTGAAAAAGGGCCTGCGCATGAGCGCCTGCGTGGAGTCGACCCTCAACAGTTTTGCCGAGCATCCTGGCGTGTTCCCCAGCGCCTTGCGCAACCGCTGCAACGGTCTGCGCCCAGGCAGCTCCGGCAGTCCGATGCTGGACCGGAACACCAATGAAATCACCAGCATCATCAGCAAGGTCGCGTCTGCCATTCAGAAAGACATTCTCAACAGTTGCCAGAACAACTCTGCATGCGAAGCCGCGAAATTCAACTACAGCTATCCCGCCAACGACTTGTACTACTGCTTTGTAGACGGTGTTTTCCGTAACGACACCCCGACCTGCCAGCTCAAGGCGGTTGACATCACGCTGGACGAGCCGTGGAACCTGAAACCCTATGTGCATTTACAACGTGACGACGCCGACCAGGTTACCCGTCCGACCTGGAACCTGAGGTTTTCGATCCAGGAACCGTTCTACCGATTCAAGGCCGTGAATGACGTCAGTGAGTGCGCACGCACGCAGGGCTACCAAGTGGCTGCCGCCTCTGACGAGGCCTATATCAACCAGCCCATTGGACCAGTGCTGGGGCCGCATGTGCTATGCATACTCGGGGTGCAAAAGGCCGAGCAGCCGCTGACCGAAGCGCTGCTGCGCAATGTGTTCACCCATTCGGTGTTCCTGACCAACCCGGCACCTGCACCACAGCTCAAGCACCGCTATCACATCGCCTGGGAAACCCAGCACAACGGTTTTAGCCAGCATTACTACTACAGCGTGAACGCGTCGATCAGCACCACCTGTGGCGATATTGACGACGATCGCTACGCCCTGGCCATGGACGGCATTTTCCTTGATATAGCAGAGCTGCCAATCGCGCTATGCAGCTATGCACGCAACAACGCTGGGCAACCGTCGGCCATTCGCACAGACGTGATCACAGGCGCAACGGTTCGCTCGCAGCGTCAGGCCAGGTGAGGCAGCGAGATGTTTTAAGCAAATGTTGATGACTCAAGTCAGCGCAATCGAGGGCAATGCCCGAAAGGCACGACTTGAGCGGGATCACTTGGGCTCTCCCCCGCCGAACCACAGCGGGGGCGACCCGGTTACCATTGGCCAGAGAGCCAACAGGTTGCCGCTTCAATCATGCTGAAGTGGTACCACGGCTGAGAATCCTGGCAACTGGTGGCGAACGACGCATGCACGCTTGAAGTCGCTAACAGGCAGGCTGCAGCCGTCATATAGACGTATTTTTTATTCTCATCTTCACTCCCCTTCCCATCGTTAATACATTGGCTTGCGCTTCAAACTCTAATAGTGGGCTTGAGCGAGGATCAATTAGGGCAGGTGTGCTAATGGAGTATCGACATGCCCGGGACAACGCCTATCAACTTCACGCCAGCCATTTCAGGGGAGTGTCGTGCAGCACATGGGAATCATGCACGCTGCCTTGCCGCAGCAATATGTTCGCTGTGCCCAGCCGTCGTCAGCGCAGATAACACTTATCGAACCAGAACGGCTCTAGCATCTCGCTCAGGTGTGTCTGCGCCTGTGGATGAGCGGCATTGATCAGATAGTTAGTCGCGTGCGGCAGCAACGCAGACGGCACTGGCAGGAGCAACTCCACGCCCTCATCCAACCAACGGTTGCCGACCGACTGCGAAGTCGGTTCATTGGCCTGCCAGCCCACCGGCAACGCCGGCGGTGCGCCCATCAACGCCTCCGGCACCACATCCATGCGTCAGACGCACGACCCGCTCTGACTCGGCCTCGCTAAAGCGTGCATTGCTGCTCAACCGGCGTCGGATGGTGCTCTCCGGCGCCACCAGTGACAGCGATAACTTCAGCTTGCTGGCGACGCGCTTGTAGCTGTGGGTGGAAATGCCCGCAACCACGATACGCAAGGCATCGGACTCCGATGCGAACTGAATATCCAACAAACGCGAAACGCGCCATTCGCCCGAACACGGACTCGTCAGAGACGTGGGACTGAACTGCCGTGCTCATAGACATGCCCACCATTTGATCAAATTTATACGTCAAATGGCGCCAGGTTTGCAATGACCAGACAAGGTCACGGAGGCGCGAAAACCTCGGGCCCACAACAGCCCACGGTGCGGTAGGGGTTTTAGTAGGGTTTTTTTCGCAGACATGAAAAAGCCCAACCGGTGAAAATTGGGCTAAGTCATTGAATAATATGGTCGGGACGGAGTGATTCGAACACTCGACCCCTAGCACCCCATGCTAGTGCGCTACCGGACTGCGCTACGCCCCGACTAGGCGTGTTACTGGGTTTGCTTCGCAACGAAGCGATCAGGAATATACCGCAAGCTTTTGAAATGTGGAAGTATTTTAAAAGCCTGAATCACTTCTTCAAAACCACCAGCACATCTTCGAGTTCGGAGATCATCTGGCGAATCAGTTGCTTGTACTGGGTGGTGTCATCTTTGGCTTCATCGCCGGACATACGCTGGCGTGCGCCGCTGATGGTGAAACCCTGGTCGTACAGCAATGCACGGATCTGTCGGATCATCAGCACATCCTGGCGCTGATAATACCGACGGTTCCCGGTACGTTTGACGGGGTTGAGTTGAGGAAACTCCTGCTCCCAATAGCGCAGCACGTGCGGCTTTACCGCACATAGCTCGCTGACTTCACCGATGGTGAAGTAGCGTTTGCCTGGGATGACGGGTAGCTCGTCGTTATGACTTGGTTCCAGCATAAGCCTCAACTCGGGCCTTCAACTTCTGCCCTGGACGAAAGGTGACCACACGGCGGGCCGTGATCGGGATTTCTTCTCCCGTTTTTGGATTGCGGCCAGGCCGCTGGCGTTTGTCCCGCAGGTCAAAATTGCCGAAACCGGACAATTTGACCTGTTCGTTGTCTTCCAGAGCGTGTCTGATTTCTTCAAAAAACAGCTCGACCAATTCCTTGGCCTCGCGCTTGTTCAGACCCAACTCTTCGTACAGACGTTCCGCCATCTCAGCTTTCGTCAAAGCCCCCATACGTCACTTCCTTAACGTGGCGTTCAACCTTTGTTCGAGCGAGGTGAGGATATTTTGTGTCGTGGTATTCACCTCATCGTCATTAAGAGTGCGCGATGGATGCTGCCAGGTCAAGCCAACTGCGAGGCTTTTTCTATGCGGATCAATGCCTTTACCCTGATAGACGTCAAATAGCCTGAGGTCTGTCAGCCATTCCCCTGCATTTTCACGGATTACATCCAGAACGGCAGTTGCGGCGACTTCGCTGTCGGCGATCAGGGCCAGGTCGCGACGCACTTCAGGGAAGCGCGACAACTCGCTGAATTTCGGCATCTTGCCCGACGCCACTTCAGCCAATACCAGTTCGAAAACGAAGACCGGGCGATCAAGACCAAGGGTTTTCGACAATTCAGGATGGATCGCACCCACGAAGCCCACCAGGCGACCTTCACGTTCTATACGTGCAGTCTGGCCCGGATGCAGTGCGGGGTGGCTACCCCGAATAAAGGTGAAGGCATCCAATGCGCCGGCGAAGCCCAGCACCGCTTCAACGTCAGCCTTGACGTCAAAGAAGTCCACAGCGTCGCGGCCCTGTGCCCAGCCTTCCGGCAGACGGCTGCCACACACCACGCCAGCCAGCATCGGCTCTTGCTTCAGGCCGTCCAACTGACCGACGAAACGCAGGCCGCTTTCGAACATGCGTACACGATCTTGCTGACGGTTCAGGTTATGGGACAGCGCCTTCACCAGGCCCGGCCACAGCGACGAACGCATGGCGGCCATGTCGTTGGAGATCGGGTTGGCCAGCAGCAGTGGCTCGACGCCTGGGCTGAACAGTTCGAACTGCTTAGGATCGATGAAGCTGTAGGTCACCGCTTCCTGGTAACCACGAGCCACCAACAGGCGACGCAACTCAGGCAAATGCGCACGCGCCTCGGCCTTGGGTTGCGGTGCCAGGCGCGCTTGCGGATAACGAACCGGCAGGCGGTTGTAGCCGTACAAACGGGCCAGCTCTTCGATCAAATCGACTTCCAGGCTGATATCGAAGCGATGGCTTGGCACTTCGACCTGCCACTGCCCTTCCCCGCCCGCAGAAATGCCAAGGCCGAGGGCCGACAACAATTGCTCGATTTCGGCCGGCTCAATCACCAGACCCAGCATTTGCTCAACGCTCTTGGCGCGCAAAGTGATCGGTGCTACAGACGGCAGGTACTGTTCGCTGACGGTTTCGGTGATCGGGCCAGCTTCGCCACCGGTGATTTCCAGCAGCAGACCAGTGGCGCGCTCCATGGCTTCACGGGCCAGCTTCCAGTCCACGCCACGCTCGTAGCGGTGCGATGCATCGGTGTGCAGGCCATAGGAACGGGCCTTGCCAGCGATGGCGATCTGGTCGAAAAATGCGCTTTCAAGGAACACGTCACGGGTGGTTGCGGACACACCGCTGTGCTCGCCACCCATCACGCCGGCAATCGCCAAGGCACGGGAGTGGTCGGCGATGACCAAGGTGTCAGCACGCAGGCTGACTTCCTGACCGTCAAGCAGCACCAGCTTCTCGCCTTCTTCGGCCATGCGTACGCGGATGCCACCGTTGATTTCGGCAAGATCGAACGCATGCAGCGGTTGGCCCAGCTCCAACATGACGTAGTTGGTGATATCTACGGCAGCATCGATGCTGCGCACGTCCGCGCGACGCAGACGCTCGACCATCCACAGCGGAGTTGGCTTGGACAAATCAACGTTACGGATCACACGCCCCAGATAACGTGGGCAGGCGTTTGGTGCCAGCACTTCAATCGGACGCACTTCGTCGTGCACAGCAGCTACGCTGGCAACCACCGGACGGGTCACCGGAGCGTTGTACAGCGCGCCCACTTCACGGGCAAGGCCAGCCAGCGACAAGCAATCGCCGCGGTTAGGGGTCAGGTCGACCTCGATGCTGGCATCTTCCAGTTCCAGGTAAACGCGGATGTCCTGGCCCACCGGCGCGTCGCCCGGCAGTTCCATCAGGCCATCATTCCCTTCGCCTACCTGCAACTCCGCTTGGGAGCACAGCATGCCGTTGGATTCGACGCCACGCAGCTTAGCCTTCTTGATCTTGAAGTCGCCCGGCAGTTCAGCACCGATCATGGCAAACGGAATCTTCAGGCCCGGGCGCACGTTGGGCGCTCCGCACACGACCTGGAAGGTTTGCGCGCCATTGCTGACCTGGCATACGCGCAATTTATCGGCGTCCGGGTGCTGCTCGGTGCTCAGCACTTCGCCCACGACCACGCCACTGAAAACACCGGCGGCCGGTGTAACACTATCGACCTCAAGGCCGGCCATCGACAGACGCGCAACCAGCGCGTCGCGATCCACCTGCGGGCTTACCCAGCCGCGCAGCCATTGTTCACTGAATTTCATCCTGCTCTCCTAAAGATTCGTTACGACTAGCGAAATTGCGCGAGGAACCGCAAGTCGTTGTCGAAGAACAGACGCAAGTCGTTCACGCCGTAACGCAGCATGGCCAGACGCTCAACGCCCATGCCGAAGGCAAAGCCCGAGAACTCTTCCGGATCGATACCGGACATACGCAGCACGTTAGGGTGAACCATCCCGCAACCCATCACTTCCAGCCAGCCGGTCTGCTTGCAGACACGGCAGCCTTTGCCGCTGCACATTACGCATTCCATGTCGACTTCAGCGGACGGTTCGGTGAACGGAAAGAACGAGGGACGGAAACGTACCGCCAGTTCTTTCTCGAAGAACACCCGCAGGAACTCTTCGATGGTGCCCTTGAGATCAGCGAAATTGATATCGCGATCAACGAGCAAGCCTTCGACCTGGTGGAACATTGGCGAGTGGGTGATATCGGAGTCGCTACGATACACGCGGCCTGGGCAGACGATGCGGATCGGCGGTTTGTTCGCTTCCATGGTGCGCACTTGTACCGGCGAGGTATGGGTGCGCAGCAACATGTTCGCGTTGAAATAGAAGGTGTCGTGCATCGACCGGGCCGGGTGATGGCCTGGGATGTTGAGCGCCTCGAAGTTGTGATAGTCGTCTTCGACCTCAGGACCTTCGGCAATGCCGTAGCCGATATGGGTGAAGAACTGCTCGATACGTTCCAGAGTCCGGGTAATCGGGTGCAGACCGCCTGAGGCCTGACCACGGCCAGGCAGGGTGACATCAATGGATTCGGCGGCGAGTTTGGCCGCAAGGTCGGCCTCCTCCAGCGACGCCTTGCGCGCATTGAGAACCTCTGTGACACGCTCCTTGGCAACGTTGATCAGCGCACCAACTTGCGGACGCTCTTCAGCCGGCAAATTCCCCAGGGTCTTCATCACCTGAGTCAATTCACCTTTTTTGCCAAGGTAGTGAACCCGGATTTGCTCCAGGGCATTGATATCTTCAGCGCTATGCACAGCCTCAAGAGCTTGGGCAACGAGCGCGTCCAGGTTTTCCATGTACAGACTCCAGATACAAAATAGGGGAAGAGCTTGAAGGCTCTTCCCCTATTTATGACGTTTACCACCTTGGGGTACAGGAGTAACCCAAGGTGACTGTCGGGGGTACTTAAGCCAAGGAGGCTTTAGCTTTCTCGACAATCGCAGCAAACACCGCTTTTTCGTTCACGGCCAGTTCAGCCAGAACCTTACGGTCGATTTCGATGGACGCTTTTTTCAGGCCAGCGATGAAACGGCTGTAGGACAGACCGTTAACACGTGCACCAGCGTTGATACGAGCGATCCACAGAGCGCGGAACTGACGTTTTTTCTGACGACGGTCACGGTAGGCGTATTGGCCAGCCTTGATTACCGCTTGCTTGGCAACACGGAATACGCGTGAACGCGCGCCGTAGTAGCCTTTAGCAAGTTTCAGAATTTTTTTGTGACGCTTACGGGCAATGACGCCACGCTTTACACGAGCCATGAGTTACTTCCTCTATTCTTGATCCAAAAATTAACGAAGGCGCAGCATGCGCTCGACTTTTGCCACGTCAGACGGATGCAGCAAGCTGCTACCGCGCAGTTGACGCTTACGCTTGGTCGACATTTTGGTCAGGATGTGGCTCTTGAAAGCGTGCTTGTGCTTGATACCGTTAGCAGTTTTCAGAAACCGCTTAGCAGCACCACTTTTAGTCTTCATCTTTGGCATGTTCGGATACTCCGCATTCAGTTGATAAACATAATCAGAAGGCCTGCCGTGCCCTGTTGATTACTTCTTCTTTTTCGGGGCGATGACCATGATCAGTTGGCGTCCTTCCATCTTAGGATGCTGTTCGACCGAACCGTACTCGAGCAGGTCAGCTTCAACCCGCTTGAGGAGTTCCATCCCCAGCTCCTGGTGGGCCATCTCACGGCCGCGGAATCGCAAGGATACCTTGGCCCTGTCCCCATCACTCAGGAAACGTACCAGGTTGCGCAGTTTTACCTGGTAATCCCCTTCCTCCGTCCCTGGACGAAACTTGATTTCTTTTACTTGAATCTGCTTCTGGTTCTTCTTCGCCGCAGCAATCTGCTTCTTCTTTTCGAAGATCGACTTGCCGTAGTCCATCACCCGGCAAACAGGCGGGACTGCGTCGGCGGAGATTTCCACCAGGTCCAATTTGGACTCTTCAGCGATACGAAGCGCTTCATCAATCGAGACGATGCCAATCTGCTCGCCGTCAGCGCCAATTAACCGAACCTCGCGTGCCGAGATATTCTCGTTGATCGGGGCTTTCGGTGCAGCTCGTTTATCTTGTCTCATTTCACGCTTAATAATAATTACTCCGAATCTGGGCGACCACGCCGGGAAACCGCTTGCGCGAGGAACTCAGCGAACTGGGCGACGGGCATCGAGCCCAGGTCAGCACCTTCACGAGTACGCACAGCGACAGTCTGCATCTCGACTTCCCGATCTCCGATAACCAAAAGATAGGGAACCTTGAGCAAAGTATGCTCGCGGATTTTAAAGCCGATCTTTTCATTTCTCAAGTCGGACTTGGCACGAAATCCGCTTTCGTTGAGAGTTTTTTCAACCTCAGCGGCAAAATCTGCCTGTTTATCAGTGATATTCATGATCACTGCCTGGGTCGGAGCCAGCCACGCAGGGAATGCACCCTCGTAGTGCTCGATCAGGATACCGACGAACCGTTCGAACGAGCCAAGGATCGCCCGGTGCAGCATAACCGGGTGTTTACGGCTGTTGTCTTCGGAGACATATTCGGCTCCCAGACGGATCGGCAGGTTAAAATCGAGCTGCAGGGTACCACACTGCCAGACGCGGCCAAGGCAATCTTTCAGCGAGAACTCGATCTTGGGACCATAGAAGGCGCCCTCGCCCGGCTGTAGGTCGTACGCAAGCCCCGCGCTGTCCAGCGCAGCGGCCAAGGCCGCCTCGGCGCGATCCCACAGCTCGTCGGAGCCGACGCGTTTTTCCGGACGAGTGGACAGTTTCATTTCGACTTCGGTAAAACCGAAATCGCGATAAACGTCCATGGTCAGCTTGATGAACGCGGCGGACTCGGCCTGCATCTGCTCTTCGGTGCAGAAGATATGCGCATCGTCCTGGGTGAAGCCGCGCACGCGCATGATGCCGTGCAGCGCACCGGATGGCTCATTACGGTGGCAAGCACCGAACTCGGCAAGGCGCATCGGCAACTCGCGGTAGCTCTTCAGGCCTTGATTGAACACCTGCACGTGGCAAGGGCAGTTCATCGGCTTGATGGCGTAATCGCGGTTTTCCGACTGGGTGGTGAACATGTTGTCGGCGTAGTTGGCCCAATGCCCGGATTTCTCCCACAGGCTGCGGTCAACGACCTGTGGAGTCTTGATCTCCAGGTAGCCATTTTCGCGCTGTACCTTGCGCATGTACTGCTCAAGCACTTGGTAAAGAGTCCAGCCGTTGGGGTGCCAAAACACCATGCCCGGCGCTTCTTCCTGGAGGTGGAACAGGTTCAGGCGCTTGCCGATCTTGCGGTGGTCGCGTTTTTCGGCTTCTTCAATGCGCTGGATGTAGGCGGCCAGCTGTTTCTTGTCAGCCCAGGCGGTGCCGTAGATACGTTGCAATTGCTCGTTCTTCGCGTCGCCGCGCCAGTAGGCACCGGACAGCTTGGTCAGCTTGAACGACTTGAGGAAGCGCGTATTCGGCACATGCGGGCCACGGCACATGTCGACATATTCTTCGTGGTAGTACAGACCCATGGCCTGCTCATCCGGCATGTCTTCCACCAGACGCAGCTTGTAGTCCTCGCCACGGGCGGTGAACACGTCGATCACTTCGGCGCGCGGGGTGACTTTCTTGATGACGTCGTAATCTTTTTCGATCAGCGCATGCATGCGCTGCTCGATGGCGGCCAGGTCGTCCGGCGTAAAAGGACGCTCGTAGGCGATGTCGTAATAGAAGCCATCTTCAATAACCGGGCCGATCACCATCTTCGCGGTCGGGTACAACTGCTTGACCGCATGGCCAATCAGGTGCGCGCAAGAGTGGCGAATGATCTCCAGCCCCTCTTGATCCTTGGGCGTGATGATTTGCAGGCTGGCGTCGGCGGTGATCAGGTCACTGGCATCGACCAGCTTGCCGTCGACCTTGCCGGCCACGGTGGCCTTGGCCAGGCCGGCACCAATGGATGCGGCGACCTCGGCTACGGAAACCGCATGATCGAATGAACGTTGACTGCCATCGGGAAGAGTAATAGTTGGCATGGCGCCTCCTCTCCTAGTGGTGACCCCTACCAAAGGTCACGTGGGTTGGGATGAGCCAGTACAAGATCCAATACCAGGCCGTTCAAGGATGAACGCCTGCCTTACAGCGGCAGGAGCCTTTCGGCCAACCGATAATCGAACCAGAGTGACTGGAGTGAGCTAAAAAAGAACATGGCAAGGCGGCAAATGGCGCGCCCGTAAGAGCCAGGGCGACGATGCTAGCACAGATGGACGGTCATCGCGCCGGCCCGCCTTCGGGTAAAGACAAAATAGCGGCAAAAATGAACTTGGGCTGTACGCAAGGCCTCAAACCCACTGAGAATCGCCGTTCGTCCTCGACCCAAAGGAGCATCCTCATGATGCGTTTTACCTCTACCCTCGCTCTAGCCGCTTCCCTGACCCTCCTTTCCCTCGGCGCACAAGCTGCGGCCCCGTCGAACTGGCCTGCCGGTGCCCGCGACAGCTTCGTCAGCGATTGCAGTGCCGCCGCCAGCCAGAACGTGGACGTCAAAACCGCCAAAGCCCATTGCGAATGCGGCGCCGACAAGATCAACGCGGAATTGAGCACTGCCGAAATCAAGGAACTCATGACCAACCAGAACGCCAGCCCGCAGCTCAAAAACAAAGCAGTCGCGGCTATTTCGTCCTGCAAAGTGGTGAAGAAAAAGTAACAACGCCCCATGACCAGCGGGATTTTGCGCAGTAAAAACAGCCAAAAAACTGCTATTTCTCACAAATTACGCAGCTTTTACGGCTTTTTTTACCAACTGATATTTCGTGCGAAAGCCCCGTAGATCGGGGCTTTCAGCCAACAAAGATGCCAAACGCAACGCTATTGATTAGCAAACAGTGCCTTGGGGGGGCTCCCAAGCCGAACATTTCGACTATGATAGCCCGGTGTGCCCAGTTGGCCTGAGCAGCACAGCACTACTGAAAATATATGTTTCTTGGAGATACACCATGTCTAATCGCCAAACCGGCACCGTTAAATGGTTCAACGATGAAAAAGGCTTCGGCTTCATCACTCCTCAAGGTGGCGGTGACGACCTGTTCGTACACTTCAAAGCTATCGAAAGCGACGGTTTCAAAAGCCTGAAAGAAGGCCAAACCGTTTCCTTCGTGGCTGAGAAAGGCCAAAAGGGTATGCAAGCTGCACAGGTTCGCCCAGAGTAATTTCTGCGCTGATCAAAAAAACCCCGTCCATGTGACGGGGTTTTTTATGGGTGCAACAAAAGCCCGAGCTCGATCAGCCGCAGTTGACCCGCGTGATCACCAGATTGTCATCGGTATTGAGGTTAAGGCGGTCGGAACGGTATTCCAGCGTGATCATGTCGTTGGGCTTGAGGATCCGCGCATTCTGCGCACCGGCACGGGTACGGGCCTGTTCCAGCAACTGGGGCGAGGCTTTCTGGCCGATGGTGAATTCGGCGGCCTTCGACTCACAGCGGCTATGACCGGCATCGGTCACGGCGGCATCTTTGCCTGGCTCAGAGGCACCCGGGGTGCTGCAACCCGCCAACGCGAGTGCTGCCAACAAAGTACCGAATGATGCGAGCTTCCAAGGCATGAAGCCTCCTATGGTTAAAAATGGACAGAGATCGTGCGACAGCGGTATGGCGGATTGGTTTCAAGACGTAAACCGCCGATGGCCAAGTCTGCCTGAGTCTGCGCAGGCATTCGCCCGGTCAATCGTGACCGGATATGAACGTGATCAGTAGATATCGATATAGTCGAACGGCGGTTTTGGCCAATTCTGCTTGAGGGCGTTGAAAATCTGCATGACCCAGACTTCATCGCTGGCAGCCACATTACCGACATAGCCGGAGCCCTTGGCCCAGGTCTCCAGACGAAACAACAGCCCGTCGATATCAGTACCCCCCACTGTTCCGCAAGAGATGTAGGCAATACCCGCCTTGGTGACGCGCAATTGAGTATGTTGATCGTCGCTGGCACTGGCGAGCAGTTGACGCACGCTTTCCAGGGTCAGGTTCTCGGGGGTGTTCAAATCGATTTGCACGCGGTGTTCCCCGGCAATTAAACAGAAGGACAGTGTCGCATAGCGCCGGCCTCATTCGGAAACGCTTCATGCCTAAGTAGCAGTGCCAAACGCGGCGCAAAGTGCTTAACTGCGCCCGCTGGAACCGCGTTCCAGCGCATTGCCCAGTATTTCAAGCCCGTGAGATTTCCATGACCACCGTAACGCTCCAAGCCGACATCAAAGCCAAGTGGCCCCTGGGACAGAGTTCCTACAGCCCCGGCAGCCCAGAGGAATTGGCAATCATCGGCATCGACCTGCTGGTCAAGGAGCTGGGCACCCAAGCGGCCCAAGCCTTCATCGGCCAGGTATTCGAGAAATACCCAGCCGATCATATGGGCGTGGGCAGCGTCGAGCGCGAATAAACGCCGGGCGACGCGCGTCGACCGGCAAACGCTTTACTTCAGGCGCGCCAGGCGCTCGGTCAGCAGATCGAAGAAGCCTTGGGCATCGCCGCTTTCAACCCAGAACGCGTTCTTCGGCTGTTTCAGGCCGTCGTACCAATCGACGATGGTCTGACCGAAGGTCGGGCCTTCTCTGCTGTCTACCACCACGTTGACCTCGCGCCCGCTGAACAGCGAAGGCTTGAGCAGGTAGGCAACGACAGTGGCGTCGTGCACCGGGCCGCCAGGAATGCCGTAGTGCTCCATATCGCCTTTGACGTACTCATTGAGAATATCCCCAACGATCTTGCTCGCGTTGTTGTTGATCTCGGCGATCGTCTTCAAGCGCGCCTCGCTGGTCAGCACTTTGTGGGTCACGTCCAACGGCAGGTAAGTCAGCTTCACGCCACTCTTGAGCACAATCTCCGCCGCCACCGGGTCGGCAAACAGATTGAACTCCGCGACCGGCGTGATATTGCCGCCATTGAAGTGCGCGCCGCCCATCACCACCACTTCCTTGATGCCTTGGGTGATTTCCGGGTCCTGGGTCAATGCCAGCGCAAGGTTGGTCTGCGGGCCGAGCATGGCAATCGTGATGCTGTGAGGTTTGGCCGCACGAAGGGTCTTGATCAGGTAGTCAACGGCATTGCCGTCCGCCAGGCCTTTTTTTGGTTCATGCACGGTGACACCGGAAATGCCTTCCTTGCCGTGAATGTTCTCGGCATAGATCGGTTTGCGCAGTAGCGGCGCCGGAGCACCGGCGTACACCGGGATGTCCTCGCGCCCCGCCCACTCGCGGGCCAGACGCGCGTTACGGGAGGTCTTGTCCAGACGCACGTTGCCGGCGACGGTGGTCAATGCGCGAATGTTCAGCTCTTGCGGGGACGCCATGGCGAAGAGCAAGGCCACCACATCGTCGGCGCCTGGGTCGGTATCGATGATCAGATCGATTTTTTCCGCCGCATGGGCGCTTGCTGCTGTGAGCGCGGACAAAAGCAGGACACTCCGAAACAGATTTCTCAGGGTTGGGAGACCACGTTGCATAAAAACACTCCTTGTCGTTGGGGAACTCTAGAACGTGACGCCGGACACCAGCGCGATATTGCAATAAGGCTGGCATTCGCCGGTACGCACAACCGCACGTGCCTTTTGGCTCAGTTGCTTGAACGCCTCATGACTGACCAGGCGTCGTGCGCCAAGGGCGGCCTGTTCGGTCAGGGTGTTCAGCTCGGTCAGCGCCGGCGGCTGCTTGAGCAGGATTTCTTCGGCCAGTACATGGCTTTCCACCTGCATCTCGCTGAGCACGACGCGCAAGGTGCTGATGAAGTCGGGAATGCCCTGGGTCAGCGCCAGATCGATCAATTCAACACCCGGAGGGACCGGCAAGCCGGCATCGCCGATCACCAGGATGTCGCCGTGGCCCAGGGATGCAATCACCCGCGACAGGGCGATATTGAGCAGAGGAGTCTTTTTCATGAGGGCACAAAACCTTGAACGTCATGCAGCGTGGGAATGGAGGGTTGCGCACCGGCGCGAGTAACCGACAGCGCTGCCGCAACCTGACCGAAACGAATGGCCTCGGCTTCGCTTTTACCGTCGGCCAACGCGGCAGCAAAACCACCGACGAACGTGTCGCCGGCGGCGGTGGTATCCACCGCCTTGACCTTGGGTGCCGCAAGATGCTCAAAGCCGTTGCCATCGGCAAACAAGGCGCCCTCACCGCCCAAGGTAATAATGACTTTACCCGCCCCCGCCTCGATCAGTTTTGTGGCAGCCAGCTTGGCGCTGTCGATGGAATCCACCGTCACGCCGCTGAGTGCGCTGGCTTCACTTTCGTTGGGAATCAGGTAGTCGACCGACGCGTACCATTCAGCCGGCAACGGACCACTGGCCGGCGCCGGATTCAGGATCACCACCTTGTTTAACTCACGGCCACGCCTGAGGGCATATCCGACGGTAGCCATCGGCACCTCAAGCTGGCAGATGATCACATCGCCAGCCTGCAACACCGCCTCAGCGGCCTGCAATGACGCCGGGGTCAGCTCACCGTTGCTGCCGGCGACAATCACAATTGCGTTCTGGCTGCTGTCATCCACCACGATCAACGCCACGCCGCTGGAGCCATTCACGGTGCTCACGGCCTGGCAATCGATACCTTCCACCAGCAACGCGCCACGCAGCTCAGCGCCGTAGGCATCGGTGCCGACACAGCCAATCATCGCCACCTCGGCGCCCAATCGTGCCGAGGCCACGGCCTGGTTGGCGCCCTTGCCACCGGAAACGGTGGAGAATGTGCGGCCAATCAGGGTTTCACCGGCACGGGGCAGCCGACTGGCACGGGTGACCAGGTCCATATTCAGGCTGCCTACTACCACTACTTTTGCTGGCATACATCAGTACTCATCAATTCGGTTCAACGGTATTGGGCAAACACACCGGCGACGGGGGCCGTCGACTCACGCAACACGATGCTCGGCGTTACGACGCGTTGATCGATCGGCAATTGGGGGGTTGCAATTCGTCGCAGTAAAAGCTCGGCTGCGGTCTCGCCAAGGTGCAGGATCGACTGCCCGACCGTCGTCAGCGCCGGGTATACGTAGCGGCTCATTTGAATGTCATCAAAGCCAATGACCGACAGCTCGCCGGGCACGCGGATATTACGCTCCGCTGCCGCACGTAACACGCCGAAACCAATCATATCGTTGCTGGCAAAAATCGCACTGGGCGGGTTCTCCGCCAGCAACTCAACGGCGGCGGTGTAACCGCCCGTACTGGTGAAGTCGCTCTCCCGGGTGCGATTGGCCGCCACCTCCACGCCCGCTTCCCGCAGCGCACGGTGATACCCCGCCAGACGCATCTGCGCCACACGGGTATGCGCCGGGCCGCCAATGCAGGCGATGTCACGATGGCCCAACTCGAGCAAATGCCGGGTCGCCAAATAAGCGCCCTCCTCGTGATCGATACGCACCAGATCGACATCGATACCATCCAGCGCGCGGTCGACAATCACCATCGGCGTGCGCACCGCACTCAAGCCTGCGGCCAATCCGCTGTCATCGCCACCCACCGAGGTGACGATCAAGCCGTCGATGCGCTTCTCCAGCAACACCCGTAAATAGCTGCGTTGTTTTTCAGCGTTGTCATCGGAGTTGCACAGGATCACGCAGTAACCATTACGCTCGCAGTAATCCTCAATACCTCGCGCCAGCTCGGCAAAATACGGGTTGAGACTATTGGGCACCAGCAAGCCGATGGTGGCTGTGGTCTTGGCCTTGAGCGAGCGCGCGACGGCGCTGGGCACGTAGTCGAGCTGCTTGATAGCTGCCTCGACCTTGACCCGTACCGGCTCGCTAACAGGGCGCGTCTTGTTCACCACATGGGACACCGTGGTGTAGGAAATACCTGCAAGCGCCGCCACATCCTTGATCGTTGCCATGGTTCAGCCCCGCCGACTGGCGCGTCGGCTGCGGTACGTGTCGAGGACCACCGCAATCACGATCACCGCACCGGTGATGATGCGCTTGGTAGGTTCTGTAGCACCGATCTGCGCCAAGCCAGCGGCCAATACCGAAATAATCAACACCCCAAAGAACGTGCTGATCACCGAACCGCGTCCGCCCATCAGGCTGGTGCCGCCGATCACCACCGCCGCAATCACTTGCAGCTCCAGGCCGGAACCGGCATTCGGGTCCGCCGCTTCCAGGCGCGATATCTGGAACAACGCTGCCACGCCGGCCAGCAGGCCCATCAGGCTGAACACCAGGATCTTGTATGGCTTGGGGTTGATCCCCGCCAGGCGCACGGCTTCCTCGTTGGTGCCGATGCCGATCAGGTAACGACCAAACACCGTGCGGGTGAGTACCAACTGGGCGACGATGATCACCAGCAAGGCGATGATGAACGATGGCGAAATACCGAAGGCAATCGGGTTGGACAGCCAGGCAAACGAATCACCGATATACGCCGTGCGCGAACCGGTCATCTGGTACGCCACGCCCCGCGCCATTTCCAGCACGCCCAGGGATACGATAAACGACGGAATTCGCCAGGCCACGGTGATCGACCCAGTGATGGTGCCGGCCAACGCGGCGCAGCCCATGCCAAGCACAGCAGCCGGCAACACGCTCCAACCCCAGCCAAGAATCGCCACGCTGACCGCCGACGCCGCCAGCGCCAGCACCGAGCCCACCGACAGGTCAATCCCGCCGATAATCAGAATAAAGGTCATGCCCACCGCCAGTACCATCAGATCCGGGATCTGGTTGGCCAGGGTGCTGAAGGTGTCATAGGACAGGAAGTGATCGCTGAGCACCGAAAACAGCGCGATCATCGCGAGTAAAGCGCCCGCCAACCCCAGGTAAGTACCCAGGCCGTAGAAGTTGCCGCCGGTTTTGCCGGGGGATGTTGTGGTTTTCATGGGGTATTCCTAGGCGCGGCTTCGTTGAGCAGCGCATCACGTTTCTGATAGCCGGCAAACGCGGCGGCGAGCAATTCGTCCTGGGTCCAGCTGTCGCGCTCGAAGGTTTCGATCAGGCGCCCGGCGGACAGCACGCCGATGCGATCACAGATCAGCATGAGCTCACGCAGGTCACTGGACACCACCACCAGCGCTTTGCCCCGGCGGGTCAGCTCGCCGAGCAAGGCATAAATGTCGAACTTGGCCCCGACGTCGATGCCGCGAGTGGGCTCGTCGAACAGCATCACCGAGCAGTCACGCTCCAGCCAGCGGCCGATCACGACTTTCTGCTGGTTGCCGCCCGACAGTTCCGACACCAATTGCGCCGGGCTGGAGCTGCGGATGCGCATGGCGTCGATCTGACGCTTGGCCAGGGCCGTTTCATCGCGACTGTTCACCACGCCGCCGCCGGAAATTTCCGGCATATTGCCCAGGGCGATATTGGCGCTGATGGATTGGGTGAGCAGCAGGCCTTCACCTTTACGGTCCTCGGTGATCAAGGCGATGCCATGCCCTACTGCATCCACCGGCGAGCGAATGCTCACCACCTCGGCCGCAGGCCCCAGGGCCACGGTGCCGCTGTCCGCCAGGTCGGCACCGAAGATCAGGCGCAGTAACTCCGTACGGCCCGCGCCAATCAGGCCGGAGATGCCATAGATCTCACCGGCACGCACTTCAAAGGACACGTCTTGGACTTTATCCGAGCGGCTCAAGCCTTTGACCGTCAGGGCCGGGCCGCCAATCGTGCGGGGGCCCAGGTCGATGTGCTCACCCAGCTCGCGACCGACCATCAAGGTCACCAGTTGCTCGCTGTTGTAGTTGGCCATCGGCTCAACGCAGACCAGCTTGCCGTCACGCAGTACCGCAATGCGCTGGGCGACACGGGCCAGCTCTTCGAGCCGGTGCGAAATATAAATGATCGCCACGCCCCGGGCCTGCAGACGGGTGATTTGCTCAAATAGCATTTCGACTTCACGGGCAGTAAGCATCGCCGTGGGTTCGTCGAGGATCAGCACATGGCAGTCGCCGATCAGGTTGCGGGCAATCTCGACCATCTGCTGGTGGCCGATGCCCAGGCTGCCGACCAGAGTGTCCGGGTCGATGGCATCCAGGCCGACCTGGGCCATGGCCTCGATCGCGGCCTTGCGCAGTTGCTTACGGCTGATCCAGCCACAGTGGCTGGGCAAGTTATCCAGGAACAGGTTTTCGGCAACGGTCAGGGTCGGTAACAGGTTGAGTTCCTGCATGACCATACGCACGCCTAGCGCTTCGGCCTGGGTACGGCTAGCCGGATGATAGTCCTGGCCATTGAATTGCATGTGCCCGGTAGTCGGCGTGACCAGCCCGCCGATGATCTTCGACAAGGTGCTTTTGCCTGCGCCGTTCTCACCGGTCAGCGCCAGCACTTCCCCGCGGTTAAGCGTGAGGGTGATGTCAGAGAGAACCGGCTGGGCATAGGTTTTACCGATACCGCTGACCGAGAGGACAGCGTTCGGGGCGGAAGATGACATAGGAAAATCTCCAGGCGTCCGCTCAGGGCGAGCGGACGCTGTTGGGTGCTGCCAGGATTACTGCTTGATGACGAGTTCGACCGGGGTTTCGATCACGCCGTCGTTGGCATCGACTTTCTCACCCTTGACCAACTTAAGCGCGTTCTGGATACCGAATACGGCTTGTTGCGCAGCCGCCTGGTCGGCGGTGGCCAGCACGCGGCCGTCCTGCAGCATTGGCTTGATGGCTTCGATGTTGTCGTAGCCCACCACCAGCACTTTGCCCGCCTTGCCCGCCGCACGCACGGCGGAGACAGCGCCCAGCGCCATGTTGTCGTTACCCGCCAACAAGGCCTTGAGGTCCGGGTATTCGCTGAGCATGGCCGAGGCAACTTTCTGGCCCTGGTCGATTTCCCAGTTACCGGACTGGGTAGAGACGATCTTCATGCCGGCCGCGTCCATCGCATCCTTGTAGCCTGCGGTGCGCTGCTGGGCGTTGGTGGTGGTCGGAACCCCTTCGATGATGCCGACCTTGTCACCTGCCGCCAGTTGCTTGGCCAGATAATCGCCCACCAGCTTGGAGCCTTTGCGGTTGTCCGGACCGACAAAAGGGATCTCGAGTTTTTTGCTTTTCAGTACGTCCGGGTCCAGGCGGTTGTCGATGTTAACCACCTTGATACCCGCATCGGAGGCTTTCTTCAGCACCGTGACCAGCGCCTTGGAGTCGGCAGGCGCGATGACGATGGCGTTGACCTTGGCGAGGATCATCTGGTTGACGATGTCGATCTGCGCGCTGGTATCGGTCTCGTTCTTGATGCCGTTGGTGATCATGTCGAAATCGGCGGCGTGCTCTTTCTGGTACGCCTTGGCACCGTCCTGCATGGTCACGAAAAATTCGTTGGCGAGGGATTTCATCACCAGGCCGACCTTGGGCTTGGCGGCGGTGTCATCGGCGAATGCCGAGGAAAGAGGTAAAGCGGCGGATGCGGCAGCAAGCACAGCGACAGCAAGAAGACGTGCAGCGAATGGCAGCTTCATGGGTTCACTCCGATCTTATGATTATTGTGAGCAACGCTTGCACCGAAAGACGCTTCGGCAGCCCCCCACCCGGGAGGCTGGTACGAGTGATCACAGGGCTCAGGGAGCATCCAGCGAAACATCTCGCAAACGTTTGCGTTATTCAAACTATGCGAACCTTGTCGAGATTTGTCAACGGTAGAACACTGCCTTTCATGCAAGGCCTCTGGCGCCTGCCTTGGCGCCCCGTGCTGGCCCCCCCTTAAACAGCCAGCGCTCGCCATGATTTTCTGAAACGCCGTTTTTTTCGAGCCTTCCAGGATTTTTTTGTCATATTTTTCGGACAACCGAACGCGACACTTCAGGTTGTTCGGAAAGCCGGACGACGGTTCGGCCAGAAGCCTGTTGAAAACACTGAAAATCCTTACATATCAAATAGTTAATTTATATTCATAAATACCATCAGCCTGGTACAGATCCTGCTCCTAACAGGCGCCTCGTGGCATTCAGCACCGCCCGGGTGTTCTAGATGAACCGGCTACAGCACTCATCAAAAACCAGAGAGAAAAATAATGAAATCTGCATTGAAGAACTTTGTCCCGGGCGCATTAGCCCTTCTGCTGCTGTTCCCCGTTGCCGCCCAGGCAAAGGAAGTTGAAGCCAAGACCAAACTGTCCAACGTAGTGATCCTCGCTACCGGCGGCACCATTGCCGGCGCTGGCGCCAGTGCGGCCAATAGCGCCACCTACCAGGCGGCCAAAGTCGGTATCGAGCAGTTGATCGCCGGTGTGCCTGAACTGAGCCAGATCGCCAACGTGCGCGGCGAACAAGTGATGCAAATTGCATCCGAAAGCATCAACAACGAAAACCTGCTGCAACTGGGTCGCCGCGTCGCCGAACTGGCCGACAGCAAAGACGTTGATGGCATCGTGATCACCCACGGTACCGACACCCTGGAAGAGACCGCCTACTTCCTGAACCTGGTGGAAAAAACCGACAAGCCTATCGTGGTGGTCGGCTCCATGCGCCCGGGCACCGCCATGTCGGCCGACGGCATGCTCAACCTGTACAACGCCGTGGCCGTAGCCGGCAGCAAGGACGCGCGCGGTAAAGGCGTGCTGGTGACCATGAACGACGAGATCCAATCGGGTCGCGACGTCAGCAAGATGATCAACATCAAGACCGAAGCGTTCAAAAGCCCATGGGGCCCATTGGGCATGGTAGTTGAAGGCAAATCCTACTGGTTCCGCCTGCCGGCCAAGCGTCACACCATGGATTCGGAATTCGACATCAAGAACATCAAGAGCCTGCCCGATGTCGAAATCGCCTACGGCTACGGCAACGTGAGCGACACCGCCTACAAGGCCCTGGCCCAGGCTGGCGCCAAAGCCATCATCCACGCCGGTACCGGTAATGGTTCGGTGTCGTCCAAAGTCGTCCCTGCCCTGGTGGAACTGCGCAAGCAAGGCGTGCAGATCATTCGCTCTTCCCACGTAAATGCCGGCGGCATGGTGCTGCGCAATGCCGAACAGCCAGACGACAAATACGACTGGGTTGCAGCCCTTGACCTGAACCCGCAGAAAGCGCGGATTCTGGCAATGGTCGCCCTGACCAAGACCCAGGACAGCAAAGAGCTGCAACGGATGTTCTGGGAGTATTGATTCGCGCTGACACCTCTGTAGAGGCGGGCATGCCCGCCTCTACCTTCCTCGCTTCCCGCCCTATCCCACTCTGCGTCCTACGCCAAGCCTCCCAATTCGCTGTCAGACGAACTTCTTGAGTTTTAAGTAGTTGCGAAATCGCCCGCAGTTAAATACTGTATGTGCGTACAGCTTATTAAGGAATACCCCGTGGCAAAGTCCTCTTCCGCAGCGCCTACCCCGCCTGATGCCTATGAGCGCCTGGCTATTCGTGTGCAAAAGATCATCAACTCCACCAACGCCCAAAAAGCCAAGGCCGCGTTGATTTTCCGTCTACCGGACGAGCCCGAGGATGAGTGGCAGCGTTTGCTGGAGGAAATTGCAGAGAACGACAACGTTACCCTCGCTTATCGCGACGATGGCGGCGTGCAGATTTTCTGGGTTGTGCCGAAGGAAGATTGATTCGATGAGTGCCCGTTTTATTGCTCTGTGCTGCCTGTTTTTTGCCATTACCGCCCACGCGCAGGCGCCCCGAACCTTCAGCGAAGCCAAGAAAGTCGCCTGGAAGCTCTATTCGCCGCAGTCCACCGAGTTCTATTGCGGCTGCAAATACACCGGCAACCGCGTGGACCTGAAGGCCTGCGGTTATATCCCCCGCAAGAACGCCAGCCGCGCCGCGCGCATCGAGTGGGAGCATATTGTTCCGGCCTGGCAAATCGGGCACCAGCGCCAATGCTGGCAGAACGGTGGGCGCAAGAACTGCACGCGCAATGACAATGTGTTCAAGCGCGCCGAAGCCGACTTGCACAACCTGGTGCCGAGCATCGGCGAGGTCAACGGTGACCGTAACAATTTTAGTTTTGGCTGGCTGCCGGTGCAAAGCGGGCAGTACGGCTCCTGTCTGACCCAGGTGGACTTCAAGGCCAAGAAGGTCATGCCGCGCCCGTCCATTCGCGGGATGATTGCGCGCACGTATTTCTACATGAGCAAACAGTATGGCTTGCGCCTGTCGAAACAGGATCGCCAGCTGTATGAGGCCTGGAACAAGACCTACCCGGTACAAGCCTGGGAGCGCCAGCGTAATCAGACCGTGGCGTGTGTGATGGGGCGCGGCAATGAATTTGTCGGCCCGGTGAACCTTAAAGCCTGCGGTTGAACATGGGCGGCGCCGCCGCCCAATCGGCCTGTTACTGCGCGGCCTTGTGCTCGATAATTTCGGAGACGGTGTCGTTTTTCTTGGCGCGGGCCATTTTTTCGTTCAGCAGCGTCTGCTTGGCCTCGGCCTCGGCCCTGGTGGCGAATGGGCCCAGCAAAACCTCATCCTTGCCGTCGACCTTCACGATATAGAAGTTGAAACCGTGTTCGAGCAACCAGGCGGTCAGGTCGGTGATTGCCTGCAACTTATGATCAGGCGGCCCTACCCGCAGGTCCCATTCCTGGGCGGCAATTGCGCCGGTTTGTGGCTGGCTTTCGGTCGCGGCGGGCTTGGCCTTGGGGGCATCGACAGGCTTGCCCTCACCGCATCCGGCCAATGCCAACACCGCCATTGCCATCGCTACTTTACGCACTACCCTGCTCCTTCAACGGATAAAGAGGCGACTTTATCATTCACTGTCTATTCTGGCCGTCATAAACGTTGGCTTAAACAATGCGAATGATGTATCCCAGACCTGTATGATGCCGCCACGGGAATTAATGCCGCCTCTATGCGTCCTAAAAGAGGCAGTCACAGGGACGCGCTTAGCAGTAAGCTACATACATCCGACACCAGCCCTGTCTGAAACATGTGTCCTTAAAAGTAATCAAGGAGAAGTCCATGCTTATACTCACCCGCAAAGTCGGTGAAAGCATAAACATCGGTGATGACATTACTATCACCATCCTGGGCGTCAGCGGCCAGCAAGTACGAATCGGCATCAACGCACCCAAGGATGTTGCCGTGCATCGCGAGGAAATCTATCAGCGCATCCAGGCTGGCCTGACCGCTCCGGACAAAAACCAGACGCCTTGAAGCGCCCTCAGTAGCCAGCCCTTTCGTTCACTGTAACGGCTGGCGAAAACCCCTCCGGACTGTCCTTGTTTGTGTTGCGCGGTTCGCAGCGCCCTTTATTTCATCCGCGCCCCAAGATGAAACTGTCTTCACGCCCGGAACTTGTCGCGCGCTCTACGGCCGAATCCCCTGACTGACATCCTGCCACTCGTGCGCATTCTGGCGCGCGTCGATGAGGCCCACTGCCGTGCAGCCATTTCTCCCCAGATCCTGGGTGATCACCCTGCTGATAGGGCTGGTATTTGTCGGTTTGGAGTATGGCCTGAGGCTCGAAGTAGAAGGCACAGGCGCCGCGCGCTCGCCGCTGGACCTGGCATTGCTGCTGTGCGGCTATTTGTTCATATTCTGCCTCAAGCCCATCCAGAAGGCCGTGCAGCGTAAGCTGTGCCAGCGGCCCGGGCCAAAAAAAGCAGGCCGAGCCCGATAACGCGGCTCGGCCTTTTTGCGTCAGCCCGTCGTGTGTTGCAAACGCAGCAAGCCATCGGCGTCGCGCTGCACCTGCAACTGCCCATACCCCTCAATCGACGGATGACGCGTGACCATAGGCACAGAGTGCGTCGACGTCACGACCATCACATCCGCCCCCGCTGCCTCCCCGGCTCGAATGCCCACCGCAGCGTCTTCAAATACCAGGCAATCTTGCACCGACACCCCCAAGCGTTGCGCACCCAACACATAACAAGCGGGGTTCGGCTTGCCGATAGCCACGTCTTCGGCGGTAACCAGCGCTGCCGGCGCCGCGATCCCCGCCGCTTCGAGCCGACGTAGTGCCAGCTTCCGGGGCGCAGAGGTCACCAACGCCCACTGATCAGCGGGCAAGCGCTTTAAAAATTCGATGGCCCCGGGAATCGCCACGACGCCCCGCACATCCTTGATTTCAGCCTCGGTAATCCATTGCGCCTCAACTTCAGGATCCACGCCGGGCAGGGCCTGGCGCGTGATGGTATCGATTGCGCGGGCACCATGAATGGTCTTCAGGAACGCCGCCACATCCAACCCATGGCGTTCAGCCCAGATGCTCCACACTCGCTCGGCGGCGGCGATGGAGTTGAGCAGGGTTCCATCCATATCGAACAGGAAAGCGCGGTAACGGCGGGCAAAGACGGCTGAACCTCGGATGGACACTGCGGAGCTTCCTCGTGAGCTGAAACGAATAATCGGCCCGATGCAATCTACGGATCACCCCACGACTTGTAAACGCTGCGGGTGTGTCGCGCCGCCAATCATTACGAACTTGTCATCATCCTGTTGGCCGGCTGTTCGGGTGCACTGGTTACCGTGAGCGCACTGCCATGACCTGGCAGCCCCCCTTTTTAAACGAGAGACCGCCATGAAACTGTTAACCCTCGCCATTGCCGCGCTGTTGGCCACCGGCCCGGTATTTGCTGCTGACCAGAACACTGTTATCCACGACAAGACCGGCTTTTTCGTGCATCTGGACGTGGCCAAAGTGCTGTCGAGCAGCGACACCAACGGCCAGTGCGGCATCGTCCCCGCCCGGCTCGACTACCTCGACCACCAGGGCCGCGAACACGTGCTCGACTATCAGGTCCAGGGCACCGGCTGCGCCAGTGACAATTGATCGGGCTACACTGGCGCCACGTATTGAATCAGGGCATCTCCCATGAACATCCTCGTAGTCGAAGACGAACCCAAGGCCGGCAACTACCTGCTCAATGGCTTGCAGGAATTGGGCTACTCCGTAAGCCTCGCCCGGGATGGCGTGGACGGCCTGCACCTGGCCCTGGAAACGCCGTTCGACGTGATCGTGCTGGATGTGATGATGCCGAAAATGGACGGTTGGGAAGTGCTGCGCCGCCTGCGCAAGGAAACCGACACGCCGGTACTTTTCCTGACGGCGCGCGATGATATTGCCGACCGCATCAAAGGCCTGGAACTGGGCGCCGATGATTACCTGATCAAGCCGTTTTCCTTCGCCGAACTGGTGGCGCGCCTACGCACCCTGACCCGTCGCGGCCCGATCCGTGAAGAAGAGCAACTGCACATCGCCGATCTGCAAATCGATGTGCTCAAGCGTCGCGTCACCCGCGCCGGCACGCGCATTACCCTGACCAACAAGGAGTTCGCATTGTTGCACCTGTTCGCCACCCACCAGGACCAAGTGCTCTCACGTTCTCTGATCGCCTCCAGGGTCTGGGACATGAACTTCGACAGCGACACGAACGTGGTGGACGTCGCCGTGCGGCGCCTGCGCCTTAAAGTCGACGACCCGTTCCCGCTCAAGTTGATCCACAGCGTGCGGGGCATCGGCTACCGCTTCGATACCCAGCCATGAGCACTCGTCGGCATTATTCACTGACCCTGCGCCTGGCGCTGATTTTCGCGCTGCTCGCCTTCGCCCTGCTGGCAACACTGGGGGTGGCGTTGTATCGCGAGCTGGAGCGCGAGTTGATCCGCCGCGACGACGCCCAGTTGATCTCCCGTGTGGACCAGTTGCGCAACTTGCTCAATGACAGCAACACGCTGGACCTGATCAAGACCAAGCCGGAATTGTTCCAGAACATGTTGGGCAACCGTGAATCAGTGCTGAGCATCGCCGCGCCCGGCCAAGCGCCGCTGCTACTGGTAAACCCCGCCAATATAGACTTGCCGACAATCAAACCGGTGCCCAAGGATCACGTGCTTGCGCTAAGCGATGTGCAGCATCTGCCAGGCCTGAATGGCGTGCCCTTCTCCACTCTCGCCGCCTCCATCGACTCCGGCGACCTGGGCAGCCTGCAAGTTACCAGCGGGCGCCTGATGACCGAGCGCACCGCCATGCTCGCCAGCTACCGGCTCAGCGTTTATATCCTGGCGAGTATCGCTGCAGTTATTCTCGCGCTGGCAGGCTATCTACTGGTGTATCGCGGCCTGCTGCCGTTGAGGCGCCTGGCACGACATGCCGAGAATATTGGCGTAGGCAACCTCGCAGAACGCCTCGACAGCCACGGCGCGCCGAAAGAACTGCTGCCGATGATTGACTCGTTCAATACCATGCTGGAGCGCCTGGCCAAGGGCTTTGTGCAACTGGGGCAGGTGGCCACCGACATGGCCCACGAACTGCGCACGCCAATCAACAACCTGCTGGGGGAAACCCAGGTCGCCCTGCAACAGCCGCGCAGCATCGAAAACTACCAGCAACTCCTGGCCTCCAACGTCGAGGAGCTGGAGCGCCTGGCGCGAATGCTCGACAACATGTTGTTTCTGGCGCGCACCGACCCGGCCAGCGCCCTGCGCCAACGCCAGGAACTCAGCGCAGCCGATGAAGTGCAACGCATCGCCGATTACTTTGAAGGCTTGGCGAGCGACGTAAACATCAATATTCGCGCCGAAGGGAAAGGTGTGATCTGGGCTGAACCGATGCTGCTGCGTCGGGCCCTGGCAAATTTGTGCGCCAACGCCATCAAATACGGGGCGCCGAACTCCGAACTGGTGATCCAGGCGGTTCCAAACGCTGAAGGCATTCAGTTGTGCGTCAACAACCAGGGTGAAACCATCCCCGCCGAGCATTTATCGCGGCTGTTCGAGCGGTTTTACCGGGTGGACGAATCCAGGGAACGGTCGGCCCACTCCAACGGGTTGGGCCTGTCCATTGTGGCGACCATCATGCAGTTGCATAACGGCCGCTACAGCGTCAGCAGCGACGAAGGCATGACGCGTTTCGAGCTGTTTTTCCCTGGGCGTAAAGCACAGGAAGCATCGGCTCAATCAAAGGCGCCATTGAGCACTTCGTAGATAATGCCTGTCGCGACAGCCACCAATATCAGGTCGGTGCCCGCCTGCTGCCACTCATACCCGTCGTAACGGGGCAACTGGCCCAATAAACGGCCATCGAGTTTTTTGGCAATACCCGGTGGCAGCGGCTTGCCGCGCGCCAGGTTCTTCTGGATACCCGGCGGTAAAGACGGCCCCGGGCTCCAGTAGTCGCGATACCCCCCCAACACATTCAGCACGCTGCCGCGATCAACACTAGGGCCGTGGCTGCTCGACCCACCTTTGCCTTTGGGCTTGTCATGGCCCTGCCCGCCTTGGCTATTGCCTTTATTGTTACCTTGCCCCTTGCCATTGCCTGGATCAGCCAGCGCCATGCCGCTCCCGGCAAACAGCACAATCGACAGCGCAACAGACACGACCTTCAACGATTTGATCATGACGATAATCCAAGGCCGGGACGTGATTGAACTGTAGTTGAAGTTGATGAGTAATGCGCCACGTCAACTCACCTGGCCGCCACCTTCGACCACATCCACCGGCGTGTTCCACGCCGCCGACACTGCGCTACGCAGCCCATCTACCAAGGTAGGCAACGCCATCGACGATTGACTGGGCACATGGATAAACCCACTGCGCACCTCTGAGCCCGTCAGCACATGTTGCAAACGGTAGAACACCTGATTGCAGACAAAGGTCCCCGCCGTCTGCGACACCGACGCCGCAATGCCCGCCTCGCGCACCGCCCTGACCATGGCCTTGATCGGCAGCGTCGAGAAATAAGCCGCCGGACCACCGGCCACAACCGCCGTGTCGACGGGCTGCTCACCCAGGTTATCGGGGATGCGCGCGTCGTTGATATTGATCGCTACCCGCTCGATGGATATCTCGCTGCGCCCGGTTGCCAGGCCTGTGGCAATCACCATTGCCGGACGCAACTCCTCGATCAGCTTCACCAGGCATTCGCCCGCGGTGGTGAACGCGCAGGGCAACCTACGCGCGACGATTGTCACCTGTTCGTCGATTTTAAAACCATCCAGTCGGCGCGCAGCCTCCCAGGACGGGTTCACCGAGTCTTGGTCAAAGGGCTCGAAGCCCGTCAGCAATACCGTTCGCATCCCGGCCTCACATCAACAGATAAAGCAGCACGATATTGACCACCAGCATCATCAACGCTGTCGGCAACTGCGCCTTGATCACCGCGTTCTTGTCCGGCAACTCCAGCAACGCCGCCGGCACGATATTGAAGTTGGCCGCCATTGGCGTCATCAGGGTACCGCAATAACCGGAAAACATGCCGATGGCGGCCATTACCGCCGGGTTACCGCCGTAGATGCCCACCAACACCGGCACCCCGACCCCGCCGGTCATCACCGGGAATGCCGCGAAGCCATTGCCCATGATCACGGTGAACAGGGCCATGCCCAACACATAGACCATCACGGCCACCAACTTGTAATCCAGGTTGATATAGGTGGTGGTGACGTGCGCAACGGCCGTGCCGACCCCGGCTTCGTTGAACAACAACCCGAGCATCGCCAGCATCTGCGGCAGCACCATGGCCCAGCCCAAGGCCTCAGTGAGGCGACGCGACTCGCGCAAGGCTTGCACCGGTGTGTCGCGGGTCAGCCAACAGGCCAGGCCGAGGGCGATCAGGCAACCGATGCCAAGCGAAACAAACGTGGTGTTTTTCGGGTCCAGCAGCGGCACGCCGCCGATCTCGGTGTGCTTGAGCACTACAGAGCCGATCACCGTGGTCAGCGGGATGGCCAAGGCCGGGATAAACAGTTTGTGCCCCAGGCGCCCGGCACTGGCGCGGGAGGCCTTGTCATGCAACTCGGCATGGCTACCGCGACCGACACCGCCCAATCCTGCGATCAACGCCATCACCACCACGCCCACGCCGATGGCCACCGATGGCAGCCGCTCCCCGACCAGGAACGGGATCGCGAACAACAGCCAGAACAGTGCGCTGGACCAACGTTTAGGATGGGCGCGATCCATCAGGATCATGCCTGCGGTAATGAGCAGCAGCACGCCGGCAAGCCAGTACAGGTATTGAATGGAGATAATCATTGCGCAGCCTCCACGGACGTCGCGGCGGGCGTCAGCTCGCGGGTGAGCCTTCGATCAAAGCGATGCAAGCGGATCGCGTGGATAATAAACGCACAGATCGCCGTGGGAATCCCCCACACCGCGATATGCAGCGGCTCGACATCAATCCCCGAACCCAGAAGAAAGGTGTGCATCAGTGCAATCGCACCAAAGGCCACAAAGATATCTTCGCCAAAAAACAGACCGACGTTGTCCGTCGCCGCGCACATGGCCAAGACCTTGTGGCGCAGCTTGTCGGGCAGTTTGCCGTAGCGCTTTTCAGCGGCGCCTTCGGCCATCGGCGCGAGCAACGGGCGCACCATCTGCGGGTGCCCGCCCAGGCTGGTCAAGCCCATGGCGGCCGTGGATTCGCGCACAAACAGGTAGATGATCAACAGGCGCCCAACCGTGGCGCGCTCAAATCGTGCAATCCAGTTCTGCGCATGCAGGCGCAGCCCATGGCGCTCCAGCAAGCCGATGACCGCCAGGGGCAGTAACAGGATCAATTGCAGGGCACGGGTTTGAAGGAAGCCATCACCCATGGTGGCGAGGATTTTTTCCAGCGGGAAATGGGCGGCAAGCCCGGTGGCGATAGCGGCGGCGGTGACCACCAACAGCGGATTGAAGCGCAAAACAAAGCCAACCACGATCACAAGTACGCCGATCAACGGCCATAAGTTCACAACAGTTTGCATGGCGATGAAGTCCTTAAGTGCGCGCTGCGGCGCCATTACAGCAGGATGTGAACAAAGGGTTCACAGCAGGAAGTGGCGTGCAGTCGGCTCGGTTTTTTATTGTTGACCCGTAAGGGCGAGCGTCAGTGGCGGCAACTTTGCTGCCTGGAAGCGGGAGGTGTCCAACAAGAAAAATTGTTGCTGTGAACCAATAAATTTTGTCGGCGCAAGGCGTCAGCGCTAATTGAACGGTGCCGGCTTGAACAGCAGAGGCCGGGCAAGACTAATGGCACGCCGATCTTGCATCGCACGCGCGCAGTCATCAGGATGGCGCACTGTTTTCAAGATCTGCGAAAGGCCAAGGCATGAAGCTACTGCGTAAATGGCGCGAACATCAGGAACGCAAAGCGTTACGGGCAATGACTGCGCTGGAACGTTCCACCCAGAAATTGCGTAACCGTTACCCGAAGTACAGCTTCGGCCTGGGCACCTATGGTGATGTGAAAGTCCACGACTGGAATGAAGGCACCACCCTGCGCGTAGGCGCCTATACCTCTATCGCAGGCGATGTCGAAGTCTATCTGGGCGGCCACCATCGCACCGATTGGCTCAGCTGCTATCCATTCCCGGCGAAGATCAAGGCGCTTGCTCACATCACCGACTTCGGCGGCAGCAACGGCGACGTCAGCATTGGCAACGATTGCTGGATAAGCTCCCATGCCATCATTTTGTCTGGCATCACCATCGGCAATGGCGCAGTGGTCGCGGCCGGTTCAGTGGTAACAAAAAACGTCGCGCCCTACTCCATCGTCGGAGGCAACCCGGCCAAGCACATCCGCTGGCGTTTCGATGAACCGACTCGCCAAATCCTTGAACAATCCGCCTGGTGGGAGTGGCCCGAGGCGGAGGTTCGCGCAGTGGCCCATCTGCTCTGCAGCAGCGACATCGAGCCTTTCGTCGAGTACCTCAAACAGCGGGCTCGCTGATTTCACTGGGAATACACCGAGCGTCCCTCTTGAACCGGCCTCAGCACGAGGTCGGGTTGGCAAGGAGGATGCAGAGCTGGCGTTCTGAGGTGGGATTAGCAACGTTTTGCAAATCGCAGACAGCAAAAAGGGGTCACCGTTTCCGATGACCCCTCTAGACCGCCCAGCAGAGCGGATTTTGTTTGGTAGGCGCGATTGGACTCGAACCAACGACCCCCACCATGTCAAGGTGGTGCTCTAACCAACTGAGCTACGTGCCTGCTGTGAGGCGGCATTCTACGGAATTGCGCAGGGGTGTCAACCTCTTTTTTGCAGCTAAGCCTATGAATATGCGAATTTTTTATTTGCAGCTGGCACACCCGCCTTTTCCGGGTGGCTGGCAGGCAATTTTCAACTGAGGTAGGATCTGGCCACTCGTAAAAAATATAAAACAGAGGTTCCAGGATGGCGAACACCCCCTACCCCCAATCGTATTACGCCGCTTCCGCGAATGCCGTTCCGCCTCGCCCGACGTTGCAAGGCGACGTCGAAACCGATGTCTGCGTGATCGGCGCCGGCTATACGGGCTTGTCCAGCGCGCTGTTTCTGCTGGAGAACGGTTTTCGCGTGACGGTACTGGAAGCCGCCAAGGTGGGCTTTGGCGCGTCGGGCCGCAATGGCGGGCAGATCGTCAACAGTTACAGCCGCGATATCGATGTGATCGAGCGCAGCGTCGGGGCTCAGCAAGCCCAACTGCTGGGGCAGATGGCGTTCGAGGGCGGCAGGATCATTCGCGAGCGGGTCGCCAAGTATCAGATCCAGTGCGACCTGAAGGACGGCGGCGTGTTCGCCGCGCTCAACAGCAAGCACATGGGCCATCTGGAGTCGCAGAAGCGCCTGTGGGAGCGCTACGGCCATACGCAGCTGGAGTTGCTGGACGAACGCCGTATCCGCGAGGTGGTGGCCTGCGACAATTATGTCGGCGGCCTGCTGGACATGAGTGGCGGGCATATCCACCCGCTCAACCTGGCGCTCGGTGAAGCGGCCGCGGTGGAGTCGCTGGGCGGCACGATCTATGAGCAATCGGCGGCGGTGCGTATCGAGCGCGGCGCCAATCCGGTGGTGCACACCGCCGAGGGCAAGGTCCGGGCCAAGTTCATCATCGTCGCGGGCAATGCCTACTTGGGCAACCTGGTGCCGGAGCTGGCGGCCAAGTCGATGCCGTGCGGCACACAGGTGATCACCACCGCGCCACTGGGGGACGAACTCGCCAGGACGCTTCTGCCGCAGGATTACTGCGTGGAAGACTGCAACTACCTGCTCGACTACTACCGCCTTACGAGCGACAAGCGCCTGATCTTCGGCGGCGGCGTGGTGTACGGCGCGCGCGATCCGGCGAATATCGAGGCAATCATCCGGCCGAAAATGCTCAAGGCCTTCCCGCAACTCAAGGATGTGAAGATCGACTACGCCTGGACCGGCAATTTCCTACTGACCTTGTCGCGACTGCCGCAGGTGGGTCGCCTGGGTGACAACATTTACTACTCGCAGGGCTGCAGCGGCCATGGCGTGACCTACACGCACCTGGCAGGCAAGGTACTGGCCGAAGCATTGAGAGGCCAGGCCGAACGTTTTGACGCGTTTGCCGACCTGCCGCACTACCCGTTCCCGGGCGGGCAACTGTTGCGCACGCCGTTTGCGGCGCTGGGGGCTTGGTACTACGGCTTGCGGGACAAGTTGGGGTTCTGACACTGCCAAGGGGGCCGGCTCGCCGGCTCTCGCAACACATCACCAAATCGCAGACACAAAAAACCCCGGTCTTTCGACCAGGGTCTTTGCTATCGGATCAAAGCAGCCAATGGCTTTCTTTGTGCTTCAAGGCGTTCAGTGGGCCTTGAGGCAGATATGGCGCAGCGGACGGGACTCGAACCCGCGACCCCCGGCGTGACAGGCCGGTATTCTAACCGACTGAACTACCGCTGCGTATCGCTTGACTGGCTGAGCGTAAACCCTCAACCGTCTTTAAACGTCTGACCGAGCAACCTTGGCTGTTCGATCTCAAGCCCGATAACTCGAACCTGGAAAATATGGCGCAGCGGACGGGACTCGAACCCGCGACCCCCGGCGTGACAGGCCGGTATTCTAACCGACTGAACTACCGCTGCGCGTCGGTGCAACCTTTAACGTTGCGTCTTGCCCAAGGGCAAAACTCTCAAGAAGTGGTGGGTGATGACGGGATCGAACCGCCGACCCTCTGCTTGTAAGGCAGATGCTCTCCCAGCTGAGCTAATCACCCTTTGCTTCGTTGAGGCCGCGAAATTTACGCAGGTAGCAGACCTAAGTCAATAGCCTGCTTGAAGTTTTTCTGAAAAAGACAAAATTGCTTCAAGACCGCTGCCGGCCCTACTCGCTGTAAATCATCTTCTTGCTCATGCCGCCGTCCACCACAAACTCCTGCCCGGTCACAAAGCCCGCCTGGCGCGACAGCAGCCACGCCACCATCGCAGCCACGTCCTCGACTGTGCCCACCCTGCCCGCCGGATGCTGGGCGTGATCTGCGTCGGTCAAAGGCTCGGCACGCCGTGCGGCAGGATCACGCGCATCGATCCAGCCAGGGCTGACGGCATTGACCCGCACCTCCGGCCCGAGGCTGATGGCCAGCGCGTGCGTCAAGGCCAACAAACCGCCCTTGCTCGCCGCATAAGCTTCGGTGTCCGGCTCCGATTGACGGGCCCGCGTCGATGCCAGGTTGACGATCGCGCCGCCGTGGGCACGCAGGTAAGGCGCGCAGTGCTTGGCCAGCAACATCGGCCCACTGAGGTTCACCGCCAGCACGCGATTCCAGTAGGCCAGGTCAAGGCTTTCCAGGGTGATATTGCGCGGGTCGGCCACCGCCGCGTTGCACACCAACGCATCCAGGCGGCCAAACTGCCCGAGCACTTCGGCAACGCCTTGGGCGACCTGCTTCTCATCGGCCACATCCATGGTGATGAACCAGGCGTTTTCACCCAGCACCTTGGACACCTTGGCACCGCGCTCGCGGTCCAGGTCGGTCAACACCACTTGCCAACCTTCACTGATCAACCACGCCGCGATCCCAAGGCCAATGCCTCGCGCAGCGCCTGTCACCAGCGCGACGCGCCCGTTAGTGGCCGCCGCGGCTTCCATGGACCACTCGATCACAACGCCGCCAACCCGCGAGCCAGGTCTGCCTGCAGGTCAGCCACGTCTTCCAGGCCCACCGCGATGCGGATCAGACTGTCACGAATACCCGCCGCCTCACGCTCCTGCGGCGCCAGACGGCCGTGGGAAGTGGTACTCGGATGGGTAATCGTGGTTTTGCTGTCGCCCAGGTTAGCCGTGATGGAGATCAGGCGCGTCGCATCGATAAAGCGCCACGCCCCCTCTTTGCCCCCCTTCACTTCGAAGCTCACCACCGCGCCGAAACCACGCTGCTGGCGCTGCGCCAATTCGTGTTGCGGATGGCTCCGGAGCCCGGCGTAGTGGACTTTTTCGATGGCGTCCTGCTGCTCCAACCACTCGGCCAGGGCCTGGGCATTGGCGCAATGGGCTTTCATGCGCAGGCTCAGGGTTTCCAGGCCCTTGAGAAAAATCCAGGCGTTGAACGGGCTCAAGGTCGGGCCGGCGGTGCGCAGGAAGCCCACCACTTCCTTCATCTGCTCGCCACGACCGGCCACCACACCGCCCATGCAACGGCCCTGGCCGTCGATGAACTTGGTGGCCGAGTGCACCACAACGTCCGCGCCCAGCTTCAGCGGCTGCTGCAACGCAGGCGTGCAGAAGCAGTTGTCGACTACCAGCATGGCGCCCTTGGCATGAGCGACTTCGGACAACGCAGCGATATCCACCAATTCAGCCAGCGGGTTCGAGGGCGACTCGACGAACAACAATTTGGTGTTGGCCTTGATCGCCGCATCCCAACCGGACAGATCGGCCAAGGGCACGTAGTCCACTTCGATGCCGAAGCGCTTGAAGTACTTCTCGAACAGGCTGATGGTCGAACCGAACACACTACGCGACACCAGCACATGGTCGCCGGCACTGCACAGGCTCATCACCACCGCCAGGATCGCCGCCATGCCGGTCGCCGTCGCCACTGCCTGCTCGGCACCTTCCAGGGCCGCGATACGCTCTTCGAACGCACGCACGGTCGGGTTGGTGTAGCGCGAGTAGACATTGCCCGGCACCTCGCCAGCAAAGCGCGCAGCCGCATCGGCTGCCGTGCGGAACACGTAGCTGGAGGTGAAGAACATCGGGTCGCCGTGCTCACCTTCAGGGGTCCGGTGCTGGCCTGCGCGCACAGCCAGAGTATCGAAAGCTACGCCATCGAGGTCGCTGTCCAACCGACCGGCATCCCATTCCTGACTCATGCTGCCACTCCTTGCTCAATGCTTTATTTATGATGCAAAACCGGCCCCTCAGGGCCGGTGTCTACTCAGTTGTTGTACAGATCGATGATCGCGCTGACCGCCTGGGTCTTGATCTTCGAGGAGTCGTTACGCGCCTGCTCGATCTTGTTCAGGTAGGCCTCGTCGACGTCACCGGTCACATATTTGCCGTCGAACACCGCGCAGTCGAACTGCTCGATCTTGATCTTGCCACCACCGACCGCTTCGATCAGGTCCGGCAGGTCCTGATAGATCAGCCAATCGGCGCCGATCAGGTCGGCCACGTCCTGGGTGCTGCGGTTGTGGGCGATCAATTCGTGGGCGCTCGGCATGTCGATACCGTACACGTTCGGGTAACGCACGGCAGGCGCGGCGGAACAGAAGTACACGTTCTTCGCCCCGGCTTCGCGGGCCATCTGGATGATCTGCTTACAGGTGGTACCGCGCACGATGGAGTCATCCACCAGCATCACGTTCTTGCCGCGAAATTCCAGCTCGATGGCGTTGAGCTTCTGGCGTACCGACTTCTTGCGCGCCGCCTGGCCCGGCATGATGAATGTACGACCGATGTAGCGGTTCTTGACGAAGCCTTCGCGGAACTTGACGCCCAGGTGGTTGGCCAGTTCCAGCGCGGCGGTGCGGCTGGTGTCCGGGATCGGGATGACCACATCGATATCGTGCTCGGGACGCTCGCGCAGGATCTTGTCGGCCAGCTTCTCGCCCATGCGCAGGCGCGCCTTGTATACCGAAACACCATCGATGATCGAATCCGGACGCGCCAGGTAGACGTGTTCGAAGATGCACGGGGTGAGTTTCGGCGCCACGGCGCACTGGCGGGTGTGCAGCTTGCCATCTTCGGTGATGTACACCGCTTCGCCCGGCGCGAGGTCGCGGATCAGGGTAAAGCCCAGCACATCCAGGGACACGCTTTCGGAAGCGATCATGTACTCGACGCCTTCGTCGGTGTGACGCTGGCCGAACACGATCGGGCGGATGCCGTGCGGGTCGCGGAAACCAACGATGCCGTAACCGGTGATCATCGCCACCACGGCATAACCACCGACGCAACGGTTGTGCACATCGATCACGGCGGCGAACACGTCTTCTTCGGTCGGCTGCAGCTTGCCGCGCTGGGCCAGCTCGTGGGCAAACACGTTGAGCAGCACTTCCGAGTCGGAACTGGTGTTGACGTGGCGCAGGTCAGATTCGTAAATCTCCTTGGCCAGTTGTTCCACGTTGGTCAGGTTGCCGTTATGCGCCAGGGTGATGCCGTAAGGCGAGTTGACGTAAAACGGTTGAGCTTCGGCCGAGGTCGAGCTGCCGGCAGTCGGGTAACGCACATGACCAATGCCCATGTGCCCGACCAGCCGCTGCATGTGACGCTGGTGGAACACGTCACGCACCAGGCCATTATCCTTGCGCAGGAATAACCGGCCGTCATGGCTGGTCACAATACCGGCAGCGTCCTGGCCGCGGTGCTGGAGGACGGTTAGCGCGTCATACAGCGCCTGATTGACGTTCGACTTACCGACGATACCGACGATGCCACACATGCGACGCAACCCCTACTTAATGGATCTTGACTGAACACAGCTTACTGAGGCGTTTTGGCCGGCAAGAGGTGTTCCTTGAACGGAAGATCAGCGGGTACGCTGATTCCGCTGGCCAGCCACTGACTGCTCCACCCCAAAATGAGGTTCTTGGACCAGTCTGCAACCAATAGAAATTTTGGCACGAGTACCGACTCCTGCCACCACGAATCCTGCTGTACCGGCCCCAGGCTCAACAGCCCGACCGCCACGACCACCAGCAATGCGCCACGCGCGGCACCAAAGGCCATGCCGAGAAATCGATCGGTCCCGGAGAGGCCGGTGACACGTATCAACTCGCCAATAAGATAATTGACCATTGCTCCCACCAGCAGCGTGGCGATGAACATGATGGCGCAGCCCGCGATGACGCGAGCCGAAGGTGTTTCGATGTAACCGGCCAGGTAAACCGACAATGAACCACCAAACATCCAGGCTACGACTCCTGCGATGATCCAGGTCAGCAACGACAGTGCTTCTTTTACAAAGCCGCGGCTCAGACTGATCAACGCGGAGATGGCGACGATGGCAACAATCGCCCAATCAACCCAGGTAAATGGCACAGTGCAGCCTACGTACGGATAAGGCGGCGCATTTTAGCAGAGCGCCGGGCTGTCGGTAAGCTGTGATTGCGGCTGCTTTGCAAATCAATAGTTTGTGGCGAGCCAATCGCATTTCAACCCCCACCACACATCAATGTGGGAGGGGGCTTGCTCCCGATGGCGGTGGGTCAGTCAGAAAGTCTGATACTGATACACCGCTATCGGGAGCAAGCCCCCTCCCACACTTAACTGCATTCCAAGCTGAAATCGATGCGGAATCAGCCGCGCTCAGGCTGGAAACGGGTCACGAACCCCTTCAGGTTCTGCTGACGATCCAGCAAATCGCGCAGGCGATCCGCCTCGGCGCGCTCGATCAGCGGCCCGATAAACACACGGTTCTTGCCATCGGCACTGCGGATGTAAGCGTTGTACCCCTGGGCACGCAGCTTCTTCTGCAAAGCGTCGGCACCTTCGCGATTGCCCAGGCTGGCCACCTGGATCGACCAACTGATCGGCAAGCCATTCGGGTCGATGCGGCTCTGCCCCACATCCGGCTTGCCTGGCGCCGCAGGTTGCGGCGCTACCGGCTTGGGCGGGGACGCAGGAGCAGCAGGCTTGGCGGCGACAGCCGGCGCAGCGGGCGCCGGCTTGACCACCGGCACGCTTGGCTGCACCGGCATCGACGGCGCCTGCTGCGCGGCCACTTCCTCATCCGTTGGCACAGGCTCTTGTTCCGGCAACGCCTGGGGCTCGGGCACCACCACAGGCTCAACCTGCACCTGCGGCACGGCCGGCGCCTGCGGCGCAGCCGGGGCTTCAACCACGACCTGGCGTTGCTCGTCCTGGCGGGAAAACAACATCGGCAGGAAAATCACCGCCAGCGCCACCAGAACCAGGGCTCCAACCATTCGCTGCTTGTACGCGCTATCGAGTAATGCCATGTGCAGCTTCCTCCGTGGAGCGCCGGGCCAACCACTCAAGCGCCTCGGCAACACAATAAAATGATCCGAACAACAGAATCTCGTCCTCCGCCGTCGCCACCGCGCACTGCGCCTCAAGGGCCGCCGTCACGCTTGCATACGATGCCACGGACGCACCAAGGTTCTGCAAGGCCACTTCGAGTTCTGCCGCCGGACGACTGCGCGGCGTATCCAGCGGCGCTACCGCCCAAGCCTGGACACTGCTCGACAACGGTGCAAGCACACCCTCCAGGTCCTTGTCGGCCAGCAAACCGAACACGGCAAGGCGCCGACCGGCCGGCGCCGTGCGCGCCAAACGCCGGGCCAGATAGTCCGCCGCATGGGGGTTATGCCCAACGTCCAACAAGAGGCTCAAGCGCTTGCCCTGCCAGTCGACTACGCGACGGTCCAGGCGCCCTACCACGCGCGTCGCCAGCAAGGTCGCGGCAATCTGCTCGGCATTCCACGGCAGATCCAGCAGCAGATAAGCTTGCAGCGCGAGCGCAGCGTTTTCCATCGGCAGGTTCAGCAGCGGCAGGTCGCGCAGCTCTACGGCTTGACCTCGGGCATCACGCCCACGCCACTGCCAAGACTGCTCGCCGACCTCGAGATTGAATTCGCGCCCCCGCAGGAAAAATGGGCAGGCCAGTTCTCGCACCTTGTCCAGCAAGGGTTGTGGCGGGTCCAGATCACCGCACAGCGCCGGCTTGCCCTGACGGAAGATTCCGGCCTTTTCGTAGGACACGGACTCACGGGTATTACCCAGGTAGTCAGCATGGTCCACGCCAATACTGGTGACCAGCGCCAGGTCCGCATCCACCACATTGACCGTGTCCAGACGCCCACCCAGCCCCACTTCCAGCACGACCACATCCAGTTGCGCGCGCTCGAACAGCCAGAACGCCGCCAGGGTGCCCATCTCGAAGTAAGTCAGGGAAGTTTCGCCCCGGCCGGCATCCAGTGCCGCGAAGGCTTCGCAGAGCTGCTCGTCGGTGGCTTCGACACCATTGAGCTGCACGCGCTCGTTATAGCGCAGCAGGTGCGGTGAGCTGTACACGCCCACTTTCAGCCCTTGGGCTTGCAGCAGCGCGGCAACGAAGGCGCAGGTAGAGCCTTTGCCATTGGTGCCGGTCACCGTGATCACACGCGGTGCCGGCCGGCCCAACCCAAGGCGGGCCGCTACCTGTTGCGAGCGCTCCAGGCCCATGTCGATGGCGGACGGATGCAACTGCTCAAGGTAGGCGAGCCATTCGCCCAGGGTTCGCTGGGTCATAGGTTCGCAGGCACAGGCGGTACGACAATCGGCTCTACTTTAGGCGCGATGTAGACCGGCGTCGGCAGCCCCATCATTTGCGCCAGCAGGTTACCCAGGCGTGGACGCAACTCACCGCGCGCAATGATCATGTCGATCGCGCCATGCTCCAGCAGGAACTCGCTGCGCTGGAAGCCTTCCGGCAGTTTTTCGCGAACGGTCTGCTCGATCACGCGCGGGCCGGCAAAGCCGATCAGGGCTTTCGGCTCGCCGACGATTACATCGCCCAGCATCGCCAGGCTGGCGGATACGCCGCCGTAGACCGGGTCGGTCAGCACGGAGATAAACGGAATACCTTCTTCGCGCAGACGCGCCAATACTGCGGAGGTCTTGGCCATTTGCATCAGGGAAATCAGCGCTTCCTGCATGCGTGCACCACCGGAAGCGGCGAAGCAGATCATCGGGCAACGGTTTTCCAGGGCATAGTTGGCGGCGCGAACAAAACGCTCGCCAACGATGGCGCCCATGGAGCCGCCCATGAAGGAGAACTCGAACGCCGACACGACCACAGGCATGCCCAGCAGCTTGCCGCTGACGGAGATCAAGGCATCCTTCTCACCCGTCTGCTTTTGCGCAGCGCTCAGGCGGTCCTTGTACTTCTTGCCGTCGCGGAACTTGAGACGGTCAACCGGCTCCAGGTCCGCGCCCAGCTCGTTACGGCCGTCGGCATCCAGGAAGATGTCGATACGCGCGCGCGCGCCGATACGCATGTGATGGTTGCACTTGGGGCAAACGTCCAGGGTCTTTTCCAGCTCCGGGCGGTACAGCACCGCGTCGCAGGAAGGGCATTTGTGCCACAGACCTTCAGGAACCGAGCTTTTTTTCACCTCGGAACGCATGATCGAAGGGATCAGTTTGTCTACTAACCAGTTGCTCATGCTTTCTTTCTCCAGTACCGGTGGCTTGAACACAGCCCCGCGTATGCCCTTGAGCTAAATTCATTTATGTGACGATGACGCCAGTTGGACGGGGTCAGACGTTCGACCTGCCATTTCCAACCCGCACCCTCAGCCTTCCAGACAACCTGCCAGTGCAGGGTTGCCACTTCTGTTTCCAGGCCACCCACAGGCGGCACCGGACTGTTTTACACAGTGGTAGTTATGGACGGCGGCAGACTGCCAGCCGTCACATCCCACCGTTGCTGTTGCGCACCGCGTGTAGGAATGCGCGAATCTTGGCGTGGTCCTTGATACCCTTGCCCTGCTCCACCCCGCCACTGACATCCACGGCATACGGCCGGACCTGGGCGATGGCCGCCCCGACGTTCGCCGGGTCAAGGCCGCCGGCCAGGATGATCGGCGTGCCCAGCCCTTCGGGAATCAGCGTCCAATCGAACGCCTCCCCCGTACCACCCGGTACACCTTCGACGTAGGTGTCGAGCAGGATCCCGCGCGCCCCGGCGTACGCGGCACAGGCGGCGGCGATGTCATCACCGGCCTTGACGCGCAGCGCCTTGATGTACGGGCGCTGGTAGCTGTCACATTCGTCCGGGGTTTCGTCGCCGTGAAACTGCAGCATGTCCAGCGGCACGGCATCCAGGGTTTCGTTGAGTTCGCAACGGCTGGCATTGACGAACAATCCCACAGTGGTGACGAACGGCGGCAGTGCCTGGATGATCGCACGCGCCTGCAGCACATTCACTGCGCGCGGGCTCTTGGCATAAAACACAAAACCGATGGCATCCGCCCCCGCCTCGACCGCCGCCAGCGCGTCTTCTATGCGGGTAATCCCGCAAATCTTGCTGCGAACGGCTGACATGTCGTAGAAACCTCAGGGTTTGGCCGAGAAAGTCCCGGATGGTAACAAAAGCTTTTCCGGGCGTCAGCCGCCAAGTTCGCTGAAACCGGTAAGGAAATGTGGCCCGATAAAACGATCCGGCAGTTCGAACTCGTCGCGGTACTCCACATCGACCAGATACAGCCCGAACGGATGCGCCGTGACGCCACCCGTGCGGCGGATGCGGCTCTCGAGCACTTCCCTGGCCCACTCCACCGGACGCTCGCCGGTGCCGATGGTCATCAGCACGCCGGCAATGTTGCGCACCATATGGTGCAGGAACGCACCGGCACGGATGTCCAGCACAATCATCTTGCCGTGGCGACTCACCCGCAGGTGATGCACCTCCTTGATCGGCGACTTGGCCTGGCACTGGCCGGCACGGAAGGCACTGAAATCATGCACGCCCACCAGATGCTGCGCGGCTTCGGCCATGCGCTCGGCGTCCAGCGGGCGGTGGTTCCAGGTAATTTCTTCGTTAAGGTGCGCCGGGCGGATCTGGTCGTTGTAGATCACATAGCGATAGCGCCGGGCAATCGCCTTGAAGCGTGCATGAAAATGCGCCGGCATGACCTTGGCCCAACTGACGCTCACGTCATGAGGCAGATTGATATTAGCGCCCATCACCCACGCCTTCATCGTGCGCTCGGCCTGGGTGTCAAAGTGCACCACTTGGCCACAGGCGTGTACCCCGGCGTCGGTACGCCCGGCGCACATCAGCGAGACCGGCGAATCGGCGACCTTGGACAGGGCCTTTTCCAGAGTTTCCTGTACGGTCGGCACGCCCGATGCCTGGCGCTGCCAGCCGCGATAGCGCGAACCTTTGTATTCCACGCCCAGGGCGATGCGGTGAAAGCCTGCGGCCGCCATTTCGGCGGCCGCGTTATCTATATTTGCCAAGAATTGAGAGCCTGATGGGTTGCGCAAAGGCGGCCATTATAAAGACGGCGCAAGGGTGGCGGGCGATTTTGTTATGGAGTGCCCCCTCCCACAACCGTCAGATTCTGCCGAGCATTTCCTTGGCTTCGCCGCGCTGGGACTCATCGCCCTCAGTCAGCACTTCGGCCAGGATGTCTTTCGCGCCATCTGCATCGCCCATATCGATATAGGCCTGGGCCAGGTCCAGCTTGGTGGCAACCTCATTGGCGCCGGAGAGGAAGTCGAACTCCGGCTCATCATCACCCAGTGCAGCGTCTTCGGCCGTGAAGGACGGCCCGATAGGAGGATGCTCAAGGCTCTGGGACAGGCGGTCCAGCTCGGCGTTGACATCATCCAGTTCGGACGCGAAGGCATCGGGCTTGGCATCGGCTTGAGGCTCGTCCGCCAGTGACAGGTCGAAATCTTCCGGCAGATCGAAATCATCCAGCGCTGCGGGGGTGAGGGTCGGCGGCTCCACGGCCGGGACGTCCTTCATCTGCTCTTCCAAGCCCGAAAGGAAGTCATCATCGGACAGGGTCGAAGCCGGCCCATCCACTTGCAGATCCAAGTCGAAGTCCGACAATTCGTTGGCTGCGGTTTGCTGTTGCAGCACCGATTCAAAACTCAACACATCATCCGGATCGGCCGGCGACGCTGCTTCAAGGTCGTCCAGGCTCAGATCAAAATCGGTGTCGGCCGCTTCAGGTTCAGGCGCCGCAGCTGCCGGTTTGTCCTCCAGCAACTCCTTGACGTACTGAGCATCCAGCGCCGCAGCAGCTACCGCAGCACTGACGCCTGCCGCCACGACGGCCATCGCTGGGAAGCGCGACTTGAGCTGCTCGACCTGGGCATGGTTTTCACCATTGGCCACCAACTGACGCTCCTGGGTCACGAAGCCGTCTTTGTCGCTTTGCAGGCCGTAGACTTCCATCAGCTTCAAACGCAGGTCGCTGCGCTTGGGCTCCTGCTTGATCGCCTGCTCCAGCACATCGGCGGCCTGGTTCAGATGACCACGGTCGATATGGGACTGGGCTTGCGCCAGCGCATCGTTGGAGTTGACCGGCGCCACGGCGACGGCCAGCGGCGCGAGCACGGAAGCAACCGTTGGCACCACGGCTGCCGGCGGCACTGGCGCCGGGACGGGCGCGGCCGTCAGCTTGACGTTCGGCGGCGGCGTTTCCAGGCCTTCAAAACTGTCCGATGGCAGGTCCTGCTCGATGTTCGAGCTGAACAGAGGCTCTTCAGCCAGGGCCCGCGCCATGCGCAGGTGCTTTTCCTCTTCACGGCGGGCGTTGCGATGGCGCGCCCACAGCAGCAGGAGCAACAGCACCACCAGCCCCGCCGCGCCGCCGATAACGCCCAGCACAACCGGGTTGGTCAGCAGCTCGTTGAATTTGCCTTCGGCGGTGTCAGCCGCAGCGACTGGCTTGACCGGCTCGGGCGCGGGCGTCGGCGCCGCGACGGGGGCCGCTGGGGCCGCCACGGGCGCGGCAGGCTCAGTGGCCAAATGTGCGGGCATTACCGCCGTCGGTTGCGCGGCCGGCTCGACTTTTTCCGCCTGCAGACGGGCCAATTGATCGTTCTTCAGTTGAATCAGCTTTTGCAGCTTATCCAACTGGCTTTGCAAATCGGCCGCGCGGCTTTTCAGCTCTTCGTTGTCGCGGCGAGTCGTGTCCAGTTGCTCCTGGGTCATCGCCAGTTTGTCGCTCAGGGCCTGACTGTCACCGGCCTTGCCTTTGCCACCCTTCTTGGCCGCTTCGGCCGAAACCAGGCTCAAATTGTCCTTGGCATTGGTGGTAGACGGTGCGTTGCCCGCCTGGGTGCGCTTGGTGGCGTCCAGTTGCTGTTTGCCGGCGGCCTGGTTATTGGCCGAGCGCCGGCCCTGGCGCCACGCATCGTTCTGCGCACGCACTTCGGCGATCGCCTGGGGTTGCGGCAGCGCCGTGCTTTGCACCGTGTCCGGCAGGCGCAGCACCTGGCCGGTTTTAAGGCGATTGATATTGCCGCCGACAAAGGCGCCAGGGTTCAACGCCTGGATGGCCAGCATGGTCTGCTGCACCGAGCCGCCGTTGCGGTATTTCTCGGCAATTTCCCACAGGGTGTCGCGGGAGGTGGTGGTGTGTTGGGCCGAGGTGCTGGCGGCGGGCGCGCTGCTGGCAGGCGCACTCAAGCGCGGCGCGGCGGCCTTGGCCACCGGTGCGGGTTGGTCGAATTTGGCCGGGTCGAGCAATACGCTGTAGTCGCGCATCAGGCGGCCGTTGGGCCATTGCACCTGCAGCAGAAAGCGCACATAGGAATCAGGCAGCGGCTTGCTGGAGGTGACACGCACCACGCTGCGACCATTGGGGTTGATCACCGGGGTAAACGTCAGGTCATTGAGAAACGCCTGGCGATCCACGCCCGCATCCACAAACGCCTGGGATGAAGCCAGGCTCGGGGTGATCTCGGCCGCCGTGAGGCCACCGACATCCAGCAATTCGATTTCCACCGACAGGGGCTGGTTCAACTTCGACTTGAGGGTCATTTCCCCGAGCTGCAGCGCCTGCGCCATACCGGAGGACAGCGCCGAGGCGGCCGCTATTGCTAACACCAGTTTGCGAACTTGAACCATAGCCTCATCCTTTGTCTGAACACTCCCCGGCCTGCGAGAAGGTTGGTAACCGCTTGCCATAAGGCATGGCGAGCCGATAGGTCACCGACACGCAACTGTTCCTGCTTGGGGCCAAGCATAGCGCCTGGTTAGAATCAATCTACAAATTGCCGCCAAGTATCTTTTACACAAGGCCTTTTATCAACAACTGCGCCAGTTGCACCGCGTTAAGGGCTGCGCCTTTACGTACGTTATCTGACGTCAACCACAAATTTAGTTCCGCAGGGTCATCCACGCCGGTGCGAACGCGGCCCACATAGACCACATCCTGCCCCACGGCATCGCCCACGGCAGTGGGGTAATCCCCCTCCTCTACCAGCTCTATGCCTGGTGCGGTGCCGAGCACGCGGTTGACCGCCGCCAGGTCGACCGGCGCGCCCAACTGCAACGACACAGTCAGGCTATCGCCAAAAAACACCGGGGCTTGAACGCAAGTTGCGGAAATCTTTAGCAAAGGTAATTCCAGCACTGCACGAAGTTCGTGTACGAGACGCTTCTCCAGGGCGGTATGACCTTGAGCATCTGGCGTGCCGACTTGTGCCAGCAGGTTGAAGGCCATCTGCCGATCAAAGAACTTCGGCTCCAGCGGGCGTACGTTCAGCAGTTCCGCCGTCTGACGGGCCAACTCACTGACCGCCTCACGGCCTTGGGCCGACACCGCCAGGTTGGCGGTAACGCTGACGCGCTGGATATCCAGCACCGCGCGCAACGGCGCCAGCACCACGGCCAGGTTGGTGGCGGACGGGCTCGGGCTGCCAAGCTGGAAGGGTTTTTTCAGGCTGCCCAGAACGTGTGCATTGGCTTCGGGCACCACCTGGGGCGCTTGGTCGACGGGCAAGGCACCCGACAAATCGATCACCGCACACCCTGCCGCCGTGGCGCGCGGTGCAAAGCTCAGGGTTACCGCAGGGCCAGCGGCGAAAAACGCCAGTTGCGCCTTGCTGAAGTCGAACTCGTCGACTTCCTTGACCCGCACGTTCTTGCCACGAAACGGGACCGATGCACCGGCGGAGTTACTGCCCGCCAGCAAGTACAAGGTGCCCACCGGGAAATTCAGCTCTTCGAGAATCTGCACCAGGGTTTCGCCAACGGTGCCGGTGGCGCCGATTACGGCAATTTCAAAGGTCTGGGTCATGGGGGCTGCCTCGGGCATTGCGGGGGAGCGGCACTTTACCGGGTGGCAGGGGGTGAGGCAATTAGCCTGGGGGTTGTGGTGTGGCTGATGGCCTCATCGGGAGCAAGCCCCTCCCACATTTTGTTCTGCGCAGTGTGCGAGGGGGCTTGCTCCCGATGAGGCCCGAAAGCCCATTAAAAAACCCCGCGCCTGTCACCAGAGCGCGGGGTTTTTAAACAGCCTACAAGCAATCAACGCTCCAGCAAAATCCGCAGCATACGGCGCAGCGGTTCAGCCGCGCCCCACAGCAGCTGGTCGCCCACGGTGAACGCGCCGAGGAACTGGCTGCCCATATTCAGCTTGCGCAGGCGGCCCACCGGTACATTCAGAGTGCCGGTGACCTTGGTCGGGCTCAACTCCTGCATGCTGATATCGCGGTTGTTCGGCACCAGCTTGACCCATGGGTTGTGCTGGCTGATCAGCCCTTCGATATCGGCGATCGGCACATCTTTGTTCAACTTGATGGTCAGCGCCTGGCTGTGGCAACGCATGGCGCCGATACGCACGCAAATGCCGTCAACCGGGATCGGGCTCTTGAAGCGACCGAGGATCTTGTTGGTCTCGGCCTGGGCCTTCCACTCTTCACGGCTCTGGCCGTTGGGCAGTTCCTTGTCGATCCACGGGATCAGGCTACCGGCCAATGGCACACCGAAGTTCTCGGTCGGGTAGGCATCGCTGCGCATGGCTTCGGCCACGCGGCGATCAATGTCGAGGATCGCGCTGGCCGGGTCGGCCAGTTGATCGGCGACAGCGGCGTGGGTCGCGCCCATCTGCTTGATCAGTTCGCGCATGTTCTGCGCGCCGGCGCCGGACGCCGCCTGATAGGTCATGGCGCTCATCCACTCCACCAGGCCAGCCTCGAACAGACCACCCAGGCCCATCAGCATCAGGCTGACGGTGCAGTTGCCGCCCACGTAGTTCTTGGTGCCGGCGTCCAGTTGCTGGTCGATGACCTTGCGGTTGACCGGGTCGAGGATGATCACCGCATCGTCCTGCATGCGCAGGCTCGACGCGGCGTCGATCCAATAACCCTGCCAGCCGGCTTCGCGCAGCTTGGGGAAGACTTCGCTGGTGTAGTCGCCGCCCTGGCAGGTCAGGATCACGTCGAGGGTTTTGAGCTCGTCAATGCTGTAGGCGTCCTTGAGCGGGGCAATATCCTTGCCCACGGACGGCCCTTGGCCACCCACGTTCGATGTGGTGAAAAACACCGGCTCAATAAGATCGAAATCCTGCTCTTCCAGCATCCGCTGCATGAGCACGGAACCGACCATACCGCGCCAACCGATCAGACCTACACGTTTCATCGCAACTACACCTTGTTAAAAAGTGGGCCGCCTGGCGGCAATAACTGCCAGCGGGCCCGAGAGATTACAGATTCCGCAGCGCGGCGACTACTGCGTCGCCCATTTCTTGCGTTCCGACTTTGGTGCAACCCTGCGACCAGATGTCGCCGGTGCGCAGGCCTTGGTCCAGCACCAGGCTTACAGCCTTCTCGATGGCGTCCGCCGCATCGGACAGGTTGAAGCTGTAACGCAACATCATAGAGACCGACAAAATCGTCGCCAGCGGGTTGGCGATGCCCTGGCCCGCGATGTCCGGCGCCGAACCGTGGCAAGGCTCGTACATGCCCTTGTTGTTGGTATCCAGCGACGCCGACGGCAGCATGCCGATGGAACCGGTGAGCATGGAGGCCTGGTCGGACAGGATGTCGCCGAACAGGTTGTCGGTGACGATCACGTCGAACTGCTTCGGCGCGCGCACCAGTTGCATGGCGGCGTTGTCGACGTACATGTGGCTCAGCTCGACGTCCGGGTAGTCCTTGGCGACTTCTTCAACGATTTCGCGCCACAGCTGGCTGGAAGCCAGGACGTTGGCCTTGTCGACCGAGCAAACCTTTTTGCCGCGCACGCGAGCCATGTCGAAACCGACACGGGCGATACGGCGGATTTCGCTCTCGCTGTACGGCAGGGTGTCGTAGGCCTGGCGTTCGCCATTTTCCAACTCACGCACGCCGCGTGGCGAGCCGAAGTAGATACCGCCGGTCAGCTCACGCACGATCAGGATATCCAGGCCCGCCACTACTTCCGGCTTGAGGCTCGACGCATCGGCCAGTTGCGGGTAGAGGATCGCGGGGCGCAGGTTGCCGAACAGGCCCAGTTGCGCGCGGATTTTCAGCAGGCCGCGCTCAGGGCGGATATCACGTTCGATCTTGTCCCACTTCGGGCCACCCACGGCGCCGAGCAGTACGGCGTCGGCGGCGCGGGCGCGGTCCAAGGTTTCGTCGGCCAGGGGCACGCCGTGCTTGTCGATGGCTGCGCCGCCGATCACGTCGTGGCTCAGCTCGAAACCCAGGCTGTACTTGCTGTTGGCGAGTTCCAGCACCTTGACCGCTTCGGCCATGATTTCCGGACCAATACCGTCGCCAGGGAGAATCAGAATCTGCTTGCTCATGCGTTCCTCATTTCATCAAGCAACCCGCCCGTGGGCAGGTCGGGAAAAATCAATCAGCGTTCAGCGAAGACCACCAGCACGTCGGTGCTGAAGGTGCCGTCGGCTTGAATCTCATAGTAATCGCGTACTTCCTGGCCCATCGCCTGCTGCAACTGCAGGATCGCGACGCGCAAGGCTTGGGGCGTGCGCATGCGTTCGACCCAGGAGGTGTATTCCAGGCGCAGGCGCTGGCGACTGCTGTTGCGTACATGCAAACCGGCTTCGCTGAGCTGGCGCATCCACTCGGCGGCGGAGTAATCGCGCACGTGGCTGGTGTCGCGCAGCACTTCGACGGTTTGCAGGTAAGTGTCCAACAGCGGGCTGCCCGGTGACAAGACGTCGACAAACGCCGCCACACCGCCCGGCTTGAGCACGCGGCGCACTTCGCGCAGGGCCAGGCCAAGATCGCTCCAGTGGTGAGCCGAGTAGCGGCTGAACACGAAGTCAAACTCGCCATCGGCAAATGGCAGGCGTTCGGCGGCGCCCTGTACGGTGCTGATGTTGGTGAAGCCGCGATCTTGCGCAGCGCCAGCCACTACATCGAGCATCTGCTGGGACAGGTCATAGGCCACCACGTCTTTAACCAACGGCGCCACGTGGAAGCTGACATGCCCGGCGCCGCAGCCCAGATCCAGTAGCCGTGCACCGCCCTGCCCGGCCAGCTCGGCCTGCAGCAGCGCGAACTCGGTGCCTTGGGCGTGCACGGCACTGCTCAGGTAGGCCGCAGCCTGTTCGCCGAATTGTTTTTGCACGACTTGGGTATGGGCGGTGGTGGTCATGGTGGCTTTCCTTGGGTGGTGTGTTGTTAACACTGGCCATATCGGGGGCAAGCCCCCTCCCACCTTTGACTGCATTCACAGATCAAAATGTGGGAGGGGCGGTGCGACGATTCGACTTGCTCCCGATGGCGGCAGTCCTGCCTACAGCAAATCAGGCGTCGCGAAACAACCAAGGCTGGCTAGCCCGGTGTTTGGCTTCAAACGCGGCAATCGCCTCGCCGTCCTGCAAGGTCAGGCCAATATCATCCAGGCCGTTGATCAGGCAGTGTTTGCGGAAGGCGTCCACTTCAAAGTGATACACCTTGCCATCCGGACGGGTCACGGTTTGCGCGGCCAGGTCGACGGTCAATTGGTAGCCCACATCGGCTTCCACCTGCTTGAACAGTTCGTCGACTTCTGCGTCGGTCAAGATGATCGGCAACAGGCCGTTCTTGAAGCTGTTATTGAAGAAAATGTCGGCGTAGCTCGGCGCGATGATGCTGCGAAAGCCATATTCTTCCAGGGCCCACGGCGCGTGTTCACGGCTGGAGCCGCAACCGAAGTTTTCCCGGGCCAGCAATACACTGGCACCCTGGTAACGCTCGGCGTTGAGCACAAAGTCCTTGTTCAACGGGCGCTTGGAGTTGTCCTGGTAGGCGTAGCCCACATCCAGGTAGCGCCATTCGTCGAACAGGTTAGGGCCGAAACCGGTGCGCTTGATCGACTTCAAGAACTGCTTGGGGATGATCTGGTCGGTGTCCACGTTGGCACGGTCCAACGGCGCGACAAGACCTGTGTGTTGGGTAAAAGCTCTCATCGGGTATTCCTCAGATCAATTCGCGAACGTCGATGAAACGACCGTTGACGGCAGCCGCGGCGGCCATGGCCGGGCTGACCAGGTGGGTACGCCCGCCGGCGCCCTGACGCCCTTCGAAGTTACGGTTGGAGGTGGACGCGCAATGCTCGCCCGACTCCAGCCGGTCCGGGTTCATCGCCAGGCACATCGAACAGCCCGGCTCGCGCCACTCAAAACCGGCTTCCAGGAAGATTTTGTCCAGGCCTTCGGCTTCGGCTTGCGCTTTGACCAGGCCCGAGCCCGGCACCACGATGGCTTGCTTGATGGTCGAGGCGACCTTGCGGCCCTTGGCGATCACCGCCGCAGCGCGCAGGTCTTCGATCCGCGAGTTGGTGCAGGAGCCGATGAATACGCGGTCCAACTGGATGTCGGTGATCGCCTGGTTGGCTTTCAACCCCATGTATTTCAAGGCGCGCTCGATGGAACCGCGCTTGACCAGGTCGGCCTCTTTGGCCGGGTCCGGCACGTTCTGGTCAACGGCCAAGACCATTTCCGGCGAAGTGCCCCAGCTGACTTGCGGCTTGATCTGCGCGGCGTCGAGCTCAACCACGGTGTCGAACACCGCGTCGGCGTCCGACACCAGGTCTTTCCAGGCTTCGACCGCGGCGTCCCAATCGGCGCCGCTTGGCGCGAACGGACGACCTTTGACGTATTCAACGGTCTTCTCATCCGCCGCCACCATGCCCACACGGGCACCGGCTTCGATGGACATGTTGCAAATGGTCATGCGGCCTTCGATGGACAGGTCGCGGATCGCACTGCCGGCGAATTCAATGGCGTGGCCATTACCGCCGGCGGTGCCAATCTTGCCGATCACGGCGAGCACGATGTCCTTGGCGGTGACGCCGAACGGCAAGGTGCCTTCGACACGCACCAGCATGTTCTTCATCTTTTTGGCGACCAGGCACTGGGTGGCGAACACATGCTCCACCTCGGACGTACCGATGCCATGGGCCAAGGCGCCAAAGGCCCCGTGGGTGGAGGTGTGCGAGTCGCCGCAAACCACGGTCATGCCCGGCAACGTGGCGCCCTGCTCCGGGCCGATGACGTGGACGATGCCTTGACGCACGTCATTCATCTTGAATTCGGTGATGCCATATTCGTCGCAGTAGTCATCCAGGGTCTGTACCTGCAGACGCGATACCTGGTCGGCAATCGCTTCGATGCCGCCCTTGCGCTCCGGGGTGGTCGGTACGTTGTGGTCCGGGGTGGCGATGATCGAGTCGACACGCCAAGGCTTGCGCCCTGCCAGTCGCAGGCCTTCGAACGCTTGGGGCGAGGTCACTTCATGGATGATGTGACGGTCGATGTAGATCAGCGACGACCCATCATCGCGCCGTTTCACTTCATGGGAATCCCAAAGCTTGTCGTAAAGCGTTTTGCCGGCCATCAGTCGGTCCTCATCAGCGGTATTTCATGCGCCGGGCTTTTCAATAACCCTTTGGCTTGTGAGGCTGATGGTATGGCGCTACATTAAATAACTCAAATTCATATTTTTTATGCTTTGGATTACCAACTGGAATAGCACCATGGACCTGGCCAACCTGAATGCCTTTATTGCCATCGCCGAGACCGGCAGCTTCTCCGGCGCGGGCGAACGCCTGCACCTGACCCAACCGGCCATCAGCAAGCGCATCGCCGGCCTGGAGCAACAACTGAAGGTGCGCCTGTTCGATCGTTTGGGCCGTGAAGTGGGTTTGACCGAAGCCGGGCGGGCCCTGCTGCCGCGCGCTTATCAGATTCTGAATGTGCTGGACGACACCCGCCGCGCCCTTACCAACCTCACCGGTGAAGTCAGTGGCCGCCTGACTTTGGCCACCAGTCACCATATCGGCCTGCACCGCCTGCCACCCGTGCTGCGCACCTTTACCCGGGAATACCCGAACGTGGCGCTGGATATTCAGTTTCTCGATTCGGAAGTGGCCTACGAAGAAATCCTCCACGGCCGCGCCGAAGTGGCCGTCATCACCCTGGCGCCCGAACCGCACAACCTGGTGCGCGCCACGCCGGTATGGGACGACCCCCTGGACTTTGTAGTCGCGCCGGAGCACAGCCTGATCAGCAACGGCGCTATCAGCCTGGCCGATATTGCCGGCCATCCGGCGGTTTTCCCTGGCGGCAACACCTTTACCCATCATATTGTCAGCCGGTTGTTCGAAGCCCAGGGCCTGACGCCGAATATCGCAATGAGCACTAACTACCTGGAAACGATCAAGATGATGGTGTCGATCGGCCTGGCCTGGAGCGTTTTACCGCGCACCATGCTCGATGATCAGGTGGCAAGTATCGCTTTGCCGGGCATACAGCTCAGTCGCCAGCTAGGCTATATCGTGCACACCGAAAGGACGCTGTCGAACGCTGCGCGGGCTTTTATGAGCCTGTTGGATGCACAGGTGGATTTGCCAGGGATACCGGCATGACGCCGTGCGGCCTCAGGTTCTGAGTAGAACCGCGCTGTTTGCCCATCGGATCAAGGCCCTTTGATAATGCGCAACCCCGTCGATTCCCTGCCACCCCTGCCGCGCATCTACGCCCTGGACCCCCAAGAGGCGGAGCAAAGCTGGGAGAGTGCCCCGCAACTGCTGGCCGCCCTCAACGCTGCCCGGCTGGGCGCATGGTGCTGGGAAATCGACACCGGCAGGATCAACTGGTCGCGGGGCACCCAGGCACTGTTTGGTTTTGACCCGCGCCAACCACTGCCCAATGACCTCGATTACCTTGACCTGCTGGCCGCCGAAGATCGCGCGCGGGTGATACGGGCTTTTCATGCGGTATTGGCGGGCGAGCCGTTCGAGCAGGCCATGCACCACCGCATCCAATGGCCGGACGGCAGCTTTCACTGGCTGGAAATCAATGGCAGTTTGCTGCCGGACAAAAGCGGTCGGCGCCGTATGATCGGCGTGATCCGTGAGATCACCCATCAGCGCGAACGGGAAAGCGCCCTCAGCCACTCCGAAAAACGCTTCGCCACGCTGTTTCACCTGTGCCCGAACATGGTGCTGCTCACGCGCCAGTCAGACGGCCTGATCAGCGAAGCCAACCAATATTTCGAGATGCTCTTCGGCTGGCCCGTCGCCGATGTGATCGGCCGCACCACCCTCGACCTGGGCCTGTGGCGCCATCCCGAGCAGCGCGCGCAGTTGGTCAAGTCCACTCAGCGCAAGGGCGAGCCGATCACCATGGAGGTGCAGTTTTGCGCCAGCAACGGACAGATCCACGACGGCACCCTTAGCGCGCAAAAGGTCGAGCTGGACGGCGAGGCCTATCTGATCAGCACCTTCCTCGACACCACCGAACGCAAAAATGCCGAGCAGGCGCTCAAGGACAGCCAGGAGCGCCTTGACCTGGCCCTGGACTCCGCGCAACTGGGCACCTGGGACTGGCACATCCCCAGCGGCATGCTCTACGGCTCGGCGCGCGCCGCCCAGCTACACGGCTTGCCGCCCGAGCCGTTCCATGAATCCTTCGACGCCTTTTTCGAGGGCATGCCCAATGAAGAGCGCGAGAGCATGCGCAATGCCTACCGCACCCTGCGTGAAGGCCCGGCCGGCAATTATCAACTGACCTACCGCGTCCCCATGGAAGACGGCACCTCGCGCTACCTGGAAAGCCGCGCCCGCTTGTACCGTGATGCGAAACGTGCGCCGTTGCGCATGGCCGGCACCTTGCTGGACATCACCGACCAGGTGGAACGCGAACAACGCTTGATCGCCTCCGAAGAAAAATTCGCCAGCCTGTTCCAGGCCAGCCCCGACCCCATCTGCGTCACGCGCCTTGAAACCGGGACCTTTATCGAGATCAACCCGGCTTTTACCCAAACCTTCGGCTGGACCGCCGCCGAGGTGCTCGACCAGCGCGCAGACCAAATAGGCTTGTGGGACGACTCCAGCAAGCGCCTGGAGCGTATCGAGCGCGTCATTCGCGAACAGGCATTGAGCAACGTGGCCGTGGTGGTGCGCCACAAAAGCGGCCAGAGCCTGACCTGTGTGATTTCCAGCCGCTTGATCAAGGTCGGCGACCAACCCTGCATCGTCACCACCTTGCGCGATATCACCCAGCAACAACGCTCGGAGGCGGCGCTCAAGGCCAGCGAAGAGAAATTCGCCAAGGCTTTCCACTCCAGCCCCGACGCAATTTCCATCACCGAACGCGATACCGGCCGTTATGTGGAGGTCAACGACGGCTTCTGCCGCCTGACCGGCTACCGCGCCGAAGAGGCGATTGGCCTGACGCTGTACCAGATCGGTATCTGGGCCGATGAGAACCAGCGTTCGGCGCTATTGGCCGAGCTGAAGATCAAAGGCCGTATTCATCACATGGAGATGCTCTGGCACAACAAACGTGGCGAACTGCTGGCGGTGGAAGTCTCGGTGGAGCCCATCAGCCTGAATGAAACCGCGTGCCTGTTGCTGACCGCGCGAGACGTGAGCCTGTTGAAAAACGCCCAGGCGCAGATCCGGCACCTGGCCTATCACGACCCGCTGACCAACCTGCCCAACCGCGCATTGCTGATGGACCGCCTGAGCCAGCAGATCGCCTTGCTCAAGCGCCATAATTTACGCGGAGCCCTGCTGTTTCTCGACCTCGACCACTTCAAGCACATCAACGATTCCCTCGGCCATCCGGTGGGCGACACGGTGCTGAAAATCGTCACCGCGCGCCTCGAAGCCAGCGTACGCATGGAAGACACCGTGGCACGCCTGGGCGGCGATGAGTTTGTGGTGCTGCTCAGCGGCCTGGACGGCTCACGCGTGGAAGTCACCCATCAAGTGCAGGACCTGGCCAATACCCTGCGCGAACTGCTTTCGGAGCCGATGTTCCTCGATGGCCATCGCTTGCAGGTCACGCCGAGCATCGGTGTGGCATTGATTCCCGATCATGGCTCCACCCCGGCCGACCTGCTCAAACGCGCTGACATCGCCCTTTATCGTGCCAAGGACTCCGGGCGCAACACCACGCAGATGTTCCACAACAGCATGCAAAAGACCGCCAGCGAGCGCTTGCGCATGGAAACCGACCTGCGCCTGGCCCTGTCGCGCGGCGAATTCACTGTGCATTACCAGCCTCAGGTAGACGCGCGCGGCAACAAAATCGTCGGCGCGGAGGCGTTGGTGCGCTGGCAGCACCCGCAGTTGGGTGCGCAGTCGCCGTCCGACTTTATCAAGGTGCTGGAAGACAGCGGCCTGATCCTCGAAGTGGGCACCTGGATCCTCGATGAAGCCTGCGCCGCCTTTGAGCAGTTGATTGCGCAAGGCCTGGTGGACCCACTCAATTTCAGCCTCTGCGTGAATATCAGCCCCCGGCAGTTTCGCCAGAATGACTTCGTCGAACAGGTGGAGCACAGCCTCAAGCAGCACTCACTGCCCTGCAGCCTGCTGAAATTGGAAATCACCGAAGGCATCGTGATCCAGAACCTCGACGACACGATCAGCAAAATGCGCCGCCTGAAAAAGCTCGGAGTGAGCTTTGCGATGGATGACTTCGGCACCGGCTACTCATCGCTGACCTACCTCAAGCGCCTGCCGGTGGATGCGTTGAAGATCGACCAGTCGTTTGTACGCGATGCGACTCACGACCCGAACGACGCCGAGATCATCCGAGCCATTGTGGCCATGGCCCGCAGTCTGAACCTGGAAGTGATCGCCGAGGGCGTGGAAACCTTGGAACAATTGGCGTTTCTGCAAAAGCTGGGGTGCCATTTGTTCCAAGGGTATTTACACAGCCGACCATTGCCTATCGAGGGCTTCAGGCGGTTATTGGAGTAGCGCTCAAATAAGGGCCACCGCTTGCCCTCGGGTGGGAGAGCTGCCGCGTCGCCCCCAGAGTTCTTCGCGACCGTTGATCACCGCTACCGAGTGCCCGGCGCGATTGCACATGCCCAATTGCCCGGCCGCCAGTTCGCGCACGGAGACTCTTTTCATGTGCTTGCGCAACCCCAGCCGCAGGAACCCCTCGCCCGGCCCGGTCTCGTCTTCGCCGTTGTTCAAACTACGAACCGCCGCCTGATAACTGCTGCTGGCCGTACGGTCGTTATTCTCCATCTGGGCACGCTTGGCGCTGGCGGCAAACAGAAACCGCGCATCCTTGAGCATTTCCTGATCTGAACCGGTGAATTTCGCCGCCCGCGCACCTTCGGCCAATTCACGCTCCGTTAAATTGAGCCGAAAATCATCGCGCATGACGATATGGTACAAGTCGCCGGTCTTGCGCACTTCCTTGAAGATGTCCGTGGGGCTTTGACCGAATCGATACATCGCCGCTTTGATGGCCGAGACCGTCACACAGTTACCATCCGGGCCCTGGCGAAACCCACTCCAGATATTGTTCGGCTTTGCGCCATTGCGCTTATTCGACAAGGCCGGAAGATTCACGTCGGAAGTGGGCAGGGGTGCCACCTGCGCGGGTAACACTTTGGGGGTGATTTTGGCTGGCGACGGGGTTATAACCGACACTCTTGTATCGGGGATTATCCTGTTCTGCTTCCCGCCCAGCACGTTCATTAACCGGGTGAAAAAAGAAGCAAACAGAGAGGTCAATGTCTTGAACGATCCTGATGCTCGCCTTACACCGAATTTACTTTGCGAGAGGGCGCGTGGCCGAGCATAAAAGCGAGAAGACCGCCCTTCACCGGCAGGCATAATTTTTGGCGCTACTTCATCAATCGCACGCACGGGCTCAACGGCGACCAACCGACCCACCCTTACCATCTGCTGCATACTTTTAATTGAACAGCACGACATAAATCCCTCCATAAGCACGCACTTCTCCACACCTTTTAAACCGGGAGAAATGCATGCACTTAATTAACCACACTTAAAAGCCGGGGCTAACCTCAGCGTTATAAAGTTCGGCGCGAATTGAATCGCCAGTGCCTTGGACTGAATCGTTTATCAGTCGGGGGCGGGCTGGTCAGATCCGAGTCAGTCTCATCCGGGCTCGGATTGACAGCAGGTGCAGGCGTTGGGGTCACGCTTGGCAATTTGCCCAGGTCGGGTTGTACCGGCGGCTCATTGACATCCGGCTTTATTCGTAAATCGACCGGTTCCTGGCGTGCATCAGGCATTACGGTTCTGGCGGGAAACATATCGCGGATTATTTTGAATACCAGTTCCAGCATATCGAACAACCTCGCAAAGACCGATGCGTCGCGCATTACCTCACTGCGCGGAGCCCAGCTATTATCCTGCCGCAAAGGCGCGCAATGGACGTTGTTATGCGAAGCCGTGGATGCCGGATGCGCGGCTGTTTTCATGAGGGGGACGGCGGTTTGATCATTGGATGATGTATCAAGTTGGACGACAGGGCGATTACCAATCGATAAAGACATGAGCACGTTCCTTTGTTCGGTGTCATCTGGCGCGACAGCGGGCCAGAAAAAAGTTGATCGACTGAAAACAACAGCGTTGCTTTGCAGACGATACTTACGTGGACTGTGACGCTATCGAGTTCCAGAAAATGACACTTCATATAAGGAAATCAAAAAATCTCTCGACTTTTTTATCATGCCCCGCTTTAAACACCACGCGCCAAGCGACTTGGATGGCACTTCAATCGACACACATAATAATAAACCGTCGAGTATGCAATTCACCGATATACATTCGCACACCACACCACTTCAGATTGTGATATTCCGCGCAGCGCGAGCCCGCTCATGCCAGCCAAGTCATTCTTTGCGCACCGATGCAATACAACAAATACGCTTACACACCGATCCATTATGAAACTTAAAACATATGAACTTTTCAGCTGTTTTCCAAAAGCCGCCAATACCCTGCGATGGGAGCGGATTCCCGGTGAGAGGCGCCCAGAAACGCAAAATGCTCCGCATCTTTCGATACGGAGCATTCATTTGTTACACCCAAAGCGCTACCGATAACTCACCGCAGCCCTCTCACGTCACTCAAGCGTTACCGCATGCCTCAGAGGCCGCGGCATGCTCCATCCCGAGCAAGCGGCTGACCCGCTCCAAGTCGACTTCCCGACGCATAGCGGTAAACAGCTCCACCGCTTCAGGGTAATTGCGCGTCAGCATCGCCAGCCACTGCTTCAAACGACCAGGCGCTTGTTTTTCGGTGAGTTGCGCTACCGACTGGCGCCAGAACGACTGGAGCATCGGCTGCATCTGCGCCCACGTCATCTCGATCACCTCTTCGCCTGCGCGTGCAGCGGCGATCTGCCGAGCCAGGTCCGGACGGGCCACCAGGCCGCGCCCGAGCATGATGTCTTCGGCGCCGCTGACCTCGCGGCAACGCCTCCAGTCTTCGACGCTCCAGATATCGCCATTGGCGAACACCGGCACCTTGACGACGTCCTGCACCCTCGGGATCCATTCCCAATGGGCCGGTGGCTTGTAGCCGTCGGTCTTGGTGCGCGCATGGACCACAATGTGCGCCGCGCCGCCTTCAGCCAAGGCCGTGGCGCACACCAGCGCGCCGTCCGGGCTGTCGAAGCCCAGGCGCATCTTGGCGGTCACTGGGATATGCGCCGGGACCGCGCGGCGTACGTGCTCGACGATCTGGTTGAGCAACTCCGGCTCCTTGAGCAACACCGCGCCGCCGCGCGACTTGTTCACGGTCTTGGCCGGGCAGCCGAAGTTCAGGTCGATCACTTGCGAACCCAGCTCACAGGCCAACGCGGCGTTTTCCGCCAGGCACACCGGGTCGGAGCCGAGCAATTGCACGCGCAAAGGCACGCCTGCGGCGGTATGGGCACCGCACAGCAACTCAGGAGCAAGTTTGTGGAAATAGGCGGGGGTGAGCAGGCGGTCGTTGACGCGAATGAATTCGGTCACGCACCAATCAATACCGCCCACGCGGGTCAACACGTCCCGCAGGATGTTGTCGACCAACCCCTCCATGGGCGCCAAAGCAATTTGCATGGAAAACACTCAACAAAAATCGTGGCGCAGTTTACTGGGTTTCCCGCAACAAACGTTAACCCCCGGTCAGGGCGGGGCCATACCCGTCGAGAAACTCGGAGGGCATGCGCTTGGGCTTGCCGCTGGACAGTTCGATGCAGACAAACGTGGTGTGTGCCCGCAGCAGGGTCGTGCCATCGCACGGGCGCATCAGTTGGAAGCGGCGGGTCATTTTCAGGCGCTGATCCCAATCGACGATCCAGGTGGCCAGTTGCAGTTCGTCGCCTTCATAGCCCGCCGCCAGGTAGTCGATCTCATGGCGCACCACGGCCATGGCGCGATCCAGGCGGCGATACTCGGTGAGGTCCAGCCCCAGCCGCTGGGAGTGGCGCCAGGCGCAACGCTCCAGCCAGGAAACGTACACCGCATTGTTGGCGTGCCCCAGGCCGTCAATGTCTTCAGCCGCTACCTGCAGATCAATGATAAACGGCGTTGCCAAATCCCAGCCCATGCCTTGCTCCCGGTCGATTAATGTCGGCGGCAGCAGTGTATCAGGCGCTCTGGCGCTGCTGTAGTCGACCGTCAGCCAGCAGCGCCAGCACGGCGTCGATCACCCGGGGGTCGGCCAGCACTTTCTGGTGACCGCCCTGCTCCAGGCGTAGCAGGCGGCTGTCGAACCAGGCATCGTGAATGGCTTGAGAGGCCCGGACCGGCACAAAGGTGTCGTCTTCGGCATGTACGATCAGGCCGGGGATGTTCATCTGATAGTGGGCCACGTCCAAGTGCTTGAGCGGCATGCCGAACGTGTGCTCCACCTCCTGGATAAACGCCGAACGCGCCCGCGGCGGCAAGCCAACCATGCGGGTGAAGCCGCGCAGCACATCCAGAAAGCGTGACGGCGCCGCAATACTGGCCAACACCTCGGTACGCAAACCGAGCTGCACCGCCAGCATCGCACTGGCACCGCCCATGGAATGGCCAATGACCGCATGCAGCGGTGGCAACTCGGCCGCCGCATCCAGCATGGCGCGGGCAAACAGCAGCACATGGGCTTCACGCCCCGGCGAACGACCGTGGGCGGGGCCGTCCAGGGCGATCACTGAATAGCCCGTGTCGACCAGCGCCGTGATCAGGCTGGCAAATTGCGTGGGGCGCCCTTCCCAGCCATGCATCAGCAACACCGTCGGCCCTTGCCCCCAACGCAGGGCCGACAAGCCAAAACGCAAGGTGATGCGCTCTGACTGGGCCAACAGCGGCAATTCCCAGTCACGCGGCGGCAGATCGCGCGGGGTCATGAAGGTGCGGCGCATCCGGTTGGCAACCATGTGCGGCGCCAGGCGGCCAACGGTGCCGTTGAAACTGCGAACCCAGGTCAATGCGCCCATGCTGCAAACCCTCTTCAGCGCACCGCCGACTTGGCCGCGCGTATCACCCGGTCCGACAACTCGCCCGGCCCCAGCGCCCGCGCCAGGGTCAGGCCACCCACCATCAAGGCCATGTCTGCCAAGGCCTTGTCGGTGTCTTCGGGGCTGCCCGCCAATTGTGCGGCCATTAACTCGACATGCTCGCTCAAGACCTCGCGAAAAGCCTCCGGCAAACGTCCCATCTCGCCAACCGTGGCCGGCAAGGGGCACGCCTGGGAGGTGGAGTCACGATGCTTGCGCGACAGGTAAAACGCCGCCACCAATGCACGGCGCTCTTCGCCGGTGATCTGTTCGTCCATGTCGTCGATGGAGGCGCGGCGCTGCGCCAGCAACTGGCTGAACGCCTCCAGCATCAGCGCGTCCTTGCTTTCGAAGTGCGCATAGAAGCCACCGACGGTCAGCCCCGCCGCCCCCATCACTTCGCCGACGCTCGGCTCGGCCGGGCCACGCTGGATCAACGCGGCGCTGGCGGCTTGAAGAATGCGTTCGCGGGTTTGTGCTTTTTTATCGCTCATCAAAGCCTCCGACTCTCATGGGGTGGATATTATTACCATAATAATATTAAGCAAGCGAACGCCATGACCACTGGTCAGAACACAGGAAAGGAGTCGAGAGGAAAATTGGCTAAACGCCAGACAAACAAAAGGGCCATTCAATAATTGAATGACCCTTAAAAATCCCGCAGAGCGGGTAATCGTGGCGTCCCCTAGGGGACTCGAACCCCTGTTACCGCCGTGAAAGGGCGGTGTCCTAGGCCACTAGACGAAGGGGACACAAACCTTCTATACAACGGATCAGGGCTGAGACCTGATCGATTCAAGGACGGTGTGGCCAGACCTTGAACCTGTAAATTGGTGGAGCTAAACGGGATCGAACCGTTGACCTCTTGCATGCCATGCAAGCGCTCTCCCAGCTGAGCTATAGCCCCGGATTTTTCGTCTCGCGACGCAGCAGACCTTTCGAACTGCTTGTTGAAACTGGCGTCCCCTAGGGGACTCGAACCCCTGTTACCGCCGTGAAAGGGCGGTGTCCTAGGCCACTAGACGAAGGGGACAAAACCTTCTGTACAACCGATCAGTGCTGAGTACTGATCAATTCAAGGACGGTGTGGCCAGACCTTGAACCTGTAAATTGGTGGAGCTAAACGGGATCGAACCGTTGACCTCTTGCATGCCATGCAAGCGCTCTCCCAGCTGAGCTATAGCCCCTCATCGGTGAGGACGGGGCGAATCTTAATGGCGGTTTGGAAGTGTGTCAAATTTATTTTCAACAATTTCCAAAGTTTTTTGCCGGGATAACAATCACTTACCGGCGAAACCCCGGAAAACCGGGGTTTCGCCGTTGCAACAGCCTGCTTAAGCGATAGCGCCCAGCAGCTTTTCCCACTCTTTGTTTTCTTTCTTCGACACACCACCAAGCAAATCAAGGGCTTGGCGCAGACGGAAACGCGTGAGGTCCGGGCCGAGGATTTCCATCGCATCGAGCACCGACACCGAACTGGCCTGCCCGGTGATCGCGGCAAACATCAGCGGCATGGCGTCGCGCAATTTCAGCTCCAGGGATTCCACCACCGCCTGGATCGTCGCGGTGATCGCGTCCTTCTCCCACTGGCGCAGGCTTTCGAGCTTCCACAGGATCAACTGCATCAACTGACGAACCTGATCGCCCGAGAGTTTCTTGGACTCGAATAACGTGGCATCCGGGTTCACGCCGCCAGCAAAGAAGAAACCGGCCAAGGGTGCAACCTGGCTGAACGTCTCCACCCTGCCCTGCACCAGCGGCGCGATTTTCATCATGTACTCAGGGTTCAACGCCCACTGCTGCACACGGCTGGCGAACTCTTGCACCGGCAAGTCACGCAGCCACTGGCCGTTGAGCCACGACAATTTCTCGATATCGAAGATCGGCCCGCCGAGGGACACGCGGGACAGGTCGAAATTGTCGACCATTTCCTGCAGCGAGAACTTCTCACGCTCGTCCGGCATCGACCAGCCCATGCGGCCCAGGTAGTTGAGCATGGCCTCAGGCATGAAGCCCATACGCTCGTAGAAGGTCACCGAGGTCGGGTTCTTGCGCTTGGACAGCTTGCTCTTGTCCGGGTTACGCAGCAACGGCATGTAGCACAACTGCGGCTGTTCCCAGCCGAAATATTCGTAGAGCAGGATCAGCTTAGGTGCCGAGGGCAGCCATTCTTCGCCGCGCAGTACGTGAGTGATGCCCATCAGGTGGTCGTCGACGACGTTGGCCAGGAAGTACGTCGGCAGGCCGTCGGTCTTCATCAGCACTTGCATGTCCATGCGGTCCCACGGGATCTCGACGTCGCCGCGCAGCATGTCCGGCACCACGCACACACCTTCGCTCGGCACCTTCATACGGATCACATGGGGCTCGCCGGCGGCCAGGCGGCGCGCCACTTCTTCCTTCGACAACAGCAGCGCACGGCCATCGTAGCGCGGGGTTTCGCCACGGGCCTGTTGCTCGGCGCGCATCTGATCGAGTTCTTCGGCGGTGCAGAAGCACGGGAACGCATGGCCCATGTCTACCAGTTGCTGGGTGTATTGCTTGTAGATATCGCTGCGCTCGCTCTGGCGATACGGGCCATGCGGGCCGCCGACGTCCGGGCCTTCGGCCCAGGTGATGCCCAACCAGCGCAGGGCATCGAAGATCTGCTGTTCCGACTCGCGGGTGGAACGCAGTTGATCGGTGTCTTCGATCCGCAGGATGAACTCACCGCCGTGCTGCTTGGCAAAGCAGTAGTTGAACAAGGCGATGTAGGCAGTACCGACGTGGGGATCCCCAGTAGGCGATGGCGCGATGCGCGTGCGGACGGTGGTCATGGCGGGTCTCGAATGGGCAATAAAACTGAAAATTGAAACAAGAGGCGAATGGTAACAGCCTGGGGGATTTCTGGAAAACCGAGGCGCGGCCATCGGGGGCAAGCCCCCAGTCAAATGTGGGAGGGGGCTTGCCCCCGATGAGGCCAGTGGCATCACCGCCAATCAAACAGCCAGCAAGCGCTCGCGCAACTTGCCAATCTCATCGCGCGTCTGCGCCGCCGCTTCGAACTCCAGGTCCCGCGCCAACTGGTACATCTTCTCTTCCAGTTGACGAATGCGCTTGGTGATCTCACTCGGCGAGCGCAGTTCGTTCTCGTACTTGGCGCTTTCCTCGGCGGCCTTGGCCATGCCCTTGCGCTTCTTGCTGCGCGAGCCGGGCACGGTGGCGCCTTCCATGATGTCGGCGACGTCTTTGAACACACCCTTGGGGGTGATGCCGTTTTCCAGGTTGAACGCGATCTGCTTGTCGCGACGCCGCTGGGTCTCGCCGATCGCCCGCTCCATGGAGCCGGTAATGCGGTCCGCATAAAGAATCGCGCGACCATTGAGGTTACGCGCGGCGCGGCCGATGGTCTGGATCAGCGAGCGCTCGGAGCGCAGGAAGCCCTCCTTGTCGGCATCCAGGATCGCCACCAGCGACACCTCCGGCATGTCCAGGCCCTCACGCAGCAGGTTGATCCCCACCAGCACATCAAAAGTGCCCAGGCGCAGGTCGCGGATGATCTCCACGCGCTCCACCGTATCGATGTCCGAGTGCAGGTAGCGCACACGCACGCCGTGGTCGGCCAGGTAATCGGTCAAGTCTTCGGACATGCGCTTGGTCAGCGTGGTGACCAGCACACGTTCTTCCAGGGCCACGCGCTTGTTGATTTCCGAGAGCAGATCGTCGACCTGCGTCAGCGCCGGGCGGATCTCGATCTCAGGGTCCACCAGGCCGGTGGGGCGCACCAGTTGCTCGATCACGCGGCCGGCATGTTCGGCCTCGTAGTTGCCGGGCGTTGCCGAAACAAAGATGGTCTGCGGGCTGATGGCTTCCCATTCGTCGAAGCGCATCGGCCGGTTATCCAGCGCCGACGGCAGGCGGAAGCCGTACTCCACCAAGGTTTCCTTGCGCGAGCGGTCGCCCTTATACATCGCCCCCACTTGCGGCACGCTGACGTGGGATTCGTCGATCACCAGCAATGCGTCGTCCGGCAGGTAGTCATAGAGCGTCGGCGGCGGCGCCCCCGAATCGCGACCCGAGAGGTAACGCGAGTAGTTTTCGATGCCGTTGCAGTAGCCCAGCTCAAGGATCATCTCCAGGTCAAAGCGGGTGCGCTGTTCCAGGCGCTGAGCCTCCACCAGCTTGTTGTTGGCGCGCAGGTACTCCAGGCGCTCGGCCAATTCAACCTTGATACCCTCGATAGCGCCCATCAGGGTTTCACGCGGCGTCACATAGTGGCTTTTCGGGTAGAAGGTAAAGCGCGGCAACTTGCGGATCACCTCGCCGGTCAACGGGTCGAAGGCCGAGAGGCTCTCGACTTCATCGTCGAACAGTTCAATGCGGATCGCTTCCAGGTCGGATTCGGCCGGGTAGATGTCGATCACATCACCGCGCACGCGGAACGTGGCGCGGGCAAAATCCATGTCGTTGCGGGTGTATTGCAGGCTGGTCAGACGGCGCAGCAATTCGCGCTGGTCGAGTTTGTCGCCGCGATCGACGTGCAGCACCATCTTCAAATAGGTTTCCGGGCTGCCCAGGCCGTAGATGCACGACACCGTGGTGACGATGATCGCGTCCTTGCGCTCCAGCAGCGCCTTGGTCGCCGACAGGCGCATCTGCTCGATATGGTCGTTGATCGACGCATCCTTCTCGATAAAGGTATCGGAGGACGGCACATAGGCTTCGGGCTGGTAGTAGTCGTAATAGGAGACGAAGTACTCCACCGCGTTGTTCGGGAAGAACGCCTTGAACTCGCCGTACAACTGCGCGGCGAGGGTCTTGTTCGGCGCCAGCACCAGCGTCGGGCGGTTGATCTGCGCGATCACATTGGCAATGCTGAAGGTCTTGCCTGAACCGGTCACCCCCAGCAACGTCTGGTGCGCCAGGCCGGCCTCGATGCCCTCGACCATCTGACGAATGGCTTCCGGCTGATCGCCGGCGGGTTCAAAACGGGTGACGAGTTGGAAATCCGACATAACGTACCTCGTGAAGTCACCCCGGACTGTAGACCCGTCGGGGACGAAATAGACCACGACCCGCGAAGTTTCAGAGCGGGCAGTAGGAAAAAACCATGATAGCTGTAGAAGTGGAGACGAATGTGACGGGTTTCAAGGCAATCGCCCTACCCCGCGATCCTGGCGCAATGTTGCAATAAGACTGACGGTCAGCAAATAAACCGAAAAACTTGGCCGAAAAGCCATTTCGGTTGTCGCTCTCAGCCGTGATGGCCTCTATACTAGCTCCCCGTTTGTGCACCGCTCTAGTGCATTCGGCTGGAGCGCGACACGTCCCTCCCTTCCCCCATAGAGCTGCCGCAAAAATGAGCCTGTTCTCCGCTGTCGAAATGGCACCACGCGATCCTATCCTGGGCCTCAACGAAGCATTCAACGCCGATACACGAACCACCAAGGTCAACCTTGGCGTCGGCGTTTATTGCGACGAGGAGGGGAAGATTCCACTCTTGCGTGCCGTTGCCGAAGCGGAAGCCATTCGCGTGGCCCAACACGCCGCCCGTGGCTACTTGCCGATCGACGGCATCGCCGCGTACGACAAGGCGGTGCAAACCCTGCTGTTCGGCGGCGAGTCGCCATTGCTGCAAGCCGGCCGCGTGGTCACCGTGCAAGCTGTCGGCGGTACCGGCGCGCTGAAGCTCGGCGCGGACTTCCTCAAGCAACTGCTGCCTGACGCGGTCGTTGCCATCAGCGACCCAAGCTGGGAAAACCACCGCGCGCTGTTCGAAACCGCCGGCTTCCCGGTGCAGAACTACCGCTACTACGACGCAGCCTCCCACGATGTGAACCGTGCCGGCCTGCTCGAAGACCTCAACGCCCTGCCACCTAAGTCCATCGTGGTGCTGCATGCCTGCTGCCACAACCCGACCGGCGTCGACCTGAGCCCGGCCGACTGGCAAAACGTGCTGGACGTGGTCAAGGCCAAGGACCTCGTACCGTTCCTTGACATGGCCTACCAGGGCTTTGGTGATGGCATCCACGAAGACGCTGCTGCCGTGCGCCTGTTCGCGGAATCGGGCCTGACCTTCTTCGTCTCCAGCTCGTTCTCCAAATCGTTCTCGCTGTATGGCGAGCGTGTGGGCGCGCTGTCGATCGTCGGCGAGTCCAAGGAAGAAAGCGCGCGCATCCTGTCCCAGGTCAAGCGTGTGATCCGCACCAACTATTCCAACCCGCCGACCCATGGCGCAGCGATTGTGGCCGCGGTGCTCAACAACCCCGAGCTGCGCGCCCAGTGGGAAGCCGAACTGGCCGAGATGCGCCTGCGCATCCGTGGCATGCGCGAGCAGATGGTCGCCGCACTGGCCAAGGCCGCTCCAGGCCACGACTTCAGCTTCGTCGGCCGCCAGCGTGGGATGTTCTCCTACTCCGGCCTGACCGTTGAGCAAGTCACCCGCTTGCGCAGCGAGTTTGGCATCTATGCGCTGGACACCGGGCGTATCTGTGTGGCGGCGTTGAACCAGTCGAACATTGCCGCGGTCACACAGGCAATCGTTCAGGTTCTATAACCCTGACGGCGCTATACGAAGGGAAGCCGCGGCTTCCCTTTTTTAATGCCTGTCGGAAAACACCCTGCTCCCCTAGACTGCCCCTGATCGCCCCTTTGCTGTGAGAGCCCTATGAGAAACGACGACCTGGACCTGCGCGCCGACCGCGACGAACTGCACGACTACACCCCACGCGCCCCGCAAGCCAAACGCCAGAAAAGCCTGGTGCTGCAAGTGGCCCTGGGGGTGTTTCTCGGCGGATTGGCCTTATGGCTGGTGCAACTGGGCGCGACGGCAATCATGGCGAAGCTGGCCATGGGCTCCTTCCAGTTCGGCGGCTGATACACAACAAGATGTGGGAGATGGCTTGCCTACTCCCGCCTTCGATTCACGCCGCTACCAGCCCGCGCTCCTCCAATAACTTCACAAAGCTGTTCAAACTCTGCGACACCGTGCCGCGCCGCCAGATCAACCAGGTATTCAACAGGCGAAAGCTGTCGGCCAACGGCCATACACTCACCGCAGCCGACCCCGGCATGCTTTCCAACATACTGCGCGGCATCAGTGCCAAGCCGGCACCGGCGCTGACGCACGCGAGCATGCCGTGGTACGACTCGATCTCGAAGATCTTGCCCGGCACCGCGCCGTCCTGCGCAAACCAGCGCTCGAAGTGGTGTCGGTAAGAGCAGTTGGAACGGAACGTGTAAATGTTCTCGCCGTTGACCTCCCTGCCCCGCGTGATCGGCGCATGATGCAGCGGCGCAATCACCACCATCTCTTCCTCGAACACCGCCACGCCCTCCAGCGTCGAGTGCAGCACCGGGCCGTCGACAAACGCCGCCGTCAACCGCCCCGACAACACGCCTTCGATCATCGTGCCCGAAGGCCCCGTGCTCAGGTCCAACTCGACCTTGGTGTGTTTCTGGTTATATGCCGCCAGCAACGCCGGAATACGCACCGCCGCCGTGCTCTCCAGCGAACCCAAGGCAAACGCGCCCTGGGGCTCCTCCCCCGCCACCGTGGCGCGGGCCTCTTGTACCAGGTCGAGAATACGCCGCACATAGCCGAGGAAATTCCACCCGGCCGGCGACAGGCGCAAACGGCTCTTTTCACGGATAAACAACTCCACGCCCAGGTCCTGCTCCAATTGCTTGATGCGCGTGGTGAGGTTCGACGGCACCCGATGAATCAACTGCGCGGCGGCGCTGATGCTGCCTTGCTCGGCAACCGCCTTGAAAATTTCCAGCTGCACCAGATCCAAGTCATTCTCCAATCGTGAATGTATTGCTTAATATTATTCAGTTTCCAGAAAACATCCAGCCCCGTACGCTCACCACCATCCCAACGTACCTACAGGACGGTGCCATGAACGCGATTTCCTCCCAGACCCACGCCCTGTCGATCAACCCCGCCAACGGCGAAACGGTCGGCAGCTACCCGTACGAGACCGCCTCGCAATTGGACACAGCGCTCAACCGCGCCACGGGTGCCTTCCGCACCTGGCGCCGTACACCGGTGAGCCAACGCGCCGAACTGCTGCTGGGCCTGGCGACCGCGCTGCGCGGTCAAGCCGAAACCATGGCACAGATGATCACCCTGGAAATGGGCAAGCCCATTGCCCAGGCCCGTGCCGAAATCGAAAAATGCGCGCAACTGAGTGAATGGTACGCCGCCCAAGGCCCGGCCATGCTTGAGCCGGAGCCGACCCTGGTGGACAACGGCACTGCCCACATCGAATACCGCCCGCTGGGCCCGATCCTCGCCGTGATGCCGTGGAACTTCCCGGTATGGCAAGTACTGCGCGGCGCCGTGCCGACCCTGCTCGCCGGCAATACCTACGTGCTCAAACACGCGCCGAACGTGATGGGCAGCGCCTACCTGATCCAGCAAGCCTTCCAGAAAGCCGGTTTTATCGAAGGCCTGTTTGAAGTGATCAACGTGACCACCGAGGGTGTGTCCAGCGCCATCGCCGACCCGCGCATCGCTGCCGTCACCCTCACCGGCAGCGTGCGTGCCGGCATCGCCATCGGCTCCCAGGCGGGCGCGGCGCTGAAAAAATGCGTGCTGGAACTGGGCGGCTCCGACCCGTTCATCGTGCTCAACGATGCCGACCTCGACGCCGCCGTACAGGCCGCGCTGATTGGCCGCTTCCAAAACAGCGGCCAAGTTTGCGCCGCCGCCAAGCGCCTGATCATTGAGGCCGGTGTGGTCGAAGCCTTCACCGCCAAATTCGTCGAGGCCAGCCGCGCCATGGTGATGGGCGACCCGACCTCAGCCGACACCTACGTCGGCCCGATGGCCCGCTTCGACCTGCGGGACGAGTTGCACGGCCAGGTCCAGGCCACTCTGCAAGAAGGCGCCACATTGTTATTGGGCGGCAATAAAGTCGCAGGGGCCGGTAACTATTACGAACCGACCGTACTGGCAGACGTCACCGACCAGATGACCTCGTTCAAACAGGAGCTGTTCGGGCCGGTGGCCTCGATCATCACCGCCCGCGACGCTGACCACGCGGTGGCGCTGGCCAACGACAGCGAGTTCGGCCTCACCGCCAGCATCTTCACCACTGACGCGGCCAAGGCGCGGGATATTGCCAATCAGTTGGAAACCGGCGGGATCTTCGTCAACGCCTTCAGCGTCTCCGACCCACGCGTGGCGTTTGGTGGCGTGAAAAAGAGCGGGTTCGGCCGCGAGCTGTCGCACTTTGGTGTGCGCGAGTTCTGCAATGCACAGACGGTGTGGCGGGATCGCAAATAAAACAGGCAACACCCGTCAACTGTGGGAGCGGGCTTGCTCCCACCTTTGACCTGCGGTGCTTTTCGACCAATCGACCGTCACTTCCCCCACTGCTTTTGCAGCATGCCCTTACTTGCTTCCAGCCGTTGCTCGCCCAGTAAGCCAGTCGCATGCCCGAAGGGAAAGCAGCTGCGTCAAAGCGCCCACAGGCGGATCAAGGCAAACCCCAGGTCTACGTTGACGCAGTCACGCCCATCTACCCACTCATCCCCGCGAAGGCGTCGTCCGGTGTTGGTCTCGCGCTCACCTTTGGCAATCACCAGCACAAACAACCGGACCGGGCATTCGAATGAGCGCAACCGCTCAACATCAGCCCTCACTGACCAATTGCCCTCCAGGCACTTGGCTTGGGATATGTCGCCCAGACACTTGATTTCAGCAACCATGCTCGTTGAGCCACTGTCGTCCAGGGCATACAGGTCGGCTTTGCGCCGCTCGCCAATCGGCAAATCGGTCCAGAGGCTGATCTCATTCTTGAACCAGGCATACAAGCTGATTTCGGCCTGAATCCAGTGCTCGCGGCAACTGTTCAGTTGCAACACCTGTTCGAGTTTATCGCCCATTTCACGAAAGGCCCGCTCGAACAAAACAATCCATTGATCAGCATTCATGACTCACTCCCTGTGTATGACGTATCGAGGCTAGTGCTTGACTGGTGCATCCCAGCAATCCGGGTGGCGTGCGCAGACATCGTATTGGCGATCCATCAAGGCCATGCGGTTAATGTGGGCGTCCGTGGCCGCCCGGAACGACTGATTGCTGGTTGTGATATAGGCCGCGGTGCGGTCAGTCAGGCGTGCGTTTAACTGGCTGCGGGTGTGGGCATCCAGTGCCTGGGGCGCGGTGGCCATGGTTTGCAGTGTCACGTCGTTCAAACGACTCAACTCATCGCGGTAGGTGTTTACGTATTCGGCACGGGCCGCGTCATGCTGGTGGTTCAAGTCGTACTGCATGGCTTCCAGGTTCTGCTTGTAGAGCGCCCAATAGCCCTCGGGCAGCACGCCACCGTCTTGTTTACGCAATTTGGCAATGCGCGCGTCGTTATCCGGAGCCGGTTGGAGTACGGGCTTGCGCGCAGAAGTGACGACGGGGTCTTGATCAATGATCTGGTCGATCCAGCCCAGCCTTGAAGGGTTCGAGGGCAAAACCTGTCCTAACGGTTCAAGCGGCACTGGCGCAGCAGGTGGGGGTGACGACACTGACTGGGCGCAACCACCCAGCAGTAACAAGGTGCAAAGCCGGGTCAGGACAAGGACGTTGCGAAAAGACATAAGTTCTCCATGAACAAAGGCGAATCGAAAGGGCGCGGCAAATAATATCATTGAGCCATCACTGCGTATCACCCCATCGCCCAAGCATTCGCAGGGCGGTACAGCGCATCAATCCAGCATCCGGCTAAGCAGCCGGTGCCCATCTGCCGTCACCTCGACCATCGCCGACAACATCACGCCGTCGGCACCGTCCGTGGAGAGCAGGCTCCAAAAGTCCGGTGGCTGATACCTCACACCAACGGTGCCCGCCTTGGCGATCACATACACGTTGAGCACTTGCCCGGGTTGCATCAACGGGCTGTCACCCTCGACCTTGTAACCGAGCACTTGCGGCTTTTGTATGCGCGCCTGCCCCATGGCATAGCCCGCAAACTCACGCACCGCGACGGCATGGCCCGCGTCCAGTTCCTGTTGTATCGCCGCCCCCACATTGGCCAGCCGCTCGCCGCCCTGAACGTGGGCGACTCCGTTGGCCAGCGCACGGCGCGCAGTCATCAGCAATTGGCGTTGCGCCGGGGTGGCATTGGGTGTGGCAAACGTCCAGACCTGAGCAACATGGGCCTGCGCCGATGCCGCGATCAACTCCACTTTTACCAGCGCCGCGTCCGGGAACGGCACATCGGTGGGCGGCGCGGCGCTCACCTGGTTATTCACCGACACCGCCACCGCTGCCGGGTAGCCGCGATAACCGAACATCATCGGCAGCCAGCCGTGCTGTGCGTACTGGTCGAGTAAAAATTCCTGGACCGCAGTGCCGGTGCCGCCCTTGCGGATCAGCGGCGCGACCTTGCGCAACAGGTCACTGGCGATGGGCGCCAGTTTGGCTTCCTCGGCAAGAATGGTTGCGTCATCCAACTGGGCGATGGCGCGGGCCCTGTCGCCGATCGCGTCGGTGTAGCGGGCGAGCGCAGGGTCAGCGGCGTGTGCGCTCATGCAAAACAACAGTGGCACTATTCCCAGACGTATCAACATGGCCTTCCTTGGGTTGGTTATGGACGGACCCGAATTGTACCTCCACCCAGCGCCCAAGATGGACTACCATACCGCGCCGGTTCCCAAACGGGACTAATAGGGAATTCGAAACGCCGCACGCGGCGCCAATCGAAACTGCCCCCGCAACTGTAGATGCCGAGCCTGCTCCTTCATGCCACTGGACACCGTCCGGGAAGGCCGGAGCGAGGCGACGACGCATCAGTCAGGAGACCTGCCGGCCCAGCAACATCACTCACCGGCGGGGTGTCCGGGAAGGACATCCTCGCCTGCCCGAGCGGCAGCGTTCGAGGGCGTATTTCCGAGCCGTAACGCCCCTGCTGCACGTACGGTTCACACGGAGATTGCCCCATGCTGCCACGCGTTACCGCCCTGATCGCCGGGCTGGGCTTGTGTGCCCTGGCCCAAGCGGCGCCCACTCATTACCCGCTGGCGGTCGAAAACTGCGGCAGCACCGTGACCTTCCAGCACGCCCCCGAGCGCAGCGTGACCATCGGCCAGGCCGCCACCGAAATGCTCTACGCCCTGGGCGTGGGTGACAAAGTGGTCGGCACCTCGCTGTGGTTCAACAGCGTGTTGGCGCCGTTCAAGGCGCAGAACGACGGCATCGACCGCCTGGCCAACAACGAGCCGAGCTTTGAAGCGGTGATCGCCAAGCGCCCGCAACTGGTGGCGGCCGAGCTGGAATGGGTGGTCGGCGCGCAAGGGGTGGTGGGCACGCGCGAGCAGTTCCATGAATTGCAAATCCCCACCTACCTGCTGCCCTCCGACTGTGAAGGCAAAGACAACCTGGTCGGCGCCGACGGCACGCGGCTGGAGCCGTTCCGCATCGAGACGATCTACAAAAGCATCCACCAACTGGCGCAGATCTTCGACGTGCAGGATCGCGGCCAACAACTGAACGACGAACTCAAAGCGCGCCTGGCCAAATCCGTCGCCACCGCGCAAGGCAAGGGCTTGAAACACGCCAGCGCACTGGTCTGGTTCTCCAGCGCCGAGATGGCCAGCGACCCTTATGTGGCCGGGCACAAGGGCGTTCCCGAATTCATGTTGGAAACCCTCGGTTTGCACAACGTGGTGCAGTCCGATGAAGAGTGGCCCGCCGTCGGCTGGGAGACCCTCGCCAAAGCCAACCCGACCTTCCTGGTGATCGCCCGCATGGACCGCCGCCGCTACCCCGCCGACGACCATGAAAAGAAACTCGCCTTCCTGCGCAGCGACCCGGTCACGCGCAACATGGACGCGGTAAAAAACAACCGCATCATCATCCTCGATGCCCTGGCGCTGCAGGCAAGCCTGCGCACCTTTGATGGCCTTGAACAACTGGCCGCGGCCATCGACGGCTACAACCTGCCCAAATGATCCGTACCCTACTCGCCCTCGCGCTGCTGCTGGCCGCCGTCCTCGCCGGCGTGGCCATCGGCGAAACCGCCATCGAACCGCAGGTGGTGTTGCAGGTGCTCGCCAATAAACTGTGGAACGCCGGCTACCTGCTGGACCCCATCGACGAAGGCGTGGTGTGGAACTACCGCCTCACGCGCACCCTGGTCGCCGCCGCCTGCGGCGCCGGGCTGGCCACCTGCGGGGTGATTCTGCAATCGTTGTTGCGTAACCCGTTGGCCGACCCGTACTTGTTGGGCATCAGCGCCGGCGCCTCGACCGGCGCGGTGCTGGTGGCGTTGATGGGCGTGGGCGGCGGCTTGGTTTCGCTGTCGGCCGGCGCGTTTGTCGGGGCCATGGCGGCATTCGCCCTGGTGATTTTATTGGCGCGGGCCAGTGGCTCCATGAGCGGCACCGGGCAGATCATCCTCGCGGGCATCGCCGGCTCGCAGCTGTTCAATGCGCTCACCGCATTCCTGATCACCAAGTCCGCCAGCTCGGAACAGGCGCGCGGCATCCTGTTCTGGCTGCTCGGCAACCTCAGCGGCGTGCGCTGGCCGTCGGTGTGGCTGGCGGTGCCGGTCGCCGTGGCGGGCTTGGCCGTGTGCCTGTGGCACCGGCGTGCGCTGGATGCGTTTACCTTCGGCAGCGACTCGGCGGCGTCCCTCGGCATTGCGGTGCGCCGCGTACAGTTTGTGCTGGTGGGCTGCGCCGCGCTGGTCACGGCGGTGATGGTGTCGATTGTCGGCTCCATTGGCTTTGTCGGCCTGGTGATCCCCCACGCCGTGCGCTTGTTGCTCGGCACCGGGCACTCGCGACTGCTGCCGGCCAGTGCGTTGGGCGGCGCCTTGTTCCTGATCGCGGCCGATGTGCTATCGCGCACCTTGATCAAGGGCCAGGTGATCCCGGTGGGCGTGGTCACGGCGCTGGTCGGCGCGCCGGTGTTTGCGCTGATCCTGATCGGCCGGAGGAATGCCCGATGACAGTGCTCAGTTGCACGGGCCTGGGCTTCAAGGTGCGCGAGGCCGAGTTGCTGCGCGAGATTCACCTGGAGGTAAACCTGGGTGAAACCTTGGGCATCGTCGGCCCGAACGGTTCCGGCAAATCCACCCTGCTCAAACTGCTGGCGGGCTTGCGTACGCCCGCCAGCGGCGAGGTGCGACTGGGCGGCCAACGCCTGGGCGACCTCTCGCGCCGCACCATCGCGCAACAGTTGGCGGTGGTGGAGCAGCAGGCCGACACCGACGACGCGATCCGCGTGTTCGACGCCGTGGCGCTGGGCCGCACACCCTGGCTGTCGGCGCTGAGCCCATGGTCACACGACCACGACACAATCGTGCGCCAGGCCCTGCACGACGTGGACGCCACCCATCTGAGCCAACGCGCCTGGCGCAGCCTCTCCGGCGGCGAGCGCCAACGCGTGCACATCGCCCGTGCCCTGGCGCAACGGCCACAGATTCTGTTGCTGGATGAGCCGACCAACCATCTGGATATCCAGCATCAACTGGCGATTTTGAAAGGTGTCCAGGCGCTGCCGGTGACGACATTGATTGCGCTGCACGATCTCAACCAGGCACTGACCTGTGATCGGTTGGCCGTGCTGGATCGCGGGCGATTGGTGGCGCTGGGCAAGCCGATGGATGTACTCACACCGCAACGCCTGCAGGACACGTTCGGCGTGCAGGGGCACTACCTGACGGACCCGTTTGATGGGGCGCAAATACTGCGGTTGCGCTCTAACTGAGCGACCATGCCGTCGGGCAGCAAAGATCAGCGCTGGGAAACCCACAACAAACAGCCCACCATGCGCCCGCCGACCGTCACGTCTGGCCAAACTTCACTAATGGCGGCCTGAAAAATGGGTGGATATGTGTGCTGAGAATCTGGGGATACCTGCCAAAGTGCTATAAGGACTTTCCGCCTGCCTAGCCTTTTAAATCATGCCGATCAGCCGTTGTGGCGAACGGCTTTATTGTTCGCCATTGATACGTTTCGTGATCCACCTTCGGCCATACCCCAACACCCCATCCGCCATCGCCACCGGAAAATGAATGAACCCGTGCGCCGACTCCGGCAGCAGATGGGCCTCGGCCTGCGGCCATCGTTCAGCAATGAGCAACGTGTCGTCCCTGAGCGGGTCCAACTCGCCCACGAACATCAACGCTGGCGGCATACCTTCAAAGTCGCCATACAACGGCGACAACGGCGGTTGCCTGCGCTGTTCATCACTTAATTCCGGCGTGAGCAAGCGCAACGCCTCGACCATCCCCGGCCCGTCCAGCAATAACGTGCTCGGCCCGGCCTGGCGCACGCTCGGTGTGCCAGTCAAATCGTAAACGCCGTAATACAACACCGCACCGCTTACCCGTTTGAGCAACTCTGGCCATTGTTTGAACACCAGCAACGTCGCCGCCGCCAGATGCCCGCCGGCCGATTCGCCGACGAAGACCACCGGCAAATGCGCAAACTCTTCCTCGGCGAGCAACCAATGCGCCGCCGTCAGGCAGTCCTCCAACAGCCCTTCAACCGGCGTATCCACCGCCAGCCGATAATCCACCGACACCACCGCCACGTCGCACGCGTTGACCATGCCGAGGTTGAGGTCATCGTCCATCTGCGCATTGCCGATCACCCAACCGCCGCCGTGAATATCCAGTACCACCCCCTTGGGCGGGCCGCTCGGGCGCAGGATGCGCACGGGCACGCCCGCCACCACTTTGCATTCGACCACGGGCGCCTGCTTGAACGTTTGGCTTGCACGCAACAGCGCCTGGATCAGACGCGGTGTGACGCGGTTGCGGATTTTAAAGCGCGGCATCCACGCGAGCTTTTGATTGAAGCGGCGCATTTGGGCCAGTTCAGCCTCGCTCGCAGGCCAGAGTTTGTGAGCCATCAGCGGTTATTGCGCAAGATCGAGAAATTCAGCGCCGCCGCCACGCAGAGCCACGCCAGGTACGGGAACAGGATCAAGCCGGTGATCAGGTCCAGGCGCACCGCCAATACCACCATCGCCGCCACGGTGAGCCATAGCAGCACGATAACCACCATGCCGGCGAGCAGGCGATGGGCACCGAAGAACACCGGCGTCCACAAGGTGTTCAAGGCGATTTGTGCGGCCCACAGCGCCAACACCATTTCGCTGCCCGGTATCAGGCTCAGACGATAACCGGCCCAGGCCAGCAGCAGGTAGATGATGGTCCACGCGACCGGGAACAGCCAATTGGGCGGGGTGAAGCTGGGCTTGACCAGGGATTCGTACCAGGCGCAGGGCTTGAAGATAATGCCGGTGCTGGCGGCGGCGGCGCAGGCGAGCAGGAAGATGAAGAAGGTCATGGTCGGTCCTTGAGCTGGAGGGGTAGAAAGCAACGCTATGCTTGAGTGACTCGAACTACCGCGAATAAATTCAATAACGGCGGCAAAAATGGCACTCTTCCACCTTTTTTGAGCACCACCAGAGACCCCAACCGTGACCAACACCCGCGCCGATTGCTCCAACAGCCCCTGGTCGGTGTTCCTGATCTTCCTGCGCCTGGGCCTCACCTCGTTCGGCGGCCCCATCGCCCACCTCGGCTATTTTCGCGCCGAGTTCGTGACGCGGCGGCGCTGGCTCAGTGAGCGCAGCTATGCCGACCTGGTCGCGCTGTGCCAATTCCTGCCCGGCCCCGCCAGCAGTCAGGTCGGCATCGCTCTGGGCCTGTCGCGGGCGGGTTATGGCGGTGCCGTGGCCGCCTGGGCCGGGTTCACCTTGCCATCCGCCGTGCTGCTGGTGCTGTTCGCCCTGGGCATTGCGCACCACAGCAGCGCCCTGCCGCCCGGCGTGCTGCACGGCCTTAAAGTGGTCGCTGTGGCCGTGGTCGCCCAAGCCGTGTGGGGCATGGCGCGCAATCTGTGCCAGGGCGCGGCCCGCCTCATACTGATGCTGATCGCCGGTGGCGTGGCCTTGCTCGTGCCTTCCGCCTGGGGCCAAGTGGGCGTGATTGTCGTCACCGGCGTGATCGGCCTGCTGCTTTTAAAACCCACGCCGAACGCCGAACACGAAGCGCTGCCCATGCCCATCCGCCGTCGCACCGGCGCCCTGTGGCTACTGCTGTTTGCGCTGTTGCTGATGGCCTTGCCGCTGCTGGCGCAAAACCTGCCCAACCAAGGCCTGGCGCTGGTAGACGCCTTCTACCGCGCCGGTGCATTGGTGTTCGGCGGCGGCCACGTGGTGCTGCCGCTGCTGCAAGCCGAAGTGGTGCCGCCGCAGTGGATCAGCAACGACCTGTTCCTCGCCGGCTACGGCGCCGCCCAAGCCGTGCCCGGCCCTCTGTTCACGTTCGCGGCTTTCCTCGGCGCCGCCATGCAACCTGACCCGAACGGCTGGCTGGGCGGCCTGATCTGCCTGCTCGCCATCTTCGCCCCATCGTTCCTGCTGGTGTTCGGCGCCCTGCCTTTTTGGGAAACCCTGCGCCGCAGCCCACGCACCCAAGCCGCCCTGACCGGCGTGAATGCCGGCGTGGTGGGCCTGCTGTTGGCCGCGCTGTATCGCCCGGTGTGGACCAGCGCGATTTTCAGCGTCTACGACCTCGGTTTGGCCGTGCTCGCGCTGGTGGCGTTGATGGCCTGGAAGTTGCCGCCGTGGCTGGTGGTGGCGGCAAGCGCTGGGCTGGGATGGCTGCTCAGCCTCACTGCCGGATAAAAAAGCCGCTGGCACCACGGGATTAACCGGTGGGAGCTGTCGAGCCCCAGCGAGGCTGCGATGGGATCGCCTCAGTCTCCTTGCCTGGCCAAGGCACCTGCATCGCCCTCTCACTAAAGCCCTATTGCCCGGCCGACGGCTCCACAATCGTGAGCCAAGGCCACCGCGCCTGATAACTCCTGGCCTTTTCAGCAAACAGCGCCTGCTCCGGATGCAACGGGTTGATCCGCAACACCCCTTGCTCCACATCCGCCAGCCCATACGGGGCGTACACCTCACCGCTGGCGATATCCAACGCGATGCACGTCCCCGCCACCAGGTAACGATCCACCCCCTGCCGGGCCGATTGCAATTGTGGGTAAGGCCGACCGAAGCGCTGCCCATACCAAAGGTGCACCCGCGCCTGGTTCTTGACCTCCACATTCACGCCCAGGTCCTTGAACAAGCCGTCAGCCCGGCGAATCACCGCGTCCTCCGCCTCGTAGGACAGGTCCGTATCGAAGTAAAAGACGTCGTAGTCTTTCACCCCCTGATCGGCCGGTAGCTTCATCTGGTGATTCCACACCGCCTGGAACAGACAACCCGCCGTGAGCATGCACTGGTCCACACCGAGGTCGGGTAGACGCGCGGTGATTTCGGCGTTGATGGGGTTGGCCATGGCCAGTTCGAGGAAGGTGTCGACGGTCAATGTCATGGTGTGCCCTTGGTAAGCAGTCCTTGTCCAGGAGCCGACTGTACAAGATCTCACAAGCGAAAATCGAGCGACTCCAACTTGCTGCATTGCCTACGCGTGCGTCAGAATCCGCCGACTTGTGCACCTGGGTAGCCGTCTCTAAGGTGGCTCGGTCGCCGACATCTCGGGGATCGGGTTTAGTAGCCTGACGGTTTATCCAGACAAAAGTGCACAAGCGTTATCAACCAGACATTCCAGTCTGTACTTGATGGTGGCTGTGCGCAGGGCGCCTTCGGGCGCGCCGGCTTTCGTTTGGATTCCCCGGTCTACTAACCTGCGCACAGCTGCCACCCTTTTGTTTAGTAGCTAAAGGATGGCGGCCCTAGACAGGAATTCAAACATGTATAAGGCCGCACCAGATTCAGCCGCACTTTTCAGCGTCGCACCCAACGCCAGCAACGAAACCCTCATCACCAACAGCTACGAAACCTTCACCAGCGTCAGCACCCTGCTGCTCGACCTGTGCGAAGACCTCAACGGCAAACACCGCGACATCGCCCTGGCCATCCACCAACTGAGCGAACTGGGCGTACTCCTCACCGCCAGACTCCTCGACCGCGAAGCGCCCTGCCCCGGCTGATCATCAGCCCTTCAACTCACTCGCCCGATTGCTCGCCGCGTCGTCATAGGCCACATACAACGACTCGGCGATCTGGCTTTTGATGGCCTTGGTGGGTTCAAGCCCCAACACAAAACCCTCGGCCTTGCCGCCTGCGCGGTTGAGCTCGTCATGGGTGGCAGCGCCGGTGATGGCGTCAAGCAGCTTAGTGGCGTGAGGGCCAACGCCTTTGGGGAGGGAAATTTGGTCGATGGACATTGCGATACCTTTAACAGTTGAGTCGGTAGCGCTTGGAACCACTGCCGGGGAAGGCATAGTAGACGGGTTTGCGATGAGAGGGGCTGCTTTCGGCCAAAAGTAGCCGCTCATGAGACCCGCAAACTATAGAGATGCTAACCTCGCCTGGGCCAAGCTGACTCAAACGGGCTGAGAAGTCCCGGGGACTGAAAATGGAAGAAACGCTCTCTTCGATATTTATGCGCACTAAAGGAAAGCCCATAACTTTCAATGGGACAACCGTCGTTGCGATTATGGAGATCGAGATCACGAAGCCCAGAACCGTCTTTTCAATTCGCCGATTGGGTGCTACGAACGGTCGAGTGCAAGGGTTAGCATTAAAGACGGTAAGTGGGCAGATCGTCGTGGACGGCTCCCGCGATGGCTATCCCGAGATAATTTTGTGGTCTGATTCCAGTCCTGATGCTGTAGAGATAGAAGTGTTTTCCAAAGTCGGAAGTACTTTAAAAATCTGGAACGTATGGAAAAGCACTTTTGGCATTAATGCATGGGTTGGCAATGCAGGAATTCACGTCTGCGAGTCCGATAGCAAGATGACATTGGAATGTAGCGACGGTGTTGGTGATGTGGACTTCTCCGATTATGTGGTTGTTTTAGACGAACGATAATAACGATAGTTATGTCCGCTCTGGGCCGAAAGCGGCCCGTCCTGACGGCGAATAACTGTCTGAACGCTTTCGGCTACTATGCCTTCTAGCCGCTGGGCGCCCTCCAAGCTTCGGGATATTGCATGAAAACTGTCGACGCAAACCGCTTGAAGATCTGGCAGGCACTTTCAGAGTTTTTTCTCGATACTGAAATCACCGACTCGACTTTTGACTACGTCGCTCGCGTGGTCCTGGAAACAGGCTATTCGCCCCAAGACATTCACAGCATCCTTTGGGGTGAAGTTTTCCCTGTGCTTGAAGGCAACCTCAAGTCCATTACAGGTGAATGGGCGGGATGGACAGATGAATGGCTGTTAGAGCATTTGTCGGTATGTGAGGTCTCTACGAACAAGCTGGGTGACAGCGGCATTATCAGAGAAATCAGAAGATGCTGGGGGCAAGTGGCAGCGCGGCTTCCGCCGGCATATGCCTGACTCAACTTCGTCAATGCTCCCAGTGGTTACGGGCTCCTATAGGCCAGACGAGCCCATTCGATCTACGAAATCCCCCCTTTCAGTTAACGTCGATGCCGGGATAGAGATCCGCAGGTGGGTGGTAGTTGGGGTCTTCAAAGCGGCTATTGTTGTAATGCATTTTGGCAGTGGGCCCCTCGCCTATGTACGTAACCTCAGGATTGGGCGTCAGATGCCATCCGGTCCCGTCGTTATCGCGTTCGATCAGCGACGGATACAACGTACAGGTCCCCCCCGAACCGGATGTCAGCCTGAATTGATAATAGCGCCCGGCCTGTGGCGTGAATTGAGTTGTGACGTAGCACGAGCGGGTGCGCGAGCCCTTCCAGAACATACTCACTTGCGTCTCGATGCCCGGCCTTATGGGTGTTTCATAGTAGTCGGAAGTCAAATTCTGCCCGGCCTTGGGCATGCCCACGTCTTGCGTGTGGGTAAATGGAAGAGGCCCCGTCCGGACGGAGCCTCCCGAACGCACGCCGTTCTCGTATTGATAAATATCGGCATGCTGAGTGAAGTTCACGACCCTGACCCAAGCGGGGTTCGGCTCGTTTTCAGGCGCTTTGAAGTAATGGAAATGAGGAAAATACTGACAGCCGGCAAATAGCGGCAGCGTCAGAAAACAAAGGGTACGGCGAATAGACATTGGAACCAGTCCTTTACGGGATCGTTGTACAGACCACAGAACGGGAGATGAATTTCACAGCTGGCGCACTCCAAGCAACGTTCAGCGGGCATCTGTTTGTTTCACCGGGGACGATGACAGGGTGTCGGCGAGCGCGGAAACCACCCCCTGGGGATTGGCACCGAGGGTGACCGCATGGACGGAGGCTGTCATCTGGATCGGATGCGCTTAGAAAGCAGGCCCTGCATACGGTATTCTGCGCGACATCAACCTCGACCCCAGCCTACCGGCCCCTGAAGCGGTATTGAGCCCGGCGCCCATGGATCTCGACATGCTAATCGGCCACCGCTTCGAACATCTCGCCAACGGCGATCTGCATATCCATTCACGCAACCTCGTGCAAAGCGCATTTATGCTGCTGACCGGCGCAATCACCTTCATCCTGCCGGTGGCCTGCGTCGGGTTCTGGCTTACCGAATGGCAAGCGCAGCTGGCTGATCTGAATCCGTTGTCGACCCTCCTGTTAATACTCTCGCTGCTGCTGATGCCTGCCTTGGGCCTGTCCCTGATGGTGTACATGGGCTCGCGCGAGTCGTTGTTGTTGTCACGCGTCGGCGGCGAAGGCAAGCGCCGCACGCAGAACTTTTTCGGGCGCCGAGAGCGTGTGAAGTCGGTATTCAACATCGATAACCCGCGCGCCCTGGAACTGCGTCGTCGCGAGCAGGCCGAGCCCATCCACACCCAGTTGTGGCTGGTAATGCGTGATGGCGGCGAGCACCGGTTGACCACCGACAACATTCCGGTGGTGCCGGGCAGCAAACGCACCGACCTGTGGCTGCGCACACTGGCCGACTACCTCGACGTGGCCATGCCTGGCGAGGTCGTCCTTGAATCGGCGGTCGCTAAACCGGCACCCTATCGGCCGGCGCCAACGCCGGCGAAGATCGCCAGGCAGCGCAAAACCAAAGGCCCCGTGCCGGCGGCTGAGTCGACCGAACAACTCGGCATCCCCGCGCGCGCCCTGCTCGCGCTGATAGGCACTTTCCTCGCAGTGCTGGAGCTGAATCAGATCGTCGCATTAGTGCCGGCGGTGATCAGCGGGCGACTGCGAATCAGCGGTTTTAGATCGGGATACACGACGTTCTACTGGGCCGAGCAGCCGGTCGCGTTTTCATTCAATGTATTTTTGGGTGTGGCCGAGGTTCTGGTGATCGGGTTTATCGCCTGGCAATGCCTGCGCACGGCGATTCTGGGGCGGATGAAAGCCAATCCTTGAACGTAGGATGTTGGCGCATCCGCAAGCTCAAAACCCCTTCCCCATAAACCAGATCCCTACACCTGGCCGCACCGCGTACGTACCGCAGGCGTCCGGCTTCGTTACGCCCAGGGGTATGAGATCGCCAAGATCCAGAACACCACCGCTAACCCCCAGCAGATGGGCCCCGCCGTGGAAAAATCCTGGATGCTGCCCGTCGACATCCCCCCAGCGACCCATCGCTGCCTAGTCCAAAAAAACCCGGCCATCGAAAAACTCGCACGCAACCGGAAGTTCTCTGCGACGCGCCCAAGACCTACAACGTAACCGTGGCCAAGGTGAAGGGCGAACAGGCGCTGAAACTGATCGACCCACGTTTCTCGATTATGCGCGGCATCAGCTTCAGCCAAGGGTTCTGACGCAAGCGTCGGCATGGGAGAGACGCATGAAAAAAATGCCCCTCCGATGCGCACACACTAGCCTTGCAGTGTTCGCAGTTTTTCTTCGAAGTAGCGGATTTGCGCCAAGTCATCGGGGTCGACCTGCCTGAGTATCTGAAGAGCCTTTGTATAGGCGGCGCGTGCCTTGGCGGTGTCGCCTTGAGCCTCGTAGACTCGCGCAAGGTTGAAGTGGCGCAAAATTATTTTGGGGTGATGCTCGCCAAACGTTGCCTGGTCACTGTTCAGCGCCATCGTCAGGAAGGCTTCCGCTTTATCGTACTGGCCCAGGCCGCGATAGGCGTCGCCGAGGTTGTTCCAGCGGATGGCGACCGTCGGATGGCGCGGACCATGCAGGGCCATGTCGATATCCAGCGCCTGTTGAAAAAGCGGCAGCGCCGCCTCGTACTTGCCCTGGAGGTTATAGGCATTGCCCAAGTTGTTCAGCGAGACGGCTACCGAAGCGTCGTTGTCGCCGAGCAGTCGCTTTCTCAACGCGATATTTTTGCGCAGGTTTTCGAAGGCCTCTTCATATCGGCCCAGTTTGCTCTGCGCGGTACCGATGTTGTTGTAGCTGTCGGCAATTATCAGGTCATCCGTGCCAAGTACCGCGAGGCGCATTTTCAAGGATGTTTCATAGTAGCCAAGGGCAATCTCGAAATTGCGTAGTCGCTCGTGAAGATAGCCGAGGTTGTTCCAGTAGGTCGCCTGTTGCGCGGTCGAGGCTTGGCCGTTCTGTTTAGCCGCCTCCAGTGCCTGGGTAACCAGGACGATGGCGGTACGGTCATCGCCCAGCACAGAGACTGCCAGCGCCTTGATATTCAACGCCTCGGAGTTGGCAGGGTCGGCTTCAAGCACGCGATCCGCTTCCTCAATCGTCGCCTGATACTGCCCTGCCGCGAAAAGGCTAACTGCTTTGTCGCTCACGGCCCCCAGGGCGGCCTCAGCGCCAAACATCAGAAAGAGCAATGAGAACGGCAATAGCGCTTTCAGCCAACGAATGCGCAGGGAGGTTCTTGGGTTTGAAATGCAGATCTGACTCATGGTTTTTTTCGATCCAACACACTCATTAAATTGAAGTAACGAAGCGGGCTTTGACGCGGAACGGGGGTGGGTTCGTTTACCCGCCCCCTTCCCAGACGCCTGCTATTAAAAGACATCCATCGCTCTACAAAGCCCCGCCTTCTCAACAGCCTCATTTCCAGGTTCCCCCCCTGCATTCAAACGCTGCAACGCGACCAGACACCGGCCACTGTCCAACAGGATCAATTCATAGTCCTGATGCGCCGTTGGGGTGAAACGAAAGGTTTGTTGGCAGCTATAGGAATAGCCGGCGCAAACGTGGCCTTCACTCCACGAGTGGTCACCGTAACAGCTGGCGCGTTGACGTGGCACGAATATCCAAAGCAGCCCGATTAAGTTTCCCAACGTCAGGTCGATACCCTGACTAACCCGCTCCCCCTCGCAGCCAGGAAGCTCACATGAACCTTAGAAACCTTAACGTAGCTCCACGAGCTTCCTTGTTTTTCGCGTCAATCATCGTATTGGTCTTTGTACTCGGCGCAGTCGCCGCAGTGCAGATGGGCAAACTGCGGGATGCAGAAAAAGATATTGAAACCAACTGGCTGCCAAGTATCAGGCAAACAGCATTAATGAACTCCGGCGTGATGCGGCTGAGGCTTGAAACTCAGCGCGCGCTCGCTGACCCTACAACCCTTCAGTCGACCGTTGCCTCCTTTGCAGGCTACCGGAAGGTCTTGGCGGATGCGGTAGCCCAGTATGAACCACTGATCGCGAGCAACGACGAGCGCACCCTGTATCTAGTGGTTAAAGCGTCCGCCGATGCATATGCCAAACAGCTGGACATTCTCGAACCTTTGATGGCGCGCGCTGACATACCTGCAGCGGTAAGCCAGGTGAGTACAGGCATCCGCCCGTTGACGAATCGGTTGGAGGGCGAGATCAAAGCCCTGACTGACTACAACAACAATGGCGCGACAGCCGCTGGGCAATACGCAACCGCCACTTACGCCGAAGGCATCTGGGTAATCAGTGGCCTTATTGCCGGTGTCGTAGTCCTGACTATCGCGCTGGCGACCCTTCTGACCAAGAGCATCACCACTCCGATAGGTACAGCCCTGTCCGTGGCCGAACGCATTGCCGGCAGTGATCTGTCCAAAGAAGTGCAGGTCAGCGGGAAGGATGAAGCCGCACGCCTGTTAAAAGCGCTGGCCCAGATGCAGGAAAACCTGCGCAAAACCATCATGCAGATCAGTGATTCATCCACGCAGCTGGCCTCGGCCGCAGAAGAAATGACGGCGGTCACGGAGGAATCCAGTCGAGGCCTTGTTTCACAAAATGATGAGGTCAACCAGGCGGCCACCGCCGTAACCGAAATGAGCGCGGCGGTTGACGAGGTGGCCCGCAATGCAGAGTCGGCCTCCGAAGAGTCGCGTCGCACCCAGGAATTCACTGAGACCGGCCTGGAGCGCGTCTCTCAAACACTGAAGTCCATTCAAAAACTGAGCGGCAACGTTGAAACCACGAGCGACAAGATTCAGGTGCTGTCAGAGCGCGCTCAAAGCATTAACAAAGTCGTCGAAGTGATCAGGGCCATCGCCGAGCAGACCAACCTGCTGGCGCTGAACGCAGCCATTGAAGCCGCAAGGGCCGGTGAGCAAGGGCGCGGCTTTGCCGTGGTGGCGGACGAGGTCAGGGCGCTGGCGCACCGAACGCAGTCTTCCACGCAAGAGATCGAACAGATGATCTCCGCCATGCAGAGCGACTCAGCCGAAGCGGTGGAAGCCATGAGCAAAAGCAAAGAGCTGGCGACCCAATCCCTCGACGTCGCCCAGGAAGCCAGCACTTCACTGGACCAGATCGCCAAGGCCATTACGCAGATCAACGAGCGCAACACCTTGATAGCCACTGCGTCTGAAGAACAAGCTCATGTAGCGCGTGAAGTCGACCGTAATCTGGTCAGCATTCGAGAGCTGGCCGTGCAGAGTTCCGCGGGCGCCAGTCAAACCGCCAGCGCGTGCGGAGAAATGTCAAAGTTGGCGGTCGACCTTAACAGGATGGTGAGTCGCTTCGTCGTTTGAAACATCAGGCCCCACGCGTTCCGCCAGGGGTGTATTGAAGGCGGCGGCAATACCCGCTGCGCCACCGGCCGGGATCAGGTCTTCAGGGCGGACGATGCGTGCGTTAGGCAGATAGCGGTGAAAGAAATGCAGGCAGCACCGCAAAATCATAGCGGTGCTTGCGCCCCAGGGCTTGAGCCGCCCCATCTACCACCGGCATTTCACGCAATACGGGCAGAAACTGTGCTATCGATGCACTCCCCCAATCCCCGAAGGCTGTCCCGACCATGAGCCTCTCCGCCGATTTCACCCCATGGACCTCCCTGCTCGGCGGTGCCTTGATAGGTTTGTCCGCCGGCCTGTTCATGCTGCTCAACGGGCGCATTGCCGGTATCAGCGGTCTGCTCGGCAGCCTGCTGTCCAGGCGTAGCGATGGTCGGGGGGAGGCGCTGGTGTTCGTCGCGGGGTTGATCGCCTCGCCCCTGATCTGGTTACTCGGCGCGCCGTTGCCGCAGCCCTCGTTCCAGGTCGGTGGCGTGGCGCTGGTACTGGCGGGGGTGTTGGTGGGGATCGGTACGCGCTATGGCGCCGGCTGCACCAGCGGGCACGGGGTCTGCGGGCTTTCACGGTTGTCGGTGCGCTCGCTGGTGGCGGTGGGTTGTTTCATGGGCAGCGGCTTTGCCGGCGTCTACGTGCTACGTCATGTAGTGGGGGCTTGAGCATGCGCAAAATCACGGCTTTGATGGCGGGCTTGATCTTCGGGCTGGGGCTGTACCTCAGCGGGATGACAAACCCGGCCAAGGTGCTGGGTTTTCTCGACCTCGCTGGCGACTGGGACCCTTCGTTGGCCTTGGTCATGCTCGGGGCGCTGATGGTGAGCAGCGTGTTTTTCTTCTTCGCCAGGCGGCGTGACACCGCATTGCTCGGCGCGCCGATGCAGATGCCGACACGGCGCAACATCGACCGCCGGCTGGTGCTGGGCAGCATCGTGTTCGGTATCGGCTGGGCGATTGCCGGGCTCTGTCCCGGACCGGCCGTGGCCTTACTGCTGACGGGGCGATGGCAGGCGGTGCTGTTCAGCGTGGCCATGCTGGCGGGCATGCTGGTGTTCGCGGGCCTCGAATCACGCAAGCAGCGCTGAACATTGCGGCTGGCGTCAGCCCCTCAATCCGCGGCCTGTTGGAAGGCATAGCCGCTCACCGCCAGCAACACACCGGAGATGGCGTAAGTAAAGCTGATCATCACGCGGCGGCCGATCACGTCAAACAAGCGCCCCAGCAAGACTACCGCTGCGGTGTCGCGTTGGAGCACGTGTTGCTGGGTCATGGCCACGTCCGTCATGTGCAAGTCCCTCCCCCGTTATGAGTAAGCGCCTGAAACGGGAGTTCAAATTCAATGGCGTCGGTTATGCGCTGAACGAAGCAAGCCCCGGCGTAGTCGGAACAGCAGGCCACCGGCAAGGAACCCGCTCATGCCCTTACGCTTCGCCACCCTGGCAACCCTTTTCAGCCTGGCTGCCACGGCCAGCGCTGCCCAACCACCGCTGCGCCTGGAAAACCTGCAACGCTGCGGCGACGTGTTGGAAAACCGCCAGCAGGACTGGTGCCTGACCGTTCGCGGCCTGAACGATGCCCCGCCACAGCTGAAACTGGCGGGCAAGGCCCTGCCGGCGGATGCGGTACAACGCGACGGCAACCACGTGCGCCTGCGCCTGGACAGCGCCCGCTATCAGAGCGGCCCGCTGTGGTTGGAAGACGGCCCGCGCGTCAGCAATGCCGCCTGGCTGAGCGTGCGCAACAGCCAGGTGGTAGCGGCCGGCCCCAGCGAAGTGGCGAAGAACATGGACGGCCTGACCACCTATGTGAACCTGGTCAGCGTGCTGATCGAAGAAGACCAGAACGGCCGCCAGGAAGCCGAGCGCCTGGCGCGCAAATATGGAGCGACGGTGGTCGGCAGCATCGCGCCGTTGAATGTCTTCCAGTTGCGCCTGCCGGCCACGGACCTGATGCAACGGGATGCGCTGGTGCTGCGCCTGGGCAGCGAGACCGGCGTGGATGCCGTGGTGATCGAAGAGTCCGCCGCCGAAGAAACCGAGCACGCCGCCACGCGCCGTGAAGCGCCGAAAAAACCGCCCGCCGACTCCGATGAATGGGCCGCCAACCGCTTTCTCGACGCGGTGGCCTACTATCAGCGGCGCATCCCGGGGCAGCACTCGCCGATCCTGCCAAAACCGGTGCGCGTAGGCGTGATCGAGCGCGGCGTGGACTTCGACACGGCGGATTTCGCCGACTACCTGGGTGCCTGCGCGCCCAGTCGAACCTGCGTGTACGCACGCGACACCGACGGTGCAAACGGCCACGGCACCACCGTCGCCGGCATCCTTGCGGCGCGTTGGCACAACGGCGGCAACAGCGGTTTTTTGCGTGGCCTGGACAAGGCCAGCGGTGGTTTCGACGTGATCGTCGAGCGTAATTCCGATGCCGGCATCACGGCCAACATCGCGGCATCGGTCAACCTCGTGGAAGACGGCGTACGCGTGCTCAACTGGAGTTGGGGCATCCATCGCGTCGGCACCCGGGACGTCAACGGCCAGGACGTCGACTCACTGGTGCGCTCGGGCATTGCCATGAGCGGCTACGAAGAATTGCTGGAAGAATTTTTCCTATGGCTGCGCAAGGAACATCCCGACGTGATCGTGGTGAATTCCGCCGGTAACGGCTCGGCGTTCTCCGGCACGGATGACTACCGCCTGCCCTCCTCGTTTATCACCGAGCAACTGTTGGTGGTGGGCGGCCACCAGCGCGGCGAGCAGGCCGGCCTCGCCGTGGATGACCCGGCCTATGCGGTCACGCGCAGTTCCTCGAACGTCGACATGCGCGTCGATATCACCGCCGCCGCCTGCGCCCATGCATCCACGGCCGACGTCGGCGAGGAAGGCGCCGTGCATTGCGGCACCTCCTATGCCACCCCGATGGTCGCGGGCCTGCTGGCGGCCATGCTGTCGATCAACCCGCAACTGCAACCCGAGCAATTGCGCACACTCTTGCGCCGCAGCTCGATGGCGATTGGCGACAACCATGACTTTGAACGCAGCGACGCCCAGGACCTTACCGCGCCGATCCTGCCGTCGGAGCGTAGCTATCAGCTCAATGACAAGGACGTGGGGCGTTCCGCGCGGCTGGACATGCAAAAGGCACTAGACCTGGCCGTACAGAGCAGGACGCGGGTGCGTTGAACCTGAGGGCGACGGTTCTGCGTTATCAGTGGGGCTGAAAACCAGCCCCCCTGCCGAGCGTCAGCGCCGTTGAATCTGCACACTCGCAAAGGTCGGCTCATCGCGCGCCTGTTCCAGCGTGTTCTTCGGCTTTGCCGACGAGCGCGGATGCACCACCGGCCGGCTCGCCTGCGGGGGTTGCAGGCGCATGTCGCAGCGTTCGTCGCTGGGCGCTACGCCGAAGAAATCCCGATAGCACTTGGAAAAATGCGGCGTGGACACGAAGCCGCAGATCACCGCCAGTTCCACAATCGAAATAGGCGTTTGCATCAGTAACTGACGCGCACGCGTGAGGCGCAGCTTGAGGTAATAACGTGACGGCGTGCAGTACAGGTAACGCTGGAACATGCGCTCCAGTTGGCGCCGGGATACCTGCACATAAGCCGCCAGGTCATCAAGATCGAGGGGTTCTTCCAGGTTGGCTTCCATCAAGGCCACCACTTCCTGCAGTTTGGGCTGTTGCGTGCCAAGCAGGTGCTTAAGTGGCACGCGCTGGTGGTCGCGTTCGTTGCGGATGCGCTCGTACACGAACATCTGCGATATCGCCGCCGACAGCTCATGCCCGTGATCGCGGCCAATCAGGTGCAGCATCATGTCCAGCGGCGCGGTGCCGCCGGAGCTGGTGAAGCGGTTGCCGTCGAGGGTGAACACACTGGAGCTGACAGTGACCCGCGCAAAGGCTTCCTGCATCGACGCCATCAGCTCCCAATGCACGCTGCATTGGAAGCCATCGAGCAAGCCTGCCATGGCCAGTGCCCAGCTGCCGGTACACACCGCGCCGAGGCGCTTGCAATGCACGCGGGCCTGGTTGCGCAGCCAGGCGATGTGCTCAGGCTTCACCGCCGTGCGAATACCCACGCCACCGCACACGATCACAGCGTCGAAGCTGTGCGGGTCCTGCGTCGAGGCATCCGGCGTGACCGGCACGCCATCGCTCGCCCACACCGGCTGGCCGTTGAAGCTGAGGGTTTGCCAGCGGTAGAGCTCTTCGCCGGCCAGTTGGTTGGCCATGCGCAGCGGCTCGACCGCCGAGGCCAGTGAAATCAGGGTGAACTGGTCCAGCAGCAAAAAGCCGATGTTCTGGCAAGCAGGCGCGTGAGGCGTCATGACCGGTACCCCCCAACGGCTGATCAGGATTGCCCCAGCGAAACCGGTTCGGCCGTCGGGCCGTGCGGACGCGCCGTGAGCAGGCCGATCAAGGAGATGACCAGCGCCAGGCCAATGGTCGACGACACTTCGGTACGGTGCTCCGGCGTGACCATCATCACCCCCAGCGCCAGGCAGATGAACACGATCACCAGGTAGGTCAGCCAGGGAAACAGCCACATGCGAAAGGTCAACTCGACGTTCTGTCGACGCAGCAACCGGCGCATGCGCAGTTGGGAGATGGCAATCACCAAATACACCAGCAGCGCGATGGCGCCGGAACTGGCCAGCAGAAACTGGAACAACCCGGCCGGCATGAAGTAACTGAGCAATGTCACGCCCGCGCCGATGATGGTGCTGGCAACCACCGCGGCCCTGGGCACGCCTGCCGTCGAGGTGCGTTTGAGCGCTTGCGGTGCGTCGCCACGTTTGCCCAGGGAAAACAACATGCGCGAAGAGATGTAGATCGAGGAGTTCATGCAGCTGGCCACGGCGATCAACACCACGAGGTCAACCATGAATTTGGCATGGGGGATGTTCATCAACTCCAGCGCGCGTTGATAAGAACCTACCGACGCCAGCAGCGGGTCATTCCACGGCACCACCGAAATGACGATGGAAATCGACAACAGGTAAAAAATGCCGATGCGCCAGATCACCGAACGGGTGGCCTTGGCAATGTTCTGCGCCGGGTTACTCGACTCGGCCGCCGCGATAGTCACGGCTTCGGTGCCGATGAAACTGAACATAATGGTGATAAACGCGCCCACCACCGCCGACAGGCCGTTGGGTGCGAAACCGCCGTGTTCCTGCATCAACCGGCTGAGGCCGCTGGCCTCGCGGTCGGGAACCCAGCCCATCAACACGCTGAAACCCAGGCCGATGAACCCCATGATCGCGAGCACCTTGGCCATCGCGAACCAGAACTCGAACTCACCGTACTTGGCCACGCTGAACAGGTTGGTGATGACCAGCAGGATGATCGACAGCAAGGCGAACAGCCACGCGTCCACCTGCGGGAACCACTGGTTGAGCACATGCCCGGCCGCCAGCGCCTCGATCGGGATGACCAGCACCCAGAACCACCAATACAGCCAACCGATGGTGAACCCCGCCCAAGGGCCGATGGCCTGGTCGGCGTAGGTGGAAAACGAGCCCGTGTCCGGCCGCGCCACGGCCATTTCACCGAGCATGCGCATCACCAGCACCACCAGCAGCCCCGAGGCCAGATAGGCCAGCAACACCGCCGGCCCGGCGGCCGCAATGGCATGCCCGGAACCGACAAACAACCCGGCACCGATGATGCCGGCGATGGACAGCATGGTCACGTGGCGCGGCTTGAAGCCTTGCGCCAACTGGCCGTTGGAATCCGTGGAGTTCAGGCTATTCATTGTTCTTGTTGTGCTCTGCGACCGAATTCGCACCACCTTAAGGGGGCTCGGCAAGGCCAAAGTAGCCTGGTTGCGCCATTGTCATGCTCGATGTCGACACGCAGGCAAACCGTGGGCGTCAGCGGCAGTCGACCCAATCACAACGCAGTTCCAAATGTGGGGCTTGCTCCCGATTGCGGTGTGCCAGCCAACTTATCTGTATCTGACACTCTGCCATCGGGAGCAAGCCCCTCCCACAGTGGATCTGCGGGCACTTGCGCCTCAGCGCAACGCCGGGTGCTCGCGCAGATGGTCGACCAGGAAATCGACCAGGCTGCGTACACGCACCGGCGCCTTGAGGCCTTCGCGGTATACCACCTGCACCGGAATCGATGCCGGCTCGCAGGCGGATAACACCCGGCGCAGGCGCCCGCTCTGCAAATAGTCGTACAGCGCATAACTCTCGCACCGCACCAGCCCGGCGCCATGGGCAGCGGCGTTGATGGCTGCCTGCACGGTGGAGCAACTGAGGTGAGGGCGCGCCTTGAGCAGGCAGGTTTCGACGCCGGCCTGGAACGGCCATTGCACCTTGTCCTGATGGGCCTGCACGGCGATCAGTCGGTGCTGCAGCAGGTCGTGTGGAACCTGGGGTTGGCCATGGGCGGCCAGATACGCCGGGCTGGCGCAGATGATCGAGCGCACCTGCCCGACCGGGCGCGCAATCAACGAGGAGTTGGGCAAATGCCCCATCACCACGGCCACATCCACGCCTTCCTCATGCAGGTTGACGAGGCGGTCATGATAATGCGCAAAAAGCCGCACCTGCGGGTACAGGTCCATGTAGCGCGTCAGCATCGGCGCCATGACATAACGACTGAACAACAACGGCAGATGCACCCGCAGGCTGCCTTGTGCCTGCACGTGCAAGCCCTTGGCAAACGCTTCGGCCTGCTCGACGTCATCCAGGATGCGCGAACAGTCAGCCATGAACGCCGCGCCCGCTTCTGTCAGCGCCACACCGCGCGTGCTGCGCACCACCAGCGGTACGCCAAGCCGCGCCTCCAGGCGGGCGATGGCGCGCACCAGTGTCGGGCCGGAGACCTCCAGCAGGCGCGCCGCCGAGGCAAGGCTGGGGCGCTGCGACAAGGCGCGAAACATCAGCATTTCATGGTAGCGGTCCATCACGCGGCGCCGGGGTGTACAGGCTTGAGCCTGAAATCCTGGCGCAGACGCTCGACCAGAAAGTCCACGCAGGTGCGCACCTTGGCCGGCACCCGTGTGGTGTTCTGGTACACCACATGAATCGGCAACGCGGCAGGCTCGAACGCTTCGAGCACCAGGCTCAGCTCGCCATCGGCCACACGTTGCGCCACTTGATAGGACAACACCCGGGTCAGCCCCCAGCCCTCACAGGCGACATGGATCGCCGCCTGGTTGGCACTCACCACCAGGCGTGGGTCCACGCGCACGCTCAAGGGGCCGGCATCACTGCGAAAGTGCCAGTCGCTCAGCAGCGTGCTGGCGCTGGACATCACCACATTGGCGCGGCTCAACTCGTGGGGATGGCTGGGCCGACCGTGACGCGCAAAATACACCGGCGCGCCGCAAACCACCTGGCGCACCTCACCGACCTTGATCGCGTGCTGCTGGCTGTCGTGCAGATGGCCGATGCGGATGGCCACATCGATGCCTTCCTCCGACAGGTTAACCAGCCGGTCGACCAGCAATGCGTTGACCTGTACGGCGGGAAACAGGTCGAGGTAATCAGCCAGCAACGGTGCGATGTAGAGTTCGCCGAACAGCACCGGCGCGGTCACTGTGAGGGCGCCGCGCGGCAAGGAGTAGCCGCCCGAGGCGGATTGCTCCGCCTCGTCCAGCTCGCTCAGGATGCGCCGGCAGTCTTCCAGGTAGCGCTGGCCCGCTTCGGTCAGGTGCAGGCTGCGCGTGGTTCGCGCCAGCAACTGCGTGCCGATGCGCGCCTCCATGGCCGCAATCGCCCGCGTCACGCTCGGCGCGGAAATGTGCAGGCGACGCGCCGCGGCGGCGAAACCCTCTTCTTCCGCGACGCGGACAAACACCTGCATTTCTTGAAAGCGATCCATGGCAAACCCGTTGTGGTGGTGTGAATCACGCCTGTTGCAGGCCTATGGCGGTACGTTGCATGCCGGCAAAACCGGGCAACGCTTCAATGCGGCCCAGCCATGCACGCACCTGCGGGTAGTCGCTCAAGTCGACATTGCCTTCCGGCGCGTGGGACACGTAAGTGTAGGCGGCGATATCGGCGATGGTTCGCGCGCTGCCGGCCAGGAAGGGGCTGTCGCCCAGTTCTTCTTCCATGACCTTGAGCAAGGCGTGGGAGCGCGCGATCGCGTCCTCGGCGTTATACGCTGCACCGAACACCGTGATCAACCGCGCCGTGGCAGGGCCCGCATGGATCTGCCCGGCCGCTACCGACAACCAACGCTGCACCCTGGCCTGCCCCAGCGCGTCGGCGGGCAACCATTGGCCATCGCCGTACTTGACGGCAAGGTAGGTGAGGATGGCATTCGAATCGGCCAACACCGTGCCGTTGTCGTCGATGACCGGCACTTGGCCAAAGCGATTGAGGGCCAGGAATTCGCGGGTCTTGTGCGCGCCGTTGGCCAGGTCCACCGAGATCAGCTCGGTGGGCAAGCCCAGCAGCGACAGCATCAACTCGACCCGGTGGGCGTGGCCGGACAGAGGGTGGCGGTACAGTTTGATCGGGTTGCGGGACATGACGTGCTCCATTTATCAAAGGTAGGGTTCAAGACGCTAGTGCGTCTGTGTGGCCATGTTCGGCCGTCGCGTTCAACAGCGGAATTACCAGGGTGTGCAATCCAGCATTTCACAAAGCGCAATGATCGGCGCCACGCCTGGGGCTTAGATGTCCAGCACCAGCGGCTCGCTGCCCTGAGCCGGCACGGCGCAGCAGATCAGCACTTCGTTGGGCGCCAAAGGCTCGGCGGGGGTGTTGAGGTAATGCACCTGGCCACGGCGCAAGGTGGATTTGCAGGTGCCGCACGAACCGCCGCGACAACTGAAGGGCGGCGTGAGGCCACGCGCTTCGGCCAGCTCCAGCAAGGTGCCGGCGCCGGGTTCCCAGCGCGCCTCTTTAGCGGAGGTGGCAAACAGCACTTTCACCGCTTCGCTGGAGACCGGCGTTTGTGGCGCCGCGGCCACGCTCACCTCGCTGTCGCGTACCAGCGTGGATGGCCCGAAGGTTTCGGCATGAATGCGCTCGTCCGGGATACGCAGCGCGCGCAGGCCGTCGTACAGCGCCTGGGTGAAGGTGCCGGGGCCGCACAGGTAATAGTCGTAGTCATCCAACGGCAGCACCGACTTGAGCAGCGAAATGTCGATCCTGCCCACCGCGTCGTAGCCCGGCCCCGGCCCAGGCGCCTGGCTGACAACCCGCAACCAATGCAGCTTGTCCCCGGCTCGTGCCAGCAGCGCCTTCAGTTCATCGGTAAACGCCAGCTCCTGCACCGTGCGCGCACTTTGGATCAGCCAGGTCGGGCGCATGCGGTTGATGCGTTTGCCTTCGTATACCACCTCGCGCAGCATCGACAGCAACGGCGTGATCCCCACGCCGGCGCCCAGCAACACCAACGGCCGACGCTCGGCGGGCCGCACCGTGAAGTGCCCCTGGGGCGCCCGCACTTGCAGCCGGTCGCCAACCTGAAGCTGCGCATGCAAATGCGAAGACACCGCGCCGTCGCGCTTGACGCTGATGCGCAGGAAATCATCGGACGGCGCACTGGAGACGCTGTAGGTGCGAATCACCGCCGCCGCGTGGCCCGGCAATGTCACGCGCACCGGCAGATGCTGCCCCGGCGCATAGACCGGCAGCCCCGCACCGTCGTCGGCGTGCAGGTAAAACGAGCGGATGTGTACACTTTCATCAACCACCCGCGCCACCCGCAGCGCCCGCCATTGCGCGCTGAGGGCCTGGGCCTTGAACCGTTCGGCGGCCTGCGACCAATTGCCGGTCATCAGTGAGCTGGGAGACACCCCTTCGGCCTGGTCTTCCCAGCGCAACCCGAGCGCGGCCTTGCGGTAGACGCTGCGTTGCGGGGTAAACCGCCACAGCCGCTCGGCGCCCTGGAACGCGGCGATTTCGGGGTCATCCAACAGCACTTGGGCGCTGCCGCTCATTTGCAACAGGTCACCGCTGGCAAAATCGACAAAAACCAGGCCCGCACGCGGGTTCAGCAGAATATTGCCCAGGGTGTTGAAGAACAGGTTGCCGGAGAAATCCGGCACGGTCAGGCTGCCGTCCGCCTCCACGCGCACGAAGCCGGGCAGCCCGCCGCGATGGGACGCATCGACCTGCATCTGGCCGTCGCGGATCACGTAAGTGGCCACATAGAACGAGTCCGCCGTGGTCACCAGGCGCCGGATCAACGGGTCGTTGGCGGGCAACTCGACCACAGGGCCAGGCTGTTCGTCGACCACGCGGTACTGGCGCAGGTTGATATAACGCGGGCAGTTGCCATAGGCCTGGGTGACTTCGATCTCAACGCCCTGCTTGAGTTGGCGACGCACAATGCCGTTCATGCGGTTGCGGCGTCGGGTATGCAACTCGATGCCCAGCATGCCGATCGCACGCCCCTCGCCCAAGCCCTCCTGGGCCGGGTCCTGGGGTTGCGGCGCCAGCGTAATCCGCAGGGTTTGCGGGGTGGGCGACTGCATGAAGCCCGGCTGCCCGCTGCGCAGGGTCGCCCACACATCGCCCTGGCGGTCCACGCTGCCCAGCACCACAAAGGGCAGTTGCGCATAGAACTCGCGGTGCTGGTCTGGCATCCAGTCGCGTGCCATTTGCCGCTGGCCCACGCCGGCCATCATGTCTACCGCGCCCACGCTGCGTTGCAAGGCCAGTTCGCCCGCGTGCCACGGTGAGGCCGGCGGTGTCGAGATCTCATCCATTGGTGCTCTCCTCGATCGCGCCTTGGGTTAAGCAAGCACAGCGCGCGGTTGGATTTTTGCGCTATCGGCTGCTGGGCGGAACCTGCACGAATGGCAATTGAGTGTTTCAGTGCCTGAAAGGATGCCGTCGAGATGGATATCCCTGTGATACCTATCGTGGTTACGATGGTCGTCGATTCGCAAAGGAGGCACCCCATGGACCTGAAATTCAGTCACGTCGACGTACTGGTCGCCAACCTTGAAGACGCCTGCGCCTACTACGCGCAAACCCTCAAGGCGCGTATTTCCAGGACTTTCATCTGGGACCGGGGCGGCCTGCATGTGCGTTATGCCGTGGCGCTGATGGGCCAGGAGCGCTTCATGCTGGTTCAGCCGATCGCGGGCAACCTGCGGGAATTGTTGGACGCCCATGGCGAAGGCATGATCTATCGTCATTGCTACTCGACGCCGGACATTGAGGTTGCTTACGACGAACTGGTGGCCTCGGGCGTGCAACCCGAAGATGAAAATGGCCAGCCATTGGCGAAGCAAAACCTGCAAACGCCGGCCGGCGGGCGCATTATCTGGCTGCCCAAGCGCTTTGGGCATTTCTCTATCGAGATCCTCGAAGAGAAGGGCCTGGACGCGTTCATCGAGGCGGCGTTCGCCGATTGAGGGCACTCTGCGCCCGCACAGCAGTCTGTTCCTACACCTACCCCTCAGCCGCCGGAGTTTCCATGATCATTGTTCACCACCTCAACAACTCACGTTCGCAGCGCATCCTGTGGCTGCTCGAAGAGCTCGGCCTGCCCTACGAGATCAAGCGCTACCAACGCGACCCGAAGACCAACCTCGCGCCGCCTGAACTCAAGACGATCAATGCGCTGGGCAAGTCGCCGGTGATCGAAGACGCTGGCAAGGTGGTGATCGAGTCCGGCGCCATCGTCGACTACCTGATCCGCCGCCATGGCGCAGGCCGCCTGCAACCGGACCCGGCGGGCGCGCGCTACGATCAGTACGTGCAGTGGCTGCACTTCGCCGAAGGCTCGGCCATGCTGCCGTTGATGCTCAACCTGTACGTGGGGCGGTTGGGCGATGCCGGTGCGCCGTTGCACCCGCGGATTGAATCGGAAGTGGCCAACTACCTCGGTTATCTCAACGACGCGCTGGCAACGACGCCGTACCTTTTGGGCGATGAGCTGAGCGGCGCGGATATCCAGATGAGCTTTATCGGCGAAATCGCCAAGGCGCAGGGCAAGTTGCAGGCATACCCGCACTTGGCGGCGTGGGTGCAACGGTTTCAGGCACGGCCGGCGTATCGCCAGGCGCTGGAACAGGGTGGCGAGTATGCGTTTGCCAAGTAGATAACAGGCGCTCAATGGTGGCTGCTATCCGAGCATCTGCCATAACGACGCCCCTACCCCGGTAATGCTCTCCCCGGCAATCAATCCCGCCGCCGCGGTAATCGCGAAACGCTCGGTGAGGCTCGGCCAGCGGCAGCTCACCAGCCAGGTCAGTATCGCGCCCAGTGCCATCATCAGCGATACCGAGGCCGGCAACACAAAGGCCAGCCCCAGTGCGGCGGCACTGGGCAGGTAACGGGAGCGATGCGCGGGCAACAGGCTGTCAAGCCCCCCCAACAACACGCCCATCACAGCGCCAATGGCAATCGCCCAACGGATACTCAGCGACAACGAATCCAGCCCATGGGTGAGGGTTTGCGCCACGGCTTTCCAGGTCGCCACTGCCGGGGCCGGCCATTCCTCGGTGAGCAACATGGACTGCGGATCGGGAATCAGCGCCAGGTAGGCGCACACGCCGACGATGCTGCCGATGAAAATCCCCAGGATCTGCGCGATCACCTGCTTGTGCGGCGTGGCGCCAATCGCCTTGCCTACCTTGAAGTCGTTCATCAGGTCGGTGCACTGCCCGGCCGAGCCGCCGGCGGTGTTGGCGCTCATCAGGTTGATCGGCACCTGGCCGGGCGCGACGATGCCGAAACTCAGTTGGGACAATTGCCCGATGGCGCCAATCGGCGGAATGCCGGTGGCTCCCACTACACGGGCGGCCACGGCGGCCAGGCAAATCGCCAAGGGGATGGTCAATAACGCCATCCACAGGTTGATGCCGAACAACAGCGCCTGCAGGCTCACCACGAATGCAATCGACAACACGAAGCCTGCGGCAGGCCCAGGTTTTGGCAGAGTCCAGATGGCGCCACCGCCGGCCTTGATGGAGGAGCGCAACGCCCACAGACGGATCGTCAACGAGGCCAACGTGGAGCACACCATCAGGCTCACGCCCGGCCACAGCAGCCATTCCACCAAAGCGGCGAACTGCGGGCCGCTGCTGTCGGCCGGCAACGTCACCAAACCTTGCGCCAGCAGCCACGGGCCCAGGCCGCCCCAGGCGAGCAACGCGCCAAGCAGCAGCGTGAGACCGACGCGGATGCCGATGATGCCGCCAAACCCCAGCAACAGCAGCGAAGGGTCGGCGGTAAAGGTCAGGCGTTCCAGATGGGCCGTCGGTGACCAACGCGGGAAGGTCCACATAAAGGTGTCTACCCACTTCACCATGCCGGACAACAACGCCGCGCTGAGCAACACCTTAAGGCGTGTCGCAGCTTCGCGGCCGTGGTTATAGATATGCAGCAGGGTTTCCAGGGTGGCCATGCCTTCGGGGAATTTCAGCGCCTTGTCATTGAGGAGCGACGGCCGCAGGTACCAGGCGATCCAAATACCCAGGAAACTTACCGAAAACACCCAGGCAATCATCGGCAGCGCGTCCAGTTGGTTACCGGTCAGCAGGGTGTAGGCCGGGATCGGCGCGACCAACCCGCCGGAGATGATCGAAGCGGCGGCCGAAGCGACCGTCTGGTTGATATTGCTTTCATGCAGCGTCCACGGCAGTTGCCCGGACGAACGCTTGGCCACGCCCTGGAAAATCGCATAACCCACCAACAGAGCAATGATGGACATGTTGAACGACCAGCCGATCTTCAGGCCGGCGTACACGTTGGAAGGGGTGAGCAGGATGCCGAGCAGCGTCCCCATGATGACAGCGCGCAGGCTGAGTTCGCGTTCGACGGGGGGGTGCTGGGCAAAGGCTGGCGAGGCTGAAAGCATGCGGATTCCTTTCGGCGATCAAACGGAGCGACCTGACAAGTGAGCCCCTTGGAGCGCGAAAGGTTCCTGAGCCAGCCGCTGACGCACCCGCGTTTGTGGGCAGATCCGTTAAGCGCAGATCCCTGTGGGAGGAGGCTGGCTCACAGGGGATCTTCATTGCTTTGAACATTGCGTTCGCTTAACTGATCGGCACTTTGGGGCAAATAGGCCGTATGGGCCAGGGGATCGGCTTGCCGCCAAAACCGTCGGCCCAGGACCAGGTTGGTGCGAGGCGCCAAGATGAAGAAGTCAGTGCGCCGACCAAACACCCATTGCCGAGACTCCCGCATAGTCATACGATGACTGACCACAATCAAAACAATAAAGGTCCGCTCGTGAATAAACCTCTCATTCTGGCCGCCGCCATTGCCTGCGGCCTCGTCGCACACGCCAACGCCACCACCTTTGCCTACATCTCCAGCCCCGGCGATGGCTTGATTTCTCAATATCGCCTCGATGAAAGCAACGGTGCACTGAGCCTGGTCGAGCAAGTAACGGCGGGCGATCAGGTCAACCCGATGGCCCTGAGCCCGGACGGCAAGACCTTGTTTGCCGCGCTGCGGGTCAAGCCGTTTCAGGTGCAGGCGTTCAGCATTGACCCGGCCAGCGGGCATTTGACGCCAACGTCCAAGGCGCCGCTGGCCGACAGCATGGCCTACCTGGCCACCGACCGCGCCGGGCGTTATCTGCTCGCGGCCTCCTACGGTGCCGACCTGCTCAGCGTGCAGCCCGTCGACAAGGCCGAGCCGATCCTCACCTACAAAACCGGCCTGCACGCGCACTCGTTGCGTACCGACCCGAGCAATCGCTTCGCGTACGCCGGCAACCTGGGCACCGACCATGTGCTGCAATACCGCTTCGACGCCAACACCGGCGCACTCACGCCGATCGGCACGGGCTTTGTCAGCGTGCCGGCCAATACCGGCCCTCGACACCTGGCGTTCTCGGCCAACGGTCAATACCTGTATGTGGTCGGCGAAATGAGCGGCACCGTGACCGCGTTTGCCATCGACCACAACACCGGCGCGCTGGCCCAGGTCGGCGTGGCCAACGGCATCCCCGCACGCTTGAAACTGGCCCACGGCGAAGTGCGCGATGCGCGCAACAATGACCTCAAAGACGACCCGACGCCGCGCATCTGGGCCGCCGACCTGCGTCTGTCGCCGGATGGCAAGCTGCTGCTGATGAGCGAGCGCACCAGCAGTTCGGTATCGGCGTTTGCGCTGGACACAGCCACGGGCGGCCTGCGCTTTCTCGACAACTACCCGGTGCAAGAAAAGCAGCCGCGTAATATCGCGTTTTCGCCCAATGGCCGATGGTTGCTGGTGACGGGCGAGAAAAGCGACACGGTCGGGGCGTATGCGGTCAGCGCCAACGGGGCATTGAAGCGGGTGGGAGAAGCGGCGTCGGGCAAGGGGGCGTTGTGGATTGAGGTGTTGCACACCCAAGCGAAGTAACCCTCAGCACCCTTCGGGAACGATGCAGGTGGTGAGCGGGCTTGCCCCGCTCACCACAACGCCGCTCAGCCCAAACGAAACCGCGCCGTGTTGTCACTCAACGCCTGGCTGCCCTTGCTCAAGGTGTCGGCCGCGCGGTTGACTGCGCGGGCGCCGTCCAATAAGCGCCCTGCGGCCTGATCGACTTGCTGGATATTGCCGCTCACTTCGTCCGCCGTCGCCGCTTGTTCTTCCACGGCCGTGGCGATTTGCGCCAGGGTGTCGGTGACGTTCTGCACCGCGCCGGCAATCTCGCCCAAGCGCGCGCCCAGGCCGGTGACGGACTCGGCATCGGTGAGTGCTTGCTCGCACGCGGCGCCCATCAAGGTGACCGCCTGGCTGACGGTCGCGCGCAGGCTGTCGACGGTGCCGGCGATCTGCGCCGTGGAAGCCTGGGTGCGTTGCGAAAGGCTGCGCACTTCATCGGCCACCACCGCAAACCCCCTGCCCTGCTCACCGGCACGCGCCGCCTCGATGGCCGCGTTGAGCGCCAGCAGGTTGGTCTGTTCGGCAATGCCGCGAATGGTGTCGACCACCGATTGAATCTGCTGCCCCTGCTGGCTCACCTGCTGCAACGCATCGGCGGTGTCGGTAAGGCGTTGGTTGAGCTGCTGGATGCTCGCGGTGGTGCGCTGGCTGTCACGGCTGCTGTCTTCGGCAATGCGCCGGGTCTGCTGGGCGCTGCCCGAGGCTTGCTCGCAGCTTCTGGCGACGCCCATGGAGGTGGCGGCCAACTGCGTGGCGGCAGCGGCAATCTGGCTGATCTGGTGTTGCTGGTCTTCGACTTCAGTGAGGGTGCTGCCCGATTGCGAATTGAGGGTGAGCACCGCTGAGCCCAGTTGCTGGGTTTCGTGATTGACCCCCAGCAGGCTGGTGCGCAGCTGCATCACCGCCACGTTCAGTGCCGTGCTGATAGCCGCCAGTTCGTCACGCCCTTCCACCGCCACTTCCACGCACAGGTTACCGTCGCGCAGGGACTCGGCCAGGGTGGTGATGCCACTGGCGCTGCGGCGGATGGAAGCTTGCAGGCACACGAACAGGTACAGCGCCGCCAGGGCCAGCAGGCCGAACGTCAGCGCCAGGGGAATGAAGCGTTGGTTGGCGTGGCTGTGGTAGTAGCTCAAGCGCGCATCCAGCGAGGTGAGCGACTGCACACGCAGCGCGCCAAGCGAGGCGAGCGTGGTGTCGACACTGCGCTCAAAGCTGGTGGTGTCAAGCTTGATACTGCCGCCGAACACGCCGTCATCGAGCACTTTGAGTTCGTTATCCAACAGCTGCAGGCTGTTGTCGTACTGCGCGGTCCAGGGTTGCATGCCGTCGAATTGCTTGGCTTTGAGCGCAGTCGCAGCCTTGTCCAACTGGTCGCGCGCGTCGCCGATGCGGCTGCGCAGGTCGCGCATCTGCAAACGGCTTTGCAGGGTGAATTGCCCGGACGCGATGGACGATTGACCGACACTGGCCATGCGACCGATGCGCTCGATCAGGTCCGGCGTCTGCTGCGTGCCCATCTGCATCAGCATGTAGGTTTCCAGCCAGGGGTCGAGGATCAGGCCGGCGTCCAGGGTGATCTGCTCACGCAGGGTTTGCATCGCGCTCAGGGCCGAGGTGAAACGGTCGTAGCCGTCCGGCCACCAGCCCACGGTGCGCAGGGACGCGGAGTCCATGCCCTTGACCGTGGCCTGCAACGCGTCGAAGCGCGCCAGGATATCGGCCCCGGCGTTCTGGGTTTTGAGGGTATCGCCCAAGGTTTGCAGGCTTTGCTGGATCAGTGGGAAATTCGCATCGACCTTGTCCATCGCCGCCTTCGCCGCCGGCGTCGGGGCGTGCAGGATGTCTGCTGCTTTCCAGCGCGCGGCCAGGTTGCGCTGGGCGGTCAATTGGCCGTCCAGTGTGTCCAGGGCCAACAGTTGGCGGACGCCGGACTGTTCGTTGGAAATCACGCTTAATTTTTCACGATAGTCCTGCCCGATCATCCACAGGCTACCGGCCAGGGGCAGCATGAACAGGAAAAACAGAATCTGGAATTTACGTGCGAAACCGAGACGTCCGAGCAGGCGGATACCGGGTGATAACAAGCTGTGCATGTCCGACCACTCCCAAAAACAACCCACGCGAATAAACGGCAGGCCAAGCCTTGAAATGACTAACGGCAAAATGCCATGTCATTGATTAGCTTGGCACTAGCAAGATACGAGCCGCCGGCACGCAGCCCCGAAACAGCGCGCTCGGTGTGCTTATGGTGCCGGTGGCGCGCACGAAAATGGGGCAAAAGCACTCAGTGTCGGCCAGGGTGTTGTAACCGGCGGAGACGACTACCTGAGATGCGCTCCAAAACATCTTCAATTACAGGCATCCTATCGGCCGCGAACCGAACAAACTTGAAGGGCTGAATGCGTCTGACGGCAATCAAGCTCACCTCGGAAAAGGAAATCCTCTTGAATAAGAAACAACGCGACGATATCAGCAGATTCCTCAGCTACGTACTGCGCCATGCCCCGGAGTCATTGAGTATTGCACTGGACAGCGACGGCTGGACCGATATTGACGAACTGATCACAAAAGCCAACCGCCACGGGCATAACGTTGACCGCCAGGCCTTGCTCGATGTCGTTGAGACCAACGATAAAAAGCGCTTCACACTCTCCGACGATGGCTACCGCATCCGCGCCGCCCAAGGCCATAGCACTGAACACGTGCAGGTGCAGCACATCGAAAAGGAACCGCCGGCCGTGCTCTACCACGGTACCGCCAGCCGCTTCATGGCCTCCATCGACATTCAAGGACTGATTCCGGGCAGCCGGCACCATGTGCACCTGACAGAGAACCCTGAGACCGCGATGGCCGTCGGCAAGCGCTATGGGCAACCGGTGCTGCTCAGCATTGATACGCACGCGATGAGAAAGGCAGGCATGCGGTTCTTCCAGGCGGACAACGGCGTATGGCTGGTGGACGCAGTACCGGCGCCCTATTTGACTTGCATGTACTGAGTAAAATTATTGATGTGATCGTCCAGATTGTCTTCAAGCATCATCCGGTACTGCTCACAGAAATACTTCAGCATCGCCTCGCGCTCCTCGGCCATGTGCGCGCCGGATTTAAAATTACGCGCACACGCCCAGGCATTGAACCGGGTGGTGCCGAACATCATTGAGGCGCTGACCTGACCGAGGTCTTCGAAGGTTTTGAGCTGCTCGTTCGACAGTTCGATATGTGCGTCTGCGCGGTCGTAGAAGGCTTGGTCGGTGGTGTCGGCCATGGCAGGTGTCCTGGGTGAGCGAATGAGGCGGTTATTGGAGCATATCCGGCGCCATGGATGCGGATCCGGCGACAACAGCGATCAACCCAGCAATTGAATCATCCACTGAATCTGCCGGGCTATCTCTTGGCGCTTAGCCTCGGGCAGCGTCTGCCGTGCCTGTTCGAAGCCGGCCAGGGTCTTGTGCTTGAGGCGCAGCGCGCGTTGCCACTTGGCCAGGAAGACCGGCGTACGCGCCTGCATGTGCAGCGGGCCGAAGTACAATTCTTCAGCGCTGTACACCACAGGCTCCGAGCGCTCGGCGACGATGATTTCGTAGTAGAAGCGGTTTTCGTGCAGCAACTCTTCACTGACGATGCGGTAGCCGTTGTGCATCAACCACACGCGCAGCGGTTGCTCGCCGCCGTTGGGTTGCAGGACCAGCCGCTCATGACCGCTCAAATGGGCCTTGCCGGCTTCGAGGATGTCGCGGATCGTTTCGCCGCCCATGCCGCACAGGCTGACGGCGGTGATACGGTCGTCGGGTTCGATGGCCGACAAACCATCGGCCAAGCGCACGCGGATGCGCTGCTCCAGGCCGTTGTCACACACGGTACGCTTGGCCGCTTGAAAAGGCGTGGCGGCCACCTCCCCCGCCACGGCCGCCTCGATCACGCCACGGCGCAACAATGCCACCGGCAGGTAGGCGTGGTCCGAGCCGATATCGGCCAGGCGTGCGCCGTGCGGTATATGCGCCGCCACGCGCTCCAGGCGCTGGGACAATGTCTGTTCGTTCAACCTTGAGTCCTTGTCATTCGCCGGAAAACCGATCCCGGCTGTTGGTCAGGTGCAGCACCATGGCGGCCCGCGCCGCGTCCGGGTCCTGGCGTTTGATCGCATTAAAAATCGCCTCATGCTCAAGGTTCGCCAATTGCCCGAGCTTGGCAAAATCGGCGCCGCCGCGCTCGGCGCCCTTGACCTGAGTGCGGGGAATCATCGCATTGCCCAGGTGCGACATGATTTCGCTGAAGAACGTATTGCCGGTGGCCTCGGCGATCAGTTGGTGAAAGCGCTTGTCCTCTTCCACACAGCTGTCGTGGTTGGCCAGGCAGGCCTGGTAGTCATCCAGCGCCTGGCGCATATCGGCCAGTTGCACCTCGCTTCTGCGCAGCGCGGCCAGCGCTACCGCTTGTACTTCCAGGCCCAGGCGCAGTTCCAGCATGTTACGCACGCTGGCCACCGTATCCACATGCAGGCGCAAGCCCTGCTGGGCGTTTTGCTCCAGCACGAAGGTGCCGATGCCATGCCGCGTCTCCACCAGCCCCGAGGCCTGCAACTTGGAAAGCGCCTCGCGCACCACCGTACGGCTGACGCCGTGCTCACGCACGATGGTGGATTCGGACGGCAGTTTTTCACCGGGTTTCAATTGCCCGAGCTGGATGCGCTGGGTCAGGGCATCGACCACGCCTTGGGCCAGGTTGTTAGAGCGTCTACGCAGGGGCGCTGGGCTTTCAATGGGCATTGCGGGAGGTCCACGAGGTTGGGCTGGGCGGAGCTTAACATCCTGCTGGAGGGACATTGCTGAGCGCGTGAGAAAACCATCATCTTGTATGACAACCAATCTGTAGCGTTTAACAACTGACGCTATCGAGCGGGCATTTTCAAACAGAGGAATTCAACGCAAGCGCTCACAAAACCCCAATAAATACGGACTAATAACTAAACCAAGCAGCCCCCTGGTCACCTTATAAACACAAAAACACCCCGCCATGGATTGCGAACCCCAGAAATGCACTTGTATGATGTCTATCAACAACGCATACAAACCCGCATAAAAATAATCAGGGGGAGTTTTCCATTGTGACTCGTTCAAGCCATGCATCCGTTGCACCCACCCGCGATCCCGTCCTCACGCGCGCCGTGAGCAAAGTGAAGCGCCATGTGCTTCCACTGTTCGTGATCATGTTCATCCTCAACTACATCGACCGGGTCAATATCGGCTTCGTGCGCACGCACATGGAGCATGACCTGGGCATCGGCGCCGCGGCCTATGGCTTTGGCGCCGGGTTGTTCTTCATTGGCTACGCCCTGTTCGAAGTACCGTCCAACATGCTGCTGCAAAAGGTCGGCGCGCGCATCTGGCTGACCCGCATCATGTTCACCTGGGGCATCGTCGCGACGATGATGGCGTTCATCCAGAACGAAACCCACTTCTACATCCTGCGCTTTCTGCTGGGCGTGGCCGAGGCCGGTTTCTTCCCTGGGGTGATCTACTACTTCACGCGCTGGTTGCCGGGCGTGGAGCGCGGTAAAGCCATCGCGATTTTTCTCAGCGGCTCGGCGGTGGCGTCGTTGATCTCGGGCCCTCTGTCGGGGGTGCTGTTGCAGATCGAAGGCTTTGGTTTTCATGGCTGGCAATGGATGTTCGCCATCGAAGGCCTGGCCTCGGTGGTGATCGGGTTCTTTGTGTGGTTCTGGCTCGACTCCAAGCCCCACGATGCCAAATGGATGAGCCGTGAAGAGCAGGACGCACTGGTCGGCGCCATCGACGCCGAACAACGCCAGCGTGAAGCGCTGACCAGCGTCAAACCCACCCTCGGCAAGCTGCTCAAAGACCGTCAGATCCTGCTGTTTTGCGCGTTGTACTTCTGCATCCAACTGACGATTTACGCGGCGACATTCTGGCTGCCGAGCATCATCAAAAAGATGGGCGACTTGAGTGACGTGCAGGTGGGCTTCTTCAACTCGATCCCCTGGCTGATCTCGATCATCGCCATGTACGCCTTCGCGTCGCTGTCGGGCAAGTTCAAGTTCCAGCAGGCCTGGGTCGCGGCGGCACTGTTGATTGCCGCGGCAGGCATGTTCATGTCTACCACCGGTGGGCCGATTTTCGCCTTCGTGGCGATCTGCTTTGCGGCCATCGGTTTCAAGTCGGCGTCATCGCTGTTCTGGCCGATCCCCCAGGGTTACCTGGATGTGCGCATCGCGGCGGCGGTGATCGCGCTGATCAACTCCATCGGCAACCTCGGCGGCTTCGTTGCGCCGACCACCTTCGGCTTCCTGGAACAGACCACCGGTTCGATCCAGGGCGGCCTCTACGGCCTGGCCGGCACCTCGGTGCTGGCGGCGATCCTGGTGTTCTTCGCCAAGACCGCGCCCTCTGCCGTATTGACCCCGACAAGCGTGGCGCCCAACAGCGCCGCCGTCAGCAAACCTCTTTGAACCTTTCAGGACACTTGCCATGAATACTCCAGTCGTCACGCACTTGCAGGTTATCCCCGTCGCCGGCCACGACAGCATGCTGCTTAACCTCAGCGGCGCCCACGGGCCTTTTTTCACACGCAATATCGTCATCCTCAAGGACAGCTGCGGCAACACCGGCGTGGGTGAAGTGCCCGGTGGCGAACGCATCCGCGAAACCCTGGAAGACGCACGCAGCCTGGTGATCGGCCAACCGATCGGCCAGTACCAGCGCGTGCTGAATCAAATGCGCAGCACCTTTGCCTCGCGGGACTCGGCCGGGCGCGGCCTGCAAACCTTTGACCTGCGCATCACCATCCACGCGGTCACCGCCATGGAGGCCGCGCTGCTCGACCTGCTGGGGCAGTTTCTCGACGTGCCGGTGGCCGCCCTGCTCGGCGAAGGCCAGCAGCGCGATGCGGTGAAAATGCTCGGTTACCTGTTCTACGTCGGCGACCGCAACGCCACCGACCTGGCTTACCGTAACGAAGCGGACGCTGACGACGATTGGTTGCGCCTGCGCCATGAAACCGCGCTCACCCCCGAAGCGGTTGTGCGCCTGGCCGAAGCCGCCAAAGCCCGGTACGGCTTCAACGACTTCAAGCTCAAGGGCGGCGTATTGAGCGGCGACGCGGAAATCGAAGCGATCACCGCCCTGGCCGAGCGTTTCCCCGATGCACGCATCACCCTCGACCCGAACGGCGCCTGGTCTCTGAAAGAAGCCATCCGCCTGTGCCGCGACCAGCACCACGTGCTCGCCTACGCCGAAGACCCATGCGGTGCCGAAAACGGTTACTCGGGCCGCGAAGTGATGGCTGAGTTCCGTCGCGCCACGGGCCTCAAGACCGCCACCAACATGATCGCCACCGACTGGCGCGAAATGGGCCATGCGATCCAGCTGCAATCGGTGGACATTCCGCTGGCCGACCCGCACTTCTGGACCTTGCAAGGCTCGGTGCGCGTGGCGCAGATGTGCCATGAATGGGGCCTGACCTGGGGCTCGCACTCCAACAACCACTTCGATATTTCCCTGGCCATGTTCACCCAGGTGGCTGCCGCCGCGCCGGGCGACATCACCGCCATCGACACTCACTGGATCTGGCAGGACGGCCAGCGCCTGACCCGTGAACCCCTGAAAATCGAAGGCGGCTATGTGAAAGTACCGGCCAAGCCTGGCCTGGGCGTGGACATCGACATGGACGCCGTGGCCAAGGCCCATGAGCTGTACCAAGGCATGGGCCTCGGCGCGCGGGATGACAGCGTGGCGATGCAGTTTTTGATACCGGGTTGGCGCTATAACAACAAGCAGCCTTGCCTGGTGCGCTGATCAAGCATGCTCGGCGCGCGCCGGAGACGGCGTGCGCGAAGGCCGTGCGGCAGCGTCGGGCATTGAAGCGACGTGCACGGTGCGCGCCGGGAAAGCAAAGCAAGCGCCAAGCTCAGCGACCGCCTCCATGATGCTCAGGTTGATCCGCTGCTGCACGTCCATATAAACGTTATAGCTCGCGTCCAGGACGATATAGACCGTCTCGAACTCGAGCGCGCTCTCGCCAAAATTCCTGAAATGGCAGCGATCGAACCTGGCCAATTCTTCACGCTTGATGATCTCCTGCACCCGTCGCGTGACTTGGCGGACCTGTTCGGTGGAGCAGTCATAGGTCAGGCGAAACTCGAACACAATGCGGCGTTCCTGCAGCCGCTTGTAGTTCTGGATGGTGCTGCTGATCATGTCGGCGTTGGCCATGACAATCTGCTCGCCACCCAGGCTTCGGATGCGCGTGGTCTTCAGGCCCACATGCTCAACCGTACCGGCCAGCGTGCCCACTACGATGAAATCGCCGACTTCAAAGGGCTTGTCGACGGCAATGGACAGCGAGGCGAACACATCGCCCAGGATGTTCTGCACCGCCAGCGCCACCGCGATACCGCCCACGCCGAGGCTGGCGACAAACGCGGTGATGTTGACGCCCAGGTTCGACAGCATCGCGAGCAGAATCACTGCCCATAACAACACCCTCCCCCCCCACAAACTCAAGGTTGCCAGGGCGCTGGCCTGAAACACCCCGTTGGCGCTGTGGCGAGAGAAATAACGGTGCAGCCCCAGCGCCAGGGCGCGGTTGGCCCACAGGCCGATCTGCAACGCCGCCACCACAAACCACAGGCTGCTGACCCGACCGAGCCAGCGCTGCGGCAAATCCAGCAAACCGACCCCGACCAGAATCGAGGCCAACAGCAACAACGTGGTGCTGGTCGCCGACAGCACTTGGCTGGCGATCAAACTGAGATGACCATTACCGGCGCTCGCCCTGGCCTGGACCTTGCGAAACACGAAGCGGATGGCGGTTCTCGCCAGCCAGTAACTGAGCGCTGCGGCGCACACGGCAAGCGCCCAACTGGCCAATGAAATGCCCAGGATCGTGTAGGTGCTGAAAAAGTCTGCGAATTCCTCGGTCATTCAAACCCCCTTTGAAGCCTGCGACGGCGCATGCGCCTCAGCGCATGGCCGACTGCAGCCCGGTAAACGCCGCTTGCTCTGGCGGTGCCGTCAAACAGCCTGTTTGGGTTAGGCGCCGTGGGTATGCGGCTGTTCAATCTAATCAAAGGCTGGGGCGATAACTGACCGCGCCGTGTTGCTGGGCAAGCTGGCAATCAAAGGTGCGGCGCCGGCGTGGTCCGGGCAGCGCCGTGGGCAGAAGGAACGCGCACACGCCATGCAATCAGCAACGCGGCCAGCAGCATCAGCACGGCCGCCGCTAGGAATACACCGGCGCTGCCACCGAGGCTGAACATTGCCCCGCCAGCGGCTGCGCCCGTTGCGATGGCCGACTGCACAGACGCCACCACCATGCCCCCGGCGCTTTCCGCCTGATCCGGGACCGCGCTGGCGACCCAGTTCGACCACGCCACCGGCACACCCCCAAAGGCCAGGCCCCACACCGCCAGCAGCACCGCCTGCCCCGGCACCGAGGCCGGCAGCAGCACCAATGCCAGCGCTGCAACGCCTACCAACGCGGGCATCAACACCAGGGTGCCCAGCGGATGACGGGGCAGCAGCCACCCAGCCACCAGCGTGCCGACAAAATTCGCCACACCAAAACCCAACAGCATCAGCGACAGCCCTTGCGGGCCGATGCCGGTGGTGCCTTCGAGAAATGGCCGAATATAGGTGAACATCGCGAAGTGGCCGCTGTGCACCAGCACACAGCCGAACATGCCCATGGCGATGCCCGGACGCAGCAACACCTCAAGCACGGTGCGCAGGCGTGCCGGCCGGCGCGGCGCAAGGCGCGGCAGGGTGAACGACTGGAAAGCCAGGGTCACCACGCCCACCGCCGCCGCGGCGAAGAACGCGCTGCGCCAGCCATAAAGCCCTCCCAGATAGCTGCCCAGCGGGACCGCAACCACCGTCCCTATGGCAATCCCGCTAAAAATGATCGAAAGCGCTCGGGGCAACAAAGCCCCCGGTACCAAGCGCATCGCCACCGCCGCCGCCATGCTCCAGAACCCACCAAGGGCGATGCCCAACAAGATACGCATCAACAGCAGCACTGCGAAACTGGAGGAAATAGCGACCAGCAGGTTGGACGCGATCATCAACGTAGAAAACCCCAGCAGCACCCAGCGACGATCGATACTGCGGGTCAGGCCGGGCACCAGAAGGCCGGCGAACAGCGCCACCACGGCGGTCACCGTCACCGCCTGGCCAGCCAGCGCTTCAGACACTCCCAGCTCGCCCGCCATCGGCGTCAGCAGGCTGGCCGGAAGGTACTCGGCGGTCAGCAAGCCGAACACGCCCATTGCCAGCGAAAATACGGCCATCCACGCCGGGGTTGCAGGTTCCGCATCCGGCCCGGCATCAAGACGGCGGTCGGCTACGGCATTGCATACAAGGTCAGTCATTTGCACAGATCTCCCAATCTTCATGGCGTCCCGCAGTCTAGGCACCTGAAACCGGATGATCTATGATCCAAAACCTCGATTTATTGACTGAAACACCTGAGCCATGTCTACAGATCAATTTGCCCTTTCCTCGGACCTCGTCAATGAGCTGTTGCGCGGCATGCGCCTGCGCGGCGTCGAGTACCGCCGTATCCAAACGGGCCCCACCTTCGGCTTGGGCTTCGCCGCCAGACCTGGGCATGCCTGGTTCCACTTCCTGGCGGTCGGCAACGCAGTGCTGCGGATGGACGACGGCACCCCCTATGCGCTGTCCGCCGGCAACGCCGTGTTCATCTCCCATGGCGCGGCCCATCAACTGCTCTCCCACATGGACGTGCCTGTTCAGGACATCGACCTGCTGGATCGCGAGCCCCTCGGAGACACCGTCAGCGCGGTGGACACCGGAACCAACGCCGGCCCCACACCGACCGCGATTGTGTTCAGTGGCTGCATGGAGTTCGAATTGGGCAGTATTCATGGCCTGGGCAAGCTGATGCCGGGCCTGATGCTGATCGACGCCGGCGGCCAACGTTACCCCGGACTTGTGCCTATCCTCACCACCATGGAGCGCGAGGTCAGCGCCGCACGCGTCGGCTTCGCCGGCATCCTCGCACGACTGGCCGACGTGGTCGCCGCCATGGTCGTTCGCGGTTGGGTCGAGTGTGCGTGCGGCAATGCCTCCGGCCTGGTTGCCGCCTTGCGCGATCCACGGCTGGCGGGTGCGCTTCTGGCGCTCCATCAACAACCGGGCCGCGACTGGACCGTCGGCCAGTTGGCCGAGCAATGCAATACCTCTCGCTCGGTCTTCGCGGACCGTTTCCAGATGACTATCGGCATGACCCCACTGCGCTACGTCACCGAAGTGCGGATGCGCCTTGCCAGCCAGTGGCTGACGCTCGAAAGGCTGCCGATAGAAGAAGTGGCGCAGCGCTTGGGCTATACCTCCCAAGCCGCTTTCAGTCGCGCATTCAAGCGCATTACGGGCAAGACGCCTGGGTTAAGCCGGAAATCGAGGCAGGTTGCTGTCTCTTGAAGGCGGGTGGAGGTGGTGGATGAGTTAGGGGGGCATTGGACGGGTTTCGGCCAGAAGCGAATAGTGTTTTGAATGTGGTCTGCCCCCCCATTTTCTTGGTGAAGGCTTGGCGTCGCGGTCCATATCAAGACAAGAACCCCACCAACCCAGCCCCCCCACCTTTCTCAGTGACCTGATCATCGTGACCGCGCGAACGATGCCTGGGAATCGAATGATCGACGACAAAATTGAAGCGTCGCGGTGGCGGGAAACCTACACTAGCGCTCCCCTTCCTGCCGAATCGCCACCATGCCACGCCTTCTTCCCTTGCTGCTGTTGGTTTTACCTTCCCTGGCGTTCGCGCTGCCGCCTCTGGAAGACACTACCCTCTACAGCCAAACCGCCAGAGACTGCCAAGACGTCGACCTCACCACGTGGCAGCACCCAACCCGCGCTTTGCTGGAAAAAAACCACTTCGCGCTGGACCGCATACAACTGTGCAATGGCGGGCACTATCCGATATTCCACGTGCAAGCCCCCTACGACCCACGCGGTCAAACCAAGGATTTTTTCCTACCGCTGTATGAGCGTATGCGTAAGGCGAACGGCAAATGGCCCTACGCATTGGTGGACAGCAGCGATGCGGTGGTGGTGTACGTGAGTTATCCGAAAGAGGATCGGATTGCATTGGATTATGAGGGGTATGCGCTGCCGTAGCTCGACGAGCCCAGGGCGCAACATGGTGGCCTCAGCCTCGGCGTGGGGCGGTTCACCGGTATGCAAACGACTGGTTTCAAGTCATGCTGCGCCGCTCACTTCAAGGACGATAACAACAGTGAAAACCCACTTCGCCGCCCTGCTGCTGATCTGCCTGACCGCACCTGCATTCGCCAACGAAAATCCCGTGGGCTTCAAGACCGTCACCCTGCCCGACGCACAACACAGCCGACCACTCGAATTGGCCGTCTGGTACCCCGCCGCCACCACAGCCAAACCCGAATGGATCGCCGACAACGCGGTGTTCATCGGTGCCCTCGCGGTGTCCGACGCGCCACCGGCTGCGGGTGAGCATCCGTTGGCAGTGCTCTCCCACGGCTATGGCGGCAATTGGGGCAACCAGGTGTGGCTGGCCAGTGCGTTGGCACGCCAGGGGTATATCGTGGCGGCGGTCAACCACCCCGGCACCACCAGCAAGGACCGCAGCCCCGCAGCCGCCGCGCAGTTATGGCAACGACCCAGAGACCTGAGCCGCGTCATTGATGCGGTGCTTGCGCAGCCGCAGCAGTTCGGCGCGGTAGCGAACAACCAGATTGCCGCGGTGGGCCATTCCATTGGCGGCTGGACGGTGATGGAAATCGCCGGTGCGCGGTTTGACCCCGACCTGTTCGCTCAGGACTGCAACGCCCACCCCAAGCTGGGCGGCTGCATCGGCTACACGCGGATGAGCCCTGCCGGCACGCCAACCGGCAAGGCCAAACTGGCCGCTGACTTGAGCGACAAGCGCGTCACCGCCATCGTGTCGCTGGACCTGGGCCTGTCGCGCGGCTTCACCGACGCCAGCCTGGCCGCGCTGCCGGTGCCTGCGCTGGTGATTGCCGGAGGTGTACCCACCGAAGACATGGCGCCTGAATTGGAGTCCGCCCACATGGTTGGGCGCATGCCCAAGGCATCCACGCAGTACGTGGAGATCGGCGACGCTACTCACTTCAGCTTTATGGCGATCTGCAAGCCGGGCGGCATGGCGTTGATTGAAGAGGACTCGCCTGGGGATGGGATGATTTGCCGGGATGGTGAGGGGGCTCGGCCAAGGGCGGTCATTCAACAGCAGGTGGTGGGGCTGATCAGTGAGTTTCTGGGGCGATCGTTTCGGCATTGAATAAAGCGCAAAACGCTCTCGAAGCGAGGTGCTCAAGGCCTTCGCATCGATAGCACTGATGATTACTATCGAACCGCTCGCCTATAGCCCGCCAAACACCCCTTCCTATAATCGCCTCCTATTTCTTCCCCTGCGCCTGTCTTCAGGCGCATCCCCTCTTGGAACTCAACACCATGCCAAGCGCGAGCCAGGCCCCCAGCGGCCTTCCCGAACATAATCAACAAAGCGTCAAACAGCAGTGGCTGGCGATTCTCTCGGTTGCCGTGGGTGCCTTTGCCCTGGTGACCAGTGAATTCCTGCCGGTGGGCGTACTCAACGACGTCGCCGCAGACCTCGGCATCAGCGCCGGTCACGCCGGCCTGATGGTGACGCTGCCCGGCATCATGGCCGCGCTCGCTGCGCCTTTTCTGTCGGTGAGCATTGGCGCCATGGACCGTCGTTACCTGCTGATCGGCCTGACGCTGATCATGATCATCGCCAACTCGGTGGTGGCCTTTGCCGGTGATTTCAACCTGCTGCTGTTCGGCCGCGTGTTGCTGGGTATCAGCATCGGCGGGTTCTGGGCCACGGCCATTGCGCTCAGCGGCCGCCTGGCGCCCAAGGGTGTGGGCGTGGCGAAGGCCACGTCGATCATCATGATGGGGGTGACCCTGGCCACCGTGCTCGGCGTGCCCGTCGGCACCTGGCTCAGTGGTTTGATGGGCTGGCGCATGACGTTCCTGGTGACGGCGCTGGTGGGCATCCCGGTGCTGTTGGCGCAGGTGTTTCTGCTGCCGCGCCTCACCCCGGAGAAGGCCATTCGCATCAGTGACCTGCCGGCGCTGTTTATCAACCCACAGGCGCGGGTCGGTTTGATCGCGGTGTTGTTGATTGGCCTGGCGCACTTTGCGGCTTACACCTACGTCGCACCGTTCTTTAAACACAGCTGCGGCTTCGATGGGCCGACCATTGGTTCACTGCTGTTGCTGTATGGCGTAGCGGGCGTGATGGGGAATGTTTTTGCCGGGTTCGCGGCCAATCGTAGTGTGCGTCACACCTTGCTGCTGGTGGCGTTGATGATCGGCACGAGCACCGCGTTGTTCCCGTACTTCGCCACCGGCATGACCGGCGCGGCGATGTTGATCGCACTGTGGGGCTTTGCCTTTGGCGCTTTCCCGGCCTGCGCGAGTATCTGGATGTTCGTGGTGGCGCCCAAGGATGTCGAGCGTGGCATGCCGCTGTTCGTCGCGTTGTTCCAGGTGATTATTGCGTTGGGCTCGTTCTTTGGCGGGCAGATCGTCGACCAGATGGGCAGTGCGGTGCTGTTGAGCCTGGCGACGGCCCTGGTGGGCTGCGGGTTCGTGACGGTGCTGGTGCTGGGGCGCAGCGTCAGTAACAGCTTGGCGGCGCAGCCTTGCTAGGCATTGGCTGCGGTTTTTAAGCTGGTATCATCCGGGCACGTTTAGCCCAGGTAAGAACTCCATGAATCGCCAGAAAAAACTGCAGCAGCTGTTCAAGGCCAAGGCCAAAAAGGCCAGCGCCAAATTGGCGCCCAAATCCAAGGACCGCTACATCAGTAAAGCCGAACGGGAAAAGCTGGCGGCGGAAGCCGATCAGGCGCCAAGCCTTTCCCTGCAGGACTGATCTCAGCAACCGCTCAGCGCCACCTGCGGCCGCTCGCCAGCAAAGAACAACGGCCGCAGGCGCACCCCCACGCCGTTGCCGATAAACGCCGCCACCAGCCACACCCAGCCATGCAGGCTGCCCGAGGCGATGCCGCTGAAGTACGCGCCGATATTGCAGCCGTACGCCAGGCGCGAACCGTAACCGAGCAGCAGGCCGCCGATCACGGCAGCGATCAGCGAGCGGGCCGGGATGTTCAGGCTGGGGGCAAAACGCCCGGCCAGGCCGGCGGCCAATAGCGCACCGAGCACGATGCCGATGTCCATGACGCTGGTGATGTCCTGCCACACCGGCGCCGCCAGGGCCTTGGCATTGCCCGGCATCTGCCAGAACGCCCAGGCGCCGACATCCACACCCAAACCGCTTGCCACTTTGGCGCCCCACAGGGCGAACGCCGAAGTAATGCCCCATGGCCGTCCGGCCAGCGCCAGGGTGGCGTAGTTGAGCAGCGCCAGGCCAACCGCGCCCCAGACCAATGGCCATGGGCCGCGCAGGAAGCGGCGCAGGCCTTGGTGTTCGCTTTGCACGCCGTGTTCATGCTGGCCGTGGCGGCGTTTTTCGAGGCGGACGGTGACGGCGGCGATGAGTGCGAACATCGCCAGGCTGGCGAACAAGGCCGGTATGACGCCAAAACTGTTGACGATCGATACCGCCGGGAACGCAGGCAGTGCGAACCACCAGTCCACATGATGAGTGGCGATCAGCGAACCGCAGATAAAGAACAGCAACGTCACCAGCATGCGCGCATTACCACCGCCCACGGTGAACAGCGTGCCCGACGCACAACCGCCGCCCAGTTGCATGCCGATGCCGAAAATAAACGCACCAAACACCACGGAGACACCGGCCGGCGCGACCAGCCCGACCACCGGCTGCCCGAACAAGGTCCCCGCCCCCAGCGCCGGGAAGAACAGCAAGACCGCCAGCGCCAGCATCACCATCTGCGCGCGCAAACCGGCGCCACGGCGTTCGTTGATGAACACACGCCAGGCCGAGGTGAAGCCGAAAGCGGCGTGGTAGAGGGTCAGGCCCAATGCGGCACCGACCACCAGCAACAGCACCTGGCGCGAGCCGACGCTGGCTTGCAAAAACAAGGCGCCCAGCACCAGGACGATAAAGGCCACCAGCGGCGCAAAGGGTTTGCGCGTGGCGGCGATAGGCAAGGAGGTACTCATGGCGTATCTCGGTGGGTGGGTAGGAACGGGTTGCGAAGCGGGTGAGTATAAACCCAGACCGGCACTGGGCTGTCGCTTCAGCGCGGCCGGGATGCGCGCGACTCGGTTCGGCGGGTGTACCGAGGCTGCGCAAGCGCTGGCGAGGGCAGCGAACACAGTCACTGCCGCACCGCTGTCAGCCGCGCCCCACCGATCCCGACACGGGAAGGTTACCCAGCAACTTGAGCCCGGTGGTCTTCACAAAGGTGTCGTAGTCCATCGGCCGCTGGATACGCGTTTCGGCGTTGGGCAGCACATACGCCCAGGCCCGCTTGGACGAAGCGTCGTACACCAGTTTGAACAGCCGCGTCGGCACCCACACCTGGTTATCGCCGATGGTGCCGTAACCGGCATCGAACAACGGCCCGGTGAACACATACACGTCACCGCCGGCGCGTACGGCGAATTTGCGCACATCGGCCTCGACCTTGCTCCAGATCTTGCGGTTGTTGGTGGGGTCTTGCGGCACCATGTTCGACAGCGCAAAAGACTGGGCCATGGCTTTGGCGTCGGGGGCATCGGCGGCCGGGGACTGATGCCCGCGGTCCATGGCCGGGTGTTGGCCGTGGTAGTCGCTCAACTCCGCGCGCCCTGCCTTGGGGATGCGCGGGTCGGCGTAGAAATGGTTGGTGCGTTCTTCGCCTTTGGCGTCGTTGAGCTGGCGCGCGTTGAGGCGTTCGACCACCAGCAGCGGGGTCTTGCTGGTTTGTGAATACAGCACGGCAAAATGGTCGGAGCACAGCGCCAGCGGTTTCATGCTGGCGGGGACGGTCGCGGTTTTGATCGGCGTGGCGGTCGGGAAAATATCGGCGCAGCTGTCGAACGAAAGGCGTTGTTCCTGGCTGGAATAGAGGTCCATCGCACCCCGGGCGTGCGCCCCGGTGGACAGCAGAAAAAAGGCCGAGAGCCCGATAGCAATGTTGCGTAAGTGCATGTTTTTAAATCTTATCGTGAGGATTGAGCGGGACCTATGGACCCTCACATTGCACTTTAGTGCTGGCCCTGGCGGTTGCGCTGGCGTTTCCAGCCGCCGCCGGCCCATCGGCAGACCGTTTTCCCGGTTTGAAGCCATGGGCCCGCGCCGTCCACGCGATACTCAGCGCCACGCCCACCAACACCAGCATCGCCCACGCAAACGCAGCCACGCCCCAGGTGTCCAGCAACACCCCACCCAGTACGCCGCTGCCGGCAATTGCGCTGTTCCACGCCACCACGTTCAACGACAACGCCACATCAGCGCCCTCGCCCGCCGCATCCGCCAGCGCGGTTTGCAACAACGTGGCGGCGCCGCCAAAGCTCAGGCCCCATACCGCCACGCCGAGGTAGATCACCTCAGGCATTGCTCCCAGCAAACCGAACACCACACAGACCAGCGCAAACGTCGCCAGGCTCGCCAACACGGTGTTGCGCAGCAACGGCTCGACCAATCGGGCGGTGATCCAGATACCCGCCAGCGCGGCGATCCCGAACACCAGCAACACCAGATCCACACGCTCGGCCAACCCCGCCGGCGCCAAGAACGGTGCGATGTAGGTGTACAAAATGTTGTGCGCTAGCATCCAACTGATCACCACCGCCAGCACCGGGCGCACGCCGGGCGTGGTCAGCACTTTGCCCAACGACAGCCGTTGATTCGCGGGTTGTGGTGCGTAGTCCGGCACTGTCACCAGCACCCACGCGATCAATATCAGGGTCAGCCCCGACATCAGGCCAAACGTGGTACGCCACCCCACCCACCCACCTAACCAAGTGCCCAGCGGTACGCCTAATGACAGCGCAATCGGCGTACCGACCATTGCCAGCGCCAGCGCCTTGCCCTGTTGATGCGGCTCGACCATGCGTCGTGCGTAACCGGCCAATAGGCTCCAGGCCAAACCCGCCACCGCCCCGGCAAAAAAACGCGCCACCAGGGTCACGCCATAGTGGGAGGACAACGCCGTAATCGAATTGAACAGCAAAAAACCGACGACGGTCAGCAGCAACACATTGCGCCGACGCCAGCCACGGGTGGCGATGGTCATGGGGATCACCGCCAGCACCGAACCCAGCGCGTAGGCCGTGACCATCTGCCCGGCCATCGACGGCGAGATCGCCAGGCCTTCGCTGATCAACGGCAAAAGGCCGGCGGGCAGGGTTTCAGTGACGATGCAGATGAAGCCGGTCATGGCCAGGGCGAGCAAAGCGCCGACGGGCAAGCGTTCGGATGAAGCCGATAGGGCCAGTGAGGCGGTCATGTGAAGCTCCTTGGAGGCAGACTTAAATACTGATCGATACAAATGTTGCAGGCGCGCACCGCGCGTTGTCAACGACTTATGTATCGAATAGTATTTATCTCGCTTTCCACAGGAGACCTCCCATGGCAAAAATGGGCCGCCCGCGTAACTTCGATCGTGAACAGGCCGTGGAACAGGCGCTGCACCTGTTCTGGCAGCATGGCTATGACGCCACTTCCCTCGCCCAGCTCAAGGCCGGCCTGGGCGGCGGCATTTCCGCGCCGAGTTTTTACGCCGCGTTCGGCTCCAAAGAAGCACTCTTCGAGGAGTGCGTGCAGCGTTACTTGGCCACCTACGCCCAAGTCACCGAATGCCTGTGGGACGAATCCCTATTGCCGCGTCAAGCCATCGAAACCGCGCTGCGCCAATCGGCGCGCATGCAATGCGAAGACGGCCACCCCAAAGGCTGCATGGTGGCACTCGGCGTGATGAGTGCGCCGAGCCCGGAAAACGCGCGGGTGGCGGATGCGCTGACCCAGTCGCGGCTGCGCACGCGCGCAGGGATCGTGGCGTGTGTGGAACGCGCGGTACGCCTGGGCCAGTTGCCAGCGCACACTCAGGTGAGCGTGATGGCCACAGTGTTCGATAGTTTCTTGCAGGGTGTTTCGATCCTCGCGCGCGACGGTGTGCCGGCGCAAACCATCGATGCCGCGATCAGCCGGCTCCTGCGCACCTGGGATGTCGCGGCGTCGATCACGCCTGCGTCGCCCCATTCGAAGGCTTAACTACAAATCAGTGCTGGCCACGCTTGCTTTCGTTGATGGCACACCGCTAATCTTGCGAATAATTCTTATCCGCAGACGTAACTTCCGATGTCGGCCAGCGACCTTCCCTTGAACCAGGCTGTCCATGCGCTCTACACCGAGCACCATGGCTGGTTGTTCGGCTGGCTGCGAAAAAAACTCGGTTGCCCGCAAAACGCGGCGGACCTCTCCCACGACACCTTTATGCGCATCCTCGCGTCACGCGAGGCCCTGGGCGCCATGCGCGAACCACGGGCGTTCTTGACGACCACGGCGCGCCACCTGATCATCGACCGCGCGCGCCGCCGTCAGTTGGAAGGCACCTATCTGCGCGAGCTGGCGCTGACCATCGAGATCATGGAGCAGTGCCAGCAATCGCCGGAGCAGATCCTCGTCACCCTCGAGGCACTGGAACAGATCGCCTTCGTACTCGACGGCCTGGCCCTGAACGCGCGGCAGGCGTTCCTGCTGTACTTCCTCGAAGGCCTGCGCCAAAGCGACATCGCCCGCCGCCTGGGGATTTCCGAGCGCATGGTGCGCAAGCACCTGATGAACGCCTTGCTGCACTGCCACCATGCGCTGGATGTATGAACGCCGACCTCGATCAACAGGCCGCCAACTGGGTAATCCGCCTGAGCGAAGGCGACCTCAGCGAACGCGAGCAACAGCAGTTCGAACGCTGGAGAGCCGCCGACCCACGGCATGCGGCGGCGTTCGAGCGCCTGCAAGGGTTCGTGGGGCGCTTGCAGGCGTTGCGCCCGCAACAGGCGCCGGTGCAGGCCGCACTGGAAGCCGCCCGGGTACGCCGACGCAACCCGAGCGGTCGGGTGTTGCTGGGCCTGTTGCTGGCGTTGCCGGTGGCCCTGGCGCTGCGGGCCTACCCGCCGAGCTATCTGTTGGCCGACCAGCGCACCGCCCCGGCGCAATGGCAGCAGGTCAACCTGGACGACGGCTCGCAACTGACTCTTGGTGGCAACAGCGCCGTAGACCTGACCTTCAATGGCCAGCAACGCCAGGTGCGCTTGCTGCGCGGTGAAATCCTGGTGCAGGTGGCCCACGATGCCGCGCGGCCGTTTGTGGTGGTGACCGACGACGGCCAGATGCGCGCCCTCGGCACGCGTTTCACGGTCAAGCGCGAAGCACCGGGTACGCTGCTGACCCTGCTCGAGTCAACGGTCGCAGCCACCGATGCCGGCCATCACGCCACGGTGAACGTCAGCGCGGGCGAGCAGGCGCGCATCACGCCAAACGCGGTGACACGCGTGGGCAAGGTTGACCCGCGCACCCTGAACGACGCCTGGCAATACCATCAGTTGGTGGTACAGGACCGACCGTTGCCAGAGGTCCTCGATGAACTCGCACGCCAATATGGCGGCCATCTGCAGTTCGATCGCGAGCAACTGGCCGACCTGCGCGTATCCGCCGTCTTGCCCTTGGATAACCCGCGCCGCGCCCTGCAACTGATTGCCGATGGCCTGCCGGTGCGCATCCGCGCGTTCAGCCCGTTGTGGCTGCGGATCGAGCGTCACGAAAAATAATCGCGCAGGCCGGGTTCCGCTTTTACGTACTGCCCCGTCAAGGAAGAAAGCACCTCAATAACAGGAATGTCTTCCATGCCGCGCCACTTCCAGCGTTCCCCCTTGCCCCTCGCCCTGGCGATCAACCTGGCCAGCGTTGCCGCGCTGAGCCTGGCCCTGTGCAGCCCGGCTGCCGCGCAAGAGGCGGCGCGTTATGCCATCGCCGCGGGGCCGCTCGGCCCGGCGCTGAACCTGTTCGCCCAGCAGGCCCATGTGGCGTTGTTGTTCGACAGCAAAACCGTCGCCGGTTTGACTACGGCTGGCCTGCACGGTGAGTTCCCGATCAACCAGGGCTTTGCCCAACTGCTGAGCGGCAGTGGTTTGCAGGCTGCGCAAGGCGCCAATGGCTATGTACTGGTGCCGGTCAACACCAGCGGCTCGCTGGAACTGGGGCTGACGTCGATTACGGGCCTGACCGAAGAACGCAGCACCGAGCACGTCAAGGGCTACGTGGCCACGCGTAACCTGAGTGCTACCAAGACCGACACGCCGATCATCGAAACCCCGCAATCGCTGTCGGTGGTCACCAGCGATGAGATCCGCGATCGGCAATCGGAAACCCTCTCGCAAACCCTTGACCTGACGCCGGGGTTCACCAGCCAACCCACCAGTTTCAACCGCACCTCGGACCGTTTCCGCATTCGCGGCTTCGACGTGGAGTCGGCCACCGGTGGCTCCCTGCGCGATGGCCTGCGCCTGCAAAACAACTCGTACGATGGCGTACAGGAACCCTATGGGCTGGAACGCGCCGAGGTGATTCGCGGCGCGGCGTCGGTACTGTACGGGCAGCTCTCGCCCGGCGGGTTGATCAACACCGTGAGCAAGCGCCCCAGCCAAACGCCTTACCATGAGCTCAACCTGCAGGCCGGGCAGAACAACCGTAAACAACTGTCCGCCGACTTCACCGGCCCGCTGGGCGACAGCGACACCCTGAGTTACCGCCTGACCCTGCTCGACCGCAAGAGCGACACCGCCGCCGACCATATCCGCAACGACAAGGTCTACGTCGCGCCGGCCCTGACCTGGCAGCCCAACGACGACACCTCGCTGACCTTGTTGTCGTTCTACCAGAAGACTGAAACCGGCTTCTCCGCGCCCCTGCCCTATCAACTGACCAAGGGCGTGGGCAGCGGCCGGTTCCAGATCGGCCGCCACGACTTTATCGGTGAACCGGACTACGACGAAATGAACGGCGAGATGTCGGCGCTGGGCTATGAGTTCGAGCACCGTTTCGATGAGCACACGCGCATCAGCCACAAGCTGCGCTACTACCAGTCGGACGTGACCTGGCGCTACCTGCAGGTCAACATCGCCGGCAACAACATCGCCACCGCGCAGACCACCGGCCTGCTGCGCCGTCAATACAGCGACCGCGAAGAACGCTCGCGGGGCCTGGCCAGCGACACCCATATCGAAAGCAAATGGCAGTTCGGCGACTGGCAGCACACCTTCCTGCTGGGCTTCGATGGTTACGACACCAGCTACGACTCGCATAACTTTCGCGGCACCGCACAGCCGTTGAACCTGGCGACCTATCAATATGGCCAGCCGGTAGTGGTCAACACAAACCCCGCCACCGACCGTGGCTCGCAGATCGACACCCTGCAAAAAGGCATCTACTTCCAGGACCAGATCAAGTTCGACGAACGCTGGATCCTGCTGTTGGGCGGCCGTCACGACTGGGCCGACCAGCACACCGAACTGTTCCGCAACGGGGTCGACAGCGGCAAAAGCGATGAAGCCACCACCTGGCGCGCCGGCCTGGTGTACAAGGCCGACAATGGCCTGGCGCCCTACATCAGCTACAGCGAATCGTTCTTTCCGGTGGCCGGCACCAACAAGGCCGAAGAGAGCTTTATTCCCACCGAAGGCAAGCAGTATGAAATCGGTATCCGCTATCAACCCGAAGGCAGCGCCACGCTGTTGAGCGCGGCGGTGTATCAGTTGGAACAGCGCAACGTGCTGAGCCAGGACCGCACCGACCTCAACTTCTCGGTACAGGTCGGCGAGGTGCGCTCGCGTGGTTTTGAACTGGAAGCCAAGACCGAAGCCACCCCCAACCTCAGCCTGATCGCGTCCTACGCCTACATCGACGCGCGCATCACAAAAAGCGATATCGCCAGCGAAATCGGCCAACGCAGCGAAGACACTCCCTATCATCAGGCCGCCCTGTGGGCCGATTACCGCCTGGCGGCACTGGGTATCCCGCACCTGCGCATCGGCGGCGGCGCCCGCTACAAGGGCACCACCCAAGCCTCCGGCGTACCCTCGTCGATGCCCGCCTACACCCTGTACGACGCTCGCGCCAGTTATGAGCTCGACGAGCATTGGGAGGTCGCAGTCAACGCCAATAACGTCACCAACAAGCGCTACACCTATTGTGAATTCGCGATTTGCCGGTATGGGGATGAGCGGCAGTTGATCAGTTCGTTGACGTATCGCTGGTAATCGGGCTGGAACAAACCCCGTTGACATTCATAGGGCCAAACAATAAAGGCGCTCCAAAGAGCGCCTTTATTCATCGCGACATTACTGCTCGCTGATGGATTTCACCTCAGCCTTGGCCGCACCGCCAATCGCAATGCGCTTCGGCTTGGCTTCCTCCGGTACCACCCTGAGCAAGTCGATGCTCAGCAAACCGTTGGAGAGCTGTGCGCCCTGCACTTCGATGTGGTCGACCAGGCGGAACGACAGGCGGAACGCGCGCTGGGCGATGCCCTGGTGCAGGTAGGTGATGTTTTCATCGTGTTCACGCTTGCCACCGGCGACGGTCAACACACCTTTTTCCACCTGGATCTCCAGGTCGTCCTCCACCAGGCCGGCGGCTGCGATGACGATCCGGTAGTGGTCATCACCGTGCTTCTCGACGTTGTGAGGCGGATACGTGGTACCGGCCTCGCTGCGAAGCGCCGATTCGAAAAGGTCGTTGAAACGGTCAAAGCCAACAGAATGGCGGAACAGTGGGGCCAACGAGAGAGTAGTAGCCATTGCAAAATCTCCTGAGTTTTCTCCAAGTGATTTGATACGCGACCCGTATTCGGCATCGCGTAAAACCTAAGTAGGTTCAGGCGAAAAAATTTCAAGCGGCGTCCCTAAAAATTTTTTTGCAGGGCTCTGATCCCGTGAATACAGGCCACAGCACCGACGGATGAGCAGTGCCGCGAGCAATCTTCCAGGGCCGCATAGCTAAACGGCAGTTCCTGACTAGACTGATGAGCGCACAGACTTGGTCATGGGAATCGTTGGATGAGTGAAGTAAACGCACGGGCCGGCATGTTTTCCAGCCCGTGGCGACATCGAGAACTGTTGGTTTCCATGGTTCAGCGGGAAGTGATTGGTCGGTATCGCGGCTCCATCATGGGGCTGTTGTGGTCGTTCCTGAACCCTCTGTTCATGTTGCTGGTGTACACCTTCGTGTTCAGCATGATGTTCAAGCTGCGCTGGCCTCAAGGCAGCGGTTCCAGGAGCGAATTCGCGCTGCTGGTGTTTGCCGGCCTGCTGGTGTTCAACGTGTTCGCCGAATGTGTGGGCCGTGCGCCCGGCCTGATCATCGCCAACGCCAACTACGTCAAAAAAGTCATGTTCCCCCTGGAGATCCTGCCTTGGGTGGTGCTGGGCGCGGTGCTGTTCCATACCCTGGCCAGCTTATTGATCTGGCTGGTCTTCCACCTGCTGTTTTTCGGTTTTCCGCCCCTGACCAGCCTGCTGCTGCCCCTGGTGCTATTGCCGCTGGTGCTCTTTACCCTGGGCATTTCATGGCTGCTGGCCTCGCTGGGGGTTTACCTGCGCGATGTCGGCCAGATAGTTGGCGTATTGACGACGGCCTTGATGTTCGTCTCCGCGATTTTTTACCCGGCCAGCGCCTTTCCGCCGGCCTATCAAGGCCTCCTGCGCCTCAACCCACTCACGTTGGTGGTCGAGCAAACCCGTGACGTGCTGTTCTGGGGCGTCTTGCCCGACCCTCTCACTTGGGTCTGCGGCCTACTCGCGGCCGGGGGCGTAGCCTGGCTGGGGTTCAGCTGGTTCCAGAAGTCTCGTAAAGGATTTGCCGATGTGCTCTGACATCGCCGTACAAACGGCCCACCTGAGTAAGAGCTATCACATCTATGACACGCCCAGGGATCGTCTGTGGCAGCTGTTGTCCCGGGGTAAAAAGCATTTTTATCGCGAGTTCTGGGCGCTGCAGGATGTGTCACTGACACTGCGCAAAGGCGAAACGGTGGGGATCATCGGCCGTAACGGCAGTGGCAAATCGACGTTGCTGCAACTGATCTGCGGCACATTGAGCGCCACGTCCGGCAGCATTCACAGCCATGGGCGCGTGGCCGCGTTGCTGGAGCTGGGGTCGGGTTTCAATCACGACTTCACCGGGCGCGAAAACGTCTATATGAACGGCGCGGTGCTGGGGCTCAGTCGTGCTGAAATCGACGCGCGTTTTGCCCAGATTACTGACTTTGCCAATATCGGCGACTTTATCGACCAACCGACCAAGACCTACTCAAGCGGCATGCTCGTGCGGTTGGCCTTTGCGGTGGCCGTGTGCGTACAGCCCGACATCCTGATCGTCGATGAAGCCCTTGCGGTGGGTGACGCATCGTTTCAGTTCAAGTGCCTCAATCGCCTGGAGGCGCTGACCCAGCAAGGCACCACGTTGCTGTTCGTGTCCCATGACATGGGCATGGTCAAACGCTTTTGCAATCGAGTCATTTACCTGCGCGAAGGCCGGGTGCGCGCCAGTGGGTCTCCCGAAGAAATGGCCGAACTCTATCTGCTGGAAATGCGCGACGAACAGCGCCGCTGGGCCAGTGGCGGTGCGGTGCCGGTCGCTCCCAAGGCGTTTCTCGACAAACAAGGCGGCATCGCCTTCGGCACCGATGAGGGGCATATCGTGGCCGCCTGCTTTACCAATACCGACAGCCTCTATTCGAGCTTTGTGTACGGCGAAACCATCCAGATATGCATCCAGGCCCAGGTTCGCGACACCATTGAGTTGCCCTCCATCAGCGTGACAATCCAGGAAGCCCGGCTGCTGGTGATCGGCGGCGCCAACCTGCCGCTGCAGATGGAGGCGGCGCACGATGGCTGGCGCAAGGCGACCATCACCGTCCACTTCCCCGCCGCCCTCTCGGCGGGCAAATACCACATCACACTGAAACTGATGAACGGCCACAGCGAAGAAACCGCACAGCTCATCGAGAAGCAGGTCGCGCTGCTGGCGTTCGACACCCTGCCCGGCACCAAGGACTTCCTTGGGTTCGTCGACCTGGGAATCGAGGCCGGTCACGCCCTGCAAACGAGCACTCTGGGGGAGCGCCAATGAGTCGCGCGTGGCAGGTAGGGATCTTCGGCACGTTCGATGTCGCCAACTATGGCGACTTGCTGTTTCCCATCATCGCTGAAGTGGAATTGACCAGGCGCCTGGGCGCGGTAAAGCTCCATCGGTTTTCCTATCACGCAAAAACCCCACCCGAATGGCCGTACGAGGTCACCTCACTGACCGCTTTGCCGGACATCGCCGGCGAGTTGGATGGCGTACTGATCGGCGGCGGTTTCATTATTCGCTTCGACAAAGTGGTTGCCACCGGCTATTACCCGCCGGATGCCTCCATTCACCACCCCACCGGTTACTGGCTGACGCCGGCGCTGATCGCCTTGCAACACGCAATCCCGCTGATCTGGAATGCGCCCGGCATGCATTGCAACGAGATTCCGTCGTGGGCCGTGCCGCTGGTGAAGCTGAGCCTGGATCACAGCCCGCATATCCGGGTGCGGGATGCACTCTCGCAGTCAGCCCTGGCGCAGGTGTCGCCGACCGCCCAGGTCGAGGTGCTCCCCGATACCGCCTTCGGCCTTGCGCGGTTGCTCGACGTGCAAGCGCCGTCGGCCGCCTTCCTGGCACTTCGCGCCAGCGCCGGGCTGACTCAACCGTATCTGGTGGTGCATGCGATGTGGGGGTTGGACAGCTTCCTGCACCTGTGGCGAACCCATGCCGGATTGTTCGAAGACTTGCAGCTGCTGCTGTTGCCCATAGGACCGGTGCTGGGCGACCACGAAAGCGTTCTGGGCGAGGGCCTGGAACGCTCGCGATGCCTGCCGTTCTGGCCTGATCCTTTGCTGCTGGCGGAACTGCTGGCCCATGCCGAGGGCGTCATCGGGCACAGCTATCACTTGGCGATCAGCTCACTGGTGTTTGGCGTGCCGATCTTCTGCTCGGCGGACCTGGGCACCGGTAAATACACCGCGCTGCCCAGCCATGGGCGCATCTTCCAGATACGCCGGGACCAGCCCATTGAGCCGCAGTGGTTTCGCGCCCAATTGGGCAGGCAGCCCCTGTCCCAGGTCACCGCCCACGCGACGGAGCAGCTCGACGCACACTGGGACCGCGTGGCCGAGCTGATCCGTGAAGGCCCGAGGTCGACCCCAGCCGCGCTCAACCGTTATTGGCAAGGCTTGCCTGGGGTACTCGAAGACCTGCATGCACAGGTCCAACATCAGGTCGCCGAGCGGCAAAGCGACCACGCGCAACACCAACACGCGCTTGAAGCGCTGTACCGCTCCAACTCTTTCAAGCTGACGGCGCCGTTGCGCCACATCCGCCGTACCCTGACGAAATGGCTGGGAGCCCTTCGACATGATTGACCTGAGCAAACTGAGCGCCAATCGCTTGAAAAGCGCGCCTTATTCCTGGGCGCAGATCGACGCGCTGTATAGCCCCGAAGACGCCAAGGCACTGGCCCGAACCTACCCCCACGACCACTTCAAGACGGTATCGGGCTACGGCGGGGCAAAGGATTACGAATACGAGGCACGGCAATTGATCGCCATGGGCAGCCACGAGGTGGTCAACCCACAGGCCCTGAGCCGCGCATGGCTGGCATTGAGCGACAGCCTGCGCTCGGCGCAGTACCGCCATGCGATGTCCACATTGACCGGCCAGGACCTGAGCCACGCGCCCATGGAGGTGAATGTCTTCCATTACGGCCCTGGCGCCAACCTGGGGCCCCATCCCGACCTGGACGACAAACGGGTCACGCACATTCTGTATTTCAACGAGACATGGAACCCCGCCGACGGCGGTTGCCTGCAAATCCTCGGCTCTGCCGACCCTGCCGACGTCGTCGCCCAAGTGCCCCCCGTGATCGGCAACTCGGCGGTCCTGGTGCGCGCCGACAACTCGTGGCACGCGGTTTCGCGAGTCGTGGATGGCTGTCGGTCCTCCCGGCGCAGCGTGACCGTGACCTTCTACCGTCCAGGCTCACGCAGCTCGATGTGGCCGGCCGATGACCCGACACCGCTGCACCCTTACAGTGAACCGAACAACGCAACGCTTGTGTAAAGGACGCCCCCATGGACAAGGACAATCTGGCCACACTTGAGCGCGAAAACGCACGGGTAGAACGCGATGCGGCCATCAGGGAACGAGACGCGGCGATTGCCTACATCGCAATGCTGAAAAATACCCGCTCATGGCGCATTACCCGCCCCTTGCGCACGCTGCTGCATTGGCTCAAGTACAAATCCAGGCACACCGAACCCGACACCCTGGAATTCCTGCGTGCTGAAGATCTCCCCTTAAGTCCCATCGCGAAAGCTACCCAGCCATCCTTGCCGGACGAATCGCCGACAGAGGCCCGCTTCGACATTCTCTGTTTTGCCAATATCGACTGGGCCGCACGCTTTCAGCGCCCTCAGCAACTGATGAGCCAGTTTGCCCGGCATGGCTACCGTGTCTTCTACATCGTCCCCTCCCGCAGCGCCGAGCCTGGGCATGCCTACAGCAGCGTAGAAGTGGCGCCTGGCGTGTTCGAGGTTGCGTTGCGGCGCGATGAGTTCGTGGACTGCTACAACCAACGCCTCACTGAAAACACCCTGCGGGGCTACACAAAGGCGATCGATGCGCTGGCCAGGGACCTGCGTATAAAGACTGCGGTTTCAGTGATTCACCTGGCCTTCTGGGCCCCGCTCGCGTACCAACTGCGCAACGATCACGGCTGGAAAATTCAGTACGACTGCATGGATGACTGGGTTGGCTTCCCGGGTATCGGCGAGGTCTTGCTCGAAGAAGAACAAACCCTGGTCAAGCAGGCCGATTTGATGACGGTCACCGCGGCCTTGCTCCAGGAAAAATGGGCCACCGCGAGCGACAACTGCCTGCTGCTGCGCAACGGCGTGGATTTTGAGTTCTTCGAACGCAACTGCGTGCCCAACAACCTGCTGGCGGACATCAAGCGGCCTTTGATCGGCTTTTATGGCGGCCTGGCCGAATGGGTGGACCTGCCGTTGATCGCGGCCATCGCCCGGCAGCGGCCGGACTGGAACTTCGTATTGATCGGCGACCTGTTCGTCAAAGACCTGGCCGGGCTGGACCGCCTGCCCAACGTGCATTTGCTCGGCAGGAAGCCCTATGCGCAGATGCCGTTGTACCTGTACCACTTCAATGCCTGCCTGATCCCGTTCCGCTTGTATAACGTGACCCATGCGGTCGACCCGGTGAAGTTCTACGAATTCATCAGCGCAGGCAAACCGGTGGTATCGGTGCCGCTGGAAGAAATGAAGATCTACCAGGACTTCGTTTATTTCGCCAGCGAACCGCGGGCCTTCATCGAACAGATTGAGTGCGCCCTGAACGAGACCGACACCCGCGCCGCCACCGAACGCGTGGCGCTCGCCAGCGCCAATGACTGGCATCATCGCTTCGAAACCAATCTGAACGCGCTGACGGCCTTGCATGCGAAAGTGTCGATCATCGTGGTCACCTACAACAACGTCGAGCTGACCCAAGGCTGCATCCAGAGCCTGTTGCGCAATACCACCTACCCCAACTACGAATTGATCATCGTCGACAACGCCTCTTCGGACGATACGCGCAACTACCTGCGTTACCTGAGCCGCACCCAGGCGAATGTCACCGTCGTGCTCAATGACCGCAACCTCGGCTTCGCCGCCGCGAACAACCAGGGGCTGCGCCTGGCAACCGGTGACTGCCTGGTGCTGCTCAATAACGATACCGTGCTACCCAAGGGGTGGATCGACCCCTTGTTGCGCCACCTGCAAGACCCGCAAATTGGCCTGGTCGGCCCGATGACGAACGCGGTCGGCAACGAAGCCAAGGTGGACGTCGACTATGTTGACCTTGAACACATGGAAGCCTTCGCCGACCGCCATGTCGCACGGCACCGCGGCCGCACCTTCGATATCAGCATGCTCGCCATGTTCTGCGTGGCCATGCGCCGCGAGGTGTTCGAGCGCATAGGCCTGCTGGACGAAGCATTCGGCATCGGTATGTTTGAAGATGACGACTACAGCCGGCGCATCCAGGCGGCCGGGCTGAGGACGGTTTGCGCCCAGGATGCATACATTCATCACTATGGGCAGGCCTCGTTCAAGAAGCTGATCGCCAGCGGTGAATACCAGGCGCTGTGGGACAAGAACCAGGCCTATTTCGAGAGCAAGTGGGGTAAATGGAAGCGCCCTGAACCCCGCCTGCAATCGCGCGCGCGCTGACCAACCGGAGGATGACATCGTGTTCAAGCGAATCATGAAAAAGCTCAACGCCCAGCCGGAAGCGGTCAGCGCCGACAAGCAAGTCACCGCCGATCATTGGTCGGAGAACATGGCCGGCTCCGACGCATTTTCCGCGGATGTGTATTGGCTCGCGGTCCCCGCCGTACAACAGCGCCATCAGCACAAAGCGACTGCCGGCAGCGGCCACCCTGGCTGGGTGCAGTACTGCCTCAAGGAGTTTTTGGGCCACTCGGTTTCCGGCGCGCGGATGCTGAGTATCGGTTGCGGCACCGGCACCCTGGAGCGAGAGCTCTACAAGCTCAACGCCTTCGAGCAGTGCGATGCCGTGGACATAGCGCCTGGCGCACTCGACGTTGCCAGAACCGAGGCGCTGGCGATCGGCGCGTCGAGCATCAACTATTCATTGTGCGACATCGAACAGACGGACCTGCCCGGCAACTGCTACGACGCGGTCTGGTTCAATGGCTCGCTGCACCACATCCGCGAACTGGAAATCGTCTGCCAACGGGTTCGCCACAGCCTGAAGCCCGGTGGCTGGCTGTTTTTCAATGAGTACGTCGGGGCCAATCACTTTGCCTTTGATGCGCAACAATGTGCGGCCATCAGCCATGCGTTCGGCTTGATTCCAGAACCGTTTCGCCGCTCATTCGTCAAGGGTTCCTACGGCCAGGTGCAACAGGCCGTGCCATTACCCGACCCCATCGAAGTGGTGAAGGTCGACCCCTCGGAAGCCGTGCGCTCCGCCGACATTTTGCGCGTGGTGCAGGAGCACTTCGAGATTCGCGCGCTGAACCGCTGCGGCGGCTCGCTCCTGCAATTTCTGCTGCACGGCATCGCCGGCAACTTCACGCCGGATAATCCACAGTCGCTCAGGGTGCTGCAAATGTTGTTCGACATCGAGGACGGCCTTATCGAGTCGGGCACGCTGAAAAGTGACTTCGTGGTGGTCGCCGCATCGCCGGGGAAAACCGCATGAAACGGCCCGCGCCATGCTGATCGATCGACGCCCCTCGCGGCTTAGCCGCTGGCGCGCGGCATACCATCGGCTGCCGTTGCCGGCCAGTATAAAAAAGCTGCTCGCCGCGATTTATCGACGGGTGTTGCTGGGCGCTGTGCGCGCCATACGAAATGCCATGAACGCAGGACAAACCTTTATCAGCCCCTCACCGGTGCCGCAGCCCCAACAGGCAGGGCTGGCCGACTACATCATCTGGGGCGCCATCGACTGGGACTTGCGCCACCAACGCCCGCAACAACTGGCCCAGGCACTGGGCGCCACGGGGCGCCGGGTGATCTACGTGTCGTCGTCGTTGATCGATGCGCGCCATGCCGGCTTTGAACTGGCGCCGCTGGATGAACAGGGCCGGCTGTTCCAGGTCAGCCTGTTCGCCCATGGCGCGCCGCGTATCTACGCCGGTGCCCCAAACGCGGCGCAGGTTCACCAATTGCTGCGCAGTATCGGTGAGGTGCTGCTGTGGTCCGGATCTACCCGTGTTATTTCATTGGTGCAACATCCCTTCTGGTGCGACATCGCCGGTGAATTGCCCGACAGTCGATTGATCTACGATTGCATGGACCATCACCAAGGGTTCGACGACAACGCCCCGGACATCCTGCAGCTTGAGCGGCGACTGGTGCGCGACGCCGACCTCCGGCTGTTTACCTCCGACTGGCTGGCCCGGCAATGGCCGGCCCAGCCACACGAACCCAGCGCTATCGTCCGTAACGCGGCTGACTTCGCGCATTTTTCCAGCCCCCCGGCGTCGGTCTATCGGGATCGCCTGCAACGCCGGGTGATCGGCTATTACGGCGCCATTGCCGGTTGGTTCGACGCCGAACTGGTAGCCAGCATCGCCGAGGCCTTTGCACAGCATGTGGTGCTGCTGATCGGTGCCGATACGGCCGGGGTGCAGGCACGCTTGCGCGGCTGCCCGAACGTCGAGTTCATGGGCGAAGTGCCCTATGGCGCCCTGCCCTATTACGCGCATGGTTTCGACGTGTGCATCGTGCCGTTTCGCGTGACGCCGCTGACGCTCGCCACCAACCCGGTAAAGGTTTACGAGTACTTGAGCGCCGGCAAACCGGTGGTTTCGGTGGACCTGCCGGAAATGCAGCAATTTGGCGCGCTGGTGCAGGTCGCCAGGGATACGCCTGGGTTTATTGCCGCGATCACCCAGGCACTGGCACCCTCCACCGCCGAACACCTCGCTCAACGACAGGCGTTCGCGGCTCAACAAACCTGGACGCACCGCGCCGATGCGCTCATCACCCTGGCCGAACACCGCGACCACGCCGCGCGGGTCAGCGTGATCGTCGTGACCTATAACAACCTGGCATTGACCCGCGCCTGCCTCGAAAGCCTTGAGCGCCACCGCGAAGGCATCGCGCTGCAGATTATCGTGGTGGACAATGCCTCCAGCGACGCCACCGCGGACTTCCTGGCGCAGTGGGCCGCCGACAGCGGGCACAGGGTCATCCTCAACCCGGACAACCGAGGCTTCGCGGCAGCCAATAACCAGGGGTTGGCGGTCGCCACCGGCGATTATCTGGTGCTGCTCAACAACGACACCCAGGTGACTTCAGGCTGGGCGAGTACCTTGCAGCGGCATTTGCAACGTAACCCTGAACTCGGCCTGATTGGCCCGGTGACCAATAATATCGGCAATCAAGCCAAGGTTGATGTCACCTACACCAGCCTGGCGCAGATGCCGCAAGCGGCTCGACGCTTTACCTGCCGGCACCTTGGCGAGCGTGTCCGGCAGCCGACCCTGGCGTTCTTCTGCGTGATGATGCGGCGCAGTACCTACACGCAAATCGGCCCGCTCGACGAGGTGTATGGCCGAGGCTTTTTCGAAGATGACGATTACTGCCGACGTGTCGAACACGCCGGCCTCGCCTGCGCATGCGCGCGCGATGTGTTCATTCATCACCAGCTGTCGGCCTCGTTCGGGCAAATAAACCAGAGCGAACGCCAGGCACTGTTCGAGAAAAACAAAGCGATCTACGAGGCCAAATGGGGCCCATGGGTGCCCCATCAACATGAATAAGGCCGCGACGACGTTGCGCGCACCACTGGCCTGCGGCAACGTCGCGCTCATGAATGAAGTTTAGTGGCATCAAAACGCGCCTCCCAAGAGTGTTGCAAGGCAAACGCATGGGCCTCATCCGCGTCACGTTCACAGCACAAGGCTGCCTCGGCCAGCGCCGCAAGATCGGTCAGCGAATGACTGATAAACACACCTGGCAGGTCTGAGCGGCAGTGCATTTCGCCAAAGTCGGTGGAGATCACGGGCAACGCCAGGGCGCGGTATTCGTAATATTTGATGGGGTCGACAGAGGCGGTGAGTACGTTCGGTTTGAAGGGGATCAACCCCACGTCGAACTCAGCCATGGCTTGCAGTGCCGCGCCATGATCACAGGCGGGCAGCAAGACGACGTTAGGGGGTAGCTGATGGGCGGCCGGCTCGAACACGGGGCCGATCAAGCGGATTTCGTCGTGGGGCCTGGCCAGGGCCAAGGCGGCTACCCAGCCCCAGTCAAACCAGAAGGCCATCGTGCCCACATAGCCGAACACCTTTCGCGTGGAGGACGTCGGCGCAGGTTGTATGCCGAGCACTGCCGCCAGATCCAGACCGTTATGCACCAGGTGCACATCGTCCCGATAACCGCGCCATTGCGCATTAATGCCAGAGCTCGACGCCCAGATGACATCCACTCGCTGAGCGATCAACCGCTCCCATCGCGCCAGGGACGCGCGCGAAAAACCGGTGTAGAACGCCGGAAAATCGTCCATGGCGTCATACAGCGACGGGCAATGCGGCAGACGCTGCAACAGCAACCCCGCCAGCGCCGACGGCTTGCCGACCACCAGCAAGGTGGGCGCCTCGCGCGCGAAACCTTCGATCAAGCTCAAGGCATGCCGCCACACAAAACGGTTTACCCAGCCTGCCCCCAGTAGCGGCTCAATGGGCAACCCGCCCGGCTTCAAAACCGTGAGCCAGGCGGGCGTTGGGCTGGGTGGCTGAACAACTGGGGATGCGCGCAGACGCCGCAGATCGCTCCACTTGGGCAGCCGCGTGGGGTAAGGGTCCACCCATAGCACCGACACGCCCGTGCGGCGGTGAAGCCAGTCGACAAACTTATGTGGCCGCTGAGCGAAGCTCTCCCAGGGTAGCGGCGAAAGGATGACTACGCGGTTCAAACAAAGTGCTCGCGCAGGGCGTTGACGATACGTCCGGCCGCCTGCCCGTCGCCATAGGGCGAAATGCCGAGCGCCATGGCCCGATAGGCCGATTCATCATCAAGCAGGTGCTGCACGGCCTCAATAATGTGATCGCCGTTCGTACCAATCAGTTTTACGCACCCCTGTTCAACCGCCTCGGGTCGCTCGGTTTCATCCCGCATGACCAGTACAGGCTTACCCAGTGCCGGGGCTTCTTCCTGCACCCCGCCCGAGTCGGTCAGGATCAGATAGGCGGCTTGCATGGCGGCGATGAAGGTCGTGTAATCGAGCGGCGCGCAGAGCCTGAAATTGGGTATCCCGGCCAAACACGCATGCGCGACCTCCTTGATATTCGGGTTCGGATGCACGGGGTACAGGAACTGCACCTCAGGGTTGCGCTCGGCCAGGGTACGCAATGCCCGGCAAATATCGAGAAACGGCGCGCCGAAATGTTCCCTGCGGTGAGAGGTCACCAGCACCAGGCGTCGGCTGGGGTCAAGATCAAGGTTGAGCGCCGGCGCCCTGGCCGCTGCCGTGAGCAGGGCATCAATCACCGTGTTGCCGGTGACCACAATATCTGCAGCGCAGACGCCCTCTTTCAACAGGTTTTGCCGGGCGCTTGCCGTCGGTGCAAAGTGCCAACGCACCAACCTGCCGGTCATCACACGGTTGGCTTCCTCTGGAAACGGCTGTTGCATATCCCAGGTGCGCAGGCCGGCCTCAACATGACCCACCGGTATACGGTGATAAAAACAGGCCAAGGCGCAGGCCAGCACCGACGTGGTATCGCCCTGTGCCAAAACGGCATCGGGCCGCTCTTGCAGGAGCACGGTGTCCAGGTCGAGCAACAAATGGGCGATCAAGCTGGTGAGGGTCTGATTGGGCCGCATCGCGTCCAGGTCGATGTCGGGTTCGATCCCGAAAGACACCAGGATCTGGTCCAGCAGATGACGGTGTTGCGCCGTGGCAAGTACACGCACATCCACCCAACGTTCTTTTTTCAGGGCTAAAATAACCGGGGCCATTTTGATCGCTTCGGGACGAGTCCCGACAACACACAAGATTTTTTTCAGAGACACGTCGAGCCTATTTCCATATTCAGGGAGTAGCTGAATAACTGCTGAGGTTCGTGACTCAACTGAATTCAAGCCATTGCACGCACATTCCGCTGTGCTTAAGCAGCATAGACACAGAACGCGCTTCCTGCCCGATAGCGCGACGCGCTTTCCCAGATCGGAAAGGTTGCCCTATTTTTTGCTCAGCGCACCGGCCAGGCGCTGCATGGCGACTTCGATTTCATGGGCGGTCAGGGACGAGTATCCCAATAGCCAACCGTGTTTTTTCTCTACGCCGGCATAGAGCCGACTGAGGCCGGGCAGTTGCACGCCCACGCGGGCAGCCTGGCGGATGGTGTTTTCTTCCGACCAACCCTCGGCCAGCAAACAGGGAATCTGCAGCCCGCCCTGGGGGCTTAAGGCCGTGACAATTGCGCCAAGGTGCCGGCCGATCGCATCCAGCATGGCTGCACGGCGCGCGGCGTAGAGTTTGCGCATGGCGCGGACATGCGCGTTGTAATGGCCGTCTTCCATGAAGCGCGCCAGGGTCAGTTGAAGGCTCTGCGGTGTGTGGCCGTCCATGATGCTGCGTGCGTAGGTGAAGGCTTTGACCAACTCAAGAGGCAGCACCATGTAGCCGATACGCAACCCCGGATACAGGGTTTTGCTGAAGGTACCGAGGTAGATCGTGCGTTGATCGTTGTCCAGGCCCTGCACGCACGCAATCGGCAGCCCGTCGTAGTGGAACTCGCTGTCGTAGTCGTCCTCGATGATCCACTTGCCATGCTCGGTCGCCCAGTTGATCAGCTCGAGTCGACGCTCCAGCGGTAAGGTCGCACCGGTGGGGTATTGATGCGAGGGCGTTACATAGACGCAATTGGCACCGCTGCGATCGGCCCGCAGCAGGTCCGTGCGTATGCCCTGAGCATCGACATCGATGGGCACCACGTTGGCCTCGGCGGTTTCAAAGGCCTTTTTGGCACCGAAGTAGCCCGGGTTTTCCAGCAGGATCGGTTTGCCGGCGTCCACCAGCAACTGGGCGCACAGGAACAGGGCTTGGCGCGTGCTGCTTAACACCAGGATCTGCTCAGGCGAGCATTTGGCCCCGCGCTCAAGGTTCAGGTACGTGGCGATTGCCTTGCGCAGAGGCTCGGCGCCTTGGGGGTCGCCATGCAGCAGGACATTGGCCTGGTAATCCTTCGTGACCTGGCGTTGCAGGCGCTCCCATATCCGGGTGGGGAAGGTTCGGGTTTCCGGCAACCCGGTGGCAAATGCCTTGATGACTTGTTGATCGTTAACGCCACCGCTGTTGAAAATCATCCGCCCGCGCTGGCTCAGGCCCGCCCCCGGCGGCGCCTCGCTGTGCGGGGCGCCTTGCACGTTCGTGCGCCGGCGCGCAGCCCCGCGCAATTCGGCGCCGACCGCCGCGGATACGTAGCTGCCCGAGCCCTCGCGCCGCACGATGAAACCGTCACGGTGCAAATGCACATAAGCGTTCTCGACCGTGTCGCGGGCCACGCCGAGCGTCTTGGCCAGGACCCTGGACGCCGGCAACTTCAGGCCTGGGCCGAGGGCACCTTCAAGGATCAAGGCACGCAGGGCGCGCTGGATCCGCTGATGCAAGTCCAGCCTCTGAAACTCGTCATCGTTGAGGCGTATCTGCAACGTTTCGAGTTCGAACGTATTTGCCATGCGGTCTGCCCTGCGTGAATAAATTGGCCGTAAATGACAGGCCAGTTTATCCGTAGACTTTGCTCATCGCCATTTGCAAGGAGCAACGTAACGCCATGTCTTCGTCACCCGCCAACTCATCTGTTCGCCTCAGGGATCTTATCCATCCGATTGTCGCCGCGCTGATCTCGGTCATCGTCAACTATGGCGGTACCTTCATCCTGGTGTTCCAGGCGGCCAAGGTCGCGGGGCTGAGCCCTGAGTTGACCGCTTCGTGGGTGTGGTCCGTATCGATTGGCGTGGGGGTGACCGGGCTGTTGCTCAGTTGGGTCGCGCGCGAACCGATCATCACCGCCTGGTCGACGCCTGCGGCGGCGTTCCTGGTCGTCGCCCTGGCCACCACGCCCTATGCCGAGGCGGTGGGCGCGTACATGATTTCGGGCGCGGCCTTCGTGCTGTTGGGCGTGTCGGGCTATTTCGAGAAAGTCATCCGCCTGATCCCGCCAGGCGTGGCCGCAGGGCTGCTGGCCGGCATCCTGTTGCAGTTCGGCATCGGCGCCTTTGGCGGCATGAGCGTCGAGCCGACGCTGGTCGGGGTGCTGATTGTTGCTTACCTGCTGCTCAAACGCTTTACCGCGCGCTACGCAGTGGTGGGCGTGCTGGCGCTGGGCCTGGTCGTTTTGCTGATTCAGGGACGTTTCGATGTGTCAGGGCTTGGGTTGCAGTTTGCAGCCCCCGTGTTCACCCGGCCTGAGTTCTCGCTCAATGCCTTGCTCAGCGTCGCGTTGCCGCTGTTTCTGATCACCCTGACCGGCCAATACATGCCTGGCATGCTGGTACTGCGCAACGATGGGTTCCGCACCAGCGCCAATCCAATCGTGGCCCTCACCGGGCTGGGTTCCTTGCTGATGGCACCGTTTGGCTCCCACGCGTTCAACATCGCAGCGATTACAGCGGCTATCTGCACCGGCAAGGAGGCGCACGAAGAACCCTCCAAGCGCTGGATCGCCGGCATCGCCGCAGGCGTGTTTTATATTCTGGTGGGGATTTTCGGCGTGACCCTCGCCGCGGTGTTCATGGTCTTCCCGGCCGCCTTCATCACAACCCTGGCCGGGCTCGCCCTGCTGGGCACCCTCGGCGGCAGCCTGGCCGGCGCCATGGTCGACGCCAAATCCCGCGAAGCCGCGCTGATAACCTTCCTGGCGGCTGCCGCCAACATTACCGTGTTCGGCATCGGCGGGGCGTTCTGGGGGTTGTTGATCGGGCTGGTGGCGTATGCCGTGCTCAACGGCCGCTTGCCACGTCGCGAGGCGGGTTCCGATGCTGCGCCAACGCGCGGGTGAAATAGCAGAGGTCGGTGCAACGCAGTGCGTTGAGACGGGTAGCCATAGAGGTCTGCTTGATGTGGCCTTCCTGGTATCCGGCAGGTTAACGCACGTTGGCGGCACGCCAGGCTCGACTGCCGCAGCCGGATCACACATCACAGTCATCGACTGGAAAATAGAACCCAGCCCAACGAGAAGGGTCTGCTCCTTTATCAGAACCTGGGAATACATCGAATGTCCGCGCAACATAGCCTAGTGATACTTGCTCGGGGAGGCTACGCCGCTCGGGGGCTGCTTTATTTGATCATCGGTCTCTTCGCACTGCTGGCAGCGCAGGATTCGACAAAACCCAAAGACAGCCATAAGAGCCTGGAAGCACTGCTAAGCCAACCATTTGGCTATTTTTTAGTGGGGCTGGTGGTGGCGGGTCTGCTCGCATTTGCGGCGTGGCGCGTGCTGCAAGCTACGCGTGATGTCGATCATCACGGCAAAGCACTCAAAGGCCTGGTGATTCGTGCAGGCCTGTTGGCGGGAGGTCTGGTCAACGGCGCTCTAGCGTTCTTTGCATTGGGCCTGCTCATTAGCGGCATTGAACGTTCGGGTCATTCCGGTGGGCAGTCCAAAGACTGGCTGGCGCATGTCTTGTCTTGGGATCACTCGAATTTGATGCTGTACCTGATCGCACTCATTCCGCTGGGCGTCGGTATTGCTCACATCATCAAGGGATGGAAGGCGTCGTTCGAGAAATATTTTGAGGCCGATGAAGACGTCATGCGGTATGTCCGCCCTGTATCTCGATTCGGTCTAGTTGCCCGTGGGGTCGTGTTTATAGAGATTGCGCTGCTGCTGGCAATCAGCGGCTCCACTTATCAAGCCATGGACCCACCGGGGATGAAGGAAGCACTGAACGCGCTGCAAAACCTACCCGCTGGTTGGTTGATTTTGATGGTGATGGCATCAGGGCTGATAGCTTTCTCGGTTTATAGCTTCTCGCAAGCCTTCTGGCGCAAGATCAACATGGATGTGCCGGGAATACCGAGACCCTAGTGCCAGCCATCGCCGTACAAGCCCGTTCGGATCACGAAAGTTAGTCGGGCTGGATTGGGTTGTCAAAGCGTGGCAAAGCAATGACTTGTAGGAAAAGGAGGCGGCAACAGTCAGCTCACGGACCCGTGACCTCTGTGTTTAAATCGCAGAATGTCCACGTAAACATGCGGCCAGTGATGCATTCCAACCGGCGCGGTCGGAACCTGTACCGGCACCAGAACACCTCCGCCCGGTAGAGCAGAAGCTCCGCCCTTCTCCAGCCCACTCAAGATTAATCAAAAGTGACAAATTCATAAATTCGCCAAAGCTTTCAGGCTCTGATAGTCCTATACACTCAGCCTACTCACGCACGCTGCCAGTCGATTGACATTGTAGTGGTCAACTAATCCCGGACACGACGTTAAGTTTTTCCTCGGACCGCGCTGGGGCCAACCCATCGTTGAATTGATGAGGCCTAATCCAGTTATAGCGATGCATCAAAAAATGGCTGATATCGCGCTGTGCTTCCTGCGCAGTTCGATAGCCCACGGTCGGTATCCATTCTGTTTTCAAGCTGCGAAATACGCGCTCCATCGGTGCGTTATCCCAGCAGTTTCCTCGTCGGCTCATGCTCTGGCGCATGCGGTATCGCCACAACCGCTGGCGAAAGAGTCGGCTTGCATATTGCGATCCCTGGTCCGAGTGGAATAGCAGATCCGAAGGCCTGCCACGCTGCTCGTAAGCCATATCCAGCGCTTTGATCACCAGCTCAGCGTCTGGCTTTTCCGACAGCGCCCAGCCCACGATCCGACGCGTACAAAGATCCAGGACGACAGCCAGGTAATGCCACTTTCCTTGCGCCCAAATGTAGGTGATATCGCCGCACCAGACTTGATTGGGCGCTGGCACGTCGAACTCGCGGTTCAATGTGTTCGGGATATCCAGTCTTTCTACTGTTGCTCGTTTGTAGGCATGGGAGCCAGGTTGTTTGCTGACTAAATCAAGCTCGCGCATCAAGCTACGCACTTTGAATCGACCGAGTTGCTCACCGTCTTCACGCATCAGCGACAAGATGCTGCGACTGCCCGCAGAGCTGCGACTTTGCGAGAACAGCTCACTGACGCGACTTCGCAATCGAAGCCGTTCAACATCGGGCGTGCGGCGCCGCAGGCGCTGGGCGTAGTAACACGAGCGCGTGACGTCAAACACCTTGCACAGCCAATCAACCGGCTCATGTGCACTCAACTGGTCAATCAGCGCGAACGCTCGTGATCTTCCGACATCAAGAGCGCGGTAGCCTTTTTTAGTATTGATTTCTCTCGCTCAAGCCGAGCAATCCGGGCTTCCAGCTCCTGAATTTTTTGCTGTTCCGGAGTCAGAGCCTTGCTCTGCGGGGTGATGCCTTTATGTTCTTTCTGAATCTGGTCAACCCAGCGGCGCAATGCCGACTCACCAATGCCGAGTGAACGGCTGGCTTCGATGTAGCTGTAGTTTTGTTTGAGCACGAGGTCGGCAGCCTCGCGTTTGAATTCAGGAGTAAAGGAGCGGCGTTGTTTGGTCATCTGACACCTCGATCTGGCGAGCATTCTCGCCTAAATGGGTGTCCGGTTTCATTAGACCACTACACACTGAGACGCTGATAGCCGAGATTTGGGCCCAATAGCGCCCGATCCTCTGGGGCTGGCTTGTCCAGCTCTGTGTTCGGGCCTTCTTGTTTATGGAACACGGAAGTTGCAGCAGCTCTCGCCACCGAAGCCCTTTCGGACTTACCCAGACCTCGTTGCGTTACTGATTGAACGCGGTATGGGCATCGCCAACCCAGCCCGTTCGGAACGCAAAATCGCTCAGGTAGGCTACTACCGTCTGAGCGGTTACTGGTTCCCGGCTCGTGATTTTGTACGAGACCACCTGCAGAATGTGGTGCTCTGCTAGGTGACCCAAAAGCCCCTTCGACAAAACTCCTTCCTTCCAGACACCACATTCGACGACGCGTTTAGCCTTTACCTTTTCGACAAAAAGCTGCGCCAGTTAATGCTTGATGCCATCGAGCGAATCGAGATCCACGTTCGAACTGTCACTGCCCATGAAGTCGGGTATTACGGGGCATTGGCCTATACGGATCCCAGTTTCATCGTCCCAAAGCAGACCCAAAACTGGACGGATAGAAGCAAAAGGCAACGCAACACCTGGTTAGAGTGGCTTGAAAGACAAAACGGTCTAGTTGCCCGCAGCCAAGAGGACTGCATTGAGTGGCACAAACGAAACCGCAAGGCGATTCCTTTCTGGGTAGCCATTGAGGCCTGGGACTTCGGTACGCTCTCCAAGTACTACGAGATACTCAAGGGCAACCATCAAAACCGTATCGCACAGCGCCTGGGTGTCTCGAACACCAGGACACTCAAGCTTTGGCTGCAAGAAATTAACACCCTTCGAAATCGCTGTGCACATCACAGTCGTATTTGGAACCAGGTGTCAGCGAATGCGCTCCCTGACCTTGCTGCAGAGCCATACTTCCAAACGTTGAAGTTGGATCACAGTGCACTCACCCGTCTTTATGGACAGATCGCTATCATCTGGTTCCTGGTACAGCGTATCGGACCAAGCTCAGACTGGATCCGACATGTAGCGGATGTCATAGATTCCAAAACCGAACCTTCCTGGGTGCCCGTTCGGGTCCCTTGGGCTTCCTTCTGAAGATGGTTTTCCGCGGCACTTGTTCGGCATCTGAAATCCCGTCTTTAATCGTCCGGTGAACGGCGGTGAGTAGGGACGCGATATTCCAGGCGGTGCGCAGGAATGCCTTCTGTGGCAGCCCGACGAAAACTCACTGCCGCCGGGATCGTGGTCTGGATCATCTGAACCTTCGGATGATCAGCAAAGGTTTCGGTCAGCGTGTGATAAATCAGGTTTGCATCATTGGTTGCATCAAGCTTGTTGATCACGACATTCAGCATTGGCGTCACTGCGCCCAGTGCTGCCAACGGCTCAAGGTCTCGATAAAGCTGAAGCATCCCACGCTGCAACTCTCGTGCAGTCAGCATATCCGGGGTGATGGGCGAAATCGCCATGTGTGCCCCAAGCAAGGCCATCTCCAGCACGATGGAGCGAGCTCCTTGGGTATCGATCAGAATCAGATCAAAGTCCTGCTCGAAAGCAGGCAACAGATTCTTGAGACGAAGACGCCTGTCAGCAGCATGCCGCGACAGATTTCCCAACTGATTGAACGGATCATTGGAGTGGATCAGCGAGAGATTAGGAGTGCAGGTCCGCGAAATGACCTGGTCGGCCCGAGTTTCGTTATTCGCGATCAGTGGATAGGTGCCACCAGGCGCCTCATGCGATAGCGCATAAAACGACGACAGCGACGGCTGGTTATCCAGATCGATGAGCAGGGTACGGATCCCTGCATCGGCGCAGAACGCGCCCAGATTGACGCCAACCGTGGTTTTACCCGGCCCGCCTTTGGTTGAAACGACCGCAGTGACTTTCATGATATTGACCTCGGAATCGTAGGATTTGAGATGCTTTCATGCAGGTCACGCTGTGCGCTTTGATCACCCCGGAAAATCCAAGGCAAAAAAAAGCCTGCATCGCTGCAGGCTTTTCCCTATCTGGCTCCACGACCTGGACTCGAATAGAAAAGTAAGCGCATGTTTTACAATGAAATTATGCTGAGTTCTAAAATTTCTATCCCTACGATTATCCTAAACAATCCCATGTTTTATGCGAATTCTTTCGATACCCCATGAGCACGGCAGCAGCAAGCTGTCGCAAAATCATCAAACGTCCAAGCAATCGCCCAGTAGAGTCGACGAGGGAGAAGAAGCTCTCCCAAATCGATTAATGGCTCTTTCGGTACTCAGGCTCAAGCAGCTCCACATCCATACCGGTGCCAATCTGCGGAAGCTGGTTGAGTGCCGTCACGATAGGATCAAGGTCCACGTCACGAGAGAACAGATAGATACGAGTACCGTATCCTGGATTGTGAATTCCTTTCCAGGCGGGAAGAGCCGACCGGTACCCATGCTCCTTGCACCACTCCTGTCGTGCGGACGTGAACTCAGGCAATGGATTGTCCGCATAGGGTTCATCACTGATGACAAAGCACCCCGCTTTGTCGATCCAACAGGCAACGTGATCTTTTCGAGGAATTGGGATTATCGATTCTTCCCCTGATAGGGTGGAGTCAGTTCTCGGAAACGCTTCGGCTTTCCACTGTATCGGCATAAGTCCCGTGGCCACCGAAAAACGTACAGTTCGAGCGGCGCGATAAGCCAGGAGTTCTGCAACGTAATCCTCAGATTGAGGTTCGTGGTACTGATAATGGTCTCGAGTGACCTTCCGGAACCCACGCAGGTAGCCACGCCGATCTTTGAGCCCAAAAAGATCTGGGAAAGGTGCTGGGAGTCTGACGGTTGCCGACTTCTCTCCTGATCTAAAAATACCCCTCTCAAACTTTTCCCACTTAACGGTAAAAGTTACTTGGTATTGAAATAGTGAAGTTTGAGGGGAGGGGATATTAAGCGTGTTGAAGGCATGGTTGTAAGTCTGGAAGCCGGCGGCTTTGGCTGCGGAATTCAAACAGTCGAATTGAGAGTGGCCGGTATCTTTCTTGATTTCCCTGGCCAGTTTCTTGATGCCGATGATGCTAGTGGGCTTGCGAATAGCTGAAGACATGGAGTTCTCCTAGCTCAGATGAAACGAAGCTCGCATCCGTCACTGAGCTTGAAGGACTCAGTCGTAGAAAGGGGTGACTCAACAGTGCCGCTGGGGGCGACTTAGCATGGCGAGCACGAGGCAGCTGTCACTGCCTTAATTAGAGAGTGCATGAAAGGATACATTACGTCAATTCGCGTGCTGCAGATCGACCTCGACGCCCAGCGCAGGGCGTTCTCAGTTGGGCCGGGCTGCCGCGCTGCGGATTGAGCCGAGTTGGCAGAGCCGTCATGAATCACCCTGAATCGACTAGGTTTTCATAAACACTTTCGACTACCAGCTTTGAGGCGCTTACAGACGACTGGACCTGAATGTCTCCTTTTGGCTGATTGCTGCCTGTCGCGAAGGGCTGAAATCGAGCCAAAACGTTCATTTTCGATAAAAAAATATAGTATTGTGATTGGTTGACGGCTAATGAACGATCGCTTGGTATTCGAGTGGTAGTCCAAATGTGTCGCGCAAATACTCGATATATCTAATCTCTTCTGCGCTTGCCACAGTTGAGCCTACGATAACTAATTTCGCGGCACGCTGATGGCCAGGCCAGTATGAATACTCCAATATTTGACCCAGTGCCTGTCGAATGCAAGCTCTCGCAGTGGATGCCGTCTTTATTTCATAGAACCAATAGCTCTCTCCTTGTTTGACTACAAGGTCTATGCTGAGCCCGTTTGCATATATTTCGGTGCCGACGTTTTCCTCTCCGTATATATTTGAAAGTTCGCTACACAGATTGCTCTGATAATCGTTATGTTTCAGTCGAATATCCAGCTCTCTTTGAGTTAACAGTCCTGAAGTTACTGATGGCTTTTTTGTGCAGCCCGCGCTGAACCTAAAATCGAAAAGCTTCTCTTTGATAGCTACACTGGGGTGACCACCCTCCGTGAACAAATAGATTGGGAGCAGCCGATCAAGGGTTTCCAATATCAGGCCATAATCAATACTGCTCTTCTCCAACCTCCCTCCAAGAAATATAAAAACACCTTCTCTTACTCGCTCTTGAGGAATAGACGAGGGCATGTACTCAGTGCTTCGGCCATCGCCTTCGTAGTGCCACATTCGCAAGTCTGAAAAATTCTCGCAATATTCGTTCAGATACTCATTGAATAGCGCTATTTTGGGGATCAGTATCTCTATACTCGGAAGAGACTGGCTGCACTCCAGGGAAAACGCGACACCGTATCTGAGGAAGTCGCCCTCAATACCGATGTTAAACTGAAGCTCTTTCCTGCCCCCATAATGCCATCCCCATTCTTCAAATACAGTTCTTCGATCGAATAGTTGACTGGATGAAAGCCTCGATTGGTTATTTATTTTTTTTCGAATACTCTGTAGCTTGCCAACTTCATATGTTTTTGACTTTTTGTTAATTTCCGCCGCTACATGTGCCAAGAAATGCATCAAACAGCTCCCTGTAGGTGATTGATCTAGGCTTGCAGGCTAACACACGCCTTGAAACGAATCGGATAGACGAAATTTTGAAGGTTTGGGGGCGAGCGACCGCTCTTGGCTGTGGATTCAACCGGTTGCTCAAGACAAGCGTTGGAGGATATCGACGGGGCCCCCGATACACTCGGCCGCTTGGGCAGGCTCACATTGTCAAATCTGATAATGTTGGCTCATGTGCCGTCGCATTGGAGCGCGTGCTTAATGCTTGTTACGAAATCGTATCAGAAGATTTACCCTTGGGATTAAGCCCGATGATTTCATTGAATTTTTCGATAACTGAATTCATCACCGCTTTCCTATCGTCTAGCTGATGTGCGTTTTCTTTCGCAATGGAATCGATAAATTCCGCAGAATTTAACGTCAAAAGCACAATTAATGCCTGCTGCCGGTGGGTTGCATAATTAAACATTTCATCGGCATCCGCTTTGGATAGCGGATTGACCAGTGGTTCTCCGGTAGCATAAACCAGATGCGCATAACGAAAAAAAACCTTCATCCACAGCATAAGTTGCTCGGGGATGAGCGGATTAATCTGATGGTACTGCTTGTAGCCGAAAATCAGCGCGTCATAAGTTTGCTCCCCATGAAATCCTATTTTGTGGCGCAGCAGCATTATTTCTTTTTTGTTTTCACTCCACAAATCAGAGATATATCCCCAGGAATCTTTGGCCTCCTGCGACAGTTCAGATAGTAGCTCTTTGGTAATTGTCAAAAAATTAGTAGCCTTTTTTGTCTCATCAAACATGCTATACAGATACGAATAGTAAATCGTTAGCAACGTATCTGTGGTTTGATTAGCTACAACCTCATTAGGGCAAGATTTGTTCGGGCCAACCAGTACTTCACCATGCAGAAATGCTTTATATGCCGTATGAATTTCCAACAAGCGCGCCCAGCGATGCCGCAATACTGCTAGGCTTTCAGGTTCGATCAACAAATCGTTCACAAATGCTCCCTGTTGCGGTGCTTTAGAACACTGACACATTTTTAGTACTCGCGTCCGAAACGACGATAGTGGCGCTCGAATGCCTACCGTCAAAATGCTCACCTGCCGGTGAAGCAATACGTCGGACTGAGCCATTGTACCGTTTGGCGTCACAGGCAAAATAGGACCTCGACACCCATTGGTAACGGGACGCACGACTAGCCGCTTGGGTCGACTCCGGCCTATTTCCACGTGCGGCAGTCGACCTATAGCCGTCGGTCGAGACAGACAACAATTGCTCAAAAAACGTATGGTAGACGCCTGAGTGGCATTTTGCTACTTTCGCAAAAAGGCTGGGTAAAATTGTAAAAAATTTAACTGCCCACTATTTAACTGCCCGACCTCACAGAGTTATTGCTGAGTATCTTTCTTGCACAATGCATAAGTAGAACGCGAAAGGAATAATATGCGCTATTTTGATTGCACAAAATTTGATTACAAAAATGCCGATAAGGATGATGTTGCAAGACTGGTTGAACGAGACAAGTCAGCATACAAGTACTCTTTTAGAGCCTGGATTGAAAATGAGATAGATAGTATTACAGAAAGAAAGTGGCAAATAGATAACATAGGCATTGTCGAGGAGGCAGGTGACTTTATTCGCCTTATAAAAGAGGCTGAGCTAACCTACTCTCTGGGTGCCTTCTACAGCACGATTTCTCTGGCAGGGATTGCCAGTGAGGATCTCTGCAAGTATTTCGCAAACCTCAATAATCAAAAAGATTTGCTGGAGATCACTCAGTTTAAGAGGCTTGAAAAACTAAAGGAGAGAGGTGTAATAACACCGCAGTCTCATGACGACTTTGACGCTATAAGAAAAATTCGAAATGACTGCCTTCACTTTAACGATGATTTTAAATCGAGAAATCGAAACGAGCTCAATGCAGAAGCTCTTGTTTGTCTAAATAAGCTAAAGTCGATCTATAAGGCATTATTTTCTGTCTTGAATACAAAATACAAAAAGGGTGAATTAATAAGTAAGATCATTGAGGATTTTGCGAGGCAGCAAGTCTATAGAACATCATTTGGAGATACTTTAAACCAAGAAGAGTTCACCATGAAGCTGAGGTACTTCATGGCTGAGGAGCTAGATATAGATGTAGCTATCGCTGGGTCCGGTCAAAAAATTACCCAGGTCGATATTTTTCGTATTGATGAAATCGACTTGCAGATAACTCCGAATGAGATGACTATCACACACACAAACTCAGGTCTCCCCTTCATTGTTGACCTCACAAGCAAGGATGTTTCTCAGTTGTTCGAGATGGAGCTTTCTGAAGGGGAAAAGATATTTGCCAGCATATACTCAATACTGAATCATCAGGGCATGACCGCTACCTGGTACTTTGAAGGGTTTCTAAGGATCGATGAATGAGTATGTACCTGTGCTTTGTGTGTCAAAGCCAGCCAGAACTCGGCAGCAGGCCTTTCTAGCGTCGCTTTTCTCTATGGTAGGTATAAATAAACTCCATGGCTGTGTAGCAATTTTGTTGACTTCGATCTTAGGCGCAGCTGCCGCTAATAAAAGGAATTTTCAGTTTGACCAATAACAGAAACTTGCGATGTTCTTGCGAATCCGGTAGAAAATTTAAGAATTGTTGCCTCATAGATAAAAAAACACCCACGTTGAGCGCCATTTCTCCTGAGCTTAACGAAAGACTTGATACGCCTTGTTGGTACCATGGGACGAAACAAAATTTTGAATCGTGGACGTTCCCCCCGCCAATGAAGCCGGGGGAAAATTTACTTGTTCCTCATACTGCTGTTTTCTTTACAAGTAACATTGAGTTTGCTAGAGGTGCTGGAGAAAAGATTGCGATAGTCTCGCTGAACTCTAACTCCAGAGTGCTCGATGCAACAGAAAACTACGATGATTCAGAGAGATTAAGAAAAGCAGTAATGCGAAATGAAATTGCCTCGAGAACATTGAATGTAGGTCGTGATTACTGGCATGCCGGATGGAAAACTGGTGATGTGTTAAGAATGGCTTTTACAGACCCGCAACTTGAGAATAACTTGAATGAAATGATCAGTAATCACTCAAGGCGGCTAAATGTTTCGCTAAAAGTGGCTTCAGCAATAGTCGGGCACAATGCAACTCGCGGCCTAATTGAATTAATTTGCATTACAGCTAGAAATTTAGGCTTTGATGCGTTGTACGGGCATGAAGTTGACCGTCACTCTATAGCGGGTAAAAAAATTGCGCAGCCTTGGCTAGCCGTCCTATCAAAGGGGGTGGTATCAGAACCTGAGTGGATATAAGACTTTGAACAAGGAATCGAGTTCATCACGCCATGGATATGCCGGCCGTGCCTGCACTCCTGGCATAATCTAAGTGTTAGGTAGCTACTTCTGAACGTCTGCATAGTCGTTAGCAGTCACGCACAAGCGACGGCTTTTGGTCGGTTGTTGACCTTCGCTTGGCGGTTGAACTGCCAGGGCTTTCCTAGGCGATGAGCAAGCAAGTGTACGGTCAGCAGATAGTAATAGCGCGTCGATTCAGCGTGCTGGTTCACATGGTGATTTAGGAACCATGTGAGATGCTTTTGCTGCCAAGTCCATGGATTGTCGCGTTGCCAGCGATCAGCTATTGCTGTTTGGATAGCCTTCGCCTGACGCAGGTGGCGTTGGCGTGTGGTATGAGATCCAGTCAGGACGCCGGCCAGGAACAGCTCCATATCGAATGCCTTACTCATGCTCGGGCCCCGATGTAAGCCGAAACTACATCGATACGACCGTGCCCCAGCTCATAGCTGATTTGTGCTCGGGCCTCCTGATCGAGGTGTCTGTCAAACTGGTAGCAACTGCCACCGTTGATGGGCGCAAGATGCTGGGTGATTTGCTCATAGCGTTCGCACGCATAGGTCGCCCGCAATTCGTGGAAGCCCTTGAGGTTGTGCGTATGGAGAATCTCCCGTGCGGGGCGAACGATTACCTGTTGGAAATCGAGGTAGCGTTCATTCGCTGCAAGCAGGTTACGGCTACCGTCAGGCGAAACTTGAAGGGCGAATGCCAGTGCGTCGCGGATGTGCTCATCCCCCGTGATCCACCGAGGGGCCGAGGCGCCGGATCGGCCACCTTTGGTACCGTCCTGGATGTTGATCTTGCCGAGTTGCTCGGCTTCCCGTTGCAGTCGGGGAAGGTCGGCCAAAATCGCCTCGCGCATGCGCATACCGGTTGCTCGGGCCAACTGCGCGATGGCGGCGGCGCGCGACAGCTGATGTCCGCAGAGCACGTCTACGACCCGCTTCACGTGTTCGTGGTCTTGGCCTTGCGGTACCGAGCGACGAACACTGGTGCGCCGCATTCCCAACGCCTTGCTCGGACTCACGACCTTCACATACTGATCACCGCGAAGCGCAGCCATGGTTCGGTTCACGCTGGACAACCGGTTTTGCGCGGTGGTGATGCCTATAGCGCCTTGTTCAACGTGCTGACGCAGATGTCCGGCGTAGTCCAGCAAGGTCTGCCGATCAATTTGTCGCGCATCGTTAAACCCAGGTCCATCCTCCGACCGACACCAGCGTACAAACGCCTGCCAGCGATCACTGTGCGCCTTGACCGTGCCGTAATGCCCGCCGCCAAACATGTCCCGCAACGCCTGTGGCCCGGCATAACTCAGTTGCCGGCCATAGCCAAAATTCCGCCCATCCCGTCTACCTACCAATCCCATGACCAAACTCCTCTCGAAACTAAACCCTTGAAGCTTTCCCCACGTCATCCCGCCAAGGATGTTGAGTGTTATCAGGGATCAAGGCTCCTGCGACCTGTGAGGGATGTCCACTAACGCGAGACTGGCGGCTCCTTACGACCGAGAGCTTGGGCATTTCATGATCTGGCCTCCTGAGCACTTCCGAAGAAGTGGGCGGGTGGAGGCTGCGCTGGTTGACGAGACTGGCGCCGCGAGATCCTGAGTCGGGTGACGGCAGTGAAGCAATGACCGGGGCATACCTGACTGTCAGTCAGGTGCAGTCCATTCCGTGGGCTGCGGCACCATCATCTGCATCGCTGTTGCGGGTGACTTCGGTGTTTGTCACGCCGATTGTCACGAGGGGAAATGCCGCAATGCCTTGTACGAGGTGGGCTGCAGCAGTGGTAGGAGCGCCCGTCTCTTTCCGAAAGAAAGAGACGGGCGCAGGTTGGCGCATGAAATGGCCAAGTGGATAAGTTGCTGCAGAACAGTTAGGAAGGGGTGTGAATTGCCGCAGTGGGCACTCTGCTAGAAGTAGGCATCCATCACATCGCTGTGACCGTGCGAGCCGCCGGACGCTAATCGCACTTTGGGAGAACCACCACGGTGTGGCGTAGCCTTAAAGGTTCTGGCTACCTGGGTTGCTGTCAACGACAGCGCTTTGCCCGACCTTTTCTACGCCTGTGGAGAATTCGGGTCAAGGCTCGAATTTTCGGGAGTTCTGCGGCTGTGGATGAAATTATCCACTAATGGAAATCAGTGGTTTTCCACAGACAATTGCGTGGGCTTTAGATTTTTTAAGTGAGGTCCATCCAAACAGGGCGGCTTTGCAGCCCTGTTTGGATGGACCCGCGTGGACAAGCGGATCACTGAGATAAAAGAACTGAGCGCTTACTCAGTTGCGCCACGTTTTGCATTTAGTCGAGAGACGTTCGCACCCGTCTGATTGGCGAATTCGCGTGGGCTGACATGCTTCTGCTGATTAGCCTCAAGGTAGCGACTCCACCAGTTCATGATCAGCCTGCGCTCCTCGATGAACTCGGCCTTGTGGATGTAGGCCGCTCGGACGTTGTTGCGTTCCTTGTGGCTCATCTGCCGCTCGATGGCTGTGTCCGTCCACAAACCCGACTCGATCAGTGCGCTGCAGGCCATCGAACGAAAGCCATGGCCGCAGATCTCGGTTTTGGTGTCGTACCCCATCTTCCGAAGCGCGCTGTTCACGGTGTTTTCGGACATTGGTTTCCAAGACTTGGTATCGCCTGCGAACACCAAGTCAAATTTGCCTGTGATTGCTTGGATCTGCTCGAGCAAAGCGACCGCTTGCGGCGATAAGGGTACAAGATGGATATCGCCGGCCATCTTCGTACCCCTTGTGGAAAAGGGTACGCCTTCCAATGCTGGTCGCGTGTCGGGTATTTCCCAGACGCCACGCTTGAGGTCGAACTCGCTCCAGCGGGCGAAGCGCAGCTCGCTGGAGCGTACAAACACGTGCAGCGACAGCAAGACCGTCAGCCGGGTAAGTGCGCGGCCTTTATAGGTGTCGATTCGTTCCTGCAATTCAGGCAAGCGCGATAAGGATAAAGCGGGGCGGTGGACGACCCGCGAGGCTTTGATCGAGCCTTCGAGATCGTAAGCAGGGTTTACGGTGATAAGCCGGAGGCGCTTTGCCTCGCGCATGATGCTCTGCAGGTAGTTTTGTACCCTTAAAGCAATGTCTATCGTTCCGCGCTTCTTGATCGCTTCCAGGGGCCGCATAAGGTCGTGGGTGTCTAGGTCGACAATGGCGCGGGCGCCGATCAGCGGGAAGAGGTGGGTTTTGAGGCGACTCATCACTGTCTTGGAATAGTCCGGTGCCCACTTGGCTGACATTTCCGTGTGCCAGTCCAGCGCAACGCTTTCAAAGGTGCGGCCTTTGATCAGAGCGTCCGTCTTGGCTTGGTTCTTGGCTCCTATGGGGTCAATTCCATCCGCCAGCATTCGCTTGACCTCCAAGCGCTTGCGGCGCGCATCGGCGAGGCCAACGATGGGGTAGTTGCCGAAAGAGGTCAGTCCTTCCCGGCCATCAGGTTTAACGTATCTAAGACGCCAGCCTTTGCGGCCATTGGGTTGGACTAGAAGGTAAAGGCCGTCGCCGTCGAAAAGCTTGTAGGCGCGGTCTGCGGGCTTGGCCGAACGGCAAGCGGAATCGGAGAGTGGAGCAGTGGTGCGCGACATAAGGGTACTCCCTTTAATCGAACTGACCTTTATCCCAAACTCTACCCTTAAAACGGCTGGTACCCATCGGAATCCGACGGAACGCCAAAACGAAAAAACCCGCCAGAAGGCGGGTTTTTCGGGTGTTTCAGAGATTTTGGAAGCCCTCTCTGGAACCTTGTCTGGCTCCACGACCTGGACTCGAACCAGGGACCCAATGATTAACAGTCATTTGCTCTACCAACTGAGCTATCGCGGAATGCGCCGTATGTTACTGATTGAAAAGGATAAGTCAAGCTTTGCACAGCATTTCGGCGGATTAATCCGGATGACCGGTCGAACGTTGCGGCTCCCTGGCCAATTCCAGCCAGGCCCGCGCGGCGGGTGGCAGGTGGGCGCTGGCGCGCCAGGCCAGGGCGATGTGCCAGTCGGTGTGGGGTTCGTCCAGGGGGATCAGGGCGATGCCAGCGTGTTGGTGCTTGTGGGCCAGCATGCGCGGCAGGAAGGCGACGCCGAGTCCGGCGGACACCAGGTCGACGATGAAGTCGATCTGCCCGCTGCGGGCGGTTATCTTCGGCATGACGCCTTTGCGCTCGCACGCTTTGAGGATCTTGGCGTTCAGGGCAAAGCCGGCTTCGAACAGGATAAAGGGTGAATCCGCCAGGTCAGTGAAGTCGATACTCGCGCGTGCGGCCAGCGGGTGGCCGATGGGCAGTACGGCCATCAGCGGTTCGTTGCGCACGGGTTGATAGTCGAAGCCTTCATCTATCGGCAGCAGGAGGGCCGCCAGGTCGACCTCCCCGGCGTCCAGGCATTCACGCAGTTTTTTGCTGCCATATTCGGTCAGTTCGATGTCGATGTCCGGGTAGCGGCTGCGGTAGGTGGCGAACATCGTCGCGAACACGACGCCACATCCCACCGGCGGCAGGCCGATGCGTAACACACCGCGCTTGAGGCCGCGCAGGTCATTGATTTGAGCGACGAGGTCGTTATGTTCAGCAAGCATGACCAAAGCGCGGCTGTAGGCGATTTCGCCGGCGGCGGTGAGTTCGTTCTTATGCCCCAGGCGACTGAGCAGCGGCGTGCCCAGTTCGTCTTCCAGGGTCTTGACCGCCTTGCTCACACTCGATTGGGTCAGGGACACCACCTCGGCGGCCTGGGAGAAGCCGCCTTGGCGCACGACTTCGACGAAGGCGCGCAATGTTCTGAGGTTCATCAGTATTCCTTTAGCGACTGGCAACTAGCGATAAAAGTTGCTTTTATCATGACAGATGTTTGCTTATCTTGGAGCCACCCTGCCCTGCCGAGATCCCGTGCATGATCATTTCGTCCGCCTCAGACTACCGCGCCGCCGCCAAGCGCAAGCTGCCGCGCTTTCTGTTTGACTACATTGACGGTGGCGCCTACGCCGAACATACGCTGCGCGCCAACAGCTCGGACCTGGCGGATATCAGCCTGCGCCAACGCATCCTGCGCAATGTCGACAACCTGAGCCTGAAGACCACGCTGCTGGGCGAGGAACTGGACATGCCGGTCATCCTCAGCCCCGTGGGCTTGACCGGTATGTATGCGCGACGCGGCGAAGTGCAAGCGGCCCAGGCAGCGGCCAATAAAGGCATCCCGTTCTGCCTGTCGACGGTGTCGGTGTGTTCAATCGAAGAGGTGACGTCGCAAAGCCCGCGGTCGATCTGGTTCCAGCTGTATGTGCTCAAAGACCGTGGTTTTATGCGCAATGCGCTGGAGCGCGCCCAGGCAGCCGGGGTGACCACGCTGGTGTTTACTGTGGACATGCCGACACCGGGCGCGCGCTATCGCGATGCCCACTCGGGCATGTCCGGGCCGTTTGCGGCGCAGCGGCGCATGCTGCAAGCCGTCACCAAGCCGCAGTGGGCGTTCGATGTGGGCTTGATGGGCCGCCCCCACGACTTGGGCAATATCTCCAAGTACCTGGGTAAACCCACGCACCTGGAAGACTACATCGGCTGGCTGGCCAACAACTTCGACCCGTCGATCAGTTGGAAAGACCTGGAATGGATCCGCGAATTCTGGAAGGGCCCGATGATCATCAAGGGCATCCTCGACCCTCAGGACGCCAAGGACGCGGTCAGTTTCGGCGCCGATGCCATCGTGGTGTCCAATCACGGCGGCCGTCAGCTCGATGGCGTGCTGTCTACCGCCAAAGCCCTGCCACCGATTGCCGACGCGGTGGGCGAGGACCTGACGGTGCTGGTGGACTCCGGCATCCGTTCCGGGCTGGATGTGGTGCGCATGCTCGCCCTGGGCGCCAAAGCCTGCCTGCTGGGCCGCGCGACCGCCTATGCGTTGGCCGCAGATGGCCGGCACGGGGTGGAAAACCTGTTGGATATCTTCGCCAGGGAGATGCGCGTGGCAATGACATTGACCGGCGTGACGTCGATTGAGCAGATTGACGCCAACACATTGGTTCAAGCAGCCAAATAACCGGCGTCATACCCCGACGACTGTTTTCCAGCCGGAAAACGGTCGTTGATTTATAAGGATATTTATTAATCTGTAACTATTGGCATGAATATCGCTCTATTAATTTTCAAGCAGGTCACGCAATGACAAGACGTGCGGCAGGGCCCAAGGGTTATACGCCCTGGCAAAGCGGACTAAACTGTTTCCAATGTTTTACGGAACTGAAGGAACAGTAATACGCTTGGCACTCGCCGCGCTCATCAAGCCTGTAAGACAGTTAAGTACTTAGAGGCCGATTGCTGATGAAAACACCGACCCAGACCCACGCAATCGACTTCGACAGTGCCAAATTGCAACGCCTTGGGTTTGGCCACCCCACCGCCCTGCCCCGTCGCCCCGCGACCATCGTGCAGCTTCGCCAGCAACTGGTGCAGCAACTGCAAACCAGCCTGGAAGTGGAGCGTGTCCTCGGCGCGTTTTTTCGCGAGGTTCAACGCCTGGTCCCCTTGGACGCCCTGCACTACCGGCACGAAGCCAGCGACCTGCGCCTGGAGTTCGGCCATCGCGGCCACCATTCGGTGAGCTACGGCCTGAGCCACGAAGGCGAGCATTTGGGCGAACTGGTGTTTCGCCGCAACCAACGCCTGACGGAAGAGGAACTCGGCCAGCTCGAATCCCTGCTGTCGACGCTGCTCTACCCGATGCGCAATGCCCTGCTCTACCGAGCCGCCACCCGCAGTGCCCTGCGTGATCCCTTGACCGAAACGGGCAATCGTATTGCCATGGACCAGACGCTGCAGCGCGAAATCGATATGGCGCGTCGGCATCTGAGCCCGCTCTCCGTGCTGATGCTGGACATCGACCATTTCAAAACCATCAACGATACCCACGGCCACGCGGCCGGCGACAACGTCTTGCGCACTATCGCGGCGGCGATCAAGAGCCAGTTGCGCAACGTCGACATGGTGTTCCGGTTTGGCGGGGAAGAGTTTCTGATCCTGCTGTCCAACACCGGGCGGGATGCGGCCAGGATGGTTGGAGAACGTCTGCGCCAGGCGGCACAGGCCCAGGACTATTGGGCGGAAGGTGCGCGGATTGAATTGACGGTGAGCCTGGGTTGCTCGACGTTGCTGGCCGCCGAGTCGGCAGAAAGCCTGTTGCGCCGGGCCGACAGCGCGTTGTATGTGGCCAAGCGCGAAGGTCGCAACCGCTTGGCAATGGCGGGGTAAAACCCCGCCATCCCTTTTACGTCACGCTTCGCTGGCGACGCGCATCTGGCGCTCGCGCACCACCGCCGGCGCTTTCTCCTTCTCCAGGCGCATGCAGCTTTCCAAGAACAGGTACATGTAGTCGTAGCTCTTGCACACGGCTTGGCGCAGCTCTACCTGCAAGGCCCTGCTCGGGTTCATCCCGGCCAGGGTGCAGATGATTTCCAGAGCCTCCCAAGGGTGCGCGTCGTCGTACTGCGCGTGCATCTTCAGCCACTTCATCGCACGCTTGCGGTCTTCCTCGGGAAAGGCTGCCGCATACACACCGGTGGAACACACCACTGCGGACCACTCCCCTGTCGCCCCCTCGATCGCGTAGTTGGTGGCGGCAATCGCCACGATCAACGAATCGGCCGAGCTGGTGTGCCAGCACCAATGGCTCAGTGCATGCAACTCCGGCGGTACGTTCTGCGCTTGCAGCTCTTCAAGGCTGACACCGTGGGCGCGCGCCCAATGCACCCAATAGTCGGCATGGTTCAGTTCCACCCGAATATTGCGCATCAGCCAACGTCGCGCCATATCCTCACCAGGATGACGGGCAAACTTGGTTTTGGTGAGGTTCTGTGCCATGTACAAAGCAAACTGTTCCACGACGGGCCAACCACCGATCAAGTAGTGGCGCAGGGTCTTGGCGCTGAGCGTGTTATCGCGCATGCGCTGGTACAGTTCGTGTTCGACAACGCGGCGCTTGCTCTCGCTACAGTCCAGGATCAATTGCTGTGCCCAGGCGGGGTAACTTGAGGCTTCCATAAGCGGACCGGTTCGGTTGAATGTGTCGATCACTGTAAGGCTCCTTTTTAAGTGTGATGTTGTACAGACCAGCAGTTGTTTCAGCGGAATGTGCCGGGCGCCTTGAATAACACAGGCTGCGGCCGCGCAGGTCGACACTGCAAGCTATCAAAGGTAAACAATTGCGGTCGTTCAATCAGGTAACCCTGAGCGTAATCCACACCAATTTCGAGCAGAGCCTTTTCGATTTGCGGTGTTTCAACAAACTCGGCAATTGTGCGCTTACCCATGACGTGGCCGATGTGGTTGATCACTTCGACCATGGCGCGGTTAATCGGGTCGTCCAGCATATCCTTTACGAAACTTCCATCGATCTTCAGGAAGTCTACAGGTAAATGTTTCAAATACGCGAACGAGGACATTCCGGCGCAAAAATCATCAAGTGAAAAATGGCAGCCTAAGGCTTTGAGTTCATTAATAAATCGAATCGCGCTACCCAAGTTTGCGATCGCGCTGGTTTCAGTTATTTCAAAACAAATCATTTCTGGGGGAATGCGGTAAGTCTCGAATTTCTCACGTAAAAATCCTAAAAATTCGTCGTCTCCAATAGTTATGCCTGACAGATTAATCGCACATATAGCCATAGGCCGGGCCGGACGCTCGAGCATGCAACGAGCGATGATCTTGAATACGTTTTCCACCACCCAGCGATCCAGGGAAGTCATCAAGCCATAACGTTCGGCCGCAGGAATAAAACTATCGGGAAGGATGATGCGGCCCGCTTCATCATGCAGGCGCAGCAGGATTTCGATATGCCCATTGCCGGCGTCGGTAGCACCCAGGGGTGAAATTTCCTGGGCGTACAGGCAAAAGCGGTTTTCCTCCAACGCCATGTGCAAACGCTGCACCCAGGCCATTTCGCCAAAGCGCAGCGACAGCTCCGAATCATCGGCATGGTAGACCTGCACGCGGTTGCGCCCCTTCTCCTTGGCCATATAGCAGGCCATGTCGGCAGCCCGTAGCGAGGTTTCCAGCGTGGTCGGCGTATGGGATGACAGATGCACTAGGCCAATGCTCACGGTGGTCATGAACGGCCGGCCCTTCCACACAAAATGCAGATTTTGCACAGTATGGCGAAGGCTCTCGGCGATTTTTTCCGCCGCCGACGCCGGACAGTTTTCCAACAGGATGCCGAACTCATCGCCGCCCAGACGCGCCAGCGTGTCGCCCTCACGCAGGTCCGATTGCAGCAACGCACAGATGTGTCGCAGCAACTCATCGCCAGCGGCATGGCCGCAGGTGTCATTGACCAGCTTGAACTGGTCCAGATCCAGGAACATCAGCGCATGCCGCCCGCCCTGCTGCCCCCCGGCCGGGTGCAGTACCTGTTCCAGGCGATACTCGAATTCACGACGGTTGGCCAGCCCCGTCAAGGCATCGTGCGTCGCCTGCCACGACAGGTTGGCAATATATTGACGCTCCTGGGTCATGTCGTGCAGCACCAGCACCGCACCGCTGACCCTGCCGGCGCTGCGGATCGGCGCGCCCACCAGAGTGACCGACACCGTGCTGCCATCCAGGCGCTGGATGGTCTTGGCATGCTCGCTGCCGCCCCGCAACTGGCCCTTGACGATGTGTTCGATCAGGGTAAACCCGTCGGGCTGGGCATCGTCATCCAGCAAGCTGAACAGCGCCGCCAGGGGCAGGCCTTGGGCCTGGGCCGAGTTCCAGTGGGTCAGCGCTTCGGCGGCGGGGTTCATATAGGTGATGGCGCCATCGACGTCGGTGGTGATCACGCCGTCGCCAATCGACTCCAGGGTAATTTGCGCCCGCTCCTTCTCTTCTCGCAGGGCATCAGCAAAGGCATGGCGCTGCGCCAACAGTTTATGCGTGCGCAGCAGCGCCAGTACGATCAGGCCCAGGGCCGTGGCCAGGTTGGTGATCAGCAGCAACCGCAGGATCATGCGCGAGCCTTCGCCCAACGCATCGCTGAAGGCTTTGGCGGCCGGCGTCACGCCCTCGTTGATGGCGGTGATATGCGCCTTCCATTCGCGCACATCGTTGGCACTGACCTGGTCGCGGCTGATCGCGTCGTGCATCTGGCGGGCGAGGTCATCCAATTGCACCAGGTAACCATCACCGACGGTCCACAGTTCGATGGCTTTTTCCAGGTAGCTGAAATGACGAAAATTAAGGTACAGCCAGATCAGGCTGGAGACGTCATCGGCATGGTTGCCGCCCTTGAGGATGCCTTGGCGCGCGGCGGCGAGGTCAGGGCTGGGGCGGTCCAGGGCAATGCGCAATTCATGCCCGCCCTGGGGCACGGCGATGGCCTGCTGGTATTTGAGGTAGGTGGCTGCGTCGCGGTTATCGGCGTAAAGCGTCAGGTAATAGATAGCGTCCTTCTGGCCCTTGGACCACAAGCTCTCGCCGCCCACATAACCACGCACCGCAGAAAGCACGTAGAGACTGACGCAACCCAACAATGCCTGGAACAGGACGACGGCTATAAAAGGCCAGACAATGCCCAACAGCCGAGGCGTTCCGAGAGTCCGCTTTTGCTTCATGAAGTCCCTTGCATATGCACTGCTGGATACGCACGCAAACACCCGCTTCCGATAGCACAGACTAGGCTAAATCAACGCACTTGTTGCAAGTGTCCATAAAGTTTGGCGTAAAGCCCGCCATCGGCAATCAATTGCTGATGATCGCCATCCTCAGCGATATGACCGCCGTCAAACACCAACACTCGATCTGCCTGTTTTACCGCCGACAAACGGTGGGCGATGATCAGTGTAGTACGCCCATTCAGAAACCGCGCCAGGGCCTGGTGCAGGTTGTACTCGGTGGCGGCGTCCAGCGCAGACGTGGCTTCATCGAGTATCACCACCTTGGGCTCGGCCAGCACCATGCGCGCAATCGCCAGGCGCTGGCGCTGCCCGCCGGAGAAGCGCACGCCGGAACGCCCCACCACGCTGTCCAACCCCAGCGGCAATGCCTTGACGGTGGCATCCAGTTGGGCGATTTCCAGCGCCTGCCAGCAGGCCTGGTCACTGCGTTCGCGGCCCATGGTCAGGTTGGCGCGCACGGTGTCGTTAAACAGCGCCGGGTGTTGCAGCACCACCGCGACATGCTCGCGAATGGTCTCCAGGCCAATCTCCTGCTGGGTGGCACCGCCAAAACGGATACTCCCCGCCTGGGGCGTGTACAGCCCGAGCAACAATTGCACCAGCGTGCTCTTGCCACCGCCGCTGGCGCCGACAATCGCGACTTTTTCGCCAGGCGCAATCTGCAGGTTCAACTGGTTGAGCACCCGCTCTTCCCCATAGCCGAAATTGAGGCCGCGCACCTCGATGCCGACGGTCTCATGCCCGGTGAACGGGTCTTCGCCGCCGACGTATTGCGGCTCATCGGCACGCGCCAGCAGCTCGTTGATACGGCTCAGCGCGCCGCCCGCCGCGTAGTAGGCATATTGCAGGTTAAGCAGTTGCTCCACCGGGCCGATCATGAACCACAGGTAGCTGAACACCGCGAGCATCTGGCCGATGGACAGGTCGGAAAACAGCACGGTAAGCATCGCCGCCGCGCGAAAAATGTCGATACCGAACTGGAACAGCAGCCCGCTGGCACGGCTGGACGCGTCGGTTTTCCACTGGGAATGGATCGCATAGTCACGCACTTCCTGGGCGCGCTGGCCCAGGCGCCCGAGGAAAAAGCCCTGGCGGTTGCCGGCGCGCACTTCCTGGATGGCGTCGAGGGTTTCGGTCAGGGCCTGGGTAAACCGCGAGGTGCTGTCGTTTTCCAGTTTCTTGAGGTGTTTGACGCGCTTGCCCAACTGCACCGTGGCGTAGATTACCAACGGGTTGAACAGCAGGATCAGCAATGCCAATTGCCAGTGCATCCACACCAGGATCGCCGAGGTGCCGACCAGGGTCAGCATGGCGACCAGGAAACGGCTGAGGGTTTCGCCGACGAATTTATCCAGGGTGTCCAGGTCGGTCACCAAGTGCGTGGTGACCGTTCCGCTGCCCAGGCTTTCGTATTCACCCAGCGAGATACGCTTGAGGCGCTCGATCAGGCGCACGCGGATGCGGTACACGATGTCCTTGGCCAGGCGCGCGAACAGCCGCGCCTGTAACACGTTGAACACCAGCGCGCCGCAGCGCAGCAGCAGGGTCACCAGCAGCATCAGGCCGATATACCCGGCGGCTTTCTGCCAAACCAGGGGCAGCGCGTGGTTCATCACCTTGAGCGCCGCATCGCCATGGCCCAACAACACTTCGTCCACCAGCAACGGCAACAGCAAGGGGATGGGCACGCTGCACAGGGTCGCCAACACGGCAACGCCATTGGCGGCCCACAGGGATTTCTTGTGACGCAGGGCCAGGCGGCGAATTTCCGCCCAGGTCAGGCGATCGGTGCGTGTATTGGGGTCATACACAGGCGGCTCGCTCCAGCCATCGGCCCAACAAAGGCGACAACTCGGACAGCGGCTGGTAACCGTTGGTCAGCAAGGCCAACTGGCCCTTGCGTTCGGCGAGCAGGGTCGGGAACCCGGCGATGCCCAGATCCTGCACCCAGGTGAAATCGGCAGCCGTGGCGGCGTGCTGCTCGGCGCGGTCGAACTCGCCGGCAAATTCGATGCGCGGTATGCCCGCCTGCTCAGCCAACTCCACCAGCACGCTGGCGAGGGTCACGTCGCGGCCCTCGACATAAAACGCCTGCTGGATCAGCCCCAACAGCGTCCAGGCGCAATCCGGCGCCAGGCTGCGCGCGGTGACGATGGCGCGGCACGCAGGCTCGGTGTCATAGACAAAACCGTCCGGCAGCGCCCCCTCGCGCTTGAACGGCTGGCCGGTAGCCTCGGTGACGGCCTGCCAGTGCTCAAGGATGTAGCGCCGGGTGGTCGGTTCCAGCGCCGCGCCGCTGCCGGTGCGCAAGCCGCCCACCACCAGGTGCACGTCCACGCCGACCGCCCGGGCCTGCTCCACCAAGGCCGTCGCCACCGGGGCAAAGCCCCAGCACCAGGAACACATCGGGTCCATTACGTAGAGCAGGCGCGCGGACATGGGTCAGACCTCGGAAGGGGTTTGCTTATAGTTGAAGCCAATCGGGTGCGGCATGTTGCGGGCCTTGGCCAGCTCTATCTGCTTCTGCCGGTCGATGGCGCTACGACGGGTTTTCTCCGGCAGCTTATCCCAGCAATGCGGGCAACTGATGCCGGCCACGTAGTGCTCGGATGCACGGTCTTCCACGCTCACCGGTGTGCGACAGGCATGACATTGATCGTAGTCGCCTTCGCTGAGGTCGTGGCGCACGGTCACGCGATTGTCGAAAACAAAGCAGTCGCCCTGCCATTTGGTCTCTTCCTGAGGCACTTCCTCAAGGTATTTGAGGATGCCGCCCTTGAGGTGATACACCTCATCGAAGCCTTCGCTGAGCATGTAGCTCGAGGCTTTCTCGCAACGAATGCCGCCGGTGCAGAACATGGCGACTTTCTTGTGCTTGGCCGGGTCGAAGTTGGCTTTGATGTAGTCGGGAAATTCGCGAAAACTGGTGGTTTTCGGGTCGATTGCGCCTTCAAAGGTGCCAATCGACACTTCGTAGTCGTTGCGGGTGTCGATCAACAGCACTTCAGGGTCGCTGATCAGCGCGTTCCAGTCTTTTGGGTCGACATAGGTGCCGACCTTTTTGTTCGGGTCCACGCCTTCGACGCCCAGGGTCACGATCTCTTTCTTGAGCTTGACCTTGGTGCGGTAGAACGGCTGGTCGTCGCAGTACGATTCCTTGTGGTCGATGTCGACCATGCGTGGGTCGTTCTTCAGCCAGGCCATCAGGCCATCAATGCCTTCGCGGCTGCCGGAAACAGTGCCGTTGATGCCTTCTTCGGCGATCAGCAAGGTGCCTTTGATGCCGTTGTCGACCATCGCCTGCAGCAATGGCTCGCGCAGGGCGACGTAATCTTCGAGGGTGACGAACTTGTACAGTGCCGCCACGACGATGGGTTGGGTCATGGGTGTTCTCTCCAGGTGGCTACCCTCGTAAGGGGTGAACCGGATGCAAAAAATCGCCGGCCGCAGCCGTGCGGCGCGCAGTTTAACAAAACCCCGGCGCCATCGACACGCAGCCAGTGATATTTCCCCACGCCCATCGCGACATGGCTGACCTGAACCTTGGGGACCTACGTGATAGCGTTTCCCGCTACCCGCCGACTCACCGGCGAAGCCCAAGGAAACGTATGGATATGGACGCCGACAGCAGCCCTTTACTGACTCGACTGATCGACCACGCAAACCCTCCCGCGCCGGGCCGGGACGACCTGAAGACCGCCTTGCAACGCTTGAACATCCATTCGGTGTTCGACATCGTGCGGTTATCCGAAAAGCAATTCGCCAGGCAACTGGCTGCATATAACGACGACGACGCCCAATCGATATACCTCAAGGCCCAGAGTGCAGTCGCCCAACTGGAAGGGGTATTTCGCGAAAACCAGGTCGGCTCGGACGCTTCGTCGCTGCGCCACAAACGGCGCATCGGCGCAGCCAAAAGCGCAGCAGGTGCCACCTATAAAGCCCTGTTCGAAGAAAACTGGGATCAGTTCTGCGCCAGCACATCCATTGCCGCGGTCGATTCGCCGGCCGCTTACCTGCGCGAACTCTATCTATTCGCCGAGCAACTGGAAAAAAACGCCCTGGGGCCCAGCGCCACCAAGCTGACCGAGCGCCGCCCCGACCTGAAGGGCCTGCTGATCGACTCGCGCAGCGTGTCGGAACAACAGCCCATGTTGTCGATCATCAACCACACCCTGCTAAGCAATATCGCGGACACGCCAACAACCGATACCTATGCCTTATTGAGCGACACGTGGTACCCCTACTCCCTGCCGTTCAACGTCTACCATTACACCTGCCACTACGCGCTCTCTGGGGCAAAACCCGCGCTGGGGGAGCTCAGTTATCGCATCAGCCGCAAGCTGCCCATAGCAGGCAACTCCAGCGTCTACGGACTCGTCACCGCCCCTAATGATGAGGTGCAGTGCTTACTCAGCGGGTTAAGCCCCGAACAGCAGAACATGCTCAAAAGCCCATTGGCCCACACCCACGGCGCCGCTGACTTCTATCGAACGTATTACAACGCTGATGTGGGCGCGCCGGAAAAGATCGCGGATTTTCTGCAACATACTCAGCTGGACGCCGAACAGCTTCAGGCGCTGCTTGCGCAACAGGCCCATCAACCCAGCAAATCGCCCAACTGCCTGCAAGACACCGGCCTTACCTATGGCGCCTGCTACGTCAACGCGCCAGGGCATTCCCCCATCAGCCTGGACGCGCAAGCGCCGGACAAACTGTCAAACGTGTCGCTTGAACGTTTTGACCGTTTGCAGCGCATGGTCCGCTTGCAGCGCTGGCTCGATATCCCGTTTGCGCACTTGGACACGCTGATCGTCAGCGTCATGCGCGGCGAGAACAGCACCAATAGCACGCTGCTGATGATCAACCACAACACCCTGCGCGCACTGGGCGTCTATCGCTACCTGAATAAACGCTACGGGTTACACGCCGAAGAGTTTGCCGCGCTGGTCCATCAAATGCCCGTTCACGGCTCGGGCCAAGATCTGTCGCTGTTCGATCAGGTGTTCAACCGCACCGACTCGCCGCCACTGCGCCTGGATAACAGGCCATTCGATATGAACACCCGGCAACAACTCAGCGCCGCCCTTGGCCTGCAAGACACACCCGACTCGCTGGGGTTGCTGATCAGCACAAACACCTTTGCAGAACGCAACATCCTCACCCTCAGCAAAATCTACAGGCAAGCACGCATTGCCCGTCTGTTTGGCCTGTCCGTCCTGGAATGCCAGCAACTGGCCAACCTGCTGCAACTCCAGCCACAACTGCTCAACCCGAATTTGCGCGCCGCACCACAGGGGTTGCCTGACTTCCTGGATCTACTGATGCAACTGGACTGGGCCAGCCAATGGCTCAAGGCCCAGGGCACTGGCCCATCGTGGTTGCGTCGCCAATGGTTGCAAGGGCTGGCGAGCACTGACTCGGCGGTTAACGCACTGCTGAAGAGGTTCGCCGACTACGACCAAAACGCCCTGACAGATCGAGTGAACAAGCTGACGCTTCCGCAACAACCCTACGACGAGACACCGCGGCTGACAGCGATTAACTGGCAGTCAATCATTCACAGCGCCATGTCGCGGGCGCGTTTCACAGGCACTGTGGAGCAGGCGCTCGACGAAGCCCTCGGCACCTGCCCTATCAGCGTTCAACATGACCGTCAGAAGCATTTCATTGAGCAAGCGAAGGAAAAACTACTCCCCGAACTGGTCAAGACTATCGGCGAGTTATGGGAACTCTACCTTCGCCTGCGCCCCCTCATTAACGCTCAACCCCAACCCGCCGGCGAATCCGAGCTGCGCCTGAAATATGAGTGCCATAGCGCGCTCTCCCGGTTGTACATGCCCCTCACCCCATCAGCCGCGCCTCTGCAAACCCTGGGTTACCTGATCCTGTTGCTGCCCAACGCCACCGAGCTGTTGCAACTGTCGATCAGCCAGCAGGCGCTGCATCAATTCCTGGCCAAACCGCACTGGCTTGATCAGGCATATCCAACGTTTTCACTGCTGGAATTGTCTCTGAACACCCTCTACCTGCTGCAACGGTTCAAACACTGCATCGACCGCTACAACCTGTCGGAACAACAATTATTCGACTACTTCGATTATGCCAATCGCCCACCCAACGATGTCTCGCTGACCAGCCGTCATGAAACCGATGAGCACCTCGCGCAACTATTGGGCTGGCGCACTGAAGAAATCGAAGTGCTGAGCCACCATTTAAGCCCTCCCCGTATTACCTCAATGAGCCGTCTGGACTGGGTGCTGCGCTGCCACCAGGCAAGTCTCGACACCCAACTGTCGGCCGGCATGCTCCTGCGCGCCTGCCAATTGCAAAGCACCTCGACGCTGGAGGAATGGAAGGTCGTCAGCGAGGCGCTCGCGCGTACTGATCAATAAATAGCCGCACCTTCACCACCGCCCCTTTCGACCTGTTCAAGGACTGATCATGTCTCACCTGTTCAATCAACACCCCGATGAACGCCTGCGCGACGCGATGCTCGCGTACTACCTGGCCCACAAAGTACCTGCCTCACTCAAAGACAAGCTCAGCAACGCCGATGACCTCTACGAATACTGGCTGCTCGACGTTCAAGTCAGCCGAGCGGTACCGACCAGCCCCGTGGCCTGCGCCATTGCCAGCCTTCAGCAATACATCACGCGCATTCAACTGGGCCTGGAAGCGGGTTACGAAAACCAGGGGATGAGCGCGCAGCATGACCGGCTTTGGCGTGAGCAACTGCACACTTACCCGGTCTGGAGCGCCAGCCAGCAATTGCGTTACCACCCGGCCAACTACCTGGACCCGACGCTGCGTCGCAATAAAACCGATAGTTTCCAGCAGTTGGAAAACGAGCTGAGCCAGTATCGAGTGCAATCAGACAGCGTCGTGACGGCGGTACAGAGTTACCTGGCGCGTTTCGAAGAAATCGCCAATATCCGTACGCTCAACGGCTATATCGACGGCAACACCACTGCGCTGTACCGCAGCACCTATTACTTCGTTGGCAAGTCCAGCTCCGAGAATACCTATTACTGGCGCAGCCTTGACCTCTCCAGACGCTCCGGCGAGCGGCTTTTTCCAGACGCTTGGTCGGCGTGGAAAAAGATCAACCTGACACTCTCCGAAGACACCATCGAGGCAAGTATTCGCCCGGTATTTTTTAATAACCGGCTGTTTTTAGTCTGGGCCGAATGCAGTAAACCCGCGCCGACCAGCGCCTTCAAAACCACGCCAGCGAAACCGGACACTAAACAACGCCTCAACGAATGGGCGGACAGTCACTTTCCTAAATTCCGTCTTAATTTTTCTTATAAAAAACACAATGACAGCTGGAGCGCGGCCCAGACCTGTATTGAGGAGTACTGTGCAGCGCAGGAAATCAATGGGGTTGACCTTGCCGCGATCAAATCCCTCACGCACACCGTGGCGATCGTGGATGCCGCTTCCTCGAATACGCCGGCTCGGCTGTTTTTAGGCTTGCATACGACCGATCCGAAACAACAGGAACCCTTCAGTGGCAAATTTTTCCAGGCCGTAGAGGTAGACCCCCACTTCAATATGATAAAAATCGCCGACGGCGGCACGCCTGGGCGATACAAAGTGCCACAGGGCTCGGAGTTATCCGAAGAAATACATGAATTATTGAAGTACTTTCAGCCGTCCCAGCAGCAACAAGTCAAACAGGCCCTCGCCGGCAACGACCCGGAACATGAAGAGTATTACAACGAATTATTGCTCGGCACTTCTCGACAGCACTTCACGCTGTTCGGGCATACAAACCAAGGCAATCTCCAGTTCAAATTTTCCCCTTCAACCAAACACTCAATCACCCAGGCCACCCTGGAGCCGAACTATACAAACTGGGACTATCTGGGCAATAAAACATCCATTGAAGAGGCCAAATACAACTCATCGAGTTTCGACCCAGACACTCAGGAGCTGGTATTCACTTCCACCCTCAATGGCACATTTCAGCACCCTTACACGGTCACCATAAAGAAAGGGGATTACACGTTAACCCTGACCACTGAAACGCTGGGCGATGCCACTACCCCCCAACTAAAACTCAGTGCCGGTTCGCGCTTCACCGATGCGTACTCAAATTACAAAGCGGGCTTCTATGCCATCTTCCTCAGAGATGGGGTTACTCACGAAGAGTTCATCAACTGCATCCACGATGACGAGTCGCGCTTGATCAAGCCGACACCGGATGGCGAAGAGGCTATATCGCTGGAAGGTAAGTTCATCGACAGGAGCGCTTTCATACACCTGTATCAAAACACCCATCACACGTTCGACGTCCTGACCAACCGCTTCACCACGGCCACCCTGCCCAGCGGCCTGGTCGCACTTCACGGAACGAATGCGCTATCGCTTATTCGCTGCGACGCAAAAATCGAGAAATACCGCGTGTATAAGCATGTCGTCATGCGTTCCAACTTTGCCGAATACCCCCTTGTAGAGCATATCAACGAAGGCTCGGCCCGAATCCTCAACTTGCAGGACACCGCCCATACCAGCCTCGTCGGCTCCAGCCCCGAATTGTCGATCGGGCATAAAGTCACCGCCCGCATTCCGATGACAGCCGAAATGTTGAAAGCGGGCGTTACGCTTATCCATGGGGTGTTGACGCTTGAGATTAACGAGAACCGCACCCAGACGCTTGGCTGTGCCCTGAAAGCGGTTGAACTGAAATCAACCGCCGTCTCCACGATATCCGCGGCCCTCCAACAACTTGCCCCGCGTATCAACACCTACACGTCGCTCCCGCTCGGCACCGCCCAATTCATTGATTTCTCGGGCAGCACGCCCAACGCGGCCAGCGATACGCCCAAGACCCTTCGTATGAACACCTGCGTTGCCGACAAGCTGGTCAAGGCCGCCAATACAGGCCTGGAACAGGTGTTTTCGTTAACCCCGCAACACTGGCAAGAGCCTCCCCTGGCGGAAAAACAAGTGGCCGAGGCTATCGACTTTCAAGGGGCTTACGGCCAGTACTTCTGGGAATTGTTTCTGTACCTGCCCTGGCTGGTCGCTCACCGCCTGGATCAGGAGCAGCAACACGAAGAAGCCCAAGCCTGGCTCACTTACATCTTCGACCCCGCACGCGCAGCCGACGCCGCCATCGGCCGCCCGGCCTACTGGGGCTTCAACGAACTGGCCCGGCGGGAGGCCGTGCCTGGCGCAATCTCACACGACCCGCACGAACTGGCGATTCGTACTCCCCTGTACTTTCGCAAGGCGGTGTACCTGTTTTTCCTCGATATCCTGATCAACCGTGGCGATGCCGCCTACCGACAGCTGACGCCCGACAGCCTGACACAGGCCAAACTCTGGTACACGCGGGTCAATCGGCTGCTGGGCGCACGCCCCACCATCACCACTACCGAGCCCTGGGCCAGCATCACGCTGCGTACGTTGGTCACAACCCCTTCGCAGGCGCTACGCGAATTGGAATGGTCGACACCGTCAATCGATATGGACAGACCGGTCGACGACGCCGCACGCGCGCTGCCGGCCCCCACCGACAAGCTCTGCCTGCCGTTCAACACCGACCTCGTGGCGCGCTGGGACAAACTCGAAAGCCGCCTGCATAACCTGCGGCACAACCTCGACATCACCGGCAAACCGCTGCAGCTGGCGTTGTACGGCGCGCCATTGGCAGCGCCAACGCTGTTGGCCAGCCAGGTCAAAGACGGCCTCGTCCCGGCAGTGGGCGCGGCGGCCTTTCCCTCTGCGCAGGTTGGCCACTATCGTTTCCAGATCATGCTCGGCCATGCCCTGGCGGCCACCGACGCAGTGATCCAATTCGGCAATACGCTGCTGACGCTCAATGAGCGCAAGGACCAGGCCGAATACCTGGAACTGCAACATCAACAAGCCTGGGACCTGGCCAATATCGTGGTCATGCAACACACCCAGGCGTTGTTGATCGACGAGAAAAACCGCCAGGCGCTGTCTATCAGCCGACAGATCATCGAAGCCCGGCTGGGCTATTACCAGCATCTGCTCACCGAGGGTGTCAGCCACCACGAAACCAAGGCGGGGCAGCTTTACCTGGCCAGTAATGTGTTCGATGCCGCAGGCGCGGTCGCGGGCGCCGGGGCCGGCATTGCGATGATGGCGCCGAACATCGTCGGCACGTCGGTCGGTGGTTCGCGCTGGGAAGGCCCATTCCATGCCGCACAAGCACTGGCCCAAGGGGCCGCGACAGCCCTGCGCAGCACCGCGTCGGACCTGGACCGTACCGAACAATTCAAGCGTCGCGCACAAGAGTGGGCCCATGCCCAGGAACAGGCCCGATTCGAACTGGCCCAGGTCGATGCCCAGTTGCAAGCCTATGCCGAGCAGGAAAAGGCCACGCGCCTGCAATTGCGCCTGGCGCAGACGACCCTCGCCCAGGCCTGGTCGAGCTATCAATTGCTGATCAAACGCTTCGCCAACGCCCAGCTCTACGATTGGCTCAATGCTCAGCTCGGCCAGTTCTTCTACCAGGCCTACGACCTGAGCCTGGGCCTGTGCCGGGCAGCCGAAGCGAGCTGGCAATACGAAATGGCCGACAACCGCTCATTTATCCAAACAGGGGCCTGGAACACCCGTTACCGCGGTTACCTCGCGGGCGAAGCCCTGAAGCTGTCGCTGCTGAAAATGAACGACGCGTACCTGCAAACCAATGTTCGCGATCTGGAAATCGTCAAGACCCTGTCTCTGCGACATCGCGTGCTCGACTGCAACGTCCAACCCCTTGTCCCGACCAACACCTCCGAACTCAGTGAGACCGCTCAAGCCGACACTCCGGCGCGGTGGGCCCACTTGAAAAAACAACTGGTCAGCGATGGCGCGCTTTGCTTCAAATTGCCCCAAACGCTCTTCGAAGAGGACTACCCCAACCACATCCTGCGGCGCATCAAAGGCATCAGCGTGTCGTTGCCGGCGACACTGGGCGCGTATGAAGACATCAAGGCGATACTGACCCAGACCAGCCACGAGATCGAATTGCCCAACGGTACCTCGATCAAGGATAAGCGCGCCCATCAGCAAATCGCGCTGTCCACCGGTTTGGATGACAACGGCCTGTTTGCGCTCACGTTCGACAGTCACGAGCGCTACTTGCCGTTCGAGTACACGGGCGCCATTTCCGAATGGACCCTGACGTTTCCCAATCACGACATGCAAAAAGCCATCCTGGAATCGATCAACGACATTGTCATTCACCTGCGCTACACCGCGCGGGTCAAGCCCGCAGCGGGGGCCCAGGTATGAGCAACGATACGCCTGACCTGCAGATCAACCCACCCACGCTGCCCAAAGGCGGCGGCGCCATTCAAGGCACCGGCAAGGGCTGGGCCAACGTCGGCATCAGCGGTACGGCGACCTTTGAGATTGCCTTACCGATTTCTCCCGCCAGGGGGTATGCGCCGGCCATGACGCTGAGTTACCACAGCACGGCGGGAAACGGCCCCTTCGGCTTGGGGTGGACGATCAACCTGAGCGCCATCCGCCGACGCACGGCCCATGGCGTGCCTGCCTACACGGAACACGACGAGTTCATCGGGCCCGACGCGCAAACCTGGTTGCCCGAGCGCGACGCTCAAGGCGCGACGCTCGACCGCCCGTCCACGGTAGCGGGCACGGCCTATCGTGTGGTTCGCTACTTTGCGCGAGTCGAAAGCAGCTTCGACATCATCGAGCATTGGCGATCAGCAACCGATACCGCAGGCTTCTGGCTGATACACGGCGCTGACGGCAGCCAGCATTTCTATGGCAAAACCGCGCTGGCGCGCATTGCCGACCCGGACGAACCACAGCACGTGGCGCAATGGTTGTTGCAGGAAAGCCTGAATGCCCACGGCGAGCATATTTACTATCACTACACGCCAGAAACCGACACCTCGCGCTACCCACGCGATTGCCGTGCCCAGCACTACCTGGAACGCATCTGCTACGGCAACTTCACGGCCAGGAAACAAGAACACCTGTACCTGTGGCATACCGACGAGAAGCCGGCTATGGGCTGGCACTTTCAATTGCTGTTCGATTACGACGAGCGCGCCATCCAATGGTCCAAGCCGACGACCTATGAACCCACCCGCGCCTGGCGCATACGACCTGACGCCAGCTCGGACTTTTCCTTCGGTTTTGAGTTACGCACCCTGCGCCTGTGCCGGCAGATCCTGATGTTTCACCACTTTCCCGATGAGCCCAAAATGGCTGCCGAACCGGTGCTGGTCAGGCGCCTGTTGCTGGAATACCACCTCATCGGCAAGGTCAATCTGTTGGGCGCCGTGCATGAGCAGGCCTTCGACAGCGCGGGCCAATGCGTGAGCCGCCCACCGCTGGAATGTGCCTATGAATCGAGCCGGCTCAGGACGGATCAGAGCCGTTACCAACCGCTTGGTGCGATGGCGGGACTCAACGATGGCAATCGCTACCAATTGGTCGATCTGTATGGCGAAGGGATCCCGGGGATCCTCTACCGCAGCGACAAAAGTTGGTACTACCGAGAGCCGCTCAGGGCACCCGCCGCACCTACCGGTGACGAAGTGACGTACGGCATCGCCCAAGCGCTGGCGCGAGTGCCGGTCGCTGACAGCAGCCGCCCCATCCACCAGGCACTGGCCGACCTTGAGGGCGACGGCCGCTTGGACTGGATCGTCGCCCAGCCTGGAATGAGTGGTTTTTTCGCCCTGGACGAACAGCGCAACTGGTCGGCATTTACCCCATTCGATGCGTTCCCATCGGAGTTTTTCCATCCCCGGGGCGCGCTGGCTGACTTGATGGGCGCCGGACGCAGTGATTTCGCCATGATCGGCCCCCGCAGCGTGCGCCTGTATGCCAACCGCAGAAAATCCGGCTTCGCGCCGGCCACCGAAGTCCTTCACTTGGACGACGACAGCTTGCCGACGCTCTCGTCCTCACCTGACGAACTGGTGGCCTTCAGCGACGTCCTCGCCAGCGGGCAACAGCACTTGGTGCGCATCCGTCACAACGAAGTGAAATGCTGGCCAAACCTGGGCCGGGGGCGTTTCGCCAAGGGTTTTGTACTGGCCACGCTGCCGTTCTCTTACCGTACGTTCAAGGCAAGCAATGTGCTGCTCGCCGATCTGGCGGGCAGCGGTGCCACGGACTTACTGTACCCGAGCCCCGAACACCTGCTGGTTTTCCTCAACAACGGCGGCAACGGCTTCGAGACGGAGCCGGTCAAGGTGCCCTGGCCCAAGGGCATCGTGCATGACGATCACTGCCAGGTCAGCCTGGTCGATGTGCAAGGCCTGGGCTGCCCGAGCCTGATCCTGAGCGCCGCCCACCAGTCGCCCATTCACTGGCGCTATGACTTTTTCAACAACAAGCCCTGCCTGCTGATCAAAACCTCTAACAACATGGGCGCCCAAGCCTCCATCCAGTACCGCAGCAGCGCCCAAGAGTGGCTGGATGAAAAACACGAACTCAAGGCCGCCGGCCAGCCCGCCATCAGCCATTTGCCCTTTGCGATCCACGTGGTGCGCGCGCATACCCAACAAGACGAAATTACCGGCAACCGGCTTACCCATCACCTGCGTTACCGCTGCGCCTACTACGACCGCGAAGACCTTGAATTTCGCGGCTTTGGCCTACTGCTGCAAACCGACACCGAGGCCGACGGTAACCCCCCAGACGCGGCCGGTTTCAGCGCACCGGTGGTGCACAAAACCTGGTTCCATACCGGGCAACAGCTGGACATGCCGACCCGCGGCGCCAGCGCGCATGACCGGCAAGCCAAGGCATTGGGCCCCACGTTGCTCAGCAAACACCGGGCCGTCGACCCGGCCGATCCCATCGGCCATCACGATGAGGTGATCCATGCGCCCGCGCCCGCGCTGTTGCGTCAGGCCGCGCGCGCACTCAGCGGGATGGTTTTACGCAGCGAAGTGGTGGCCGTGGATACCGCGCCACACCGGCCGCCCTATTCAGTGCAGGTGCATCGTTATCAGGTTCGCGAACTGGCCCCCATCAGCACGCACGCGCGCGATGCCAGGCTGCTGTTACTGCCGCTGGAATCGATCAGTTATCAATATGAAGGCGTAGCGGACGATCCTGTGTGCCGGCACCAGATCAACCTGCGCCGGGACGCCTATGGCTGCCTGGTGCATGGCGTGACGGTACACTACGCGCGCCGGACCACCGCCGAGGACGCGCCACCCGCCGTGCTCACCGACGACCCTCAACGGCAATGGTGGCGCGACACCCATGACAGCGCGCAACAGTCCTATTACCTGAGCGAGACGTTGGCGCACTACATTCATCTGGATAACGCGCGGCCGCAGCGCCTGGCCCTGCCGTATCGCCAGCGCAGCAACGCGCTGGTACTGGGCAAGGCCCCTGCGGCGGGTGGGTTAAGCCTGGAGCAGATCAGCCATGAAACCCTCATCGACCTGAAAAACGGCCCCTTGGCCGCAGGTGCCGCGCGCGAACTGAGCGGCTTGACGGTGCAACGTTACCGGGAAGCCGGCGGCCATGGGGAAACCCTCGCGCCAGGCGTCGCGACCCCGCAGGCCCTGACCGATTATCTTGAAGCGGCAGAGCTGGATGAAAAGGCGCTGGGTATCTATGAAGACATACCGGTGATGCCGAACCAACCCACGGTTGAGTTGACGCAAAAGCTCAAGGACAGCGGTTACCACACCATGGAGCGGTTTTTTTCGTTCGCGGGCGAGGCCGGCAACCTGTGGTCGATCCGACGCTATTTCCCACAGTATGGAAATGCCACACAGTTCTACCGGCTCAAAGCGCTGCAAGCGACCCAGGCGCATGGCAGAACAAGCATTACTTACGACCCTTATTGGCTTCAGGTCACCCAGGTAAAACTGCCCGATGGTTGTTTGACCACCGCCGAATATGACTATGGGTCGCTGCTGCCGACCAAAATCGTCGACCCCAATGGCACTGTTCAAGAGGCACGGTATGACGGGTTTGGACAGCTACTCGCCCATACCTTTTACGGTCATGAGCAGGGGCTCAGAGTGGGCTTCTCAGCGTTGGCCGACGACACCCGGGCCGACGATACAACGCCTGCCTTTGCCATTGAAAACAGCAAGACCGTGTTGCGGAACATGGCCGGCGCTCACTGCTACGCCCCCTTCAGCTGGATGGGCGCGATCAATAAAGACCAGGTAAAAAAAGACTGGGTGACCCGTGGTTATGTTCTGCCCACTGGGCATATTCGGCCCCTTGCACGCTCACGTCTGAAAGACACTCGTCGACCGCTCAACGACAGCGAAAAAGAACTCAAGGTGTTGATCGACGCGGCCCGGCAAACGCCGGTACACGCGCTTACGCTGCTGGCCGATCGTTACCCAGACGATGCCGAACAGCAGGTGCGCATGACCCTGACCTACTGGGACGGTTTTGGCCGCACCCTGCAGAGCAAGCAAAAAACCGAACCAGGACCGGCCAACGCCGTGGACGCCCAAGGCAACCTGCTGGTCGACGAAACGCCTGACGCTGATGCCAACACGGTAAAAAAACAGCTGCGCCAGGTGCAGGCCGATCCTCGCTGGCGAGTCAGCGAACGGGTCGAGTTCAACCACCAAGGCCTGATCATTCGCACCTACCGCCCTTACTTTGCCGACAGGCACGGTTACATCAATGATCAATCCCTGCGCGAACTCGGCTACAGCGACCGGCAGTTCTACGATTCCCTTGGGCGCCCGACACGGACACTCACCGCCGCCGGTTTCATGCGCCGCATGACGTATTGGGCCTGGTATACGGTGAGCGAGGATGAAAACGATACCTACCAAGAGGTAAAGCCTGCGCTGGATTCACCGCTGCGCTGATGCCTCTCGAAAAAAGGCCGTCACCGGTTGCCGGTGACGGCCTGGCCTCCACGGCCGCAGTCAACGCCTGTGGGGGTCACGTACCCCCTGAACGCGATAATGCAGCCCGCCCATATGCTGCAGCATGAGCCGATAGGCACCGCGCCCGCGCGCGCCGGGATACCCATGCAAATCAACGGACCACAGTCGATCCCGATGCTGGTGCCAATGAACCGCAGTAAAGCGCGCCTCGCGCAAGTGGCTGAGCGCCAGAGCAATACTGCGCCCCTGGGTACTCAGGGGGTCTATTCCTTGCACGGCCGTCGTGTCGATCTCAAAGCCGGATGCTGTTACCGCCTGGCTTTGCTGAACCGGCGTATGCGCCTCGGCCACCGCTGACCTGCGCTGGCGGCGTGCACGGGAAGCATGGGACGTAGACGCCACTTCAAATGATGGAGCGGAGGACGCTTGTACGTTTTCCAGGGTTTGCGAGCGGGTTGGACCGCGCAGTTGGCGAGTGTCCCAGCCTATGCGAGCCAACTCGGGTGCGGGGTTGCGGTGCTGGGCGATCAGCGCCTCGGCTTGAGGTTTTGCAGCAAACGGGCCCGCATGCGCGTAAATAAGGTCTTGTTCGTAGGAAACGAGGAAAGAGACCCCTTCCACTTCCCGTCGCTGTTCATAGGCAAGCGACAGCAGCCTGGAAGCCTCTTCGTTGCTCAACCGGTAATGCTCAGCCATCCGCAGGGCGAGGCTCGTCAACTGTTCACCATATTGGCTGTCGGTCATCTGAGCAGGTTCGGTTCGAGGGCGTCGTTGGTGGCGATACACCACAGCAGCCCCCACCAATGCGCCGATAGAAGCGCCTGCCATTTCATGTCCCATCAACGCACCGCCTATAACCCCCAAAAGCATCATCAAAACAGCCACCGCGGTCAGCGCTAGCGGTGACACAGGTGCTGCGCGCTGCCCTTGCAGGCCGTCGCGATCAACAAACGTCACCGGGTTATTGCCCACCATGGCGTAGAGATTCAGCCCATCAACGGCGCCTGCCGGGTCGGGGCTGATCCAGCGCTGCAACCAAGGCGCGTAATACCGAGCCCCGTAGTAATACAGCCCACTGGCATCTCGCTCTTTAGCCGAATAGCGCAGGGTTTTGTAGTTGGCTTCAACGGCATTCCTGGCCGCCCACCAGGCCGTACCACCGAACGGATAAAACACTTCCTGACTGATCAATTGCGCCTGGCCATCCAGTTCCAGCGAACGGCTAGCCAAATGGTCGCCGATGCTGAAGCGGACCTGCTCGTTCGCCAGCCCCTCGGGTTGCCCTGCCTCCCATTGCAGTATCCGTGCGGGGCTACGCCCCAGCGACGCGGTGATTACATTCAACTGTTCCCCGGTGGCCGTATTGCTGCGGATTTCGAGCCCCGGCAAATAACGCACCTCTTGCACGAACGTGCGCATCCGGCCGCGGCTGCGCCGGCGCTTGAACACGCGCTGGCCGCTGCCGTCGTAGCCGTATGTTTCGTCATCGTCGTCGGCATCCTGGCCACGCCGCACTTGGGTCACCCGCGTCAACTGGTTGCGCACATTCCATGACATGGCCTGCCCTTGCACCAACTCCAGCTGATTGCCACATGCATCGAAACCTCGGCCCAAGCCTGGCGCATCCACCGCCGTCGGTTGCAGGCAAGCGTGGTTGCTGTAGCGGCCAACCGTGAAGTCGCGGGTGTACCCCGTGCCGACGGCCGGCCGGTGTTGGACGGTCTTGAGATTGCCACTCGCGTCGTAGCTGTACTGCTGGGTGTAGGCGCGCCACTGGCTGTCATCCACGGCACCGAACAGCACCATCGGCGCCGGCCCCTGTCCCGCCAGGGCGTGTGCATGTTCACGTCCCGTGGCGCGGATCAGTTGATAAAGCGTGTCATAGGCATACACCGCGTCAGCGGCGCTGTGCGCGTTATTGAACCAGCGCGTCGGCTGCACCGCGTCCTGAATACGCACAACGTTGCCAACACCGTCGTATTCATAATTCAAGACTTGCAGTGACGGGTTCTGACCACCCGCGCGATGCACCCGCAAACGCTGCAACCGGTTATCCGCCTCAGCGTAATCGGCCGAGGTAACGACGCCGTTACCGGCTCGCTCCGACAGCAATTGACCCGCCGCGTTGTAGGTACAGTGCTCCACCAGCACCTGTCGACGGCCGCCGGCAAGCAACACCGCGCCGGACATGAGCTGCCCCTCCAGGCCATAGCGCGACTGCGCGCGGTTGCCCTTGGCGTCGACTTGCTCCAGCAGCTGGCCCGACGCCGCATAGTGCCAGGTGGTGACAAACCGTTGCGCTTCCAGCAACGGCTCACGGGCCGTTGGCGATTCAGGCCAATCGAGCATCTGCGGTTGTTGCGCAAAGGCTCGACTTTGCCGCACAACCTGACCCTGCACGCCATAAGCCTCATAAAACAGCGTGCCGGCGGTGTCGTCATGGCGCACCAGGCGCCCGGCGTGCAGGCCACCCTGCGTGGCGGTGCCGTGGGAATAGGTCAGGCGTTCGACGCAACGCGGGGCAGGCTGATCGGCGGCGTGTTCAAACGTCGCCACGGTACGGAGCAGACGGTCGTATTCATAACGCTGATGAGCACCGCGGGCGTCCCACTGCTCCAGCAATTGCCCAGCCGCTCCCGGCAGCCTCAACTGCCAGCCGGCATCCACGCGGTCGATGCGCAGCAACATTCCAGAAAGGCTCAACTGCACGCGCTCATTGGGTTTAACCGCTGGGTCTGCCGCCTGCAGCGCGATCAGCCGCGAATCCCACTGCTCGTGCAACGCCCCCTGGGCGCCGAACACTCGGCGGGTGATACGTGGCTGGGGGCGCTCCCGCGCGGTCTCGCGATGATAAGCCACGCCGCGAACCGGTAACCCGCGCGGGTCAATGGCAGACAGCGTAGGGGTGTGTTGGTGTTGGGCGTAAGACATGGCACATAACCTCAATAATCCAAAGGTGCGCAAAGCGAAGACATGGCGGATGGGCACAAGGGCGGCTTTGGGCGGTGTTGTAAGTGGGCATCAGAGCCGCGCAACCCAGCTTCGCGACCATCTCGACGCCAGGTTCGAATACCCTTCCCTGGCCGCCTGTACCGCGAACCCGCGCCATTCGGTGAGCGCTGAAGTCAGGCCGCGCGCGGCCGTCACAGCGGTACGCGCCAATGCACTTTGCCCGGCCATGGACGAGCCGGTCAGGCGCACGGCCAATGCCTCTATGCCTGTCGAGACCCAGTACGCCCATGTTTGATTGAACATCCGGCTCAGGCCGCCGTGCATCATCGCCGTCGGGTCCGGAAGCTGCAGGGTCTCACCATGCGTATCAGCGACGGCGGTTGCATGGCCGGCACGAATCAACGTGCCCATGGCCCCGTCATAGGCCTCGACCATGGGGGTGACATTCGGCACGAGGGGCACCGGCACGTCCGCGCCGAAAAACGCGTTGCCAACGGTCGCGACCGCATAGGCCGCCGTCGCGCCGGCGGTTCTTGTGAGCCTGGCGCGCAGGGGCGTCGCGCCCCAAGAGAAACCGCTGCCGTGCCCGCGAATAATCTGTTGCACCAGTTCCCTGGCGAACGAGCGCACATGCCCAGCCAAGCGCAGGCGCGCTACAGGGTCCCAACCCTCCTCTGCGGACGGATGCAGCGACTCGGCATGCCCGGCGTACCCTCCTCCCGCCACACCGCCCGCTATCAGCCCGACCAGTGGCGCATAGCGCGTCCACCGACCGGCGAGCCCGGTACTCATGTGCACGACAGCCAGTGCATCCAGCGCCGCGACGGTATAGCGCAACGCCTGGTTGCCTGCCGCTGTCGGCGCAGTGCTGCCAAAGATCGCCACATCGACCCCCGCCGCGATGGCGTTGGCCAGATACGTCGACAACCCATCGCGAATCGCCGCCGAACCGGCCGCTTGGATCCGCGGCCTCAGGATTCGACCAATGTGCGCGGCAGTGCGTGTCCAGGAAATTGTGCGCAGTCGCCTGGGCCGGGAAACTGCCGTGGGTATTGAGGGCGCCAACCCCTGTTCATCCCCGTGGGTGACGGGATTACCGCCGACCATGGCATACAGGTTCAACCCATCGATATCGCCGGCCGGGTCCGGGCTGATCCAGCGGCATAGCCACGGCGCGTAGTACCTGAAACCGTAGTAATACAGCCCGCTGGCATCGCGTTCCTTACCCGAATAACGAATGAATGTGTAATCCGCCTCGCTGGCATTCCTGGCTGCCCACCACGCGGTGCCGCCATAAGGGTAGTAGCTCTCGTGGCTGATGCGTTGCGCCTGCTCATCCAACTCCAGCGTGCTGCTGCCCAAGTGGTCCGACAGCCCGAAACGAATCTGCGCCGGCTGAGCAACCCCGCCGGGATGCCGATCCCATTGCAACACCCGCACGGTCGTCGTGCCGACAGCCAGGTTGAGCACGTTCAACTGTTCGTCGGTGGCACTGTCATGGCGGATTTCCAGCCCCGGCAGGTATCGCACCTCGGCCGTATGCAGGCGGCCGCGAGCCTTGAACGACCGACGTTTGCGTATTCGTTGCCCTGCGGCATCGTACTCATAACGTTCCTCGTCATCGTCATCACCCGCGCGCGCTACCTGAATCAGGTGGGTCAATTGGCCGCGCGCATTCCACCCCATCCCGCGAATACCCTCCAGGGCCTGAAGATTGCCGCAGCGGTCATAACCCTGCCCCAGTCCCGGCGCAGCCGCACCATCGATCCGGGGCAAAAGATGATTGCTGTGCGCAGCTATCGTCATGTTGCGGGTGTAGCCCACCCCGCTGCTCGGCACATGGCGCAGTTGAAGCAGATTGCCGGCCGGGTCATAGCGAAAGTGTTGGGTGTAACGACGCCAGACACTGTCGTCGGTGGAGCCGAACGCCACCCAACCCGGTAACGCAGGGCCACCGCTGTTGCCGGCGGTTTCCCGTCCGCTGGCCTTGGTCAGTCGCGACAGTGTGTCGTACTCATAGGTGCTGAGCGCATCAACCCGGGTGTTGCGCGACCAGTGCGTCAGTTGTTCACGATCGTCGATCCGCACGATATTGCCGACGGGGTCATAGTCGTATTGCACGTCTTGCAACCGTTGCGCCGCAGCCCCCGGTAAATGGGCGATCATCTGTCGGCAGCGACCATCACACGGGTGATAGTGCAAGGTGCGCACGACGCCGTTTCCAGCCCGTTGGTGGAGCAACTGCCCTGCGGCGTTGTAACGGTATTGATCCGACAGGCACTGGCGCACGCTGCCCTTGAGCACCAGGAAAACGCCCGTCGTTTGACCGTCCACCCCATAGGCGTATTCAACGCGGTGCCCCTTGGCATCGGTGTGATACAAGCGCTCACCGAGCGCGTTGAACCCGGCGGTCGTGGCGAAACGTTCGAGCTCCAGGCGTGCCTCTCGTTGCGCCTCGGGCTGCGGCCAATCCAACACTGCATCCCACTGCCGAAAACGCCGGGTCTGCAGCGCGACCTCCCCGTGTACGCCATAACGCTCATGGAACACGCTGCCGCCGCCGTCATCATGACGAATGACCCGGCCACACCGATTGAGTGCCGCCTCTGCCACCGAATAGGCGCCATATTCAAGTCGCTCGACACAGTGAGGTTGCGCGTCACCGGAGGCTTGTTCGAACACCGCCACGGCCCGCAGGTACGGGTCATAGCGATAGGCCTGGTGTGCACCGCCGCCGCTCCAGATGTCGAGCACCTGCCCTGCCTCCCCGGGCAGCATTAACCGCAGGCCCGCGTCCACACTGTCGGTGCGCAAGGCTAGGCCGCCAAGACTGTAGACCGTGCGTTGATTGGCGAGCGTGGCAGGCTGCGAACGTTGCAATTGGAACAGCCGCGGGTCCCACTGCTCAACCATCGAACCGGCGCTGTCATGCACCTGCCGGCAAATGTGCGGCTGAGGAGGGTCGGAGGCTGTCGCGCGATAGTAGTCGACGTTACGCACAGTCAAGCCGCGAGGATCGTACGCCGTCAGCGAAGGGGTGAATTGATGCAGGGCATGGGACATGGGGTTGTGATCATCGGTTGTTAAATGATCACGAAGGCTATTGCTGGGGGCGCGCTGAAAAGCGGTAGTAGTGGAGCGTTTTGTGTATCCGGATGCGCAAAGCGAATACAGGCGTCAGTGTTCTAGGGGACCGCGTGTTGCGGGGCTTGGCCGATAAGCATCGGTGCAAACCCCGCATACGGTCTCAATGCCCGCCGGCGCAGGTCGGCGAGGCCGGAGCCGCGTCGATTGTGGCCCACTCCTCGGGCGTGTAGGTGTGCAGCGCCAGCGCATGGAACTCGCCCATCAGGTCGCCCAGGGTGGCGTAGACCTTCTGGTGGCGCTTGACCCGGTTGAGCCCCTCGAACTGCTGGCTGACCAGCACGGCCTTGAAGTGGGTCTGCACCCCCCGGCTGTGCATGTGGCTTTCATCCAGCACGCTCAAGTGTTGCGGGCCCAGGGCGGCGAGGGCCGTTTCGATACGCTGTTGCATAGTCATCGCTGCTTACTTCTTCTTGGCCGGTGCGGCGGCTTTGGGCGACAGTTCGTTGGTCATGTCTTCCAACAGCTTGTTGACCACCGGCACGGCGCTTTCCAGCTTGGCCTGGGTCATCTGGGCCGATTGCTGGGTCAGTTGCGGCATTTTTTCCAGGACTTTCTTGCCCAGTGGCGACTGGTAGAACGCAACCAGGTCCTTGAGCTCGGATTCACTGAAGTTGGTGGTGTAGAGCTTGACCATGTCCGGCTTCAGCTTGGGCCAGCCAATGGCCTGGTCCAGCGCGGCGTTGGCCTTGGCCTGGTAGCTGTCGAGTACGGACTGCTTGGCGGCGGGCGCCTTGGTCTGTTCGAAGCGCTGGGCGAACATTTGCTGCACTTGCATGTACACCGGGGTACCCAGCTTGTCGGCATGGGCCAGGGTCAGGAAGGCTTCGGCACTGGCGTTGTGGCTGGCGGTATCGGCAAAAACCTGGCCGCTGGCGCACACCAGAGCAACCGCGGTACAGATGGCACGAAGACGAGTCATCGAGTTTCCTTTCTAGCTGGCGAGGTAAGACCCCAAGGGCGCCCATTCTGCGCCTAAAAAACCTCGCGGCTCAACCCCGGGCCTTATCCGGCATGGATTGGCCGATGAAACGTCTTTTAGGGAACCCACCTGGCCGATCACGGCCTAAACTGCGCAAACGAACCTGAAGGAGTGTGCCCGATGAGCCGAATTGAAACCGACAGCCTGGGAGAAGTGGAAGTCCCGGAGGCTGCTTACTGGGGCGCCCAGACCCAACGTTCGCTGGTGAATTTCGCCATCGGCGAGCAACGCATGCCCCTGGCGGTGCTGCACGCGCTGGCCCTGGTCAAGAAGGCCGCCGCCCGGGTCAACGACCGCAATGGCGACCTGCCCGCCGACACCGCCCGCTTGATCGAGCAGGCCGCCGATGAAGTGCTCGACGGCCAGCACGACGACCAGTTCCCGCTGGTGGTGTGGCAGACCGGCAGCGGTACCCAAAGCAACATGAACGCCAACGAAGTGATCGCCGGCCGTGCCAATGAGTTGGCGGGCAACGAACGGGGCGGCAAGAGCCCGGTGCACCCCAACGACCATGTGAACCGCTCCCAGAGCTCCAATGACTGCTTCCCCACGGCCATGAGCATCGCGGCCGTGCAGGCCGTGCATCAACGCTTGCTACCGGCGATCGCCACGCTGTCCGGCGGTTTGGCGGAACTGGCGGCGCGGCACATGAAGCTGGTGAAGACCGGGCGCACCCACATGATGGATGCGACACCGATTACCTTCGGCCAGGAACTGTCGGCGTTCATCGCCCAACTCGATTACGCCGAACGCGCCATTCGCAGCGCCCTGCCCGCCGTGTGTGAACTGGCCCAGGGCGGCACCGCAGTGGGCACGGGCCTCAATGCGCCCCATGGCTTCGGCGAGGCGATTGCTTCTGAACTGGCCGCCCTCTCCGGCCTGCCGTTTGTGACCGCACCGAACAAATTCGCTGCCCTCTCCGGCCACGAGCCGTTGGTGACCTTGCATGGCGCGCTGAAAACCCTGGCCGTGGCCCTGATGAAAATCGCCAACGACCTGCGCCTGCTGGGCTCCGGCCCGCGTGCCGGCCTGGCAGAGGTGAAGCTGCCGGCCAACGAGCCGGGCAGTTCGATCATGCCGGGCAAGGTCAACCCCACTCAGTGCGAAGCGCTGTCGATGCTGGCCTGTCAGGTCATGGGCAACGATGTGACCATCGGCATGGCCGCCAGCCAAGGCCACTTGCAGTTGAACGTGTACAAGCCGGTGATCATCCACAACCTGCTGGAGTCGATCCGCCTGCTGGCCGATGGCTGCAATAACTTCCAGGAACATTGCATCGCCGGCCTTGAGCCAGACGCCGAGCAAATGGCCGCGCATCTGGAGCGTGGGCTGATGCTGGTAACGGCGCTCAACCCGCATATCGGCTATGACAAGGCGGCGCAAATCGCCAAGAAAGCCTACGCCGAAGGGTTGACGCTAAGGGAAGCGGCGCTGTCGCTGGGCTACCTCACTGACCAAGAATTCGATCAGTGGGTACGCCCCGAAGACATGCTCGGCAGCTAAGCCGTCACACGCAGCCGTCGGGCCTTGAGCCCGGCGAGCAGCGAGGGCGCCAACGCCACGGCCGCCGAGCCGAGCACCACCACGAATGCGCCGAAATAGCCCAAGGCATTGATCTCTTCGGCCTGCACGTAGTCCGGCCACAACCAGGCCGCCAAGGCCACCGCCACAAAGGTCACCAGCGGCGTGAGGGCCAGGGTCGCACTCACCCGCGACGCCTCCCAATGGGCCAGCGCTTCAGCAAACGCACCGTAGGCCACCAGGGTGTTCAGGCAGCACGCCAGCAGCAGCCAGCCTTGCAGCGGGCTCAGTTGCAGGGCCTCCAGCGGATGCGCCCAGGGCGTGAGCAGCAAGGCGCAGCTCAGGTAGATCACCATCATCACTTGCAGCGAGTTCCATACCGTCAGCAATTGCTTCTGGCCCAGGGCGTAGAACACCCACAGAGAGGTGGCGAGCAATACTGTGAGCACGCCGGCGGTGTAGGCGCCGAAGGAGGTCAAGAGTTCGACCAGGCGCTGATTGAAGAACAGGCCAAAACCGATGATCAGTACCACCAGCCCGATCATCTGCCCCAGGCTGAAACGCTCGTTGAACACGAATACGCTGGCGACCATCAGAAAGATCGGCCCCATCTGGATCACCAACTGCGCGGTGCCGGCGCTGAGGGTTTTAAGGCCCACCAGGTACAACACGTAGTTGCCCACCAGGCCGCACACGGCCATCGCCACCAGCCAACCGCCCCTGGGCCCCAGCACTTTGCGGCTCGGCAAACGTCGAGTGGCCGCGAGGTAGACAAACAGGCAACCACCGGCAACCGTCAGGCGAAACCAGGTCACGGTGATCGGGTCCATTGCCTGCAACACCTGCTTGAGTTTGACCGGCAGAATGCCCCAGAGCAGCGCGGTCAACAGGGTCAGGAAAAAACCGTAGACCCAGCGGCCTGAAGAAATGTGCATGAGTGCCCCAAAAACCGGAGGTGGAGGAGCCGGCATTCTAGGGTGATGCGCTGTGCTTTGGGTATCGATGATTGTGTGTCAGGGCACGCCCATCACCAATACACCGCTGCCGTTGATGGGCCCGGCCGCCGGGAAGGAGCCATTGCGCCGTACCAGCGAAAACGTCACATCGTCGCCGCCCACGCTGTTGGTGATACGGGTGAGGAACGAGCCATTTACCGGTACCGCCGTGCCGGCATGCACCATGGCCGTACCCACATCCGGATTGCTCATCATCAGCAGGCGCGTGTCGAACCCTGTTCGGGTGCCTTTGTAGGTAATGGTGATCGGCGTGGTAATGCCGCCATCCGGGCATGAGTAAGTGAGCCTGCGGTTGCTGACGATCGATGAGGTCAACGGGTCAGTGCCGATTGCGCGCTGGTGCACCGTGCCGAAGTTGATCTCGATCGGGTTGTTATTGTTGATCGTGCAGCTGGAGGGGGAGACGGTAAAGTTATTCGCGGCGATATAGGTGACGCTGAGCTGCGCTCGGCTGCCGTCGTAGTTGTTCGAACTGGTAAGGCGCAACAACCCCAGGTTGTCGCCGATGCGCACATCGAACGGATTGGACGGGTAGTTACGCATCAAAATATAGGGCGTGATATCGATCGGGTAGCTTCTCAGGTCGTCCGGCATCGTCGCTGCACGCACTCCATTTTGGATGGGCGTATTGAAAAACCCACCGTTGATACGCAGGCCAGTGCGTTCACCGCTGAACCTCGGTCCCGGTGTCCAGGCGCTCCCTGACGCATTGCCGGTGGCCCAGTAGTCCGCCCTCCAGGACGGGCTCTGCGACCCTGGGGAAAACCTGCATTCAAGCCGCGCGCCTTCCAGCGTGATTCTCGTACGATCGGCGGCCAGAGCAACCGTAACCGGCACCTGCAAGTTAGGATTACCCGTTTGCCAAGCGCCGCCATTCACACGGCAATCAACGGCTTGCGCGGTCGTTGCAACACCCGTCAGGGCGAGAAGCGCGAAGGCTCCCAAAAATCCTTTCATTTTGATCTCTCTTGCTCTTGCCTATCCAGATACTGCCCAACGAGCCTTCACAGCCCGCGTCTTGAGGGCGGCACGCTGCTAGGGGTAGTCCAACGTAAAAGTCGAGGTCACCGTGTAAGCACCGTGCCCAATGGTTTGATCGCGGATGGCCGCCGGCTCGCCCTGCACATAGGCTTTGAGCTCGATCACATTGCTGCCATCACTGAGCACCTGCCTGTCGCTCACGCTATTGACGGGCAACGGCTTGTCGCCGAGGGTTTCCAGCCCGACCCCGATACCCGAGGCACCACTGCCGGCGTCCAGCGCGAGTAGACCGGGGAGCTCTGGGTTTCCCGTGCCGCCAAAGGTGATGGTCACCGAGTCGCTGATGGTGGTGTCGCACTCTTGCAGGTGCAGCTGGAAACGCCGGCCCACCGAACGCGTGTTGATATAGAGATACTTGCTGGTCAGGTCCCACAGCTCCAAGGTGATGGCCTCGTCACCGGGGCGCAGGGTGCAGGCTTCTTCCACCAGACTGCCCTTGAAACGCAGGTTGTCCGCCGCCTGCCCCAGCGGGGCCAGGCCGCAGGTGAGCAGCAGCGCCAGTGCGCCCTTTTGAACCCTTTCATGTCGCATAGACTCGACTCCTACTGGTATTCGGCCAACAGCGTGGCCACCGCCGTGAAGCTGGCGGCGCTCAGGGTTGCGCCGGGTTGTTGGACGGGCACCACTTCCAGTGTCGGCGGTGACGACAGGGTTATGTCCAGGGGGGTATTGAGTGGAAACGGCTGGCTGTCCTGGAAAACCCGTATCCCCAGCGCCGGCACGCTGGTCTGCACCGCCGAGCCGTCAAACGTCGTGGGTGTGCCGTTGACGCTCAACTTCAGCACCCAAGGCAGCGTGTCGGTGCCACAGGTGATGGTGTAACCCACGTGCTTGCGGTACTTCACGCCATCGACGCGCTTGACCCCCACATCGCCAAAATCGACTTCAATGGTGTTGCCCCCCTCAATCGTGCAGGGCGGTGGTTCATTCAATGTTCCGCTGAATGTCACGTTGGCCGATGCGCCGCCATGCAGGCCGACGGCGCACAGGAAAAACAGCGCTCGCTGCTGCCTGAATGTCATGGGTCGTTCCTCTTTATCGCCGTCATTGATAATCGACCACCAGGGTGGCGGTCGCATCGAACGCCCCGCCGGTCAGTCGGCTGCCCGCACGCTTGACGGGCACCGCCTGCACCGCGGGGAACTGGGGGTAGGTAAAGTTCACGGCGGTATTCAACGGCCAGTCGGCGCCATTGACGAACAGCTTGACCCCAAGGTCCGCCTTGCGGGTCGCGAGCACGCGCCGGTCGAACGCGGCGCCCGTGCCTCTGAGTTCCAGGGTCAAGGCGTTACTGAAGGGGGAATCACAGGTGACGGTATAAGGCACCTCGCGACGATAGTTGACCCCATCGATCCGTGACGTCAGCAGGTCATTTCCAAACGGTACATTCAGCGTACCGCCGCTGTTGATGACGCACGGTGGTGGCGCAACGATCACCGCGCGGATGGTCAGGTTAGTATCGGCCTGCGCCATCCGGCAGGCCACCCACAGCAAGGCGCCCCCGACCAGAATGGCGCGCGACCTGTTTGTGTAAGCCATTGTTCTGCCCTCACTCATAGTTGAGCCTGAAATCCACGACGGCCCTGAACGCCCCGCTGGTCAAGGGTGCGGCGGTGCGCGTGGGTTGAACCTTCCAGGTCTGGGTGGTGGCGCCCACAGCCAGGAACAACGGTTCGCCCCGCGCCCCCAATTGCACATCCCGCCCCAGCGCATCGGTCAGGCGCAGGCCCATCCCGGTGATGCCTTGCACCCTGACCAGCCGCGGGTCATCGGCATCGGCGGGTGCGATAAACGCAACCGACAGCACCGGCTGATAGGCACTCCATGTCAGGTTCCCGGTACGTTCATTGCGGAGGCTGCCGGCGGTTCGCTGGCAATCATCGAAGCGCAATTGAAAGGCCACCGGGTTCGCCTGATCGCCGGGCCGTTGCAGTTGGCTGGTCGAGACCTCACCCAGGTCAATCGTTTGGTTGACGGCGGTCATCTCCAGGCTGCATGGGCTCTCATGCAGGGACCCGAGCACGTTCAGCAGTCCATTCATACCTTCCACGTCCTGGGCGTGCGCCCGCCCCATCAGCATCAGCAGCAGGCCGGCGAAGACTTTCACGGTGTTCGACTTCATGACGTTCTCCAACCCCAGGCGTTACTCATTGGACGGCGCTACCTGGCACGTTTCGCCACGGCAGGTGAAGGCCAGCAACGGACGTCCGCCGTAGTCGTTCACATAACTCAAATAGGGGGCCGTCCCCAATGCCGTCGCCGTGGGTTTCAACTTCAGCGAGTCTTTGGGCGCCACCATCATGGGCTCGAAACCCGCCACGGTTTTGCCGTCCTTGGTGCTGCGTGCATCCACCAGGGTCACGTAGTAAGGCGTGGGGTTGTTGACGATGTAGTGATCGCCCGCACGGGTCAGGGTGAGCTTTTCCTGCCAAGGGTTGGACAGGTCTTGCTGGCTCGGCTCGATCGCCTGCGGCCGGTAGAACAACTTGATGCGGGTCTGCAGGGCAATTTGCAGGGTGTTGGATTTGTCGCTGCGCGGCGGAATCTCCCGCAGGTTGAAGTAGTACACCGTTTCCCGGTCCTGGGGCAGCAACCTGGCCGCCGGCAACGCCTGCACCTTGACCTGGCTTTGCGTGCCGGGCTCCAGGCGTTGCACCGGCGGCAGGACGATCAACGGCGTGGTGATTTTCTGGCCGGCTTCATCCTCGATCCAGCCCTGGGCCAGGTACGGTAGTTGGGTGTTGTTATTGGTGATGTTCACACTGGTGGCCTGTTTGCCCCCGTCGAAAATTACGCGGGTGCGGTCCAGGCCGACAGCGGCGCTGGCACTGTGAATCAAGCCAGGCCCCAGCAGCGCGAAGGCCAGGGTGATGAGGCGCATGTTCGGCATCATGAGGATGTGTTCTCCGTATCGATAGGCGTCCCGGTCAATGCTGCCGGGTCGGTTGAAGATTGATCAGCGGCCAACAGTTGGCAGCGCAGGTTCAGGGCATCGGTCAGGCCGTCCATGGGCAAAATGGTCGGCAGCGTGACGGTGCAGCGCTCGGCACCGCCCCAACTGACGATCATCCGTTCGCCGGCCTGAATCCCGCTGAGGTAGACATGGCCGTCGTCATTCACAATGCCGGTGTCCTGCTGCCTGAGGTTTTTCACCGTCGCGCCGAAGGGCGGTGCGCTGCTGTCCGGCAGGCGAAGTACCGCCATCGCCTTCTCACCGGAAATCACTTCCAACGAGCGATAGCCGATAGCCCCTTCGGTGAGCGTCAGTTGTGTCACCGATTGGGTGGCTTCGACATTGGCTGGCAAGCGCTCCAGATCGACACTGGCAGAGGTGCGCTGGTAGCTGCCGATGTCGGCAATGACCGCCTTGCCGAACGCGTTGCTGCGGGTGGGCGAGCCATAACCGCGCACTGGCACATCGGGCACACCCGCGGTATCGATCATCAACCGGGTACCGCCGGTGCTTTGGGTGCGATGCAGGGCCGCACCGTAGGGCGTGAGCGTGCCACCGCCACGCGCCGACACGCCGAGGCTGCTGTAACTGCCTTTCTGCGTACTGGCGCTCAGATCAATGTCGGCTGCATCTCCCATGTGGCTCAGATAACCACTGGCCGATTGGTTGCTCGCACCGATCTGGTAACTGTTGCGTTCATCCAGGCGATCGCTGTAGCGCGCCGCCAATGGGTTTTTACCCGAACCGCTGTTGGCATCCAGCGACAAGGTACCGGTGCGCCCCAATGGCAGGCTGACCATCAGCGACATGCCGTTGCCCTTGTAGTTGTAATCCTCGCTGCGGTACATGTTCAGCGACAGGCTCATGTTTTTTATGGTGCCCACGTTGAAGTAGCGCGACACCGCCAGGTTCCAGCGCTGGGTGTCCGAACGGTTCCAATACGTCTGTTTGTTGTAACTGGCATAGACGGTGGCACCCAGGTCGCGAAACTGCTTATTGAGGGTCACGGTATAAAGGGCCTTGCTGGCACCAAGCGGTTTCCAGCTGTCGCGCCCTTCAACGTACTCATCGCGACTGCCGCGTTCGCCATTGAGGCCGTAATAACGCGCGTCCAGGTATTCACTCATGCTCAAGAAGTTCTCCTGGGAGAACCGGTAACCGGCAAACGTCACCTGACTGTCGTAGGCTTCAAAGTTCTTCGAGTATTGAAGGCGCAACGACTTACCCGAGAGGCTTTCATTCCAGACCCTGGCGCGCGATTGCGTCACGTCCAGCGAGACGGCGCCGAACGCCAGCAGGTCGCGCCCCGCCCCCACCGACATTGCCCGGTAGTTGCTATCGGTGATGCCGCCGCCAAACAAGGACCAACCATTGCTGATGCCCCAGGAGAATTCGCCGGTGGCAAACGTCTTACCCTCGGCGCCGTGTTGAAGCCGGGTCGGTCGCCCACTCGCCAACTTGTAACGAACTTGGCCGGGGCGGGTCAGGTAGGGAACGCCTGCCGTATCGATCTTGAAGGTGTGGACCGAACCGTCCTGCTCCTCGACCCGCACATCCAGGGTGCCCGACACTGCGTCATTGAGGTCCTGGATACGAAAAGGTCCCGCCGCCACCAGGGTTTCATACAGCACACGGCCCTGCTGGCTGACGATCACCTTGGCATTGGTTTTAGCCACCCCGACCACCTCCGGTGCGTATCCACGCAGGTTGGGGGGCAACTGGCTTTCGTCCGAGTTGAGCGCAGCACCGGTAAAACGGAAGCTGTCAAACAGGTCCGAATACAGGTAGTTCTCACCCACCAGCAAACGGGCGCTCAGCGAGGGCACCGCGCGATACGCGTAATAGCGGCTCCATTCCAGCTTCTGGGGCCCGGCCGCCGACTCGCGACCATTTTCGACACGCCCCTGCCAATCCGCCCTCAGGCGCCAGGCCCCGGCATTGGCCCCCACCGTTCCGTTGCCACTCAGGTTCTTGCGCTGGCCGTCGTTGCGCTGGAAGATCGACTGCGCCGTCAGGTTGTAGTCAACCAGCAACCCCGGCACGCCTTCATCCCAGCGTGAGGGCGGGTCCCAATTGATAGCGCTGTATTGAAGGTACGCCTGGGGCAGGCTGATGTTCAGCCTGGACGTGGCCAGGTCGGCACTGACCTGCGTGCCGGGCAAGCCCTTCAGATCAAGGCATTCGCCACCGCGCCACGACGCAAGGCCGGCGGCCTGCGTGGCCTTGAGGCCCAGTTGCCCAACCAAGGCCGGCGACAAACACGCCTGACTGCCCTTTGGATCATCGTCAGGCGGATAGAACGTGACTGATTGTTCTGAAACAGGCTGGGCATTGACCTGCACCACCATTGAGTAAGTGCCCGGCAGAATAAACCCGCTGTGCGCAAACCGGGACAAATCAATATTGCTGCGATCACTCAGGTCAAGCACGTCAGTATTGAACTCGATATCCCCAGCACCCAATGCCGTTCCGGCCAACGACATCAGCCCACCCAACACACTTGGGGCGAACGTGTGTCTGACTTTCAATGTATTCAACATGCAAGCAATCCATCACTGTTCAAAAGTATTCCAACTTGAACCGCACGGCGGCACTGTGGGGGCCAACGATCAGTGGCAATCCGTTGCCGATCAAACTGAGCGTGTAGTCAAGAGTCATGCTGCCTTCACTCAATGGCCTGGGCGCCATGCGCTCACCCGGCACGCTTTCCTCGCCGGCGGAATCGACGATATGCAGGGCAACGCCCTGTGAACCGCCGAAGACCGCGAATGAGCGCCCGCTTCGATCGGTCGGGCCGTCAAACGTCACTCGCATGTGCTGCCAATCCGGCAAGGTTCCCCCGGGGCGCGAAGGGTCCGGCCGACTCAACGTGCAATTGACCAGGCGCAACTGGAAGGGATGCGTTTCACCCCGCGTGTTTCGCAGCAGCCGCCCCACCGGTTCCGCAGGCATCTCGACGGTTTGATCGAGGCTGCTCAGCTCCAGCCCGCAGGCCGAATCAACCACCTCGCCGCCTAACGTGACGACCCCCTCGCCCTGGGAAGATGACTGCGCAAAAACGCAAGGGCCAAGGAGCAACGTCACTGAAAAGGCGATAGGGATATGTATGGATATATTCACGTGGACCTCCCGCCAGCGTGCCCCCGCCACCTGCAGTGGCGGGGGCGCAACTTACTGATAGGCCAAGGTGAAATTGGCCACCGCGCTGAAGTCACCGGGAACGATGTCCCCCGTGGCGACGCCTTGCACATAGGCACCGAACTGCAGGGTGTTATCACCGGCGCTGATTGGCTGCGGGGCAGTAGGCACCCCCAATTTCACCGCGCTGCCGCCGTGGGTCATCATGATGCCGATGCCGCCGGCGCCCCCCACGGTGCCGATAGCGCCCGGTACTACGGCCGACGGTGCCCCGGTGAACGTGGTGGTCACCGTGTTATCGGTCAGGTCGGCCAAATCGCACCCTTGCAGTTCGATCAGCACAGGCCGGGCCTCGGACTTGCCACCGGTTTGCAGTTGGTGCTTTGCAATGGCGCCCAAGTTAACGGTTTGATCAACGGATTCAGGCTTGATGGAACACGCCCCCGAATGAACCGAGCCCAAAAACGTCACCGTCCCTTGAGACGCTTGCGCAACGGACAACGAACCGGCCAACACACCGGCAGACAACAGCGCAACGTTCAATATCGTTTTCATTCACAGTTTCCTACTTATCAAGTGTCATTAAAAAGCGCCGCCACGGACGTGCAAGGCGCTTACTAATCAGCGGTTTAAACAATGCGTTTGATCGGGCGACCGTATTGGCCCTGGCAACTTTTTATTGTGCTTTCGGGCCGCCAATCAACGGCATGCAAGTTCCCACTCCACACTTGGATAAACAACCCATCAACATCAGATGATTGCGTAGGCAAAGTCCATCACGACAAATAGGAAACTTATGGCGTCCTACATAAATAATAAGTTGATCTGAAGGAAGCGGACTACATTGGCGTTAGTTAACGCACCTACTCACCAGCAAAAACTGTCAGAACCAAACGAGATAAACTTGAAAGTCCAACCGTGTTAAACATCGACCCATTAATGGCTTATTGATTATTTGAAGGTAAAGAAAAGGGGGAGCAAGCTCCCCCTTTCAATGGTTATCGGATGCCGCAGGGCATCACTGCGCTAGCGCACCGCCTCGAACAACCCTGTCGCGCCCATGCCACCGCCCACGCACATGGTGACGATGCCGTAACGCAGGTTGCGCCGTTGCAACTCGCGCACCAGATGCCCGACTTGCCGCGAGCCGGTCATGCCGAACGGATGGCCGATGGCGATCGAACCACCGTTGACGTTGTACTTGGCGTTATCGATTTCCAGGCGATTGCGGGCGTAGAGGCATTGGGAGGCGAACGCTTCGTTGAGCTCCCACACATCGATGTCCGCCACCTGCAAGCCGCGCGCCTTGAGCAACTTGGGCACCGAGAACACCGGGCCGATGCCCATCTCGTCCGGCTCGCAACCCGCGACGGTAAAGCCGCGGAAGAACGCCTTGGGCTTGAGCCCCAGCGCCAGGGCTTTTTCCAGGCTCATCACCAGGGTCATCGAAGCGCCGTCGGACAGCTGCGAGGAATTGCCCGCCGTCACCGAGCCATCTTCGGCGAACACCGGTTTCAAGCCCTGCAGGCTGGCCAGGGTGGTGTCGGGTCGGTTGCAGTCGTCGCGGTCCACCACGCCTTCCAGTAGCTGCACCTCGCCGGTGGCCTTGTCCTCGACCTTGTAGGTGACCTTCATGGGTACGATTTCATCATTGAACAACCCGTCCGCCTGGGCCTGGGCGGTACGTTGCTGGCTCTGCAGGGCGTACAGATCCTGTTCCTCGCGGCTGACGTTATAGCGGCGCGCGACGATTTCGGCGGTCTGGCCCATGGGGAAATAAATACCCGGCACCTGCGCCTTGAGCAGTGGGTTGATCAGGTTGTCGGTGTTGACGCTTTTCATGGTCAGGCTGATGGACTCGACGCCCCCGGCGACGATGATATCGCTGCAGCCGGAGGCGATCTGGTTGGCGGCAATCGCAATCGCCTGCAAGCCCGAGGAACAAAAGCGGTTGAGGGTCATGCCTGCCGTGCCGGTGCCCAGTTGCGACAGCACCGCCACGTTGCGCCCGATGTTGTAGCCCTGGGCGCCTTCATTGGAGCCGGCGCCGACGATGCAGTCTTCTACCGTGGCCGGGTCGATGCCATTGCGGGTCAGCAGCGCGTTGACGCAATGGGCCGCCATGTCGTCCGGACGGGTCTGGTTGAACTTGCCGCGAAAAGACTTGGCCAGGCCGGTTCGCACACTGTCGACGATCACTACTTCACGCATGGGCTACCTCGATCTTGTGGTTGTTGGGAGATGGATCGAGGATAGATCCAGGCCTGCCCGACCGCGACGATCATTCACCCCATGGATGCGAAAGCATGACGGTGAGGTTATTTCTTTTTCTTCTTGTCGCGCTTATCGGTTTCGGCGAACGCCTCCTCCAGCGCCTGGTTGATGGTGCGCAACACCTTGACCCGCGCCCAGCGCTTGTCGTTGGCTTCCACCAAGGTCCAGGGCGAGACTTCGGTGCTGGTGCGATCGACCATGTCGCCCACGGCGGTGCGGTAGGCGTCCCATTTGTCGCGGTTGCGCCAGTCGTCTTCGGTGATCTTGAAGCGTTTGAAGGGGATTTCTTCACGGGCCTGGAAGCGTTCCAGTTGGGTGTCTTTATCGATGGCCAGCCAGAACTTGACCACGATCACGCCCGCATCGCGCAGTTGCTCTTCAAAGTCATTGATCTCGCCATAGGCGCGCATCCAGTCCGCCGGTGTGCAAAAGCCTTCGATGCGCTCCACCAGCACGCGGCCGTACCAGGAGCGGTCGAACACCGTGAACATGCCCCGCGCCGGGATTTTCTGCCAGAACCGCCACAGGTAGGGTTGGGCGCGCTCGTCTTCGCTCGGCGCGGCAATCGGTACGATGTGGTACTGGCGCGGGTCCAGCGCCGCCGCCACGCGACGGATCGCGCCGCCCTTGCCGGCCGCATCGTTACCTTCGAACACCGTAATCAACGCGTGTTTGCGCATGCGCTTGTCGCGCATCAGGCCAGAGAGCCGCGCCTGCTCGGTGATCAGCTGTTCTTCGTAGTCGTCCTTGTCCAGGCGCAGGGTCATGTCGAGGCTGTCGAGCAGGCCCTTCTTGTCCACGGCGGCGATCAGCGGCGCCGGGTTCATGCCGCTGGCCTTGCCCTTGGGCTGCTTCAGGGCATTCTGCATGCCTTCCAGCAGCAGTTTGCCCACGGTGAGCCCGCGATAATTGCTGTCCACCCCTTCGATCACATGCCACGGCGCGTAATCACGGCTGGTGCGGCGCAGCACGCGCTCGCCGAAGTGCACGAACTTGTCGTAGGTCTGCGATTGTTGCCAATCCAATGGGCTGATGCGCCAACTGTGCAGCGGGTCGTCGGCCAGGGCTTTGAGTCGCGCCTTCATTTGCTTCTTGGAAAGGTGGAACCAGAATTTGAAGATCAGCGCGCCTTCATCGCAAAACATTTTTTCCAGGCGCTCGGCGCCGGCGATGGCCTGGTCGAGCCGCGCGTCCTTGATTTGCCCATGCACCCGGCCTTGCAGCATCTGGCTGTACCAGTTGCCGAAAAAGATGCCCATGCGGCCTTTGGCAGGCAACTGGCGCCAGTAGCGCCAGGCGGGTGGCCGGGCCAGTTCTTCGTCGGTCTGCTGGTCGAAGGTGCGCACTTCGATCAGGCGCGGGTCCATCCATTCATTGAGCAGCTTGACCGTCTCGCCCTTGCCGGCGCCTTCGATGCCATTGATCAAGATGATCACCGGGAAGCGCTTTTGCTGTTGCAGCTCGTACTGCGCCTCCAGCAGGGCCTCGCGCAAGGCCGGCACTTCGGCGTCGTAGGTGTCTTTGTCGATGGCGTGACCGATTTCGGCGGATTCGAACATGGGCAGCTCCGTTTCAAGATGGCTCAAGACTAGCGGATTGGGCAGCAACACGCGGGAGGAAATTCCACGCATGCTTGCCATGGGTCAATTGATTGCCTGTTGATCAGCTAGAATGGCGGCCTTGCCTTTGCCGAGCCGCCCATGAACCCCGTATTGCCCCACGCCCAGCTCGACTGGGATGACCAAGGTCGCCCGCGCTCGCGGGTGTTCGACGACGTGTACTTCTCCGACAAGTCGGGCCTTGAAGAAACCCGCTATGTGTTCCTTGAACAGAACCGTTTGCAGGAACGCTTTGCCGCCCTGCCGGTGGGCGGGCGGTTGGTGATTGGCGAGACCGGCTTCGGCACCGGCTTGAATTTCCTGTGTACCTGGCAGTTGTTCGCGCAACAGGCGGTGGCCGGGGCGCACCTGCATTTCGTCAGCGTGGAAAAGTACCCGCTGAGTTACGCCGATCTGCAACGGGCACTGGCCCTGTGGCCGGAACTGCAGCCCTTCGCCGAACAGTTGCTGGCCCAGTACGTCGCCATCCACCAAGGCTTCCAGCGTTTAGTGCTGGACGGCGGTCGCGTGACCCTGACGCTGTTGATCGGCGATGCCCTGGAGCAACTGCCGCAGCTGGATGCCCAGGTCGACGCGTGGTTTCTCGACGGCTTTGCGCCGGCGAAAAACCCCGACATGTGGACCGCCGAGTTGTTCGCCGAACTGGCGCGGTTGGCCGCGCCCGGCGCAACCATCAGCACCTTTACCAGCACGGGTTGGGTAAGGCGGCTGATCAACGCCGCCGGCTTCAAAATGAAGCGCACGCCGGGGATCGGCCATAAATGGGAAATTTTGCGCGGTGAGTTCATCGGCTGGCCCGAACAACTGCCTGCGCCAGCGGCCGGCGCGCCGTGGTTCGCCCGCCCGGCGCGGCACACGGGCGAGCGCCACGCGCTGGTCATCGGCGCCGGCCTGGCCGGTTGCGCCACCGCTGCCAGCCTGGCCGCCAGGGGCTGGCGCGTCAGCCTGCTGGAACGCCATGGGGCGTTGGCCCAGGAAGCCTCGGGCAATCCGCAGGGGGTGTTGTACCTCAAGCTGTCGGCCCACGGCACGGCACTGTCGCAACTGATTGTCAGCGGGTTCGGCTACACACGCCGCCTGCTCGAGCATTTGCAGCAAGACGTCGACTGGCAGGCCTGCGGCGTGCTGCAACTGGCGTTCAATGCCAAGGAAGGCGAGCGCCAGGCGCAATTGGCCCAGGCCTTTGCCCCTGACCTGCTGCATACCCTGGACCGCGCCGAGGCCCAGGCCCGCGCCGGTGTGCAACTGGCGCACGGCGGGCTGTTTTTTCCGCAGGGTGGCTGGGTGCATCCGCCCGCGCTGTGCCAGTGGCAAGCGCAGCAGCCGGGGGTGCAGTTGCTGCTGCATCAAGAGGCCCTCACCTTGCAGCAGGTCGACGGGCAATGGCAGGCACGCGACGGCGAGACTCTGCTGGCCAGCGCGCCGGTGGTGGTGTTGGCCGGCGCCGCCGAGATCAAGCGCTTCCCGTTCAGCGCCCAGTTGCCGCTCAAGCGCATTCGCGGCCAGATCACCCGGTTGCCGCAAACCGCCGACAGCCAGGCACTGGCCACAGTGGTCTGCGGCGAGGGTTATATCGCGCCGGCACGGTTGGGCGAACATACCCTCGGCGCCAGTTTTGACTTCGCCAGCGATGACCTGACGCCCACGGCCGGCGAGCACAGCGGCAACCTGCAGATGCTGCGCGACATCTCGGTCGACTTGCTCGAACGCCTGGCCGCCGACCAGGCAGACCCCACGCAGCTCCAGGGGCGCGCCGCGTTTCGCTGCACCAGCCCGGATTACTTGCCGATTGTCGGCCCGTTGGCCCACAGCGAAGACTTCGCCCAGGCCTACGCCGTATTGCGCAAGGACGCACGCCAGGTCCCGCAAACGCCCTGCCCCTGGCTCGAAGGCCTGTACATCAACAGCGGCCACGGCTCACGCGGCCTGATCACCGCGCCACTGTGCGGCGAGCTGCTCGCGGCGTGGCTCAACGACGAACCGCTGCCGGTGCCCGTCGGCGTCGCACAGGCCTGCCACCCCAATCGGTTTGCCGTGCGCGGCCTGATGCGCAATCAAAAGTAACGGCGTCGCTCAGTCCACGAGCGCTTGGCAGCCCATGTCCACGGTTTTCATTTCCTCGTGGGTCAGCTCCCTGAACAACGTGCGTTCGGCGGCCTCCCTGCGATCGCCAATGGCTTCAAACTCACGCCGAAATTGCGCATCGTCCATGGAGTGAGCGCGTTCCATGATCGCATCCTGCTCCTCGTGAAACGGCGTGTTCATCAAGTCAAACCGGCCGGGATAGCGTTTACGCAAATGGGTACGCCAGAACTTGCGCCCGGTGAGGGAGTCCATGAAGGCCGGCGAAAGTTCGGCCGTGCGCACTCGCATGGAAGCCTTTTCCAGGTCCTCGCGCGTTACTCCGCTTAACCCGGCAAAACGCATATGCGTCGGCTGCCCAGGCAAGTCCAGCGATTCCACAAGGCCGGTGCGATAGGCCAGGCTGACTTCCGCCGGATCCGCCGAGGGGTCGGCCTGGCTGTGTTCATGGGCCAGTTTTTCCAGCTCATCAAGCCGAAACAGGCCACGCCCCTCGCGCAGCAATGCCGCCGTCGAAGTGCCCCGCTCACTCGCCACGCCGGCCTTGTGCACCCGCACCGCCACTTCCAGATGGCTGAAGTTGATGGCCGCCGAGTCCGTACAGTTGAAGGGGTTGGCCGCCAGGTTGAATACCTCGTTACGCAGCTCGGTGTTGTCATGCGCCGCTTCCAGCACCTCCCATACGCGCTTGTGCATGTCTTCTCTGACAAATTCGCTGTCAGCACTGTTACCCAGTTCGGATAACAACGCGAACAGGCTCTCTGAACGCTGGTCGTCTTTCAGATCGGTCCAGATCGCTTTGTGGGCGGCAGGGGACTCCGGCATCCAGATACCGCGTGCGGTCGACTCATTCATCGCCGCGATATCGTCGTGCAGGTAGCCCATGCCGATACCGGTTCGCCTACGGTAAGCGTCGAGGCTCGCGACCGTGGTCGACGACAAGGGGTTGAAACGCAGGTTAATGGTTTGGGCGATACGCCGTGGTGCGGCAAACACCCAATCAGGCAGTTGTCGAATGGCGTTGTTGCGCAGATCCACAAAGTCCAGGAAGGGCAACCGCCCCAAGCCCACCGGGAGTTCGCGAAGGTCACAATTACGCAGTTTGAGATGCACCATATCCAGCATTTTGCCCACCTCCGGCGTTGCGCCGAGGCGGTTTTCACTCAAGTCCAGGGCAATCAGGTTGCGCATATCGGCGAGTTTTTTCAGCGTGTACTCGGACAGCGTCAGGGCGTTGGACGACATCAGCAAACGTTTGAGCCCGGGCATGTGCGCCAGGATTTCCGGCAGCCGGGTAATGTTGTTGCGCTCAAGGCTCAATGATTCGACGTGGGTAAATGCCTTGAGAAAGTACGCCACGCTGTCGTCGAGTTGCATATCGTTGAGTGACACCAGCCGCAGGTGATCGAACTTGACCGCGCCAGGCAGCGACGGCAGATCGCCGACGCGCATGCCGTCGAGCTTGAGGCCCGCGACGCTTTCACGCCCCTCCCCCGGGACGAAGGTCAGACGGCGCCAGGCGTCTTCGATCAGGCCGGCCACTTGCAGGCGGCTGGTGTGCAGCTCGCCGGTAATGCCTTGGGTGGCGCGGGTCCAGCTTTTCAAACTGGCGCGCAACACCTGTAGCTGCTGCTCATGCGCCTTGATCGATTCGGCACGCTCCAGGTGGTCGGCGCCTCGCTCATCCAGGAAATGGTTGATCTGGATCTCGGTAAACAATGGAAACAGTCTGCGCGTGCGACGCACCAACGCCCGCGAGTGAGCGGCAGGCACTGGGGGGGCCGGCGGGCTGGCCTGGACGCACGCGGGAAGCGGTTCAGTTTTATCCAGAGACTCGCCGCGCAACAACGCCATGACCGCCGGACGATCATTGACGGCATGCTCAAAGAGTTCGTTGCGTAGCTTGAACCCATGGGAGCGCTCGCGCTCAGACAACCCCAGCGCGTTCAATTGTTCCGCGGGCAGCGCACGCAGCGCCGCGTCGTACAGACTCTGGCGCCCGGAGGTGGGAAGCCCCAAGATTCGCCCCGAGACGTCGTAGACTTCATGCAGCTCGCCCTGCTTGGCGATAATCCGGCGGACCTTGGCATCCGACGGCCCCACCCGCTCCAGCAACGGCCCCCCGATACTGCCGTCGCGAACTTCCAGGGCAAAATCCGCCGGCCAGCCGGGCATGCGTTTGAGCAACTGGAGCACCTGGAGCCGGCTCTCGGATAACCCCCGCGCGGGCAGGAATAATTCGGCACAGGCCCGGTCCGCCGCTACCTGTTCCATCATTTCTCGAGCCTCCTGGGCCAGGCGCATGGGGATACGCTGGTCATTGACAACCCGCAGGCGCTCAACGCTGCTGGCCCGATCAATCAGACGCTGAGCGACGCGCACCGGCAATTGGGCAAATCGCTGCTTGAACAGGGTTTGCGAAGGCCCGTTGGGCCGGTCATAGGCCTCATACAGCTTGCCGAAAAACAGCGCTGCGTTTTTCTCCATCCAGTCCGCTACCGCCCGGGCCAGGCGACGCGCGGGCGTGCCACTAGCGGGCGCCTCCTTGAGCAACTGTGCCGTGGCTTGCTCATCCAGCTTATCGAGGGCCAAGCCCAGTACTCCGTCTTCACGCAATGAGTGCTCGGTCAGACGAATACCGGTGTGCTCGGGCGTGAGGCGCAGCCCCTGCGGGTAGTTCGCGATATGCACGCCGTTGTCGTTGAACAATTCGAAATAGACGTGCTTGGGCCATGCCGGCAGCATGGGTAACGCATGCAGCAACAGCCGTTGATTCTCGGCGGTGGGCTGGCCCTCATTCACCAGGTGCCAGATACAGTCACGAATGCGCTGCTCCAGGATGAACCGTTCGGCCTGGTCCCTGAAGCGCCTGGACACGGGTTGGTTCTGCCGCGCCCACGCTTGCAATCGCGGCAGCGGCGCCTGGGTGATGTCCTGGACTGCTTCCAGCCGCAGCGCACTGAGCGCTTTGAGATCAGGCGCTATACGCCGCAGCACATACAGGCTGTTATCCCATTCGGCCGGCCGTTCGCCGCGGTAACGCCAGCCGCCTTCGCCGTTGAGCTCCACAGGCGGGGCAAACAGGTCGTGACCCGCCTGGGGTTGCAAGCGCCAGCCCCCGGACAGCTCATCGAAACGCACCTCCAGCGCATGCCCCTGCAACCGCACAAATGTCTTGTCGCCTATTTGGTAGAGGCCGTTGCTGTCCGGCGTGTCAGACAGGTCTATCGGCTGGCGATAACGACGCAGGTTGCGCTTCCACAGCCGACGCCACCCCCCTCGGGTGACCGCTTCGAAGCCATCGAACCAATCAGCCGTGTCTTGCTGCGGGTGCAGTTTGAGCGCGGAGCTGGCCTTTGCGAACGCGGCCATCAGCGCGACATTGGCCAGCACATTGGTCAGGTGCGAAAACGCTTTGCGCTTATCCCCGGCCTGCCAATCCTCATAACCGTAAAAGATCTCGCCGAGCAACTGCCCCAGGGTCACCCCCATCATCAGTTCGCCCATGACGGGGATGAACATCGCGCAGATGTTGGCCAGGGTGAGCCCGGCCTCCCAGTAGCCCTCAAGACGTTTTTGCCGTTGCTCGGCATCCACATCGGCGGTCGGCACCGCCAGGGTCCGACTGTCCACTTGCAGTTTGCCCAGCAGGCTCTCGAAGAAAAACCTGTTGAGGTCATGGGTCATCGGGCGTTGTTTGATAACCCCCAACTCGGCCTGGTCCGTCAGCGCCTTGAAAAAATCCAGCCGATTGGCCTCATCGATATAACGGGTGAAGGTCTGCCGGTAGGCCTTCGTTTTCAATTTGAGGCTGAGGTACTGCTGGAATTGGCTGAATGCCGCGTACTCGTACACCGGGCGAAAAGGTTCGCCGGGCATGTAAACCATGCATTTTTCGGTAGGGAATTGTTCAACCGAGCGTGCGGAAAACACCACCACGCCCCAGAGGCAGGCGCCGTGGATTTCCAGGCCCTGCAGGCTCACCGGCTTAGCGTTATAAAGCACATCACCTGACGCCAGCGTCGCGCCTTTTTCGAGGAACAGCTGCAGCGTGTCGTAGCCGTCTTTGGACAGGTGCTGCTTCTGATAGGCAATCAGCACCTCCATTTTCAACACGGCGACTCTCAGCTGTTTTATCGATCGCGCGACCGGTGTGAACAACGCCTGGTCATCGTTGGCGGACCGCCCCTGGGTGAGCACGTGCAGCAGGTGTTCTTGATAGCGCTTACCCAGGTCCAAGCGGCGACAGCACTTGGCAAAAGCCGCCGGCGAGGGCTTTGCCGGTGCCTGGGTGGCCAACATCGCCACCGCCGGCATGCCGTCCTCACCGACACCTTCCTGCGCTTGGGTGAAGTTCTGCATCGCGGCTTCCAACAAGCTGTGGCTGACCCACCGCGCCGGCGTGGGCACATCCCGATACAGCGGCGGCCCCAGGTTGAACCACTCGCGCTGTGGCAGCCACAGACGGTCTTCATCCACGTCGAAGCCGTCGCCAAACTCGCTGGACAGCGCGGCTTTCAGGTGTTTGCGGCAAAAAGCCTGGACATCGTCCAAGGTACTCAAGCGCACTTTTACGGCTTCCTGAAGGGACAGCGCCTCGTCTGCGGCCTCATTGAGTTGTTCCAGGAATGTGCCACCGGCGTTCATCAACCAGTCGGGCACGTTCTGTTGCAGTACCTCGGCCTTTTCCAGCTCGCCGGTGAGCTCCAATAACGCCATCGATAACTCACGCGTCGTCATCGGCTGAAGACCCTGCGACACACTGACGTCCTGATCCATGGGGGGTGCTCCTTGAAAAAATGAGGCGTCAGCTTAGGCACCTCACGCCGCAATCAAGGCCGTAATAATTAATACAACGACGCGCCCGCCAGCCTGCTTATAACCGATTGATCTAAAACTACCGCAACACAGGTGGGTCAGTTTTCGGGTACCCCCAAACCTCCCCAACGGAAAAACCGGTAAGGAACTTATGTGTGGATTAGCTGGCGAGTTACGCTTTGATCATCAACCTGCAAGCCTTGCAGACGTAGAACGCATCACCCATCACCTCGCCCCCCGAGGCCCCGATGCCTGGGGTTTTCATGCCCAAGGGCCGATTGCCCTGGGCCATCGCCGCCTGAAGATCATGGACTTGTCGGACGGCTCCGCCCAACCGATGGTCGACGCTCAACTGGGGCTTTCCCTGGCGTTCAACGGCGCGATCTACAACTTCCCCGAATTGCGCCAGGAGCTTGAAGCGCTGGGCTATGCGTTCTATTCCGGTGGCGACACCGAAGTGCTGCTCAAGGGCTATCACGCTTGGGGCGAAGCGCTGCTGCCCAAGCTCAACGGCATGTTCGCCTTCGCCATTTGGGAGCGCGATGCCCAGCGCTTGTTCATCGCGCGTGACCGCCTGGGTGTGAAGCCGCTGTACCTGTCGCGCACCGGCCAGCGCCTGCGCTTTGCCTCCGCGCTGCCTGCGCTGCTCAAGGGTGGCGACATCAACCCGATCCTCGATCCGGTGGCGCTGAACCATTACCTGAACTTCCACGCGGTGGTGCCTGCGCCGCGCACGTTGCTGGCGGGCATTGAAAAACTGCCGCCGGCCAGCTGGATGCGTATCGAGGCCAACGGCAACACCGAGCAGAAAACCTGGTGGACCCTGCCCTACGGCCCGCGTGAAGATGAGAAGTACCTGAGCCTGGAAGACTGGACCGACCGTGTGCTCGACAGCACCCGCGAAGCCGTGGCGATTCGCCAACGGGCGGCGGTGGATGTGGGCGTGTTGCTCTCCGGCGGCGTCGATTCGAGCATGCTCGTGGGCCTGTTGCGTGAGGTTGGCGTGCAGGATCTGTCGACCTTCTCCATCGGTTTTGAAGATGCCGGCGGCGAGCGCGGTGACGAGTTCCAGTATTCGGACCTGATCGCCAAGCACTACGGCACCCGTCACCACCAACTGCGTATCGCCGAAAGCGAAATCATCGAGCAACTGCCGGCGGCGTTCCGCGCCATGAGCGAGCCGATGGTCAGCCATGACTGCATCGCCTTCTACCTGTTGTCGCGGGAAGTGGCCAAGCATTGCAAGGTTGTGCAGAGCGGCCAGGGTGCCGATGAGTTGTTCGCCGGTTACCACTGGTACCCGCAAGTGGACGGCGCAAGCGACCCGTATGCTGCCTACCGTGAGGCGTTTTTCGACCGCAGCTATGACGACTATGCCGCCACCGTCGCACCAAAATGGCTGACCGCCCATGACGCCGCCGGCGACTTCGTGCGCGAGCATTTTGCGATGCCGGGCGCCGATGCCGCCGTGGACAAGGCCCTGCGCCTGGACAGCACGGTGATGCTGGTGGACGACCCGGTCAAACGTGTCGACAACATGACCATGGCCTGGGGCCTGGAAGCGCGCACACCGTTCCTCGACTACCGCCTGGTAGAACTTTCGGCCCGTGTGCCGGGCCGGTTCAAGCTGCCCGACGGCGGCAAACACGTGCTCAAGGAAGCGGCGCGCCGGGTGATCCCGAGCGAGGTTATCGACCGCAAAAAAGGTTACTTCCCGGTACCGGGCCTCAAGCATTTGCAAGGCGACACCCTGAACTGGGTGCGCGACCTGCTGCTGGACCCGAGCCAGGACCGCGGCCTCTTCAACCCCGCCATGCTCGACCGCTTGCTCACCGACCCCCAGGGCCAATTGACCCCGCTGCGCGGCTCCAAGCTGTGGCAACTGGCAGCGCTGAACCTGTGGCTCAGCGAACAAGGAATTTGATCCATGAAACCTAACGCCGCGGCGTATAGCCAACGCTTGCTCAAAGGCCAGGCCCCCACTTACGAACGCCTGCAGGCGCGCCTGGCCGAAGACGGCAGCGCGTTGGCCGCCGAACCGATTGCCGTGCATTGCGGCTGGGGCCGGTTGTTGATCGGCCATACCTTCCCCGACCCGGCCAGCCTGGCGGGGGAACTGCTGAATGAACAGCCCGGCGAACGCGACATCGCACTGTACGTGGCCGCGCCCCAGCAGATCCTCGGGATTGACCCGCAGCAATTGTTTCTCGACCCCTCCGACACCTTGCGCCTGTGGTTCAGCGACTATCGCCCGGCCACCCGTGTGTTTCGCGGCTTTCGTATCCGCCGGGTACAGAGCGAAGCCGACTGGCAGGCGGTGAACCAGTTGTATCAAGGGCGCGGCATGTTGCCGGTCGACGCCGAACGCCTCACGCCGCGTCATCAGGGTGGCCCGGTGTATTGGCTGGCGGAGGACGAAGACAGCGGCGCGGTGATCGGCAGCGTGATGGGGCTCAACCACCAGAAAGCCTTTCACGACCCGGAAAACGGTTGCAGCCTGTGGTGCCTGGCCGTCGACCCGCTATGCGCGCGCCCCGGCGTCGGCGAAGTGCTGGTGCGTCACTTGGTGGAGCACTTTATGAGCCGTGGCTTGAGCTACCTGGACCTGTCGGTGCTGCACGATAACCGTCAGGCCAAGGGGCTTTATGCCAAGCTCGGTTTCCGTGCGCTGACCACGTTTGCGATCAAGCACAAGAACGGCATCAACCAGCCGCTGTTTCTCGGCCCTGGGCCGCAGGCGGGGTTCAACCCGTATGCGCGGATCATCGTTGAAGAAGCCCACCGACGCGGTATCGATGTGCAGGTGGATGATGCCGATGCCGGTTTGTTCACCCTCAGCCATGGCGGGCGCCGCGTGCGCTGCCGTGAGTCACTGAGCGACCTGACCAGCGCCATCAGCATGACCCTGTGCCAGGACAAGAGCCTGACCCACAAGGTGCTCAAGGCCGCCGGTTTGCAGTTGCCGTCGCAGCAATTGGCGGGCAGTGCCGACGAGAACCTGGAGTTCCTCGACGAGCACCAGCGCGTGGTGGTCAAGCCGCTGGATGGCGAGCAGGGCCAAGGCGTGGCGGTGGACCTGCAGACCATCGAAGAGGTGCAGCAGGCAATCGAAAACGCGCGCCAGTTCGACAGCCGCGTACTGCTGGAGAGCTTTCATGAAGGCCTAGACTTGCGCATCCTGGTGATCGGCTTCGAGGTGGTTGCCGCCGCGATTCGCCGCCCCGCCGAGGTGACCGGTGACGGCCAGCACTCCATCCGCGCCCTGATCGAGGCCCAAAGCCGTCGCCGTCAGGCCGCCACCGACGGCGAAAGCAAAATCCCCCTGGACGCCGAAACCGAACGCACCCTTGCCGCCGCAGGCTACGACTACAGCAGCGTCCTGCCCCGTGGCCTAACCCTGGCGGTACGCCGTACCGCCAACCTGCACACCGGCGGTTGCCTGGAAGATGTCACCGCGATCCTGCATCCCACGCTCAAGGACGCCGCCGTGCGCGCCGCCCGCGCCCTGGACATCCCCATGGTGGGCCTGGACCTGCTGGTGCCCGCCGCCGATCAACCAGAGTACGTATTTATCGAGGCCAACGAACGGGCCGGCCTGGCCAACCATGAACCGCAGCCCACCGCGCAAAAGTTTGTGGACCTGCTGTTTCCACACAGCCAACCGGCCGCCCAATGACCTGAGCACGCTTATCTCATCAGGAATTTTTATGACTCGAACCATTCCCGAACCTGATCTCAACTACCTGCAAAAAGTCCTGCTGGAAATGCTCGCCATTCCCAGCCCTACCGGGTTCACCGATACCATCGTGCGCTACGTCGCCGAGCGTTTGGAAGAACTCGGCATCCCGTTTGAAATGACCCGGCGCGGCACCATCCGCGCGACGCTCAAGGGCCAGAAAAACAGCCCGGACCGCGCCGTCTCCGCGCACCTGGACACCATCGGTGCCGCCGTGCGCGCAATCAAGGACAACGGCCGCCTGACACTTGCCCCCGTAGGCTGCTGGTCGAGCCGCTTTGCCGAAGGCAGCCGCGTCAGCCTGTTCACCGACAACGGCGTGATCCGTGGCAGCGTACTGCCGCTGATGGCCTCCGGGCATGCGTTCAACACCGCCGTGGATGAAATGCCGGTGAGTTGGGACCATGTGGAACTGCGCCTGGACGCCTACTGCGCCACCCGCGCCGATTGCGACTCGCTGGGCATCAGCGTCGGCGACTACGTGGCCTTCGACCCCTTGCCCGAGTTCACCGAGAGTGGGCATATCAGCGCACGCCACCTGGACGACAAAGCCGGCGTCGCTGCCCTGCTCGCTGCGCTCAAGGCGATTGTCGACAGTGGCGAACCCCTGCTGATCGACTGTCACCCGCTGTTCACCATTACCGAGGAAACCGGCAGCGGTGCCGCAGCCGCGCTGCCGTGGGATGTGAGTGAGTTCGTCGGCATCGATATCGCCCCGGTCGCGCCCGGCCAGCACTCCAGTGAGCATGCGGTGAGCGTGGCGATGCAGGATTCCGGCGGGCCCTACGACTATCACCTGTCGCGTCATTTACTGCGCCTGGCCGCGGACAATGACCTACCGGTGCGCCGCGACCTGTTCCGCTATTACTTCAGCGATGCGCATTCCGCCGTGACCGCCGGCCACGACATTCGCACCGCGCTGCTGGCGTTCGGTTGCGACGCGACCCACGGTTACGAGCGCACCCATATCGACAGCCTGGCCGCGCTGAGCCGCCTGTTGGGCGCGTATATCCTCAGCCCGCCGGTGTTTGCCAGCGACGCGCAGCCGGCCCAGGGCTCACTGGACCGCTTCAGTCACCAGTTGGAACATGAGACGCAGATGGAGAGCGACACGCGTGTGCCGCCGGTGGACAGCCTGGTCGGCCACAAGTCCTGACGCTGGTCAGCAAGGCCCCGGCGCAGTAGCATCGCCGGGACCTGACACCTGAGGCTTGTATGCTGATTCCCTACGACGCACTTGAAGTCGACACCCTGACCCGCCTGATCGAGGACTTCGTCACCCGCGACGGCACCGACAACGGCGACGACACGCCCTTGGAAACCCGTGTACTGCGTGTGCGCCAGGCGCTGACCAAAGGCCAGGCGCTGATCGTGTTCGACCCCGAAAGCGAACAATGCCAATTGATGCTCAAGCATGACGTGCCCAAGCATCTGTTCGACTGAGGGCGTTCTAGAGTTGGATGACGGGTTGGGCAGACGGCGTCTGGCGTTCTAGGATCTTGCGGTAGACCTCGGCACGATGTACGTGCACGCCAGGCGGCGCTTGGATGCCGAGTTTCACTTGGTTGCCCTTCAGTTCGAGGATATGCACGGTGATGTCATCACCGATGGAGATGATTTCGCCTACGGCGCGGCTTAAAACCAGCATGGCGGTGGACCTTTTGGAGTGACAGGACCCCGACCATGCGCGCTGAGGATGGAGGCTTCAATGGCTCGCGGCGAAATCAGGCAACACCTACGGATGCAGGTAATTTGCCTGACAGACCGCTGCCGAATCAGCCCTTAACTGCCTGCGCCTTGGCGCGCATTTTGTCGGCCATGGTGGTCATTTCGTCGTACAGCAACTGCGGGTTCTTCTGCTTCAACGCCCACGCCATCCGGCCCTGCTCGTGGGGCAGGATCATGAATTCGCCCTGTGCCACGCGCTGATAAATGTAATCGGCAATATCCGCCGCCGAGATCGGCGAACTTTCCAGCAGTTTGCCCACTTGGGCTTTCATGGCGGGGGTCGGCCCACGGAACGAGTCCAGCAGGTTGGTCTGGAAGAACGACGGGCACACCACATGCACGCCGACCTCCTGCTGCTTGAGCTCCACCAGCAAACTCTCCGACAACGCCACGACGCCAGCCTTGGCCACGTTGTAGTTGCTCATGGCCGGCCCTTGCATCAGCGCCGCCATGGAGGCGATGTTGATGATACGGCCCTTGCTCTTTTCCAGCAGCGGCAGGAATGCCTTGCAGCCCTTGACCACGCCCATCAGGTTGATTGCGATCTGCCAATCCCAATCTTCCAGGGACAACTCGGCGAAAAAGCCCCCCGAGGCCACGCCGGCATTGTTGACGATCACATCGATACCCCCGAGCTTGACCTCGCAGGCCTGGGCAAACGCGGTGAGCTGGCTGTAGTCACGTACGTCGCAGCGCTGGATAAACCCGTCGCCACCGGCCTCACGCACCCGCTTCAGGGTTTCCTGCAAGCCGGGCTCACTGACATCCGACAAGGCCAATTGCCAACCCTCGCGAGCCCAGCGCAGAGCGATTTCGCGACCCAGGCCGGACCCGGCGCCAGTGATCATCATGCGATTTTGCATAGGAAGTAGCCTTGTGGTTCACAGAAGAAGTGATCGGCAGTGTAGCGAAGGTTTTTCCCGTACCCACGCACCATCAGAATGATGAATGCCCCAGGCAAACCGAAGGCCGGGTCGGATGCCCGCGCGAGGCCTAAGTTCAATCTTTTTTGACTAACGAGGCGTACGGACGCGTGCGTTAAAAGAAATAAGCGAGCGATCGAAATGCTTTAAAAAAACTTGGAATTTTCTTTGAAGTGACAGAGTCGGAGTTATTAAGGCGTCCGTCATTAAGTGCCGGGCCTATCGTTAATAACCGGTCTTTGCAGAAAGCCAATAAGGAAAAAAAACATGAGCCTGATTCTGATCATTATCTTGATCCTGCTGCTGGTCGGTGGCCTGCCAGTGTTCCCTCACTCGCGTAACTGGGGTTATGGCCCGTCGGGCATCCTCGGGGTTGTGCTGGTGGTACTGCTGGTGCTGTTGTTGCTCGGTCGGATATAAACGCCGGATAAAAAAAGAGGCCTTCACAGGCCTCTTTTTTATTGCCGGTTAGTTAGTCCGGCTTGCCGTCAACCACACCGGCGGTGTTGTTCAACAGGCTCTTGGTGGCCGTTTGCAGGAACGATTCAAGTTTCTGCTTGAGTGCCGCCTCGTCCGGCGAGTCGGGGATCACTTTACCGCTCGGGTTGGCGCCCAATTCGTATTCCCACAACTTCGGCGGCATCTCCTTGGGCAGTACCAGAATGCGCTCGGCGGTGACCAGCGCCACCGTCTGATCGCTGCCCGATGGCTTGATCACGCCGAAGCCCTTGTCGCCTTCCGGCAGGTTCAGCAGGTCGCGACCCCAGCACTGGTGCAGCGTGTCGCCACCGAGGCGGCCCATGATGGTCGGCACGATGTCGATCTGGGTGCCCACGGTGTGGTCGCGCTCGCCGAACTTCTCCTGCATGCCGGGTGCGATCATCAGCATCGGCACGTTGAAGCGGCCCAGGTCCATCTCGGTGATCTGCTGTTCGTTGCCGAAGCCGTGGTCGCCCACGATCACAAACAGGGTTTCCTTGAAGTACGGCTCTTTGCGGGCCTTTTCAAAGAACTGGCCCAGGGCCCAATCGGAGTAGCGCATGGCCGTCAAATGCTCGTTGAGGCTGCCACGGTCTGTGACTTTCTCGACCGGCAACGGCGTCGGCAATGCGTACGGCGTATGGTTGGACAGGGTTTGCAGCAGTGCGTAGAACGGCTTGCCGCCCTCACGCGCCTTCAACTCTTCCAGGCCGCGGTTGAACATGTCCTGGTCGGACACGCCCCACGTCGGGTCGGAGAACACCGGGTTGACGAAGTCGTTGCGACCAATGAAGTTGGTCATGCCCTGGTTGCTGAAGAAACCCGACTGGTTGTCCCAGGCGAAATCGCCGTTGTAGACATACACGTCGTCAAACTTGCGGGCACTGAGCAACTGCGGCAGGCCCGACAGCTTGTGGCTGCCTTCCGGGGTCTGCATCAGGTATTCGAAGCCCGGCAGGTTCGGGAAGCAGGCCATGGTGGCGAACATGCCCTGGTGGGTGTGGGTACCGTTGGAGAAGAAGCGGTCGAACAGCAGGCCCTCCTTGGACAGTTTGTCGAAATACGGCGTGATGTTGCCCGGCCGGCCCAAGGCGCCCACCGAGTGACCGGCGAAGCTTTCCATCAGGATCACGACCACGTTCTTGATCGGCAGGGTCTTCTCGGCCGGTGGCATGTAGTCACGGCGCACGGCGGCGGTATCGGTGTCTACCAGCTTTTCTTGCGGCAGCACCAGCATGTCACGCACGGTCTGGGTGGCCAGCGGCTGGTCCAGGGTAGCCTTCCAGATGTTGGAACGGTCTTCACCGAACCGCGCCTTGGCCGCCGCGATCAGCGACAAGGTGCCATTGAGGCCCAACTGGTTGGCGAAGTTCGAATCGGTGGTGTACACATCGCCCCAACGCAGCGGCGGGCCTTGGCGCAGGGTGCCACGGGCGGCGACCACGGCGATCAGCAGGCAGACCACGAATACCGCGATGCGCGAGTACCACGGGGCCACCTGGCGGGTGCCGATGCTGCCGCCGCTGAACGGCCCGCGTGGGCGCGTGGCGCGGTCGGCGCCTTTGAACGCCATGCTCAGGATCAGCGTGCCCACGGCCCAGGCCAGCAGGTAGCGCACCACTGGGAAACCGTACCAGAGCATGCTCATGACGGTTTTCGGGTCTTCCTTTACGTACTGGAAGACCAGCCCGTTGAGGCGCTGGTGGAACTCGCGGTAGAAGTCCATCTCCATCAAGCCCAGGAACAGGGCGATGCTGGATGCAATAGTCAGCCAGAAACGGAAGAACCCCCGCGCGGCCATGGCGCGTACGCTGAACAATGCCAGCAGCAACGGGATAAGCAGGTACACCACCAGGCGGATATCCAGGCGCAGGCCGTTGGCGAACGCTTCAAGGAAGGTCGAGGCCGGCGTGTCGAGGATCATCTCGCGGTTGTATACCAGCAGCGCCAGGCGCAGCAGGGAGAGCATCACCATCATGACCAGTGCGCAGAGCAGCGTGTACGCCAGATGGGATTTGACGGTCGGTTGCAGCAGGCGATTAGAAGCTCGCTGCTGACTCAGGGCGTCCGGGTTTGCCATGTCGTTTCAGGACCCATTGGAAGTTTATGTGACGAAATATCGCGGTGGCGCGAATGGTGCCCGATCAATCACAGCAAGGCTATTAATTAGTGAACGAGCACCGCTGCGCCACCTTTAATAGCAGGCAGGTAAAGCCGGGGAATTGTCTTGGACGGGGTGTGAAAATTATGTGCAGCGAATATTTCGATACATAAATCTATGGAGCACGCCCAAAGCAAATGTGGAAGGGGGCTTGCTCCCGATAGCGGTGGATCAGTCAGAACAGCTGTGACTGATAAACCGTCATCGGCAGCAAGCCCCCTTCCATATTGACTGTGCCCACTCCAGCAGGAGTGAAGCGATCAGATCCGCACGTTACCCCGCGGCCCGGCAATCGCCCAGATGATCAGGCCAAGTACCGGCAGCAGCAGGATCAGCAGGATCCACAGCACCTTGGCGCCGGTGCTCGCGCCGCTTTTGAATACGTTGATGATCGCCCAGATATCCAGCGCCAGGATGATCAGCCCGATCAAGCCGTTAAAAGTGGAACCCATGGTGTCGCTCCTAAGTGAGGGCATGCACTTGTAGGATAGTCAGCCCTGGCAGGGGTTCCGTTTTATTTCAGATGTGCACGGCGATCTTCAGCGCTTCCAGGGACGGCTCGGCCTTGATACCCACTTCGGCACACAGTTGCAGCACACGCGGCAGGTCGTTACCGAACACCAGCACGGCCTGGATCTCGTCATCCAACAGTTGGCTGAAGTTGAGCAGCACATAGCCACCCTCTTCGGGGCTAAGCGCACTCATCTGGATCTGGATGCGGTTCAGTGCAGTGAGGTCCTCGGTCTTGGCCAATTGCTTGGGCTTGAGGTTGAACGCCACACCCGGACCAAACGACGCGACGATTTGTGCAAACAGGTCGGCATAGGTATCGGCCTGGAACAGCGCGGTGTCCGGCAGGCTACCGACCACCACCCACTCTCCCAGCGGGATCGGAAAGCTGTCGTCGTAGTTGATGTCCGGGTTGGCCGCCAGGAATGCCGCGGGATCGGCGTAGGCCTGGGCGGCTTCCTCGGCGATGCGCGCCACTTCGTCCTCGCCCATGACCCCGGCGCTGATTTTGCTGATGAGTTCGACGAGGGCGGTTTTCATGGGGCAATCCTGTGACGGGCGGGTTTTGGAGGGCGCGTAGCCTACACCAGTTTCTGCAACCGCGCCGCCGTATCCACCGCGCCCATGGTTTGGGCCGCCGCCAGCGCGGTCGCGCCCTGCGCATCGGTGGCCTTGGGGTCAGCGCCCTGGTCGAGCAGGTAGTCGAGCATTTCGACGCGGTTGAACATGGCCGCCATCATCAAGGCCGTGCGCCCGTCGGATGAAGCCGCTGCCACCGGCGTACCGCCTTCGATGAGCGCCTGGACCACAGGCAAATGGCCCTTGAACGCCGCGCCGGCAATCGGCAGTTGGTTCTTGTCATTGGCGATCAGCGGGTCCGCCTTGAATTCGAGCAGTACTTTTACCGCCTCGGCGTGGCCGTGGTAGGCCGCGAGCATCAACAAGGTATCGCCGTTGTGGTTGCGAAAATTGGCCGGCAAGCCCTTGGCCAGCAAGGCGGCGAGCATCGCGGCATCGCCTCGGCGGGCCACGTCGAAGACCTGCTCGGCAAATTCGGCGGCTTCGTCTTCGGTCATTTGTTTTGGCTGGTCGGACATGCGGGGCTCCTGGTGTGGCGACGTCGGGTATTCAATAGAGGCGCCCAGTGTCGCGATGGAGTTCCCACCTGTCATGGCTTTTTTGTCAAAAGCCGCCATAGGCACAATCAATAACGGAACTGGCCGCCCTGAATCTGCGCCAGCAATTGACCCGTCACCGGTACGTAGCAGTCGGACCCCGGCAGCCACGCGTACACCGGGTCATTGCCGGCCTTGTCCGGATCAAACGCCTCCTCCTTGAGCTTGACCTTCTGGTACTTGAACGTACCGGTGGTTTCCATCTTGACCTTGATTCGCAGGAACAACGGCACCGCATAGGCCGGCAACTGGCCATGGGCAAATTGCAGCAATTCGCGCATGTCCAATGCCGCCAGGGATTCGCTCGGCGTGATGGCGACCATGCCTGCGCGACCGTTGGTGTTGTCGATCTCAACGCCATAGGCCACCACTTCGGCGATCTGTGGGTGTTGCAGCAGGACGTTCTCGACTTCGGTGGTGGAGACGTTTTCGCCTTTCCAGCGGTAGGTGTCCCCCAGTCGATCGACGAATTGCGCGTGGCCAAAGCCGATGCTGCGCAACAAATCACCGGTATTAAAGTAGCGATCGCCCTTTTCAAACACGTCGGTGAGCACCACCTTGCCGTTCTTTTGCGGGTCGGTGTAACCGTCGAAGGGTGATTTTTCGTCAATCCTGGCCAGCAACAGGCCTTGCCCGCCGGTGGGCACCTTGCGCATATAGCCATCGCTGCCACGCAGCGGCTCGCCGTTGTCGTGAACGTAGTCCACCAGGGCCCAATGCTGCAGGCAGAAGCCGATGGTGTTGTCGAAATTCAGCACGTTGGTAAACCCGATATTGCCGTCGCTGGCCGCGTACAACTCACAGATGTGTTCGACGCCATACCGCGCCTTGAACTGCGCCCATACGCCGGGGCGCAAACCATTGCCGACCATTTTGGTCACGCGGTTATCGCGGTCGCTTGCACTGGGCGGCTGGTCCAGCAGGTAACGGCACAGCTCACCGACATAGCCAAGGGTGGTCGCCTTGAATTTGCGCGCATCGTCCCAGAACTGGCTCGCGCTGAACTTGCGGCGGATGGCAAACCCCGAAGCCCCGACAATCGCCGAGCCCCAGCACACACACAGACCGGTGGCGTGGTAGAGCGGCAAGGTGCAATACAGAACGTCGTCCCGGCCCATGTCCAGCGCAATGCGGCCAAAGCTGACGGCGGTTTTGGTCCAGCGGCCGTGTTTCATGATGCCCGCTTTGGGCAGGCCCGTGGTACCGGAGGTGTAGATATAAAAGCAGGGGTCGTTGAAGAAGATCTGCGCGGTGCTGGCGGGGTTGTCCACCGGGCACTCGGCGCTGGCCGCCAGCAGGTCGATGTACCCCTCGGGCATTTCGCCGGATAGCTGATCGGCGACGAACCAGGTTCGCGCCGCCGGGATCTGCACCTGATCGCGCACTGCCCCGTAGGCAGCCACGAGTTCCGTGCCCACCACAATCGCCACCGGGCTCACCAGGTTCAGGCTGTGCACCAGCGCAGCTTGAGTTTGCGCGGTATTGAGCATGGCGCAGATGCCACCGAGCTTGGCCACGGCCAATACGCTGAGGAGTAATTCGGGACGGTTTTCGATAAACAGTGCCACCACGTCGCCCTTGCCGATGCCCTGGGCCTGCAGGTGGTAGGCGATGCGGTTGGCATATTGATTGGCTTCGCGATAGCTGAGGACCCGGTCGCCATACAACAATGCCTGGCCGTCGGGGTTGCTCAGGGTGGCTTGCTCAAAGTGCCAGCCCAACCCGCACGGCTGCGCGGGGTCGGTTACGTTGGCGGCACGCATGCCGCGAACCACCCGAGGTAAGGCACGCACAATGGCGGGCACCTTACGCAGCAGCTTGGCCCAGGTGATCATGTCGCTCTGCGGATGCCTCATGGGAACGTCCTTTTTCTTATTCTTCGTATGATCCGGCAACAACGGCATTTTCCACGCAAGCTTCGTAGGCGAGAGGCCCAATGCCATGCAGGAAAATACGCCAGCCATTCTTCGGCTGTACACGCGCGATTTGAAAAGTTTTGTATCCCAGCCCATGCCCTTGCAAAAGGGAATTTACCTACGCCACGGCGGTCTTTATGAATAAGCGCGCCCCCAGCCGCCTCCGCGAGTAGAGCAAAATGCAGTGTGCATGATGGCCATTCATGCAAATTGCACGAAATCGAAAAATCACGATTTTTATAAGTGACTGATTTATAAAGATATTTAACAAAATCACTAGCTGGCACAATCACTGCACCTATCACTCCATGCTTGCCCACTTGAGCCAACGGAGCTGATAGACATGAGCCTGATCCAAGATAAATTCGCTTCAGTATTCTCCAACTACGACGTCACCACCCAACCACGTCCAGACGGCGGCATCCTGTTGACCCTGCGTAACAGTGAAGGCAAACAGGTCAAGCGGTCGATTTCCTACCAGCAATTGCACACCGCCGATCAACTGACGTGGGTGATCAGCGCCATTCGCCGTGATTTGGCTGAACAAGCCAGCGAACTGCCGCAAATTTCGATGTTGCAAAGCCAGAACCGCTTTGCTCTGCCGACCTACCATTCGGCTTAACGCCACACCCCGAACAAAAGGCCGGGACGCCGTTGAGCGTCCCGGCCTTTTTTTCATGGGCCTACCATAGGCCTTGGCGGGCCGCTTCATTCATGGCCTGCACGCGGTTGGTCACTTGCAATTTGCCGTAGATATTGCGCAGGTGAAATTTAACCGTGGCCTCGGACGTGGCACGGATCTGGCTGATCTCCCAGACGGTCTTGCCTTCCGAAGCCCAGCGCAGAATCTCCAACTCCGCCGGGGTCAGGGGCTTGCCGGACAAGCCAAGCCGCCTCCTGACGGCAGTGGGTACGAAATACGGCGGCGAACACAACTCCTCTGGGCCATTCATCACGTTCTCTCCTTTTTATTTGGCTGATGCCTTAATCACCCCTCGGATTCCTCCTGTTGACAGGCGATATATAAACGTTGAGGCCGCAGAGAGTTACACAATGAATGGAGCCAGTGCGCAGGGCTCGTGACAAACAGCGCTGCCCTACATATATTTAGGCGTCTTCCCACAGCAGTTTCAAACCCACTGGGGTTGAACATTCCAATGGCTGGGGGGCTCAGTCGTCCAGACCCGGGAAGCGACTGGCAATTGAGTCACCGGTCAACTCCGGCTCACCGCCCGCGTGGAATAACCGCAAGGCCACGAAGTGCGGGTTCTCGCCCATGTCAAACCAATGCGCCATACCCGCCGGAATCATCAGCAGGTCGTTTTTCTCACAGCGCACGGCATACACGTAGTCGCCGATGTGCAGGCAAAACAGACCAAGGCCTGCGATGAAAAAACGCACCTCATCTTTCTCGCCGCGGCGCTCCTTGCGAGCCTGCTCGCGCAGCTCGGCTTTGTGCGGGTGGTCGCTGGTGATGCTGAGCACTTGCACCTGAGCGTAGCCGAGGCGGTCGATCTGCATCTGGTACGCCGAGATCATTGCCGCATCGCTGGCCCCCTTCTCGATCGGACTGGGCTGCCAGCGCTCGAACCGTACGCCGTGTTCGGCCAGGATGGCGGCGATGTCGTCGAAATGGGTCAATACCTTGTTCGGGGTATCCGGTGTAGCAACGGGGTAGACGGCGACATAACTCATTGAAGGGTTCCTTGGTTCTGCTCGTGCAATCGAAGGCCAATGATAACGGCCGCGGCCAGGGCGGCGATGCTCGCAATACTAAAGGTGAAGGTCGGCCCCAGCAGGTTCCAGCTATAGCCGCAATACAATGCGCCCAATGCGCCGCCGGTGCCGGCCAGGGCGGCGTACAGCGCCTGGCCCTGGCCTTGTTGTTTAGCGTCGAAACTGCGTTGCACAAAGGCGATCGCCGCCGCATGGAAGCTGCCGAAAGTCGCGGCATGCATCACCTGCGCCAGCAACAGCACCCAGAAGAACTCGGCAAACGACCCCAGCAGCAGCCAGCGCAACGCCGCCAACAGGAAGCTGGCCAGCAGCACCCGGCGTACCGAAAAGCGTGTGAGGATACGGCTCATGCCCAGGAACATCAGCACTTCGGCCACCACCCCCAGCGCCCACAGCATGCCGATCACGCCACGGCTGTAGCCCAGGTGTTCCAGATGCAGGGTGAGGAAGGTGTAATACGGGCCATGGCTCATTTGCATCAACGCCACGCAAGCGTAAAACGCCAATACCCCAGGGCTGCGCAGTTGCTTGAGGAACCCGTCGCCTGCGACGCGACTGCCGTGGGTGGCGGGCTGCGCGTTCGGCACCCACAGGCTGGCGCCGACGATGCCGGCCATGATCACCACGATCACGACCGGGTAGATATCCAGGCTCAACCGGTCGAACAGGCGGCCCATGATCACCACCGCAAGGATGAAACCGATGGAGCCCCACAGGCGGATCTGGCTATAGCGCGAGGTTTGTTTTTGCAGGTGAGCCAGGGTGATCACTTCAAACTGCGGCAGCACCGCATGCCAGAAGAACGCATGCAGGGCCATCACCAGCGCCAGCCAGGCGTAGGTTTGGCTGACGAAAATCAGCGAAAAACTCACCAGGGTGCACACCGCGCCAAACCGCACGATGGCCAGGCGCCGGCCGGTGTAATCGCCCAGCCAGCCCCACAGGTTAGGCGCCACGCAGCGCATCAACATGGGAATGGCCACCAGCTCGCCGATGCGCGCGCTGGAGAACCCCAGGTGATCGAAATACAGCGCCAGGAATGGCGCCGTCGCCCCCAGCAGGGCGAAATAGAACAGGTAGAAACTGGAGAGGCGCCAATAAGGAAGGGCTGTCACAACCAGCCCGTCACAGCTGGCCGAGCACCGGGGTACTGACGCGCACATCGGCGTTCTGCCCGCGGTTGCGCAGCAGGTGGTCCATCAACACGATAGCCATCATCGCTTCGGCAATCGGCGTGGCGCGGATGCCCACACACGGGTCGTGGCGGCCCTTGGTGATGACGTCCACCGGATTGCCGTGCACATCGATCGAACGGCCCGCAGTGGTGATGCTCGACGTGGCCTTGAGCGCCAGGTGCGCCACAATCGGCTGGCCGGAAGAAATACCGCCGAGGATGCCGCCGGCATTATTGCTGAGGAAACCTTGCGGGGTCAGCTCATCGCGATGCTCGGTGCCGCGTTGGGAGACGCAGGCGAAACCCGCACCGATTTCCACGCCCTTGACCGCGTTGATGCTCATCAATGCATGGGCCAGCTCAGCGTCGAGACGGTCGAAGATCGGTTCGCCCAGGCCAGGCTTCACCCCTTCAGCGACCACGGTGATCTTGGCGCCAACGGAGTCCTGATCGCGGCGCAGCTGGTCCATGTAGGCTTCCAGTTCCGGCACTTTGTCCGGGTCCGGGCTGAAAAAAGCGTTGTCGTCAACGCTGTCCCAGGTCTTGAACGGGATTTCAATCGGGCCCAGCTGGCTCATGTAGCCACGGATCACGATGCCCTGGGTGGCCAGGTATTTCTTGGCGATGGCGCCGGCGGCCACGCGCATGGCGGTTTCACGCGCCGAGCTGCGGCCGCCGCCACGGTAGTCGCGTTCGCCGTATTTGTGGTGGTAGGTATAGTCGGCGTGGGCTGGCCGGAACAGGTCCTTGATCGCGGAATAATCCTTGGACTTCTGATCCGTGTTGCGGATCAAGAGGCCGATGGCGCAGCCGGTGGTGCGGCCTTCGAACACGCCGGAGAGGATCTCGACTTCGTCGGGCTCCTGGCGCTGGGTGGTGTGGCGGCTGGTGCCGGGCTTGCGGCGGTCGAGATCACGCTGCAGGTCTTCCAGAGACAGCTCGAGGCCGGGCGGGCAGCCGTCGACAATGGCGACCAACGCCGGGCCATGGCTTTCGCCCGCGGTGGTGACAGTGAACAGCTTGCCGAAGGTATTGCCGGACATGCGGGGCGCTCCGTGAAATCAGTTGAATCGAGTCAACCGTAATAACTTAAGGCGGCCAGTATACGCAGGCTAACCGACTAGTTCATCCTCGAAACCTTACCGGTGGACGTTGGTCCAACCGGCACCTCCTCATGATGGCGCGATGATGCTTCGAGTCCTGCTTCTTACCCTGACCTTGTTTACCGCCGTGGCCCACGCCGCCTCCCCCGTCGTACTGCAACGCCCTATCAGCCTGGACACCGGCAGCGGCGAGCTGTTCGGCTCACTGCTGTTGCCACAGTCCGACAAGCCGGTGCCGGTGGTGCTGATCATCGCCGGTTCCGGCCCCACCGACCGCAACGGCAACAGCGCCGACGGCGCGCGCAACGACAGCCTCAAGCGCCTGGCCTGGGTACTGGCCCGGCATAACATCGCCAGCGTGCGCTATGACAAGCGCGGCGTGGCCGCCAGCCTCGCCGCCACCCCGGATGAACGCAACCTGACCCTTGATGCCTACGTCGCCGATGCGGTGGCCTGGGGCCAATTGCTCAAGACCGACAAACGCATGGGCCCGTTGATTGTGCTGGGCCATAGTGAAGGTGCGCTGGTGGCAGCCCTGGCTGCGCCGCAATTAGACCCGGCGGGCGTCATCTCGCTGTCCGGCAGCGCGCGCCCGGTAGACCAGGTGATCCGCCAGCAACTGGCCGATCACCTGCCCCCAGCCCTGCTGCTGCGCAGTAATGAAATCCTTGATCACCTGAAGGCCGGCCAAGTGGATACCGACGTGCCCGGCCCGCTGGAAGGCATTTTCCGGCCCAGCGTCCAGCCTTACCTGATCAGCCTGTTTCGCGCCGACCCTCGCGCGGCCTTTGCCAAACTGCGCATGCCTGCGCTGATCATCCAGGGCACGCATGATATCCAGGTAGGCGTCGGCGATGCCCAGCAACTGAAACGGGCCAAGCCGGACGCGCAGTTGACGGTGATTGAAGGCATGAATCATGTGATGCGCATCGTGCCCAACGAGGTGAAGCAACAACTGGCCTCCTATAACGACCCGAAGCTGCCCCTCGCCGCCGAACTGGGTGAACGGGTGGTGCGCTTTATCGATGAACTTCAACCCAATTAAGCGGCAATTGGCCTCCAGTCTTGGGAAAAGCGGCCGATAAGCCCACAGTCGGCAGTCAAAAGACTGTCGGCTCGCAAGGCTTGGACAGGATCGCGTCGCATGACTACCACAGAAGCAACACCCGAACCGACCGCCGACACCACGGCTGAAAAAACCGCGGCCGTCGACATGGCGTCGCTGCCGTGGGCAGACGTTCAGGCCGAGCATTTCAAGATGCTGCGCCTGGCCCCACTGGCCACGGACCGTGCCACCGGTGCGCGGCCGTTGCGGTTCGTGCAGTTCGGCTATGCCGAGCGCCATGACAAACACCACAGCCTGTTGCGCATGGTCATCCAACTTCCGGGGCAACGTGTGCGCCGCGAGCAGAACCATCTGGATATCTGGGTCGACCACGATACCCATCGCGTGCACTTCGGCCCGGGCAACAGCCTGGAAATCGAACCGGCCAACCGCGGCATCGGCCGTTTCCTCGTGGCCCAAGCGGCGGCGTGGGCGAAAAAGAAGTGGTCGCATTACCGCGTCGACGGTGTCGACCTGTCCAACAAAGACGCGCTCAACGAAGCCACGCGCCTGCGTCGCGATCACTTCCTGCGTATCCAGGGCTTTGATGTGGCCTACGCCGATGTGCAGCATTTGAAAGGCAACGTGCAGCCCGGCAAGGTCAGCGACGTGCTGGACAGCTGGAACACCGAGAAAGTGCAGTTCGTGGAGATCCTCGAAGCCGCGCAGATGTTGCAACAGGCCGAGCACAACCTGCTGGAGCAGGAAGTGAAGCTGCGCAAGGAGGAAGAAAAGGTCACCAAGTTCAAGCGTGAGGACAGCGGGCTACGGTTTACCATCACCTGTTTGGTGGCATTTACGGTGTTTCAGGCGGGGTTGCTGATCTGGATTGCCACGCACCGGTAATGGACCGGCATGCAATCAAACATGCATGAGGGGGGTGTCAGTCACTCAATGCAGTGCCTGACAGACCGCTATCGGGAGCAAGCCCCCTCTCACATTGGCTCTGTTTACAGTTAGATACGCGCCGCAAACACCGCCTGGTGCTGGCGGCACTGCTCGGCAGTGAGCATAAACACGCCGTGCCCACCGCGCTGGAACTCCAGCCAGGCAAAGTCCACTTCCGGGTACAGCGCCTCGACGTGCACTTGGCTGTTGCCCACTTCGACAATCAGCAAACCTTTCTCGGTCAGGTGGTCCGCCGCTTCGGCGAGCATCCGTCGCACCAGGTTCAAGCCGTCGTCACCACAGGCCAGGCCCAGTTCCGGCTCGTGCTGGTATTCGTCGGGCATGTCGGCGAAGTCTTCGGCATCCACATACGGCGGGTTCGACACAATCAGGTCAAAGCGCTGGCCCGGCAGGCCGTCGAAGCCATCGCCCTGCACGGTGTACACGCGCTCGTCGGCGCCATGGCGCTCAATGTTCTGGTTAGCCACTTCCAAGGCTTCGAAGGACAAGTCGCCCAGCACCACTTCGGCGTCCGGGAACTCGTAGGCGCAGGCAATGCCGATGCAGCCGGAGCCGGTACACAAATCGAGAATGCGGGCCGGCGGCTGCGCCAGCCAGGGTTCGAAGCGGTTTTCGATCAACTCTCCAATGGGAGAGCGCGGGATCAGCACCCGCTTGTCGACGATAAACGACATGCCGCAGAACCAGGCCTCACCCAGCAGGTAGGCGGTGGGCACGCGCTCGTGGATACGGCGATGCAGCAAGCGCTGAACGTGAGAGATTTCCTCTTCTTCCAGGTTGCAGTCCAGGTAGCTGTCGGCAATTTCCCACGGCAAATGCACGGCGCCGAGCACCAATTGCCGGGCTTCGTCCCAGGCATTGTCGGTACCGTGTCCAAAAAACAGGTCTTCCCCATGGAAACGGCTGACAGCCCAACGGATATGGTCGCGCAAGGTGCGCAGGCGGGAAGTGATCACGGGGGCAGACTCCTGAAAAAACGACTGGCGATTCTAACAGCCTTCGCCTGTACCGACGATGTACGAAACCCTCGGCACCGTATGTCGGATTTCATCCAATTTGCCACTATTGCGATAAACAAGCCGCCTACTTGACAAGGCTGCACGCCAGCAACGGCGTACCTTACGATAGTAGCGATTCACAGAACCGCTCAGCCAGTGGACAATGTCGCAAAAGCCCCCCTCACAGGAGCCCCCAGAATGTCCGTTCCAAAGACGATGTTTCAACTCAGCGGTCGCGGTTATGCAGCAGCCAACCTCAACCATGCGACCCTCGTGATCATCGACGCCCAGAAGGAATACCTCAGCGGCCCGCTCGCCCTTTCGGGCATGGACGCCGCCGTCGGCAACATCAAACAATTGGTTGACGCGGCACGCAACGCCGGGCGCCCGATCGTGCATGTGCGCCACCTGGGCACCGTCGGCGGCCTGTTTGACCCGCAAGGCGAGCGCGGGGAATTCATTCCCGGCCTTGAGCCCGAAGGCGACGAAACCATCATCGGCAAGTTGCTGCCGAGCGCCTTCCACGGCACTGGCCTGGAAAAACACCTGCAGGACCTCGGCTCCCTGGACCTGATCGTGTGCGGTTTCATGAGCCACTCCAGCGTCAGCACCACGGTGCGCGCCGCCAAGAACCTGGGTTTTCGCTGCACGCTGGTGGAAGACGCCTGCGCCACCCGCGACCTGCCCTATAAAGGCGGCATCCTGAGCGCCGAGCACGTGCAGCAGACTGAAATGGCGATCATGGCGGACAACTTCGCCACCCTCGCGCTGACCAAGGATCTGATCTGACTGCCCCTCGATGAGCGGTGCCGGGTACGGCCCGCTCATCCGCAAAGCCTCCTCATTTGGCGCATTTACCTTCGGTACAGGAACAACCTGTGTATCTTCCGGTCGAAGGGCCGATACCCTGGAGGAAAGGTCGGAATGAAGATATCCGATGGTTTTGACGCTCGTCGCTTGCGCCCCAAGGGCCCGAGCAATTGGCGTCTGCGCCTGTTGGCGTGCATTGCGGCGCTGCTGGCGATTGTTGGTCTGTTGCTGGCCGGCGCAGGTGGCGCCGGTTTGTTGGGGCATTCACCGGCCCTTGGCGAACTGAATGCCAGCCCTGGTGGTTCGGCCCTCCTAGCGGGGATCGGCCTACTGGTGCTGTGGCTGGGCGTGTGGTTGTGGCGCCGCAGCCGGCGCAAAATGCGCCAGCCACTGTCGCTTAACATCGCTTCGCACCTGATGAAAAAGCACGACTAGTGGCGCTTGGATAGCGTTTCCTGCGCCCTGGCCGCCGCGATTAGGTAAACTGCCCGCCCTTCGCGGAGGCCACCATGCAAGACGACGATTTTTCCCTGTTCAAAAACGAGCTGCGCGGCGTCAAGCCGATCAAGCACGACCGCGCCGACACCGGTAAACCCAAAGCTGATCGCGCGCAGATCGCCACGCTGCGCCAGGCCGCTACCGTGCGTACCCACGCCACCACCGTGGATGGCCTGTCGGATCAGTTCGTGATTGATGTCGGGCCCGAAGACGAGCTGATGTGGGCCCGCGACGGCGTGCAGGAAAGCCAGATGCGCAAGCTCAAGGCTGGCCAGATCCCATTCGAAGGCAGCCTGGACCTGCACGGCATGACCGTGGAAAAAGCCCGGGAAACCCTGTGGGCCTTCCTCGCCGAAGCCACCAAATTCGAAATCCGCTGCGTGCGCGTCACCCACGGCAAGGCCGTGCGACTGGACGGCAAGCGGCCGATGATCAAGAGCCACGTCAATACCTGGCTGCGCCAGCATGCCCAGGTACTCGGCTTTACCTCCTGCCAGGCCCGTCACGGCGGCGCGGGCGCGGTGTATGTGATGCTCAAGCGCACGATGATGGAAGGGCGGGACGAGTAACAAGTGCCACCGTCAGGCTTGCAGCGATGTGTCCACCACCGTAACCTTGCGCTTTGCGAAAATCCCACAGGTAGTTTCATGTCCCTGGAACACAATTACACAGAGATCCTCGGCCAACTCGGCGAGGACGTCTCCCGCGAGGGCCTGCTCGACACGCCAAAGCGTGCCGCCAAGGCGATGCAGTATCTCTGCCGCGGTTATGAGCAGACGCTCGAAGAAGTCACCAACGGTGCCTTGTTCAGCTCCGATAACAGCGAAATGGTGCTGGTCAAGGACATCGAGCTGTACTCGCTGTGCGAACATCACCTGCTGCCGTTTATCGGCAAGGCTCACGTCGCGTATATCCCGAGCGGCAAAGTGCTGGGCCTGTCGAAGGTCGCGCGGATTGTCGACATGTATGCGCGTCGTCTGCAGATCCAGGAAAACCTCAGCCGCCAGATCGCCGATGCGGTACTGCAAGTGACCGGCGCCCTGGGCGTGGCGGTAGTGATCGAGGCCAAGCACATGTGCATGATGATGCGCGGTGTGGAGAAGCAGAATTCGTCGATGATCACCTCGGTGATGCTGGGTGAGTTCCGCGAAAACGCGGCCACCCGCAGCGAATTCCTCAGCCTGATCAAGTAAAGGCTGCGTAGAAAGCAACCGGCGTTCATCGCCGGTTTTTTTTCGCCCGCAAAATTCAGGTAAGCTGCGACCCCTTCTTCATGGGCAAGAGGCTTTCAGCCATGTTCGTCAAAGCACTTCGAGTCGGTCTCGGCCAAATCATCATCGCGGGCGACTTCCTGACCCGCCCGCGCAAAAAGCAGCGCACCGCCGAGCAACAGGCGCAGGTCAACGATGCCGCCAAGGGCTTGACCCTGTATCAATTCCACGCCTGCCCGTTCTGCGTGAAGACCCGCCGTACCCTGCACCGCCTGAATGTGCCGGTGGCGCTCAAGGACGCGAAGAACAACGAACAGGACCGCCAGACCCTGCTGGAGCAAGGCGGCAAGATCAAGGTGCCGTGCCTGCGTATCGAAGAAAATGGCCAGACCACCTGGATGTACGATTCCAAGGTGATCATCGACTACCTGGACAAACGCTTCGCCGCCATCTGAGAGGCGTGTGCCATCTAATGTGGGGGCTTGCATCCCTCCCACATTAGTTCGGTATTGGCAGATCCATGCTCAACAGTGCCGAGCCCAGGCACTTGCCATGAGCATCCAGCGCCAGCGAGCGGGTCACGCCGCCGCGCAATATCCCCGGCAACACGAAGTTCAGCGCCTGCACATTCGGCAACTCATAGCGTCGCACCGGCGCCGCGCCCGGCTCCAGCAGCCCGGCAAAAAACTCGGCCACCCGCGCAGCCGTGAGCTGCTCGCACAGTAACGGGTAGTCTTCCTTGCGATAGGCAATGATCGAAATGTTCGAGGTATCGCCCTTGTCCCCGGTACGGGAATGGGCCAGGTTATGCAGTTTCATGCTTCGATCCTCGGGTTGACCGCACCACGCGTCAGCAGCAGCGACGCCACCGCCACCACCTGCCGTAGGCTTTTACTGGCCCCGCCGCCGCCGGACGGGCCGTTGGTGTAGAGGGTTTCCACCTCGTTGCCCACGCGCACCGCGTCGCTGCGCTCCTCACAACGCGCGGCGATGCGCAGGCGCACTTCCCAGGGTTCGACACTGCTGCGCGGGCCGTGCAGCGCGTCCATACCGATCAACTCGGCGCGCACGTCGTGCATCTTTACACCCATCAATTCCAGGCGTTTGAGTACGACATCCCGCGCCAACTGCGCCCGTGCGACTGCGCCGGGGCCGCCGTAGGACATCTGCCCTTCACCGATCCAACCGTCCAGATAACCGACGCTGACCTTCAATTGCTCCGGCCGTGCCCGCCCCGCCGCGCCTTGGGCACGTACCCGATCAAGGCTATCCTCGACAAAACCCACCTGGGAAAAGTCGGCGGTCACATCGGGCGTCAGGTACGCCGCCGGATCGTGCACTTCGTAGATCAATTGCTCGATGCAGGTTGCCCGGCTCACCCGTCCACCGGAGCCTGCGACCTTGGTGATCACGGCTTCACCTTCGGCGTCGACTTCAGCCAGCGGGAAACCCAGGCGCGCCAAGTCGTCAACATCCTTGAAACCAGGGTCGGCAAAATAACCGCCGCTGACCTGCCCCGCACATTCCAGCAAATGCCCCACCAACGTGCCGCGCCCCAGCCGTTGCCAATCGTCCGCCGCCCAGCCGAACTCAAACATCTGCGGCGCCAGGAACAGCGAAGGGTCAGCCACGCGCCCGGTGATCACCACATCGGCCTCGGCGCGCAGGGCCTCTAGGATGCCGTCGACGCCCAGGTAGGCATTCGCGGAAATCAGCCGTTTACCCAGCGCGCCAACCGTCTGGCCGTTATCCAACAACTGCTCGGGGTTCAAGACGCTGAGCACGTCATCGCCCACCACGGCGACGACCTTGAGGTTCAAGCCCAGCTCCCCGGCTATCCGCCGCACTTCAATCGCCGCCGCCACCGGGTTGGCCGCGCCCATGTTGGTGATCACCCGCAGGCGACGGCGCCCGGCCTGCGCGCCTACACACGGCAAAACACGCCGCATACGCTCACTCAGCAGCGGGTCATAGCCGCCCTGTGGGTCGCTGATACGCGCCTGTTGCGCCAGGGCGATGGTGCGTTCGGCCAGGCATTCGAACACTAGGTAATCCAGGTCGCCCTGTTCGGCCAGTTCCACGGCAGGTTCGATACGGTCGCCGGAATAGCCGGCGCCGGAACCGATGCGCAAGGTTTTCATTTAAATCACTCCCAGGAGCAGCGCCGTCAGGGTCATCAACACCGACGCGGCGAACAGAAATGGAATGGTGAAGCGCTGGTGATCGGCTAATTCGATCTTGCACAGGCCCACCAGCAGGAAGGTCGCGGGGGTCAGCGGGCTGACCGGGAATCCGGTGGTATGCACGCCCAACAGCGAAGCCTGGGCCACTTGCAACGGGTCGACCCCCAGGGCTTTGCCCACTTCGGCGATCACCGGCATCACGCCAAAATAATAGGAGTCGGGGTCAAACAGCATGCTCAGCGGCATGGACATAAAGCCCACCACTGCGGGGATCAGCTTGCCGTGGCCGGCGGGAATCTGCGCCACCGCCACTTCGGCAATCGCCTTGAGCATGCCGGTGCCTTGCATGATGCCGGTAAACACGCCGGCGGCGAGCAGAATGCTGGCCATGGTCAACGCGGTTTTGGCATGGGCGTCGATACGTGCGCGCTGGGCGTCGACATTGGGGTAGTTGATGCACAACGCCACCACGGTGCCGAGCATGAACATCACCACCGGGTCGACCCAGCCGGCGATCATCACCACCATCACCAGCACGGTGAGCATCAGGTTGAGCCAAAACAGCCCTGGGCGACGCAGCTTGATGTCGTCGTCGCTGAGCACCCGTTGTGGCACCGCCTCCACGCTGGAACCGGCCCCCAGGCCCAGGCGTTTTTCTTCACGGTGGCCCAGCCACCAGGCACAGGCGAAAACAAAGATAAGCCCGACGATCTGCACCGGGATCAGCGGCTGGAACAGGTCCGCGACCGGCACATGCAGCGCCGCCGACGAGCGCAGCACCGGCCCGGTCCAAGGCAGGAAATTGACCCCGGCGGCCATGGCGCATACACAGGCGAGGATGCGCTTGTCGATGCCCAGCCGCGTGTACAGCGGCAGCATCGCCGGCACCGTCACCAGGAATGTCACCGCGCCGGAACCGTCCAGGTGTACCAACAGCGCCAGGGTCGCGGTGCCGACCACAATGCGCGTGGGCCGCGTGCCGACCGTGCGCAGGATGCGATCAATGATGGGGTCGAGCATGCCGGCATCGGTCATGATCCCGAAAAACAGAATCGCAAAGACAAACATGCCCACCACGGGGGCGACGTTCTTGATCCCGGTAATGATGAAGGCACTGGTTTGCAGGCCGAACCCGCCAAGCAGCGCGGCGATGATCGGCAAGGCGATCAGGGCCACCAATGGCGAGAGGCGTTTGCTCATGACGGCAGCGAGCAGGCACAGGATGGTGATGACACCCAGGGTAGCGAGCATGGGTTACTCCAGAGCGGCCTTTGCGGCCGGTTATTGTTTTCCCAGGAGTATTGGAAGCGGGTTAGTCTTTGTAAATTGGAATATTCGGCCTGGTATGTTCGGAAAAACAAAATGAAGCGATCGCTATGAAGAACTCTATCCAGCACATACAAGCCTTTCTCGCGGTAGCGCGGACGGGCAGCTTCACCAAGGCTGCCAACGAATTGCATCTGTCACCTTCGGCCCTCACCGTGCAAGTGCAACAGTTGGAAGACTGGCTCGGCGTCCCCCTGCTCGATCGCAGCCCGCGCCATGTGAGCATCACCGCCGCCGGCCAGGAAGCGCGCGGCCCCATGGAAAAGCTGCTGCTGGACCTGGACAACATCGTCACGGGCTCACGCGACCTCGCCGCCTTGCGCCGCGGCGTGGTCAGCATTGCCGCCCTGCCCTCGGTGTGCGCAGGAGCCCTGCCGCCGGCCTTGCGCCTGTTTCGCGAACGCTTTGCCGGGATCGACGTGCGCTTGCATGACCTGGTCGCGCACCGCATCCATGCCCAGGTGCGTGAAGGCCTGGTGGACTTCGGCATCGGCGTACGCGCACGGCTGAGCCACGGGCTGGATTTTGTACCGGTGCTGAATGACCGGCTGTGTGCGTTCGTGCCGCTGGGTCATCCCCTCGCCCGTCACCGCCGGTTGACGCTGGAGCAATTGGCGGACCAGCCGATCATCCTGACCGGGCGCGACAGCAGTGTGCGCGAGCAGGTGGACGCCTTGTTCGATCAGATGCGGCTGACGATGACCGCAGGCATGGAGGCCAACTACATGTCGACGGTGCTGGCGTTGGTGCGCCAGGGCTTGGGGATCAGCGTGCTGCCGGAATCGGCGGCGGACAGCCTGGAGGGGTTGAAGCGCATCAACATCGACCATCCCGGCGTAAACCGGGAGATCGGGCTGATCAGTCGCAGCGGGATGGGGCTGAGCCCGGCGGCGCGGCAGTGTTTTGACCTATTGAGCGACGAACTATCTGACAAACCACCCCACATTTAATCTGTGTTTAGTCCAGCATCGAGACATGCTTGGGGTGGCTGGCCACTCGTTGCAACCATGCCTGCACAGCCGGGTAAGGCGCCAGGTCGAAACCACCTTCATGCGCCACATGGGTGTAGGCATACAACGCGATGTCGGCAATCGAATACTGCTCGCCCACCAGGTAGGGCGTGGCCTGCAGTTGCCGTTCCATCACGCGCAGGGCTTTGTAACCGCCCTTGTGGGTCGTCTTGTATTCCTCAAGACGATCCTCCGGCATGTTCAGGTAAAACTGGATAAACCGCGCCACTGCAATGTACGGCTCGTGGCTGTACTGCTCGAAGAACTGCCATTGCAGCACTTGCGTGCGCAAGCGCGGCTCGCTCGGCAAAAATTCGCTGCCGTCGGCGAGGAAGTTGAGAATCGCGTTGGACTCCCACAGGCAGGTGCCGTCTTCCAGTTCCAGCACCGGGATCTTGCCGTTGGGGTTCTTGGCCAGGAACTCTGCGGTCTGGGTGTCGCCGTTGAGGATGTCGACATTCACCCATTCGTACCGGATGCCCAACAGGTTCAGCATCAACTTGACCTTGTAGCAGTTGCCCGAACGGTAATCGCCATAAACCTTGTACATGGGGCTCCCCTTATGCCGCTTGCGCGTGCTGTGCTTGACGGATCACGCTGGCCAGGCGCTTGAGGCCTTCATCCAGGCGGGCCGGGTCGATATGGCTGAAATTGAGGCGCAACGAGCCCAGGTGCTGGTCCGGCTCGGAGAAGAACGGTTCACCGGGCATGAACGCCACATTCTGCTGCAACGCTTGGGGCAATAAGGTGCGGGTGTCCAGCGGCCGTTTCAAGGTCAGCCAGAAGAATAATCCGCCCTGAGGCACCTGCCAGTCGGCCAAATCGCCAAAGTGATGCTCGAGCGCGGTCTGGAACGCATCGCGGCGCTCACGGTAAAAGCTGCGCAATTGCAGCAGGTGTTGCTGATATTTTTCGCTGCCGACCCACTGCATCGCCTGCCACTGGCCCACACGGTTGGTATGCAGGTCTGCCGATTGCTTGAGCTTGAGCAGGTGCGGGAACAGGTCCGGGCTGGCGATCAGGTAGCCGACACGCAAGCCGGGCAACAGGGTTTTGGACACGGTGCCGGTGTAGATCCAGCTGGCCTTGTGCAGGCGGCTGACGATCGGTCGCGCGCTGCCACCGTCGAAGGACAGTTCGCGGTAGGGTTCGTCTTCGATCAGGGTCACGCCGAACTCATCGAGCAGGGCCGCCACGGCGTCACGCTTGGCTTCGCTGTAGCGCACGGCCGACGGGTTCTGGAAGGTCGGGATCAGGTAGATGAAGGCCGGATGATGGCGTTCGAGATTGGCGCGCAACGCGGCCAGGTCCGGGCCGTCGGCTTCCAGCGGCACGGTGAGGCATTCGGCGCCGAACAGCTGGAAGATCTGCAATGCGGCCAGGTAGGTCGGGCCTTCCAGCAGGATCTGCGTGCCTTTATCGATATACAGCTTGGCCGCCAGGTCCAGGGTTTGCTGGGAACCGCTGACCACCAGCACCTGGCTGGCCTGGCACGGCACGCCCAGGGCGCGGGCTTGGGCGGCGAGCAACTCGCGCAGCTGCGGCTCGCCTTCGCTCATGCCGTATTGGCCGATGTTCAGCGGCATGTCGTCCCAGTTCAGCGCGGGCAACATGGCTTCGGCCGGCAGGCCTGCGGCAAATGACATCACTTCCGGGCGCTGGGCTGCCGCGAGGATTTCACGGATCAAGGAGCTTTTAAGGCGGGTAACACGTTCAGAGAAGGGCATGGAGGTCACCGCTGGCGGAGGCTGTGGGAAATACGTCAAACTGGTTGACCGAAACTACGACGACTTGAGTGGATACGTCAATATGCTTGACCTTAAAAACCAGACCAGTCAGCAACTCGCCATGGAAGCGTTCTTCTTCGGCTACCAGGCCTTTACCGCCAAGGCTGACGAAATGCTCGAGCGGCGCGGCCTGAGCCGGGTGCACCAGCGCATTGTGTTTTTTATCGCGCGCTACCCGGCGTTGAGCGTCAAAGAGCTGTTGGAATTACTCGGCGTGAGCAAGCAGGCGCTGAACATGCCGCTGCGCCAATTGCAGGAAATGCACCTGGTGCAGAGCATTGCGTCCGAGACCGACAAGCGCAAACGCTTGCTGGAGTTGACCGACGAAGGCCGGCGTTTCGAGCAGTCGTTGCGCCGTGAACAGGTAAAGCTGTTGCAGCGTGCGTTCAGTGAAACCGGGGAAGAGGCGGTGGCCGGATGGTTGGCGGTCAATCAGGCCCTGAGTGGGTGAATTAGCCTTTCATCCAATTCTGAGTACATAATCAAAAACATTATTTGCTTTATTTGTATACAAAAGCATAATTCGCTTCGTGCGAGTTCCTGACCTATTAGTCAACAAACCCGCCAGTACCTCACAGCGCCCGCGCGCTGGCCATAACAATAAAATGCTTGAGGAGTACTCGCTGTGGATAGCCGCAAATCCGAAGCCCCAACGCTCGACCACGCCATACCGCACAGCGGCTGGCTGGAACGCCTGTTTAAACTGCGCTTGCATGGCACCACAGTGAAGACCGAGCTGATCGCCGGCCTCACCACCTTCATCACCATGGCCTACATCATCTTCGTCAACCCCAACATCATGGCCGACGCCGGCATCGATCACGGCGCGGCCTTTGTCGCCACCTGCATCGCCGCTGCGCTGGGCTGCCTGCTGATGGGCCTGTATGCCAACTGGCCTGTAGGCCTGGCACCAGGGATGGGGCTGAATGCGTTTTTTACCTACACCGTGGTCGGCACCATGGGCTACAACTGGGAGACCGCGCTGGGTGCGGTGTTTATCTCAGGGGTGCTGTTCATGATCCTGACCCTGTCGCGCATTCGTGAATGGCTGCTCAACAGCATTCCCGTGAGCCTGCGCCACGCCATGGGCGCGGGCGTCGGTTTGTTCCTGGGGGTGATCGGCCTGAAAACCGCCGGCATCATCGTCGACAGCCCAGCCACTCTGATCAAGCTGGGCTCGCTGCATGAGCCCGCGCCGCTGCTGGCGGCCATCTGTTTTCTGTTAATCGCGATCCTCAGCTATCACCGCGTGTTCGGCGCGATCCTGCTCAGCATCATCGCCGTGACCCTGGCGGGTTGGCGCCTGGGCCTGGTGCAGTACCAAGGCATCGTCGCCAGCCCGCCGAGCCTGGCGCCGACCTGGATGGCCATGGACGTGATGGGCGTGTTCAACGTCAGCATGATCAGCGTGGTGTTTGCGTTCCTGTTCGTGCACATGTTCGACACCGCCGGCACCTTGATGGGCGTGGCCCAGCGCGCGGGCCTGGTGAACGCCGACGGCCGGATCGAAAACCTGTCCCGTGCCTTGAAGGCCGACAGTGCGTCCAGCGTGTTCGGCGCCATGGTCGGCGTGCCACCGGTGACCAGTTATGTGGAAAGCGCCGCCGGCGTGGCCGCGGGTGGGCGCACCGGGTTGACCGCCGTCACCGTGGGCGTTTTGTTTGTCGCCGCGATGTTTTTCGCGCCGCTGGCCGGCATGATTCCGGCGTATGCCACAGCGGGTGCGTTGATCTACGTGGCGATGCTGATGATGAGCGGCATGGCGCAAATCGAGTGGGACGACGCCACCGACAGCATTCCGGCGATTGTCACCATGATCATGATGCCGCTGACCTTTTCGGTCGCCGACGGTATCGCCCTGGGCTTTATCACCTACGTGGCGCTCAAGGCCGGCACCGGCAAGCACAAGGAAATTTCCGTGAGCCTGTGGGCGTTGTGTGCGATTTTCATTGCCAAGTTTGTCTTCCTGTAACCGCGGAAGTGGCGAATACTGCCTCGCCTTCGGGCGGGGCTTTTACATGAATGGAGGACTGTAATGAGCGTGGAAACCTGGCTGCTGTTCAGCGGCGCTGCATTGATCGTGATCCTGATCCCCGGCCCGCTGTCGCTGCTGATGATCAGCAACAGCCTCAACTATGGCCTGCGCCGCTCCTACCCGGCGTTCCTCGGCGGGGTATTTGCGTCGATCTGTCTGTTGAGCGCGTCGGCCTTGGGCCTGGGCGCGCTGTTGCTGGCATCGGAACAGTTGTTCAGCGCCCTGAAGATCGTCGGCGCGCTGTACCTGTTCTACCTCGCCTGGCAGAGCTGGCAGCAATCGCGCCTGCCGTCCCAGGGCGCGGTGGTTCCACAGGCCGCTGCGGTGCCGCGCTTTCGCGCGTTGTTTGGCCGCGCGTTTGTGCTGGGCGCCAGCAACCCCAAGGACATCCTGTTTTTTGCCGCGTTCCTGCCGCAGTTTCTCAGCAGTGAACACCCTTTCCTGGCGCAGTTGCTGGTCATGATCGCCACTTGGACCGTGCTCGACCTGCTGTGCAAGCTGGCTTACGGCCTCGGCGCCCATGGCGCGGCGCGGTATTTGCGCAGCGGCAAGGGGCAGAGTTGGTTCAATCGGGTGAGTGCGGGGTTGTTTGGCGGGGCGGGTGCCGCAGCGCTGATCAACCGCTGATCTTTCATGACGAAGACCGTTCGGTTCAGCGGCGCATCCGTACCCGTCTCAAGCAACCGGTAATACTTGCCCTGCTGTTTAAGCACGTAGTAATTGCGTTCCAACGGCAACCCTCCGGCCCCGGAGAGAGCCGAGGTCGCGGCAAAGGGAGCACTCGACAAAGGCACCACCGGCTCAACCTGCACCAGAAAGACCCCAGGCGCCGATTCTACCGCCGGCAGGTCGGCGATTATCTCAGTGCTCCAGCCACGCCATTCGTCGGTAGCAGCCGCAGAATTGCGGATCATCCGCTCCGGAATCGTTCCAGAGCCTTGAAGCGAACGATGGGCGACGGCGACGTCAAGCGGTGGAGTGAGCCAGGCCTGGCTAAGCGCAGGCGGGGCATACGACTGAAAGCGGCATGCAACCTGGCCACAGAAAAGCCAACGGGAACGCCGGGCTTTTTCACCTTCGGCCCCGGCAGAAAGTTCATCAACAGGTCAATGATGAAAAACGCCGCCATAAACCCCACATCCACCGCATCACGGGCATCGCCACTCAGGTGATAACGCCGCGCCGCGAGCAGCAGCTCATAGGCTTGGTTAATAAACCCAGATAACGGTGAGAAAAAAGACCACGCACCCCGCCAGACCGAGCTGCCCTGATCCAGGCGGCGCACGCGATATTTATCCAATGTCTTGGCGGAATTGCAGGCCGCTTGAGTCTGCCTTTGCAGATCCTGCACAGGGGCGCGGTATAACAGCGCCGACGCATCGCTTTGTGACGTAGCGACAATCGCCAGCCAATTGAGCGGGTCCGAGGCGATTTGCTCATGAACCACTTGCTCGATTTCGTCGGCGAGGGCTGTCGGTGCAAGGTGCTTGACCTTGAACGAGCGGATGAACTCAGCCACGACCCACGCGCCGCGAATGTAAAAACCCAAGGGTGTCTGTATGAGTTGATCGAGAACGCCGGCTTTGCGGGCTGCGTCGGGGTGATGGGTGATCGCCTCAAACGCCCAGTCCGGCGCGACTTGGCGCGCCAGCCGCTTAACGTTTGCGGCCAATGCACCGATACGGTTGAGTTCGGCATGGGCCAATTGCAGGCTGGCATATTCGCTAAGGACCAAGGCGTGCGGCGCGGCCGGCCAATACACCACGCAGTGCCCGCTGCTTTGGCCATGAATGACCACGATGCCCGCGATATAGCGATCGTGCTGCATGGTGTGCCCTACCAGATGCACCACGCACAGCTGCAACACGTGCTGGTTTTTCCGCAGATCTTGCGGCGTTCGCGCGGCCATCGCCAGGGTGAACAGGCTTTGGGCGGTCACACTCAGCCCCTGTCGCGCCGCTGAAAAAAGCTGCAATCGCCCACGGTCTTCCAACGTGCGGTTCATGAGTGCAGGCAGACGCCCCTCCTCAACGACAGGCTCGAAGGCAGAACGCGAACTCGAACACGCGTTTACCGGCGTCGTTTATCAAGGTGCGTATCGTGGCCGCATGAGCCTGGCACTGAGTGTCCAACGCCAAAAGCGCCTGATAGGCCGGCGTGTCCTGACCCGGCTCGGCCAGGTCCAACAACGCCAGCAGGCTTTTCCCATAACGCTTGACCTGGTGCTCGACGGTTCGCAGGGCCAGGTCAGGCGAGGTACTGGCAAAGATGATTTCTTCGTGTCGGCGCTGTCGGTCCCACTCCAGCAAGTCTTCACGGATCCCTCCCAGGCGCGCAGTGCCCGCCCACAGTTCCCTGGGCCTCTCGATCTATCGGCGAGACTCACCTGAAAGCCCGCAGTGTGCAAGGGCAAAGTCTTTGAGTCGCTTTGGGGGTGTGAAGCGCGGTGACGACTCAGCTGCCTCGGTAGGTCGAGTAGCTGTAAGGCGAAATCAGCAGCGGCACGTGGTAGTGGTCTTGCTCGGCACTGATGCCAAAGCGCAGCACCACCACGTCGAGGAAGGCAGGTTCGGGCAATTGCACGCCACGGGCACGGTAGTAATCGCCGGCGCTGAACTGCAACTGGTAGACGCCACTGCGGTAGTCGTCGCCTTGCAGCAGCGGTGCGTCGCAACGACCGTCGCTGTTGGTGACCGCGCTGGCGACCCACTCAAGCTGCGTGCCTTCGACGCGGTACAGTTGAACCTGGATGGCGCTGCCGGGGCAGCCGTGGGCAGCATCCAGTACGTGTGTGGTCAGTCGTCCCATGGATCGGGCTCCCTTAAGTCGAGTGAAAACGGGCCGCCCCTTTACAGGGCATGAAAAAGCGGGCGACGGGCTGATTAAGACACTTTAAACAAAAATTGTACACAATAAAAATTACAAAGTTTTGCTGCGGCTTCCCAGCGTGGTCTTGGCCGCGAATTCTCAAGAGGCCTTGCTTTTAAACGACCTTTTATCCATTTACTGACCAAGCGGGCAAGTTTATTGCAAGGCTAAGCGGTGAGGGCAGGCTGGAAAAAATGCAGAAATACAGGCTTACAAAGTGATCATCAAGTTGTATACAATCAGCCCATCGCTGTGACGCCACCCGATCTTTTCCGCCGGCCGCCACATACTTGCTACCACGCACAAGAAGGAAGACTGCAGTGAGCGCTGACTACCCACGCGACCTGATCGGTTACGGCAGTAACCCTCCTCACCCCCACTGGCCGGGCAAGGCGCGCATCGCGTTGTCTTTCGTACTCAACTACGAAGAAGGCGGCGAGCGCAACATCTTGCACGGCGACAAAGAGTCCGAAGCCTTCCTCTCGGAAATGGTCTCGGCCCAACCGCTTCAGGGCGAGCGCAACATGAGCATGGAGTCGCTGTACGAATACGGCAGCCGTGCCGGCGTGTGGCGCATCCTCAAGCTGTTCAAGGCATTCGATATTCCGTTGACCATCTTCGCCGTGGCCATGGCCGCCCAGCGCCATCCGGATGTGATCCGTGCCATGGTCCAGGCCGGCCACGAGATCTGCAGCCACGGTTACCGCTGGATCGACTATCAGTACATGGACGAGGCCCAGGAACGCGAGCACATGCTCGAAGCCATCCGCATCCTCACCGAGCTGACCGGCGAACGCCCGCTGGGCTGGTACACCGGCCGCACCGGCCCCAATACGCGGCGGCTGGTAATGGAAGAAGGCGGTTTCCTCTACGACTGCGACACCTACGACGACGACCTGCCCTACTGGGAGCCGAACACCCCCACCGGCAAGCCGCACCTGGTGATCCCTTATACGCTGGACACCAACGACATGCGCTTCACTCAGGTGCAGGGTTTCAACAAGGGCGATGATTTTTTCGAGTACCTCAAAGACGCTTTCGACGTGCTTTACGCCGAAGGGGCCGAGGCGCCGAAGATGCTCTCCATCGGCCTGCATTGCCGCCTGATCGGCCGCCCTGCCCGCTTGGCGTCGTTGAAGCGCTTTATCGAGTACGCCAAAAGCCACGAACAGGTGTGGTTCACCCGTCGCGTCGATATTGCCCGCCACTGGCACGAAACCCACCCCTGCACGGGAGCGGTGAAATGACTGCGTTTCACAGCCTGAAACCGTCGACCTTGAGCCGTGACGCCTTTGTCGCCGCCTTCGCCGATATCTACGAACATTCGCCATGGGTGGCCGAAAAGGCCTACGACCTGGGCCAGGACGCGTCGATCGACCAGATCGAAACCCTGCACCAGCGCATGAGCGACATCCTGTTGAGCGCCGATCATGCCAGCCAACTGGCGTTGATCAATGCTCACCCGGACCTGGCCGGCAAAGCGGCCGTCCAGGGCCAACTCACCCAAGCCAGCACCGATGAACAGGCTGGCGCGGGGATTCACCAATGCACGGCCGAAGAGTTCTCACGCTTCACCGAGCTGAACGATGCCTACAAGGCCAAGTTCAAGTTTCCCTTCATCATGGCGGTAAAAGGCAGCAACCGGCACCAGATCCTTGCCGCGTTCGAAACGCGCATCCACAACTCTGCGGACGCCGAGTTCAAATGCGCGCTGGACGAGATCAACAAGATCGCGTTGTTCCGCTTACTGACCCTCTAAGCAGTCCATCCCCAGCCACTCTATCTAAGGCAGACAAGAAGAATGAAAGCGCAACCCGTACCTTTCGAGAAGTTCGTCAACCTGGCCGACGCCCGCCTGGGCACCAAGATTCTCTCGGTGACCGATGACTGGTTCGCTGACGCCAACCGCCTGTTCCAGCCGACCCCGGCCGTGTGGAAGGAGGGCGTTTTCGATGACAACGGCAAGTGGATGGACGGCTGGGAATCGCGCCGCAAGCGCTTCGAAGGCTACGACAGCGCGGTGATCCAACTCGGCGTACCGGGCCGAATCAAGGGCGTGGACATCGACACTTCATTCTTCACCGGCAACTTCCCGCCGTCGGCCTCCCTGGAAGCCTGCTTCCTGGCTTCGGGCGAGCCGGACGAAAACACCCAGTGGACCGAAGTGCTGTCGGCCGTCGAGCTGCAAGGCAACAGCCACCACTACCACGAGATCAACCACGAACAGGCGTTCAGCCACCTGCGCTTCAACATTTACCCGGATGGCGGCGTGGCCCGCCTGCGGGTGTACGGCGTGCCGTACCGCGACTGGTCGTCTGTAGGCGACAACGAACAGGTCGACCTGGCCGCCGCGCTCAATGGTGGCCGTGCCCTGGCCTGTTCCGATGAACACTTCGGCCGCATGAGCAACATCCTCAACCCCGGCCGCGGCATCAACATGGGCGACGGCTGGGAAACCGCACGGCGTCGTACACCGGGCAATGACTGGGTGATCGTCGCGCTGGGCCACCCGGGCGAGATCGAAAAAATCATCGTCGATACCCTGCACTTCAAGGGCAACTACCCGGACACCTGCTCGATCCAGGGTGCCTTCGTAAAAGGCGGCACCGACAGCCAGATCGAAACCCAATCGTTGTTCTGGCGCGAACTGCTGCCGGCGCAGAAGCTGGAAATGCACGCCGAACACACCTTCGCCGAGCAGATCAAGGCGCTGGGGCCGATTACCCACATCCGCTTGAATGTGTTCCCGGACGGTGGTGTGAGTCGCCTGCGTGTGTTGGGCAAGGTAGCCAAATAAGGGTCGACCCAATCGCGGTAGACCAGACAACATCAAATTCGAAAACTTAAGAAGACAGCCATGCGCACACTGATGATCGAACCCCTGACCAAAGAAGCCTTCGCCCCTTTCGGAGACGTTATCGAAACCGACGGCAGCGATCACTTCATGATCAACAACGGGTCGACCATGCGCTTTCACAAACTGGCGACGGTCGAAACAGCACAGCCTGAAGACCGCGCCATCATCAGCATCTTCCGCGCCGACGCGCTTGATATGCCGTTGACCGTGTGCATGCTGGAGCGACACCCGCTGGGCAGCCAGGCTTTCATTCCGCTGCTCGGCAACCCCTTTCTGATCGTGGTCGCGCCACTTGGCGATGCACCTGTATCGGGCTTGGTCCGCGCCTTCGTTACCAACGGCAGGCAGGGCATTAATTACCATCGCGGCGTCTGGCACCACCCGGTGCTGACGATCGAAAAGCGGGATGACTTCCTGGTGGTTGATCGCAGTGGCACAGGCAATAACTGCGATGAGCATTTTTTTGAAGAGGATGAGCGGTTGATCCTCGCCCCCCACCAATAAGAGAAGGCCGGATCACCCGACAACAAGGGTGACAGGCGAGAGGTAAAGACTGTGGAAGCACATCTGTTGGAATGGCTGAACCTGAGCGTGCGCTGGGTTCACATGATCACTGGCGTCGCCTGGATCGGCGCTTCTTTCTACTTTGTCTGGCTGGAAAACAACCTTAATCGCGTCAATCCCAAGAGCGGCCTGGCCGGTGACTTGTGGGCGATCCACGGTGGCGGTATCTACCACCTGGAAAAATACAAACTGGCCCCACCGACCATGCCGGACAACCTGCACTGGTTCAAATGGGAAGCCTATTTCACCTGGATGTCGGGCGTCGCGCTGCTGTGCGTGGTGTTCTACTGGAACCCCACGCTGTACCTGCTCGCCCCCGGCAGCACACTCAGCGGCACCGAAGGCGTGTTGCTGGGCATCGGCTCACTGTTCGCCGGCTGGTTTATCTATTCCTTCCTGTGCGACTCGGCCCTGGGCAAGCGCCCTGCCCTGCTCGGTTTTATCCTGTTCGTGCTGTTGATTGCGGCCGCCTATGGCTTCAGCAAAGTGTTCAGCGGCCGTGGCGCCTACCTGCACGTGGGTGCGGTGATCGGCACCATCATGGTGGGCAACGTGTTCCGCATCATCATGCCGGCGCAGCGCGCGCTGGTGGCCGCCATCGCCGAGAACCGCACACCCGACCCGGCCCTGCCGGCCAAGGGCTTGCTGCGTTCACGCCACAACAACTACTTCACCTTGCCGGTGCTGTTCATCATGATCAGCAACCACTTCCCGAGCACCTACGGCAGCCAATACAACTGGCTGATCCTGGCGGGTATCGCGGTGGCGGCGGTGTTGGTGCGGCATTACTTCAACACCCGTCACAACAGCCAGAAGTACGCGTGGACCCTGCCGGTGGGCGCGTTGGCGATGATCAGCCTGGCGTACGTCACCGGGCCCAAGCCGGCGGAGCCGATTGCCAAGGCACCCGCGGCCATCGAATACCAGCCACTGCCGGAAACGGCGTTGGGCGGCGGCTTGAAACCCGCAGCGCCCGCCGCGCCGGCCGCTGAACCGGCACCGGCCCAGGCCGGCACCGACTTCGGCCAGGTGCACCATGTGATCGAGCAACGCTGCACGGTGTGCCACTCGGCCAAACCCACCAGCCCGTTGTTCAGCACCGCACCGGCCGGCGTGATGTTCGACACCCCGCAGCAGATCCAGCAGCAGGCCGCGCGCATCCAGGCGCAAGCCGTGGCGAGCCAGATCATGCCACTGGGCAACATCACGCAGATGACCCAGCAGGAGCGGGATTTGATTGGTGCCTGGATCAATCAGGGGGCGCGAACCAACTGATCTGATACATACAGGATTGCTCCAGAGGGCGGTGTTTGAGTCACTGATGCTTTGAATGACACACCGCCATCGGGAGCAAGCCCCCTCCCACAGGGGATCAGCAGTGTTTTGAAGAGTGCGTTCCACACAACACAACAATAAAAAGATTCGAGGTGTTGCATGTCCCAGTTAGAACCGCAGACTCCTGCCGCGCCCGCAATGGCGCGGCTGCCCCTCTTGCAACTGATCCTGGTAGGCCTGCAACACGTCTTGCTGATGTACGGCGGCGCCGTCGCCGTGCCTTTGATCATCGGCCAGGCCGCGGGCCTGAGCCGTGAAGAAATCGCCTTCCTGATCAACGCCGACCTGCTGGTGGCCGGTATTGCCACCATGGTGCAGTCGTTCGGCATCGGCCCGGTGGGCATTCGCATGCCGGTGATGATGGGCGCCAGTTTCGCCGCCGTCGGCAGCATGGTCGCCATGGCCGGCATGCCCGGTATCGGCTTGCAAGGCATCTTCGGCGCAACCATCGCCGCCGGGTTCTTCGGCATGTTGATCGCGCCGTTCATGTCCAAGGTGGTGCGCTTCTTTCCACCCCTGGTGACCGGCACGGTGATCACCGCCATCGGCCTGTCGCTGTTTCCCGTAGCCGTGAACTGGGCCGGTGGCGGCAGCGCCGCCGCTACCTTCGGTTCGCCGATTTACCTGGCGATTGCCGCCCTGGTACTGGCCACCATCCTGCTGATCAACCGCTTCATGCGGGGTTTCTGGGTGAATATCTCCGTGTTGATCGGCATGGGCCTGGGCTACGGCCTGTGCGGCATGATCGGCATGGTCGACCTCAGTGGCCTGGCCCAGGCGCCCTGGGTGCAGGTGGTGACACCGCTGCACTTCGGTATGCCGACGTTCGAGCTGGCGCCGATCCTGTCGATGTGCCTGGTGGTGGTGATCATCTTTGTCGAATCCACCGGCATGTTCCTCGCCCTGGGCAAGATCACCGACCAGGAGGTCACGCCGAAGATGCTGCGCCGCGGTTTGCTGTGTGACGCCGGCGCATCGTTCTTCGCCGGTTTTTTCAACACGTTTACCCATTCCTCCTTCGCGCAGAATATCGGCCTGGTGCAGATGACCGGCGTGCGCTGCCGCTCGGTGACGATCATGGCCGGCGCGTTCCTGATCGTGCTCAGCCTGCTACCCAAGGCCGCCTATCTGGTGGCGTCGATACCGCCGGCAGTGCTCGGCGGCGCGGCCATTGCCATGTTCGGCATGGTTGCGGCCACCGGTATCAAGATCCTCCAGGAATCCGACATCGCTGACCGTCGCAACCAGTTGCTGGTGGCGGTGAGCATCGGCATGGGCCTGATCCCGGTGGTGCGCCCGGAATTCTTTGCACAACTGCCGCTGTGGATGAGCCCGATTACCCATAGCGGCATCGCCATGGCCACCCTCAGCGCGTTGTCGCTGAACATACTGTTTAACATCCTTGGCGGCGCTGAACGCGTTGCGGTTGAGCACGCCCATACCTGAAACATGCCCCATTGTCGCCCTGTGCGCGCTGTAACGGCGCACTTGAGCCCAGACGTGGGAGCCAGTATTCTCCGCGCCCGCTTGTATCGACGGTGGTTTTACCGCCTTGGCGCGGCTTTTGCTGTAGCCATAAAGCTGACCAATCAGACGAGTTTTTCAGCGAAACCAAAGGCGCCACATCAGAGCGCCACATGAGAAAAACCATAAAACCTTAACTCGGGAGCAACCGAATGAAACCTCTGTTCAAAGGCCTGGTGTTGGCAGGATCCCTGCTGGCCGGCGGCCAGGCCGTGGCGGGTGACTTGTTGCAGTGGCAGAACAACAGCCTGACCTACCTGTGGGGCAAGAGCTTTACCATCAACCCGCAGATCCAGCAGACCGTCACCTTCGAACACGCCGACGCGTGGAAGTACGGCGACAACTTCTTCTTCCTCGACCGCCTCTTTTACAACGGCAAGGAAGACGGCAACGTCGGCCCGAATACTTACTACGGCGAGTTCAGCCCACGGTTGTCATTCGGCAAGATTCTCGACAAAGACCTGTCCTTCGGCCCGATCAAAGATGTGCTGCTGGCCATGACTTATGAGTTCGGCGAAGGCGACAACGAGTCGTACCTGGTCGGCCCGGGCTTTGACTTGAACATCCCCGGTTTCGATTATTTCCAGCTGAACTTCTACCAGCGCCAGACCGAAGGCAATCGCCCGGGTGATGGCGTGTGGCAGATCACCCCGGTGTGGTCGTACACCCTGCCGGTGGGCAACTCCAATATCCTGATCGACGGCTTTATGGATTGGGTGGTGGACAACGACAAGAACGCCCGTGGCACCTATCACGCCAACCTGCACTTCAACCCGCAGGTCAAATATGACTTGGGCAAGGCGTTGCATTGGGGCGACAAGCAGCTGTATGTCGGCTTTGAATACGACTATTGGAAGAACAAGTACGGGATCGAAGATTCGGGCGCGTTCAAGACGACGCAGGACACGGCGAGTTTCCTGGTCAAGTACCACTTCTAAAGAGCACTGCAAACCCATGTGTGAGGGGGCTTGCCCCCTCACACATTCAGATTGGGTTTATGCCCAGGAACCGCGTGATTTCTTCGCGCTTGGCCAACGCATCGCTGCGCCCCAACTCGATCAACTCGCTGCAATACCCCGCCTCGAACAGCAAATAACTCAACACCCCCGCCCCGCTCGTCTTGGTCGCCCCTGGGCCACGCAAGAACAAACGCAACGCCGCCGGCAGCTCCTGGCGATGCCGTGCCGCGATTTCATCGATCGGCTGGCTGGGTGCGATCACCAACACGTCTACAGGCGCCAGGCCACGGGCCGTGCTGTCGGCCGGTTGCAAATGGCTGAACTGGTTCAGGCGCTCCAGCAGTTCGATGTCGCTTTCCAGGCTGTCAATGAACGTGCTGTTGAGCATATGCCCACCGATCTGCGCCAGCGTCGGTTGCTGGCCGGTGTACGTGCGTTGTATCGCCGGCTCGTTGCCCCGTGGGTTGCCGCTGACGCCCACCACCAGTACGCGACTGGCGCCCAGGTGCAGGGCCGGGCTGATGGGTGCGGATTGGCGCACGGCACCGTCGCCGAAGTACTCCTCGTCGAGTTTGACCGGGGCAAATAACAACGGGATCGCCGAACTGGCCAGCAGGTGTTCAACCGTCAGTTGGGTGGGTATGCCGATACGGCGGTGCCGCAGCCATGCGTCGATGGTGCCGCCGCCTTGGTAGAAGGTCACCGCTTGCCCGGACTCGTAGCCGAACGCGGTCACCGCTACCGCATGCAGGTGCTGTTGCCGGATGGCTTCGTCGATCCCCGCCAGGTGCAGCTTGTCCTGCAGCAAGTCGCGCAGCGGTGAACTGTTGAGCAATGCCACAGGAAATTGCCGGCCCAGGCCGAACAGGCTGTGGATCAGGAAGCGACTCGCCTGGCGGACCACGCCAGGCCAATCGCTGCGCAACACCAGATGGCTGCGAAAGCCCTGCCAGAACGCGGTAAGGCGTTGCACCGCCGCCCTGAAGTCCATCGCACCGCTGGCCAGGCTCACCGCATTGATCGCGCCGGCCGAGGTGCCGACGATCACCGGAAATGGGTTGGGTGCCCCCGGCGGCAGCAGTTCGGCAATTGCCGCCAACACCCCCACCTGATACGCCGCGCGCGCACCGCCGCCGGAAAGAATCAAACCTGTAACCGGTTCAGATGGGGGCATTGCGTCACTCCATGTGGGGAAAAGTCGGTCTTATCGACGGCGTTTTTCGTACAGTTTGGGTTCACCCGGTGGCCGGCTCTTGAAACGCCGGTGGGTCCACAGGTATTGCTCGGGGCACTCACGCACCGCGGCTTCGACCCATTGATTGATGCGCAGGCAATCGATTTCGTCGGTCTCGCCGGGGAAGTCGGTCACCGGTGGGTGGATCACCAAGCGGTAACCGCTGCCGTCGGCCAGGCGCTCCTGGGTGAACGGCACCACCAACGCCTTGCCCAGGCGCGCGAACTTGCTGGTGGCGGTGACGGTGGCGGCCTGGATGCCGAACAATGGCACAAAGATGCTTTGCTTGGCGCCGTAGTCCTGGTCCGGCGCGTACCAGATGGCACGGCCGGCACGCAGCAGCTTGAGCATGCCGCGCACGTCTTCGCGCTCGATGGCCAGGGAGTCGAGGTTATGGCGTTCGCGGCCACGGCGCTGGATAAAGTCGAACAAGGGGTTGCCGTGCTCACGGTACATGCCATCGATGGTGTGCTTCTGGCCAAGCAGCGCCGCGCCGATTTCCAGGGTGGTGAAGTGCAGGGCCATGAGGATCACGCCCTTGCCATCCAACTGCGCTTGTTTGAGATGCTCCAGGCCTTCGACGTGGGCCAGCCGCGCCAGGCGCTGGCGCGACCACCACCAGCTCATGGCCATTTCAAAGAAGGCGATGCCGGTGGACGCAAAGTTTTGCTTGAGCAGTTGCTTGCGCTCTTTGGCGGTTTTTTCCGGGAAGCACAATTGCAGGTTACGCGCGGCGATGCGGCGACGTTCGCCCGCCACGTGGTACATGCCGGCGCCAAGCAACCGACCAATGGTCAGCAGCGTGCGGTAGGGCAACTGGGTGACCAGCCACAGCAGGCCTAGCCCCAGCCATAACAGCCAGAAACGCGGGTGAAAAAATGCAGCTCGAAAACGCGGGCGATCCATTACAGATTCCGGTAAAGACAGGGCCGCGCATTCTACAACGGTTCGACCCGGCTTGCGGCGGGTGAGTGTTCTCGTTATAAGTCTCGACACTTTTCGTGACAAGCCGCTTTATGCCGACCATGAGCCAAACCGAACCGCTAGACCAAGATCCCGTGTTCCAGCTGAAAGGCAGCATGCTCGCCATTACCGTGCTGGAACTGGCCCGCAACGACCTCGACGCCCTGGACCGCCAGCTCGCCGCCAAGGTCGCGCTGGCGCCGAACTTTTTCAATAATGCCCCGCTGGTACTGGCCCTGGACAAACTGCCCGCCGGCCAGGGCGTGATCGACTTGCCCGGCCTGATGCGCGTGTGCCGCTCCCATGGCCTGCGCACTCTGGCCATTCGCGCCAGCCGTATCGAAGACATTGCCGCCGCCATCGCCATTGAACTGCCAGTATTGCCGCCGTCCGGCGCTCGCGAGCGTCCGCTGGACCCGAGCGAAGGTGAAGTGAAGAAAAAACCGGAAAAACCACCCGAGCCGACGATCAAGCCTACAAAGATCATCACCTCGCCCGTACGCGGCGGGCAGCAAATTTACGCCGAAGGAAGCGACCTGGTGGTGATCGCTTCGGTCAGCCCCGGCGCGGAACTTCTCGCCGATGGCAACATCCATGTATACGGCCCGATGCGCGGACGTGCACTCGCCGGCATCAAGGGTGATACCAAGGCGCGTATTTTCTGTCAGCAGTTGACCGCTGAGCTGGTCTCCATTGCAGGCCGGTACAAGGTTTCCGAAGATTTGCGCCGTGATCCGCTATGGGGGGCCGGGGTGCAGGTCAGCCTGGCGGGCGATGTGTTGAACATCACCCGGCTTTAACGGATACTGCCGCATTTTCCAAGCATCTCTAGACTCTGATAGCACAGCGAAACCGGCAATACTTGTGTAGGAATCTTCTGAAGTTGGCGTTTCCTTTACGCAAACGACATCTTTTTCCTACAAGGGCTGTCCGCCTGCAGCGAGTTTCAAGAGATGTTTTTCAGGGGCTGAAAAGTCCTTTTTCCTTAGGGGTGAAACACCTTGGCCAAGATTCTCGTGGTTACATCCGGCAAGGGTGGTGTGGGTAAGACCACCACCAGCGCCGCTATCGGTACCGGCCTCGCTCTGCGCGGCCACAAGACAGTCATCGTCGACTTCGACGTCGGTTTGCGTAACCTCGACCTGATCATGGGCTGCGAACGCCGCGTGGTGTACGACTTCGTCAACGTGGTAAACGGCGAAGCCAACCTGCAACAGGCCCTGATCAAGGACAAGCGCCTTGAGAACCTGTACGTACTGGCCGCCAGCCAGACCCGTGACAAAGACGCGCTGACCAAAGAAGGCGTGGGCAAGGTCCTGGCCGAGCTGAAGGAAACCTTCGAATACGTGGTGTGCGACTCCCCGGCCGGCATCGAAACCGGTGCTCACCTGGCGATGTACTTCGCCGATGAAGCCATCGTGGTGACCAACCCGGAAGTTTCGTCGGTACGTGACTCGGACCGCATGCTGGGCCTGTTGGCGAGCAAATCCCAGCGCGCCGAGAAAGGCGAATCGCCGATCAAGGAGCACTTGCTGCTCACCCGCTACAACCCTGAGCGCGTCAGCAACGGCGAGATGCTCGGTGTTGAAGACGTGAAGGAAATCCTCGCGGTGACCCTGCTGGGCGTGATCCCGGAATCCCAGGCCGTGCTGAAGGCTTCCAACCAGGGCGTGCCGGTGATTCTTGACGACCAGAGCGACGCCGGCCAGGCGTACAGCGATGCCGTCGATCGTTTGCTGGGCAAGACCGTGGAACATCGCTTCCTCGATGTAAAGAAGAAGGGATTCTTCGAGCGTATCTTTGGAGGCAACTAAACAATGAAATTTCTCGACTTCTTTCGCGCCAACAAAAAGCCAAGCACCGCGTCGGTCGCGAAAGAGCGTCTACAGATCATCGTGGCGCACGAACGCGGCCAACGCAGTACCCCGGACTACCTGCCCGCCTTGCAAAAGGAACTGGTCGAGGTGATCCGCAAGTACGTCAATATCGGCAACGATGACGTGCATGTCGCCCTGGAAAACGACGGCAGCTGCTCGATTCTGGAACTCAATATCACCCTGCCTGATCGTTGATCGAACAGGCGGCCGCCACGGCGGCTCGATCACCTTGATCTCTGTGCGAGAGCGGGGTGGTCGAGCCGCCGTTGGCGTTTGTTACGAGGCTGTTTAATGCCGTTGTCCAACATCCATATCCTTCATCAGGACGCCGCCGTCCTGGTGGTGAACAAGCCGACCCTGCTGCTCTCGGTGCCTGGTCGCGCCGACGACAACAAAGACTGCCTGATCACCCGCCTGCAGGAAAACGGCTACCCCGAAGCCCGCATCGTCCATCGACTGGACTGGGAAACCTCGGGGATCATTCTGCTGGCCAGGGACGCCGATACCCATCGCGAACTGTCCCGCCAATTTCACGACCGTGAAACCGAGAAGGCCTACACCGCCCTGGCCTGGGGCCAACCGGCACTGGACAGCGGCAGCATCGACCTGCCCCTGCGCTACGACCCCCCGACCAAGCCCCGCCACGTGGTGGATCATGAGTTCGGCAAGCACGCGCTGACCTTCTGGAAAGTGCTGGAGCGTTGTGGCGAGTGGTGCCGGGTAGAACTGACGCCGATCACCGGGCGTTCGCACCAGTTGCGTGTGCATATGCTGTCCATCGGCCACCCGTTGCTGGGTGATGGCCTGTACGCCCACGAACAAGCCCTGGCCGCCTGGCCGCGCCTGTGCCTGCATGCCAGCATGTTGAGCTTCACGCACCCGCAAAGCGGTGAGCGCTTGCGCTTCGAGTGCCCAGCTCCTTTTTAAGCTGTGAACACCGTCAAAGGTGGGAGGGGCGGTGCGACGATTCGACTTGCTCCCGATGGCGGTGTATCAGCTCCAGAGGTATGGGCTGACCCACCGCCATCGGGAGCAAGCCCCTCCCACATTTGTTCTGTGCACTTGCCGCTATCGAACGGTAAACTTGCGGCACTGCTGTCTGGAGCTATTTATGCGCGAAGCGTTGAATCAAGGCCTGATTGACTTCCTCAAGGCCTCCCCTACTCCTTTTCATGCCACTGCCGCCCTGGCCCAGCGCCTCGAAGCGGCCGGTTACCAGCGTCTCGACGAACGCGAGACCTGGACCACCGAAGCCAACGGTCGCTACTACGTGACCCGCAACGACTCCTCGATCATCGCCTTCAAGCTCGGCCGTCACTCGCCGCTGCTGGGCGGTATCCGCCTGGTCGGCGCCCATACCGACAGCCCGTGCCTGCGGGTCAAGCCCCAGCCGGAGCTGCAACGCCAGGGTTTCTGGCAACTGGGCGTTGAAGTCTATGGCGGCGCACTGCTGGCACCGTGGTTCGACCGTGACCTGTCCCTGGCCGGCCGCGTGACTTTCCGCCGCGACGGCAAGGTCGAGAGCCAGTTGATCGACTTCAAGCTGCCCATTGCCATCATCCCCAACCTGGCCATTCACCTGAACCGTGAGGCCAACCAGGGTTGGGCGATCAATGCCCAGACCGAACTGCCGCCGATCCTCGCGCAGTTTGCCGGTGACGAGCGCGTGGACTTCCGCGCCGTACTCACCGAGCAATTGGCACGCGAACATGGGTTGAACGCCGATGTGGTGCTCGATTACGAGCTGAGCTTCTACGACACGCAAAGTGCTGCGGTGATTGGCCTGAACGGCGACTTTATCGCCGGTGCGCGCCTGGACAACCTGCTGTCGTGCTACGCCGGCCTGCAAGCCTTGCTCACCAGCGACAGTGATGAAACCTGCGTGCTGGTGTGCAACGACCACGAAGAAGTCGGTTCCTGCTCGGCGTGCGGTGCCGACGGCCCGATGCTGGAACAGACCCTGCGTCGCCTGTTGCCCGAAGGTGACGAGTTCGTACGCACCATCCAGAAATCCCTGCTGGTGTCTGCCGACAATGCGCATGGCGTGCACCCCAACTATGCCGACAAGCACGACGCCAACCACGGCCCCAAGCTCAATGCCGGCCCGGTGATCAAGGTCAACAGCAACCAGCGCTACGCCACCAACAGCGAAACCGCCGGGTTCTTCCGCCACTTGTGCATGGCCGAAGAAGTGCCCGTACAGAGCTTCGTGGTGCGCAGCGACATGGGTTGCGGCTCGACCATCGGCCCGATCACCGCCAGCCACCTGGGCGTGCGCACCGTCGATATCGGCCTGCCGACGTTCGCCATGCACTCTATCCGTGAACTGTGCGGCAGCCATGACCTGGCGCACTTGGTGAAAGTGTTGGGTGCGTTCTACGCGAGCCACGACCTGCCCTGATCTCAAGGGCTGAATGCGGTCAAAAAATGTGGGAGGGGCGGTGCGACGATTCGACTTGCTCCCGATAGCGGTGTATCAGTCAATGAATCTGGTGACTGAAACTCTGCTATCGGGAGCAAGCCCCCACATTGGGTTCTGTGTGTTTCTGGAAATATGACCCAGGCCAAACTGATCTGCATCATCTGCACTTTCCATAATCCGACCTAGACTTGTCAGTATTCCCACTCCGACAAGGCCGTCGCCCCATGATCTCCATGTCCGCCTTCCACGCCATGCTTATCCCTATCCTGATCGGCATGTTCTTGCTTGCCGTGGGGTTCAATTTTCGGGACAAGCCCGTCGGCGTGTTCGGCATGTGGGTCGGTATGCTGCTGATCCTGGGTACCGTGGTGTACAAGATCCTCGCCAAACTGGCCGAATGACGCCTGCCCTCGTACACTCGGTCAACCTGCCGTCTCCAAGGTTGACCGCCTCGTGCTTTCCCGTCTGTTCGCCCTGCCCTGCTACCTGTTGATCGCCCTGCTCATCCTGCTTCCCACTTCGCCTGCCCACGCCGTGGGTTTGCCCGGACTGTTGGGGGGCACCGCCAAGGCTCAACCTCAGGCCGAGGTACCTCTGGGGCAGTCGCTGGATGAGGTGATCAAGACCCTGGAAAACGACCAGCAGCGCAGCCAACTGCTCAGCGACCTGAAAAAGCTGCGTGCCGCCACGCAAAAGGCCCAGCCCGTGGCCGAGCAAGGTGTGCTCGGGCTGATCGGCAGCACGCTGTCCGGTTTTGAACAGCAATTTTCGGGTAACGACAGCCCGCTGGGACGCTGGTCCAATGAAGTCGACCAGGCCAAGGAGGAACTCGACGCCTTGATGCTGCCGGCCAGTGAGTGGCTGCCGATCATCTTCGGTTTTGCGCTGATCCTGGCGGTGTGGAGCCTGTTGGCGGCCGCGCTGATCTGGCTCAGCCACCGTGTGCGCGAGCGCTTCGGCCTGCCGGAAGAACTTCCCCAACACCCGCGCACCTGGGACATGCTGCGCTTTGCCCTGCGCAAACTGGGGCCTTGGCTGATCGCATTGGTGATCACGGTTTACCTGAGCTATGCCCTGCCCTCGTCCCTGGGCAAATCCCTGGCGATGGTGCTGGCCTACGCGCTGGTGGTGGGTACCTGTTTTTCGGCGATCTGCGTGATTGCCTTTTCCCTGCTCGACGGCCCGCACCGTCACCGCGCGCTGTATATCCTGCGCCACCAGGCATTTCGCCCACTGTGGCTGATCGGCAGCTTTGCCGCCTTTGGCGAAGCGTTGAGCGACCCGCGCCTGGTGACCGCCCTGGGCCAGCACCTGGCCCATACCGCTGCGACCGTGGCCAATGTAATGGCGGCGCTCTCCACCGGCGTGTTTATCCTGCGTTTCCGCCGGCCGATTGCGCACCTGATCCGCAACCAGCCGCTGTCGCGCCGCCTCACCCGACGCGCGCTCACCGACACGCTGTCGATCATCGGCACCTTCTGGTACCTGCCGGCGATGTTATTGGTGGGTATTTCGCTGTTTGCCACCTTCCTGTCGGCCGGCGACACCAGCACCGCCCTGCGCCAATCGTTGTTATGCACGGTGTTGCTGGTGTTGTGCATGGTGATCAATGGCCTGGTGCGGCGCCATGCCCTGAAACCCCAACGGCACAAACGTCATGCGCTGTATTCCGAGCGCCTGAAAAGCTTCATCTACACCCTGGCCCACTTGGCGGTGTGGCTGGTGTTTATCGAGCTGGGCCTACGGGTGTGGGGCCTGTCGCTGATTGGCTTTGCCGAAGGCGAGGGCCATGAAATCGCGGTCAAGCTGTTTGGCCTGGCCGGCACGCTGCTGTTTGCCTGGCTGATCTGGATCCTCAGCGACACCGCGATCCACCACGCGCTCACCCGTTCGCGCAAAGGCCTGGCGAATGCGCGGGCGCAGACCATGATGCCGTTGATCCGCAACGTGCTGTTCGTAACCATCTTTATCATCGCCGCCATCGTGGCCCTGGCGAACATGGGCATGAACGTCACTCCACTGCTGGCCGGTGCCGGTGTGATCGGGCTGGCCATCGGTTTTGGTGCGCAGTCGCTGGTGGCGGATTTGATCACCGGCCTGTTCATCATCATCGAAGACTCCCTGGCCATCGACGACTACGTGGATGTGGGCGGCCACCTCGGTACTGTCGAGGGCCTGACCATCCGCACCGTGCGCCTGCGCGACATCGACGGCATCGTGCACACCATCCCGTTCAGCGAAATCAAGAGCATCAAGAACTACTCCCGTGAGTTCGGCTATGCGATCTTCCGGGTGGCGATCCCCTACAACATGCAGATCGATGCCGCGATCAAGTTGATCCGCGACGTGGGCCAGAAAATCCGCAACGACCCGCTACAGCGCCGCAATATCTGGTCGCCGCTGGAGATCCAGGGGGTGGAGAGTTTCGAATCAGGCAGCGCGATCCTGCGTGCACGCTTCAAGACGGCGCCGATCAAGCAATGGGAAGTGTCGCGGGCATTCAACCTGGCGCTCAAGCGGCAACTCGACGAAGCAGGGCTGGACCTGGCCACGCCGCGTTTGAGTGTGCAGGTGGTGACGGGCGCTACGGGCGGGCTGGAAAAAGACAAGACCGCGTGAACCCGCAGAAGCCGTCCGGTGGTGGCGAGAAAGCGTGCTTGCTCGCCACACGGGGTGAGTCAGGCCAGCGCAGCGCCGTCCATTTTCTGGCGCAGGCTTAACGGGCGCATGTCGGTCCAGGTTTCTTCAATGTAGGCCAGGCATTCTTTTTTCAGACCGCTCTTGCCCACGGTGCGCCAACCTTCCGGCACGGCCTTGTAGTCGGGCCAGATGGAATATTGTTCTTCATGGTTGACCACTACCTGAAACAGGATGTCGTCGCGGTCAAATACTGAGGTCATTGCTGTTCTCCGTTGCTCAAAGGCTGGCTGCGCACCACGCGCAGCGCTGATATCTGTAGAAACGTACCAAGTCGTCGAAAAATTAGAGGCTGGCGACCGCGGCCGCCAGGGCTCGCCCGAAAATCTCGGCCACACGGTCGACTTCGGCGGCGGTAATCACCAGCGGCGGCAGGAAGCGCACCACGCTACCGTGTCGGCCGCCCAGCTCCAGGATCAGCCCGCGCTTGAGGCATTCGCGCTGCACACGCGGCGCCAATTGGCGGTCCACGGGCGGATGGCCCTGGATATCCGGCGTACCGTGCGGGTCTACCAGTTCCACGCCGAGCATCAGCCCACGACCACGAATATCCCCCAGTTGCGGGAAATCCCGTTGCAGGATGCGCAGATGCTCGCCAAGGCGTTCGCCCATGGCCGCGGCATGGCCGGCCAGGTCGTGTTCCTTGAGGTAGCGCATCACCGCCGAGCCCGCCGCCATGGCCATCTGATTGCCACGGAACGTCCCGGCATGCGCGCCCGGCAGCCAGGTGTCCAGCCAGTCGCGATACACCACCACCGCCAGCGGCAAGCTACCGCCGATGGCCTTGGACAGCACCACCACATCCGGGATGATCCCGGCGTGTTCAAAGGCAAACATCTTGCCGGTGCGCGCAAAACCGCTCTGGATCTCATCGACGATCAACGCCACACCGGCCTGCTCGGTGATGCGCCGCAGGCCACGCAGCCAGTCGAGGTCCGCCGGGATCACACCGCCTTCGCCCTGTACCACTTCAACAATCACCGCCGCCGGCAGCAGCACCCCGGCCTCCGGGTCGTTGAGCAGGTTTTCCAGGTAATGCAGGTTGACACGCACGCCTTGCGCGCCGCCCAGGCCGAACGGGCAGCGATAGTCATAGGGGTACGGCAAAAACTGCACGCCATTGCCCAGCAATGCACCCAAGGGTTTCTTCGGCCCCAGGCTGCCCATCAAGCTCAACGCGCCCTGGCTCATGCCGTGATAACCGCCCTGGAACGAAAGCACGGTGCTGCGCCCGGTGGCAGTGCGCACCAGTTTCAACGCGGCTTCCACCGCATCGGTGCCGGTGGGGCCACAGAACTGGATCTTGGCTTGCCGCGCCAGCGCTTCAGGCAACAGGCCGAACAGGTCCTGTACGAATTGGTCTTTGACCGGCGTGGTCAGGTCGAGGGTGTGCAACGGCAATTCGTCGCTCAGCACCTGCTGGATGGCCTGGATCACCACCGGGTGGTTGTGCCCCAGCGCCAGGGTACCCGCACCGGCCAGGCAGTCGATGAACTGGCGACCTTCCACGTCTTCCACGTAAATGCCCTTGGCACGTTTGAGCGCCAGGGGGATGCGCCGTGGGTAGCTGCGGGCGTTGGACTCCTGCTGACGCTGACGGGCCAGCAGCGGCGTCTCGTCGAACTGGTAGAGCGTTTCATGCACCTGGGCGTCTTCGATACGACTGGTAGCGACTGACATTTCTCGATCCCTCAATACGCTGATGATGGTGACCAAACTGCCGATCCGTTGGCGTCTGGCCCAAGGGCATGCGCACGGATTTCCTGTTCTGGAAACGCATCAGCGCCGCAGGGATTTAGGGCCGGTAATCGTTATGGGTGGATCAAGCCTGAAATGTGAAAGCGATCAGCGTTACAGGCCGCGGTATTTTTCGTTCAGCGCGTACAAAATCGCGCAGGTCTCGGCATCCAGAAACCCACAATAATCCCGCGCCCGAAAATGCATCTGAAACGCCCGCGTCCGGAGCTCAAAGCCCTGGCGATTTTTGGCCGGTGCATAGCCATAGCGCTGGAACGCCCGCTCCACTTCCACCTCCGGCGGCAGCCCGAGGCAAAACCGGCGCTGGTACATGGCACGCGTCGCCTCATCAAACCAGGCGCCGACGCCCGCCTCGAACAAACGCCGCCAGGGCAGACGAGGTCCGGGATCGCTCTTGCGCCAAAAGGCCACGTCCGAATGTCCGAGGATGTCCGTCGGCCCAACCCGTGGGTAGCGGCCAAGAATGTCGCGCAGCAGCGCTATCAACACCTCGATCTGTTCCTCGCCATACGCAGGAAAGGTGAACACGCCACCGTCATCCCTTGCCAGGTTGACGATCTCGATGCCAATCGAGCGGCTATTGAGGTTATCCCGCCCGCCCCACTGGCTTACGCCGGCATGCCAGGCGCGCTTGTCTTCGTCGACCAGGCGAAACGCGCGCAACTCGTCGTAACCGGCGGCGCGATAGCTGGGTTCATGCGGGTCGGGCAGCAAGTAGTGAGCGCTGACGCCGTCCCGGGTCAGGGTGCGCAGGGACGACGCAAAAGGCGCCGCGGTGTAATGCACAAGCAGCTGCCCAACGGGCTCGCCGTTGCGATCGTTGAAACCGGTGGCGGGGAAACTGGTGTCGATGACCAACATAAGAACCGTCCTTTTCAATACAGGCCGAGTCTTTCGGCCCGTTCAAGCACAAAAAAATTACCGCCATCCTGAAGGCTTGAACCCCAGGCGGGCGGTAACTATTTGGCACTTGGAAAAAGGATCAGCGTCGCAGTGGCATGCCCAGGTCGACACGCAACCCATCGACCTGACTGTCAAATTTCAGCGAGCACGAACAGCGCTGCACGATCGCTTGCACGATTGCCAGGCCCAGCCCGCAACCTTCGCTGTTGCCGTTGCGCCAGAAGCGCTGGGTCAGGTATTGCAGGTCTTCGCTGGAAATCTGCTGGCCATGGTCACGCACGCGGAACACCACGTGATCCTTGGCAGTGAACACACTGAGTTCGACCCGAGTGTCCGCCGGGGTGTGGCGCAAGGCGTTATCCAGCAGGTTGCGCAGGGCCGCAACCGCCAGGCCAACGGGCATTTCCACCGGCGCGCCGGTGAGGTTTTGCGCCAGGATCAGGTCGATACGTGCGTTATCCCCCGCATTGGCATCCTCAATCGCCAGCCGCGCGACCTCTTCGGCGCTGGACTGCAAGCCATCGTCAAACGACAGGCTGCCTTCCACCCGCGCCAGCAGCAGCAATTGTTCCAGGGTGCGATGCAGGCGGTCGGCGCCCTCCTCGGCATGTGCCAGCGACTGGTCGCGGGCCGCGCCGTCGGTCATGCGCGCCACTTGCAGGTGGGTCTTGATCGCGGTCAACGGGCTGCGCAGTTCGTGGGCGGCGTCGCCGGTCAGGCGGCGTTCGCGCTCGATGGTCTTGGCGATGCGTTGCAACAGTTGGTTCTGGGTGTCGAGCAGCGGCTTGAGCTCACTGGGCAACGGGTGGATCTGCAGCGGCTCAAGGGAGTCGGCACTGCGCCGCATCAGCGCGTCACGCATGCGGTTGAGCGGCAGCAGGCTTTGGCCGATGCCCAGCCACAGCAGGCACAGGCAGCCCAGCATGGCCACGCCCACCGGCACCGACGCCGCCAGCAGGATCGACATGTTCAGCGCTTCACGCTCCACCTGGCGGTCGGCGGTGGTAATCAACAGGTCGCCACGGGACAGGGTAAAGCTGCGCCAGCCTACGCCGTCGATCGTCTGGTCGCGAAAGCCACTGCGTTGCGACTCAAGGCCCTGATCCGGCGTGGTGTGGCTGCGCGCGAGGATTTCCCCGCGCAACGAGCTGACCTGACAGGCCATGCCGCCCGGCACATGCAGCTGTTCGGTACGCAAGTGCGCGCCGCCGCTGATACTGGCCAGGCCCGGCATCTGTTCGGTCAGCCCCGCCACCATGCGCGCCGACGCCACCAGGCGCTGGTCGAGGGAAAACATCATCTGGTTACGCAGATCGTTGAGCATCCAGGCCGCCGCCAGGGCCCAGATCACTACAAAGGCAGCGCCGAGCTTGAAGGTCAGGCGCAGGCGCAGGCTCTTCACGACGCACTCTCGCCGTCGTCCGCCGGGCCCAGGCGGTAACCGAGGCCGCGCACGGTTTCGACGATGCCATTCCCCAGTTTTCGGCGCAGGTGATGGATATGCACATTGAGCGCGTTGCTTTCCAGTTCGTCGTTAAAACCGTAGACGCTGTCTTTGAGTTGTTCGCTGGAGAGCACTCGCCCCTTGTTGTGCAGCAGGGCCTGCAACAGCGCCTGCTCGCGGCGCGACAAATCAACCGGCTGGCCGCCGAGCAAGGTTTCGCGGCTGCTCGGGTCGTAGCTCAACCGGCCATGCTCGATCAAATTGACACTGCGCCCCGCCATGCGACGCAGCAAGGTTTGCAGGCGGGCGGCCAATTCGCGCAGGTCGAAGGGTTTGAGCAGGTAGTCGTCTGCGCCGGCTTGCAGGCCGTCGACGCGGTTGGTCACCGAATCGCGCGCGGTGAGGATCAGCACTGGAATCTCCAGGCCCTGGCTGCGCAGTTGTTGCAGCAGCTTGAGGCCATCTTCGTCGGGCAGGCCCAGGTCCAGCACCATGATGTCGAAGGTCGCGGCCTTGAGCATCGCCCGCGCGGCAGCGGCCGTCGCCACGCGCTCGACGGTAAAGCCCTGGGCACCGAGGCCGGCCACGATGCCGCTGGCGATCAGTTCGTCGTCTTCACAGACCAGTACGTGCATGCTGAACCCTTCATAAAAGATGGGGCGATTAGAGAAGCCGTGGATTAAGCGCGCATTATGCCGTCAAAGTTCACAACACCCGGCAATCCCTACACTCTAGAATAGCGACCGGTTAATCATCGGTTAATCAACGCCACACATTGTGTGCCTCACTTGCATCGAACTAAGGCTTGACCATGCGGCATCTGTTTACCTTTCTGCTGGTGTTGTTCGCAGGGTTCGCCCAGGCCGCGCCGGGCAACCCGTTTGAGACCAAACCCGATTTCCTGCCGGTGGACAAGGCATTCACCTTTACCTCCGAACGTCTTGAAAGCGGCGAGACCCAGCTGTATTGGCAGATTGCCGACGGATATTACCTGTACCAGCAGCGCATGAAGTTCGATGGCCTGGCCGAAAAGCCCCTGCTGCCCCAGGGCGAAGCCCACAGCGACGAGTTCTTTGGCGAGCAGCAAGTGTATCGCCAGGGCCTGGAAGTGAAGATCCCGGCCGGCGTCACCGGCCAGGTCAAGCTGGGCTGGCAGGGCTGCGCCGATGCGGGGCTGTGCTACCCGCCGCAGTCGATCACCGTGGACCTGGGCGGCAACCCGGCAGTTGCGGCCACCACCCAGGCTCAGGACCAGAGCCTGGCCAGCGGCCTGCAACAGCGCAGCCTGGGTTGGAGCTTGCTGGTGTTCTTCGGGCTGGGCCTGTTGCTGGCGTTTGCCCCGTGTTCGCTGCCGATGTTGCCGATCCTCGCCGGCCTGGTGGTAGGCAGTGGCGCCAGTGCGCGTCGCGGCTTTGCCTTGGCCGGCAGCTACGTGGTGTGCATGGCGCTGGTGTATGCGGCGCTGGGCGTGCTGGCCGCCCTGCTTGGCGCCAACCTCGCCGCATGGCTGCAAACCCCCTGGATCCTGGGCAGTTTCGCCGCGCTGTTTGTACTCCTCGCGCTGCCGATGTTCGGCTTCTTTGAACTGCAATTGCCGGCCTTCCTGCGCGATCGCCTGGACACCGTCAGCCGCCAGCAAAGCGGCGGCAGCCTGGTGGGTGCGGGTATTCTCGGCGCCTTGTCCGGCCTGCTGGTGGGCCCGTGCATGACCGCGCCCCTGGCTGGCGCGCTGTTGTATATCGCACAAAGCGGCAATGCGCTGCACGGTGGCCTGGTGTTGTTCGCCATGGGTATCGGCATCGGTATTCCGCTGTTGCTGCTGGTGACCGTGGGTAACCGCTTCCTGCCCAAGCCTGGCACCTGGATGAACGTGCTCAAGGGCGTCTTCGGCTTCCTGTTCCTGGGCACCGCCGTGCTGATGCTTCGCCCGATCATCGGCGACAGCCTGTGGCTCGGCCTGTGGGGCGCGCTGGCGCTGGCGATGGCTTATTGCGGCTGGCGCCTGGCCCAGGATTTCGGCCGCGTGGCCATGCTGTTCGGCGCCGGCGCCGTGGTACTGGGTGTATGGGGTTGCGTGCTGGTGGTGGGCGCCGCCGGTGGCAGCGACGACCTGTGGCAACCGTTGAAGGTGTACAGCGGCTCGCGGGTTGCCGAGGCGCCGAGCGCCCATCAAGCCTTCATGACGATTAACGACCCGGCCGTGCTGCAAAGCCAGCTCGACAGCGCCAAGGCCCAGGGCCAATGGGTACTGCTGGACTACTACGCCGACTGGTGCGTGTCGTGCAAGATCATGGAAAAACAGGTGTTCGGTAAACCCGACGTGCTCGACGCGTTGAAAGACGTACGCCTGCTGCGCCTGGACGTGACCGCCGACAACGCGGCCAGCCGCGAGCTGCTGAGCCGCTACAAGGTGCCGGGGCCGCCCAGCTTTGTGTGGATCGGCCCCAACGGTGAAGAACGCCGCGCCCAGCGCATCACCGGCGAAGTGAATGCCGATGCCTTCCTGCAACGCTGGACCCAAGCCCGGGACGCCCTCTGATGCTGACCCTGACCATCGGCACCTTCGCCATTGCGCTGAATCACATCCTGCTGATCAGCGCACTGATTCTCGCCACCCTGGTGGGCTGGCGCGTGGCAAAGCGTGGCGGTGAGAACCCGGAGTCGGTGCTGTTCAGCCTGTTCCTGCTGGGCATGCTCGCAGCGCGCGTGAGCTTTGTGTTGATGTACTGGAATTATTACAGCAGCGACTGGTTGCAGATGGTCGACCTGCGCGACGGTGGTTTTCTCGCCTGGCCCGGCGTGATCGCCCTGGTCCTGGGCGCGCTGGCCTACGGCTGGCGGCGCCCGGCGCTGCGCAAGCCGCTGAGCGCCGGGGTGGTCACCGGCCTGCTGTTCTGGGGCATGACCAGCCTGGCCCTGAGCCTCTACGACAAGGGCACGCAGCTACCGCACATCACCTTGCGCACGGCCGATGGCCAAGAGGTGCAACTGACCGACTACAAGGGGGGCCCGCTGGTGATCAACCTGTGGGCCACCTGGTGCCCGCCGTGCCGCCGCGAAATGCCGGTACTGGAACGCGCGCAGCACCAACGCCCCGACGTGACCTTCCTGTTCGTCAACCAGGCCGAAAGCATGCAAAGCGTCAGCACCTACCTGGCCACGCAAGGCCTGACCCTGGACAACGTGCTGTTCGACGCCAGCGGCCGCCTCGGCCAGGCCGTGGGTTCCATGGCATTGCCGACCACGCTGTTCTACTCAGCCGACGGACGCCTGATCAACAGTCACCTGGGCGAGTTGTCCCAGGCCAGCCTGGCCCATGCCATGGAACCCTTCGACACCGCCCCTGAAAGGAAACCCTCATGCCAAGCCTCCGCCACCTGCTGACCCTGCTGCCGCTGATGGCGGCGGCCACTCTGGTGCAAGCCGAAGACTGGCCGGCGCCCATCAAACAGATCGAAGCCAAGGGCGCCAAGATCATCGGCAAATTCGACGCCCCCAGCGGCCTCACTGGCTACGCCGCGCAATACCAGAACCGCGGCATGGCCCTGTACCTGACCGCCGACGGCAAAAGCGTGATCGCCGGCAGCCTGTACGATGCCCAGGGCAATGACCTGAGCAGCGCGCCCCTGGAACAACTGGTGTACGCCCCGATGGCCAAGGAAGTGTGGGCCAAGATGGAAAAAAGCAGCTGGATCCAGGACGGCGACAAGAACGCCCCACGCACCGTTTACTTGTTCAGCGACCCCAACTGCCCGTACTGCAACATGTTCTGGGAACAGGCGCGGCCGTGGGTCAAAGCCGGCAAGGTGCAGTTGCGCCACATCATGGTAGGGATCATTCGCGAAGACAGCCCCGGTAAATCCGCCGCACTGTTCGCCGCCAAAGACCCGCAAAAAGCCCTGGAAGAACACGAAGCCGCCGGCAAAGGCAGCACATTGCAGGCGCTGACCAAGATCCCGGCGAATATCGAAGCCAAGCTCGAAGCCAACATGAAGTTGATGGACGAGCTGGAACTGTCGGCGACGCCGGCGATTTTCTACCTGGATGACAAGGGCGGGTTGCAGCAACAGCAAGGGGCGCCGTCGCCGGATAAGCTGGTGAAGATACTCGGGCCCAAATAGGCCGTGCCTGGGCGGGCGCTATCGGGGGCAAGCCCTCTTCCACAGGTTGACTGTGAATACACTCAAACTGTGGAAGAGGGCATGCCCCCGATGAGGCCCTGACAGGCAACCAAATCTACAGCCCTTCCAACTCCGCCATCAGGTCACTCAACCGATCCGCCTTCTGCGCGCTGATCTCGTTGGCCGCCAGCCCATCAATGTATTCGGCCAACTGCGCCACCGTGCTGCACTCGAACATTGCCCGCAACGGCACATCGCGCTGTAGCGTCTTCTGTACCCGCGAGGCGATCTGCGTGGCCAGCAACGAGTGCCCGCCCAGTTCGAAAAAGTTGTCCTGCACACCGACTTTTTCGACTTTCAGCACTTCGGCCCAGATGGCGGCCAACGTGGTTTCCAGTTCGTTGCGTGGCGCCAGGTAATCCTGGCCCTGCAACTGGCCGATCTCCAGCGCCGGCAGGGCCTTGCGGTCGAGTTTGCCGTTGGCGTTGAGCGGCAGGCGCTCCAGCCACAGCCAGTGCAGCGGCACCATGTATTCCGGCAGTTCGGCACGCAGGCGTTGCTTGATACGGTCCAGGCGTTCGCCTGAACTCAGCGTTTCATCAGTTGGCACCAGATAACCCACCAGATGCCTGCCATTGGCGCCGTCCTGGACGCCGACCGCCGCGTCACGCACTTCGGGTTGCTCGTGCAGGCGCGCTTCGATTTCGCCCAGTTCGATGCGGTAGCCGCGAATCTTCACCTGATGGTCGATCCGCCCGACGTATTCCAGCACACCGTCGCTGCGGCGGCGGGCCAGGTCCCCCGTGCGGTACACACGTTCCCCCGGCGCACCGAACGGGTTCGGCACAAACACCTGGGCGGTGCGCAGCGGGTCGCTGACATAACCGCGCCCTACCCCGGTACCGGCCACGCACAACTCGCCCACCGCCCCTTGAGGCACCAACTCCAGCGCGCCATCGAGCAGGTACAAACGGTTGTTGTCAGTGGGCGTGCCGATCGGCAAGTAGGTGCCTCGGGTCGACGCCAGGTCGACGCGGAAGAACGCCACGTCATCCGAGCATTCCGCCGGGCCATACGCATTCACCAGGCCGATCTGCGGGTAACGCAGCAACCATTGGTGCGCCAGCTCCGGTGGCATGGCTTCGCCGGTGGGCAGCATCCAGCGCAGGCCGTCGAGGCTGATGCGGTCCTGGGCGAGCATGCCCTGGATCAGCGACGGCACGCTCTCCAGCACAGTGATGCCCTGGGCCTGCACATGTGCGAGCAAGCCCTGGGGGTCATGGGCGATGCTGTTCGGCACAATGTCCACCCGCGCGCCGAACAGCGGCGCGGCAAGGAATTGCCACACGGAAATATCGAAACTTTGCGAGGCCGTCTGAGCGATCACATCCGCCGCGCTCAGGTCCAGGTAGGGCAGTTTGCTCAACTGGTTATTGAGCATGCCGCGCTGTTCAACCATCACGCCTTTGGGCAGGCCGGTGGAACCCGAGGTGTAGATCACATAGGCGAGGTTGTCCGGGCCACTGTAGATACCCGGGTTCTGCTCTGATGCCGCCAGCGTTTCCCATACCAGCAACGTCGGCCGAATCGCACAGCCCAATTGCGCCAGCAGTTCCAGTGCCTGCTCGTGGCACGCCTCGGTGCATACCAGCAACGGCGTGCGGCTCAAATCGATAATGCGGCTCAGACGCTGGCTTGGCAGGCCGGGGTCCAGCGGCAAGTAACCGGCACCGGCCTTGAAGCTGCCGATGATCATGCCCAGCAGGTCCAGGTTGCGCTCGGCCAGCAACGCCACCGGCTGATCCAGGCCGACGCCCGCCGCGACCAGCGCATGACCCAAGCCGTTACTGCGACGGTTGAGTTCGTCAAAGCTCCAGTGCCGGCCCAGGCAACTGGCCGCGATCCGCTGCGGATGCGCGGCCACTTGCGCTTCGAACAGCTCGACATAACTACGCGCCAACGGGTAGTCGTGCTCACTCTGGTTGCAGCCTTCCACCAGGAACTCGCGTTCCTGCTCGCCGATCAGCGGCAGGTCGGCCATGTCGCCATGGAAGCCTTGCACCAGCGCCAGCAGCAAGCGCTTGAACTCGCCGAGCATGCCTTGCACGGTGGTTTCGTCAAAATAACGCTGGTCATACGACAAGTGCAGGCCGAGGTCATCACCGGGGTAGCACACGGCGGTCAACGGGAAGTTGGTGTGGGTGCGGCCGGAGTCCGAGGTGGCGTTCAGGCTTTGCGCACGGTCCAGCACCGAGGTTTCCACAGGGGCGTTTTCGAACACGAACAGGCTGTCGAACAACGGTTGGCCCTTGGGCAGTTCGCTGTGTTCCTGGATCGTCACCAGCGGCAGGTATTCGTACTCGCGCAGCTGCATATTGCTGTCGAGCAGGTCGCTCAGCCACTGGCGCACGCTGCACCGCTGGTCATCCTCGGGCAGTTTCACGCGCAGCGCGACGCTGTTGATGAACAGGCCGACGGTGCGTTGCATCTCTGGCATGTCTACCGGGCGACCGGCCACGGTGACGCCGAACAGCACGTCACGCTCCCCGCTCAAGCGCCGCAATACCAAGGCCCAGGCCGCTTGGGCGAAGGTGTTTACGGTGAGCTGATGGGCCTGGGCCAATTCGCGCAGTTGCACGCCATCAGCGGCGTCGAGGCGGGTGTAACAATCGCCCACTACCATGCCACCGCTGTGGCCGGCGTGTTCACGCAGGAACGGCCGGTCACTCGGGATCGACGTGGTGCGCTCGAAACCCTGTAGGTTGTGTTGCCACCACTGGCGGGCCTCATTCAGGTTCTGGCGTTGCAGCCAGGCGATGTAGTCGCGGTAGCGCGGCGGCGTGGCCAGTTGCGCGTCGCGGCCTTCACCGAGCGCCAGGTAGATTTCGAAGAAGTCATTCATCAGCAGCGAACGGCACCAGGCATCGATCAGAATGTGGTGGTTGCTCATCATGAACCAGTAGCGCGCTTCGCCGACGCGGATCAGGCGCAGGTGGAACGGCGCCTGGTTGAGCAGATCGAAACCGGCTTCGCGCTCGGCTTTGAGCAGCGCTTGCAGGCGCGGCTCCTGCTCGGCCTCAGGCGCGGCGCTCCAATCGAGATATTCAATGGGCGTGCTGCCCGGTGTGTGGATCACTTGCAGCATGTCTTCGCCGACGTTCCAGCAGAACGAGGCGCGCAGGGCTTCGTGACGGGCGATCACCGCGTGCCAGGCCTGGGCGAAACGCTCAGGGTCCAACGCGCTGTTGATACGGTAGCGGTCCTGCATGTAATACAGGCCGGTACCCGGTTCCAGCAAGGTGTGCAGCAGCAGGCCTTCCTGCATCGGGGTCAGCGGGTAGACGTCTTCGATGGCATTGGCCGGTACCGGCAACGCATCCAGTTGCGGCTGGGTCAGGTGCGCCAGGGGGAAGTCGGACGGGGTGAGGCCGCCGGCATCGTCCTGAAGGCAGTGGGCAATCAGGCTTTGCAGCTCAGCCAGGTACGCCCCGGCCAATTCGCGGACGGTGTGGGCGTCGTGGCGTTCGCGGCTGAAGGTCCAGCGCAGCACCAGTTCCCCGCCGTACACCTGGCTGTCGACGCTCAGTTGATTGGGCAGCGGCGCGTCCGGGTCATGGGCCAGGCCGGCAGGCTCCTCCAGCGGATGGAACAGCGCATCGCCGCCGAAGCTCTGGTCGAACTGGCCGAGGTAGTTGAAGGTGATGTCGGCGGTTGGCAACGCCGCCAGGGTCCGCCTGCACAGGTCGTCCGCCAGGTAACGCAGCACGCCATAGCCGAGGCCCTTGTGCGGCACGCCGCGCAGTTGTTCCTTGATCGCCTTGATCGAGGCGCCCTGCTCCGCTTGCGGGGTCAGGCGCAATGGATAGGCGCTGGTGAACCAGCCGACGCTGCGGGTCAGGTCGATCTCATCGAACAGGGGTTCACGGCCGTGGCCCTCCAGTTGGATCAGAGCCGATGCATGCCCGCTCCAGCGGCACAGCACGCGGGCCAAGGCGGTCAGCAGCAGGTCGTTGACCTGGGTGCGGTAGGCGCTCGGCGCTTGTTGCAGCAATTGGCGGGTGTGTTCGGCGCCCAGGCGCACGCTGACGGTCTCGGCATCGCGATTACGCAACGTACCGTGCGCACGGTCCACCGGTAACGCCACAGCGGGCCCGGCCAATTGCTGCTGCCACACCGTCAGTTCTTCGCGCAGGGATTCGCTGCCCGCATACGCCTGCAAGCGCGCGGCCCAGTCACGCAGGGCGCTGGTCTTGGCCGGCAGGTTCACCGACTGGCCGTCGCTCAATTGGCGATAGACGTTCTGCAGGTCTTCGAGCAACACACGCCACGACACACCGTCCACCACCAGGTGATGGATCGCGATCAGCAGGCGTTGCTGGCCGTCGGGGCCATCCACCAGCAAGGCGCGCAGCAGCGGGCCGTGTGCCAGGTCGAGGCTGCGCTGGGTGTCGGTGAACAGCGCGGCGCATTGATCCATATCGCGCACATGCGCCTGCATCAGCACGCCGCCCTGGGGCACGGCCAAGTGTTCGGCGTGCCACTGGGCGTCCCGCTGCGTGAAGCTCAGGCGCAGGGCATCGTGGTGTTCGAGCACGGCCAGCAGCGCTTGCTCCAGGCGCTGGGGGTCGAGCAGTTGCAGCGGCTTGAGCAGCAGGGCCTGGTTCCAGTGCTGGCGATCAGGAATATCGGTGTCGAAGAACCAATGCTGGATGGGCGTCAGGCCCGAGCTGCCGGTGAGCACGCCTTGCTCAGCCGTGACGCGCTCGGAGCGCGTGGCGACGGCGGCCAGGGTGCGCACCGTCTGGTGCTGGAACAGGTCGCGCGGGCTGAAATGAACCCCGGCCTGGCGCGCGCGGCTGACCACTTGGATCGACAGGATCGAGTCGCCACCCAGCTCGAAAAAGTTATCGTCCAGGCCGACTTGCCGCACGTTCAACACCGCGCACCAGATCGCGGCCAGGGTTTGCTCCAACTCGCTGCGTGGCGCCACGTACTGCTGACGATTGGCCTCGGCGTCCGGTTGCGGCAAGGCGCGGCGGTCGAGTTTGCCGTTGGCGGTCAGCGGCATGGCATCCAGCACGATCAGGTGCGCAGGGACCATGTAGTCCGGCAGTTGCGCCTTGAGGTGGGCCTTCAACGCATCGCGCAGCGTGACCGGCGCCTGGTCGCTGACCAGGTACGCCACGAGCTGCTTGCCGCTTGGCGAGTCGAGCGCCAGCACCACGGCTTCGCGCACGGCCGGATGTTCCAGCAGGCGGGTTTCGATCTCGCCCAACTCGATACGGAAGCCGCGAATCTTCACCTGATGGTCGATCCGCCCCAGGTATTCCACCAGACCATCGGCGCGTTGGCGCACCAGGTCACCGGTGCGGTACAGACGGCCGCCCCGGGTGCTGAACGGATCGGCCACAAAGCGTTCCGCCGTCATGCCCGGACGCTGGTGGTAACCCTGGGCCAGGCCGGCACCGCCGACGTACAGCTCGCCGGTCGCGCCTTGCGGTACCAACGCCAGGTCGGCGTCGAAAATATACGCCACGCGGTCACCGATAATGCTGCCGATCGGCACGCTGCCGGCGCCCTCCTCCAACTGCTGCGGCGCCAGGCAGGCCAGCGGCATCACCACGGTTTCGGTCGGGCCATAGGCGTTGAAAAACACCTGGGGCTGGAATGCCGCACGGATGCGCTGCAAATGCTCGCCGGTCAGCGCCTCGCCACCGGTGATGCACATGCGCACCGGCAGGGTTTGTTGCTGGGTCGCCAGCCATTGCGCCAACTGGCTGCCATAGCTGGGGGTAAAGCCAAGGACATTGATGCGATGGGCACGGATCAGCCCGCAGATTTCTTCGGCATCCCACTGCCCCTGGGCACGCAACACTACCTGCGCGCCGCTGAGCAACGGCACCAGCAAACGCTCGGTGGCGGCGTCGAAGTTGATCGAATAGAAATGCAGCTCGCAATCATCCGGGCGCATGCCGAAGCGTTCGATCACCGCCTGGCAATGCATAGCGATTTCGCCGTGAGAGACCACCACGCCTTTTGGCTTGCCGGTGGAGCCGGAGGTGTAGATCAGGTACGCCTGGTGTTGCGCCAGGCTGATAAACGGCAGCTCATCCGCCGGGTAATCGGCAAGCCTTGGCGAGTCGTCTTCCAGGCACCAGCACGCCAGCGTGGCCGGCAGTTCACCGAGGGCTTGGAACATCGCCGCATCGCTAAGCAACAGGCCGATACCGCTGTCTTCGATCATGTAGTGCAGGCGGTCCAGCGGGTATTCCGGGTCCAGCGGCACATAGGCACCGCCGGCCTTGAGGATCGCCAGCAGGCCGACGACCATTTCCAGCGATCGCGGCAGCGCCAGGCCGACCCGCACCTGCGGGCCCACGCCGCGCTCGCGCAACATCCAGGCCAGGCGATTGGCGCGGGCGTCGAGTTCGGCGTAAGTCAGGGTCACGCCGGCAAAGGTCAGGGCCGGTGCATCCGGGCGACTGACCGCCTGCCGGCTGAACAGCGCGTGGATGCACTGGTCGAGACGATGTTCACCGGCCTCCACACCGAGGCTGCCGCGCAACGCCCGTTGCTCGTCGGCATTGAGCAACGGCAGTTCACTGAGGCGTTGTTCGGGACCTGCAATCAGCGCTTCCAACAGGTTGCGCCAATGCGCGGCCATGCGCGCGATGCGCGGTTCGTCGAAGAGGTCAGTGCTGTACGTCAGGCAGCAGCCCAGTCGATGGTCGAGGTCGGTGACCTCCAGGTTGAGGTCAAACTTGGTCGCGCGGGCATCGTTGGCCAGGTACTCGACGGTCATGCCAGCCAGTTGGCGACTCTGCTGGAACTCCCAGCGCTGCACGTTGCACATCACCTGGAACAACGGGTTATACGCAGCACTACGCGGCGGTTGCAGGGCTTCCACCAAGTGGTCGAACGGCAAGTCCTGATGGGACTGGCCTTCGATCACGGTGTGGCGCACCTGCTCAAACAGTTCGCCGACCTGCATCTGCCCATTGAGCCGGCAACGCAGCACTTGGGTGTTGAGGAACGCACCGATCAGCCCTTCGCTTTCAGGGCGAATACGGTTGGCCACCGGCGCGCCGATGCGCAGGTCGGTCTGGCCGCTGTAGCGGTAGAGCAACACGGCGAGGGTCGCGGTCATGGTCATGAACAGCGTGAGGCCGCGTTCGGCGTTGAAGGCGCGCACGCGGGCGGCCAATTCGTCGCTGAGATCGAAACGGTACAGCTCGCCCTGGTGGCTTTGCACCGGTGGCCGTGGCCGGTCGGCAGGCAGTTCGAGCAGTGGATGTTCATTGCCCAGTTGTGCCGTCCAGTAATCGAGCTGGCGTTGGCGCTCCCCGGCTTCCATCCACTGGCGTTGCCACACGCTGTAGTCGAGGTATTGCACCGGCAACGGCGCCAGCGGCGACTCGCGCTCGTCGATAAAGGCTTCGTACAGCGCGCTGAGTTCACGGGCAAAGATGTCCATGGCCCAGCCTTCGGTGACGATATGGTGCAGGGTCAGCACCAGGTAGTGTTCCTGCTCGCCGGCCTTGACCAGGCACGCACGCAGCAATGGCCCGGTTTCCAGGTTGAACGGCGTGTGGGCTTCATGCTCGGCCAACTCCTGCAAACGCTGCGCGCGCGCGGCTTCATCCAGCGCCGAAATATCCTGCCAGGCCATGCGCAGGCCGGTCTGCGGCGAGACCTTTTGACAGGCCACGCCATCGACATTCGGGAAGGTGGTGCGCAGGGTTTCGTGGCGCATGATCAACGCTTGCAACGCGGCCTCGAAACGCCCCACGTCGAGCACGCCGCGCAGGCGCGCCATGCCGCCGACGTTGTAGGCCGGGCTGTCCGGTTCCATTTGCCAGAGGAACCACATGCGCTGCTGGGAATAGGACAGCGGCACCGGTTGGCTGCGGTCGACCTTGGCGATTGCGGTTTGCCGGTTACGCTGGCCCGAGGCCTGGATCAGGCTGATCTGCTCAACGAACGCCCCCAGTTCACTGGCTTCGAACAAGGTACGCAGCGGCAACTCGACGTCACAGGCCTGGCGGGTGCGCGAGATGATTTGCGTGGCCAGCAACGAATGGCCGCCGAGGGCGAAGAAGTCGTCGCGCAGGCCGATACGCGGCAGGCCGAGAACTTCGCGCCAGATGGCGGCAATTTGTTGCTGCAACGGTGATTCGGGTTCAAGGTGTTCACGCACCTGCCACACCGGTTCCGGCAGCGCACGGTGGTCGAGTTTGCCGCTGGGGCTCAGGGGCATGGCGTCCAGGCGCATCAGCAGCGCGGGCACCATGTACTCCGGCAATTCGGCGGCCAGGGCGGCCTTCACGTCCTGCTCCACCCATGCGGTGTGGGCGGTGTAGTAGCCGATCAACGTGGCGTTGCGCACCAGCACCACGGCCTGGGCGATACCGTCCAGGGCCAGCAGGCGTGCTTCGATTTCCTGCGGCTCCAGGCGCACACCGCGCAGCTTGATTTGTTGATCGAGACGGCCGAGGTATTCGAGCACGCCATCGTTGCTCCAGCGCACGCGGTCACCGGTGCGGTACAGGCGCGCACCCGGCTCGCCCAACGGGTCGGCCACGAAGCGTTCGGCGGTCAACCCGGCACGGCCAAGGTAACCCCGCGCCAGGCCGATGCCGCCGATGCACAGTTCACCCGGCACACCGGCCGGCAACAGGTTGAGCTGGTCGTCCAACACGCGACAGATCACATTGCCCAGGGGTCGGCCAATCGGCGAGCGCTCGCCATCTTCGGCCTGGCAATGCCAGTGCGTGACGTTGATCGCGGTCTCGGTCGGGCCATAACGGTTGTGCAATTGCACCGCCGGCAACTGCGCCAGGACGCGGTTGCGCAACTCGGCAGGCAAGGCCTCGCCACCGGAGAACAGGCGACGCAGGCTGGTGCACCCGGCCGCCAGCGGTTCGTCGATAAACAGCTGCAACAGCGGCGGCACAAAATGCAGGGTGGTCACGCCGTGTTCCTGCACCAGTTGCGCAATGCGGTGCGGGTCGCGATGTTCACCGGGGCCGGCCAGCACCAATCGGCAACCGGTGATCAGTGGCCAGAAGCACTCCCACACCGACACGTCAAAACTGATCGGCGCCTTTTGCAGCAGCACGTCGGTGGTGTCCAGTTGATAGGTGGCCTGCATCCACTGCAAGCGCTCGGCCAGGGCCGCGTGGGTGTTGCCCACCCCTTTGGGGCGGCCGGTGGAGCCGGAGGTGTAGATCACGTACGCCAGGTTGTCGCCGTGCAGGCGCAGGCCCGGTGCCTGGGTCGGCCATTGATCCAGATGCAGGCTGTCCATGGCAATCACGCACACACCGGCGGGCGTCGGCAGGTGGTCAAGCAATGAGGTCTGGGTCAGCAGCAGGTGTACGCCGCTGTCCTCCAGCATGTAGGCCAGGCGTTCGGCGGGGTAGTCCGGGTCGAGCGGCACATAGGCGCCACCGGCCTTGATGATCGCCAGCAAGCCGATCAACAGTTGCGGCGAACGCTCGGCGGCGATGGCCACGCAGACGTCGGGGCCGACGCCCTTGTCGCGCAGGTAATGGGCCAGGCGGTTGGCCTGGGTATGCAGGTGGGCGAAGCTCAGGCTGCCGCCCTGCCAGACCAGTGCGGTGTCGTCCGAAGCCGCTTGATTGAGCTGTTCAGGCAACCACTGCCGGGCCGGCGCGCACGGCGCCTGGGCCCACGGTTGTGGTTCGTTCGCCGGCATCAACGGCAGGTCGCCGAGGGCTTGGCGCGGTTGTGCGCAGACCGCCTGCAGCAGGTGGCTGAAGTGTTCGGCCAGGCGCTGGATCGTCCCAGGGTCGAACAGTTCGTCGGCGTAGTCGAACGACAGGCTCAGGCGTCCGTTACGGTCTTCTTCGCTGTGCAGTTGCAGGTCGAACTTGGCTTCGCGGCTGTGCCACGGCAGTTCATCGGCCAGTATGCCCGGCAGGCGGCGCAAGGCGCTGAGGTCGCGTTGCTGGTGGTTGAACATGACCTGGAACAGGCCCTGCTCGCGCGCTTGCGCAAAGGCTTCGAGCAGTTGCTCGAACGGCAAGTCCTGATGGGCCTGGGCGCCCAGCGCCGTCTCGCGGGTGGCCGCCAGCAGTTGGTCGAACGGCAGGCGCCCGTCCAGCTCGGCGCGAAACACCAGCGTGTTGATGAAGAAGCCGACCAGGCCTTGGGTTTCCTGGCGCGGGCGGTTGGCGTTGGGCACGCCGATGCGGATATCGCGCTGGCCGCTGTAGCGGTAGAGCAAGGTCTGGAACGCCGCCAGCAACAGCATGAACGGCGTGGACTCATGGGCCTGGGCGGTCTGGCGAATCGCTTGGCTGAGGTTGACGCTCAGGCGCGTGGTGTGGCGCGCGGCACTGTTGAGGCGCCGCGCCGAACGCGGGTGATCGCCAACCAGGTTGAGCGTCGGCTGCTCGTCGCCCAGGTGGGCTTTCCAGTACGCCAGTTGGCGCTGGCCTTCACCTTCGGCCAGCCATTGGCGCTGCCAGGTGCCGTAGTCGGCGTATTGCAGGGCCAGTGCTGGCAGCTCCAGGGGCTGGCCCTGTGAAGCGGCGGCGTACAACCGCGAGAATTCATCGATCAGAATGTTCAGCGACCAGCCGTCGGCAATGATGTGATGCAGCGTCACCAGCAACTGGTGGTCTTCATCATCCAGGCGCACCAGGGTCACCCTCAGCAACGGGCCTTTCTCCAGATCGAACCGGGTGCGCGCTTCATCCTCGCGGATCTGCTGCGCGCAGGCTTCGCGTTCCACGGCGGGCACGTCGCTGAGGTCGATGACGTGCAGCTCGAACGCCCCGTGTTCATCGATGCGCTGGAAGCCCCGGCCGTCGCGCTCGTAGAAACGCGTGCGCAGGGCTTCGTGGCGCTGGACCAACTGCTGGAAGCTCAGGCGCACGGCGTCTTCGTCCAGCTCGCCGCGCAGGCGCAGCGCGCCGGGGATGGTGTAGGCGCTGCTCTGCGGGTCCAGTTGCCAGGTGATCCACAGGCGATTCTGGGCCAGGGATTGCGGTAGTTCGTGCTGGCGCGAGAGGGGCTGGATCGCACCTTGGGCTACGCCACCCTCCTGTTGCAACTGCGCAACGCGGGTAGCAAAGGCGGCCAGTGTGGGCGCTTCGAAGAGCATGCGCAGGTTCAGCTCCAGGCCCAGGGTTTCACGCAGGCGTGCGACCACCTGGGTGGCAATGATGGAGTTGCCGCCGAGCAGGAAGAAGTGATCGTCGGCGGCGACATGGGCCACCTGCAACTGCTCGCACCAGATCGCGGCGATCCGGTTGTGCAGTGCGGACTCCGGCGCGGCCTCGCTGACCGGCGCTTGCACACCGGGGAACTGCGCATAGCTGTCGAAGCTGCCGTCGGCATGACGCAGCGCGCACGCGGCACGCTGCAGCTTGCCGCTGGAGGTCTTCGGCAACGCGCCGGGGTTGAGCAGCACCACCACGCTTGGCGCTTCTTGACAGGCCTCGGCCACGGCCTGGCGGATGGCTTTGATGAGGGCTTCGGGCGGCAGAATCTTCTGCACGCTGCGGCTGATTTCGGCGGCAATGCCGATGCCTTCCAGGCCCTGGTCATTCACCGCGAACGCCGCGACGCGGCCCTTGCGCACCACTTCCACTTCGCGCTCGATGGTCTGTTCGATGTCTTGCGGGTACAGGTTATGGCCACGCACGATCAGCAGGTCTTTCAGGCGCCCCGTGATGTACACCTCGCCTTCACGGATAAAGCCCAGGTCACCGGTGCGCAGCCAGGTGCGCCCGGCGTGCTGCACGAAGGTCTTGGCGGTGGCTTCGGGGTTGCGCCAGTAGCCGTGGGCGATGCTCGGGCCGGTGGCCCAGAGTTCGCCGACGCGGTTGTCGGCCAGTTCACTCAAGGTGTGCGGGTCGACGATCAGTACCGCGTGTTCGGGCTGGGGGGTGCCGCAGCTCATGATCGCGCTGCCCTGCCCGGGCTCGGCGCGATTGGCGGCCAAGGCCTGCTCGTCGACGCGCAGCGTCGGGATACCGTGGCCACGGCGGCCACCGGCGACAAACAGCGTCGCTTCCGCCAGGCCATAGGAGGCGAAGAATTGCTTCGAGCTGAAGCCACAGGCGGCGAACTTCTCGGCGAAGCGTTCCAGGGTGTCGAGGCGAATCGGCTCGGAACCGGAATAGGCCACGCGCCACTGGCTCAAGTCCAAGCGATCCAGAGCCGACTCGCTGACCCGCTCGCTGCACAGGCGGTAGGCGAAGTCCGGGCCGCCGCTGATGGTGCCGCCGTATTCGCTGATCGCCTCCAGCCAGCGCAACGGCCGAGCGAGGAAATACGCCGGCGACATGAGCACGCACGGCACGCCGCTGAAGATCGGCTGCAGCAGGCCGCCGATCAAGCCCATGTCGTGGTACAGCGGCAGCCAGCTGACGATCACGTCATCCGGGTTCAGATCAATGCCGAAACCACGCCGGATCAGCACTTCGTTGGCCACCAGGTTGCCGTGGCTGACTTGCACGCCCTTGGGCAGCGCGGTGGAGCCGGAGGTGTATTGCAGGAAGGCAATGTCGCCGGGTTGCAGGTCGGGGGCAATCCAATGGTCGGCCAGTGGCGCATCGAGGGTGTCGACGCTCAGCAGCGGCGGCGCATGCTCGATCTGCGCCAGGCCATCGGCGAGGCTGGCGATGGTCAGCAGCAGGCGCGGCTCGGCGTCGCTGATGATCGACAGCAAACGCTCCTGGTGATGACGGCGGGCGGATTCCGGCGGGTAGGCCGGCACCGCGATCACGCCGGCGTACAGGCAGCCAAAGAACGCCGCGACGTAATCCGGGCCGCTGGGAAACAACAGTACCGCGCGGTCGCCCGGCTCGGCGTTGGCTTGCAGCGCGGCGGCGATGGTGCGGGCACGCTGGTCGAGGTCGCGGTAACTGAGCACCACGCTGTGCTCGGCGGACTCGGCGAGGAAGCGCAGGGCCACCTGGTCCGGGGTCTGCGCGGCACGGCGTTGAAGGGACTGGACCAGAGTAGAGGGAAGTTCGAAGGCGTCCATCATGGGGTTCCTGCCTGAAATCGGCTTACGGGAAATTATGAAATTGGGGGGGCTTCAGCCGGCAACCCGTTGCCGCGCCGCGCCATTGCGCCAGCGGGCCAGATGTTCTTCGGCGTAGCGCCGCAGGCAGCGCAGCACGGCGCTTTCGTGCTGCACGAGGAAGAAGTGGTGGCCGTCGAACAGGTCGAGGGAGAAGCCGCTGGCGGCATCGAGTTGCCAGTCGAGCAATTGGTCGGCACGCACGCTGTCCTGCTTGCCGCCGAACACGTGAATCGGCATGCCCAGCGGCGCGCGCCGGCCGTAGGTGAAACTGCCGCAAAGCAGGAAGTCGGCGCGCAGGATCGGCAGCATCAGTTGCATCAATTCGGGGTTGGCCAAGGCTTCTTCGGCAGTGCCCTGCAACTCGCGCAGGCGGTCGATCAGTTGTGCATCGGTCTTTTCGATGGCGTATTCGCTGACATCGCGGCGCGCGGGGCCTGCGGTGCCGGAGGCGAACAGGGCCAGTGGCGCCGGCAGGTTGCGTGCGGCCAGCGCATGGACCAGCTCGAAGGCCAGCAGCCCGCCAAGGCTGTGACCGAACACGGCATAAGGGCCCCTCAGGTCATGGCTGATCTCCTCGGCGAGTTGCGCGGCCAACGCCTTGATATCGCGCTGCAAGGGCTCGTCCATGCGCATGCCACGACCGGGCAATTCCAGCGGGCACACGTGCAACCAGTCCGGCAGGCTTCGCCGCCAACGCGCATAAACCATGGCACTGGCGCCGGAATAGGGCAGGCAGAACAGGCGCAGTCTGGTCGGTGCACTCATCGCTTGAGCACTCCCCACTGAAACACGCTGTGTGCACGGTAAAAACCCATTTCGTCCTCCTGCGGGTGGCTGATCCTTGGCCGCTTGACTAACGGACCTGTCACCCAGAAGAACGGACGGCACCGGCAAATAATTAGTCGCAGGCGCCGAGCGAGAGGTGGTTCACATCGAACCGGAAGGCATAAGATTAGTTCGTCTTCTCATTTGACAATAATTATCATTAAGCATAATTTGTTGCCCGATGTGTAGGAGGCCTCAGCAAGGACGCCCTCTCCCAACCTCTTTTGCGACAAGGTGATTTCCATGACGGAACAAGTATCCACAGGCAGGTGCGACTCACCCCTTCTCCAGGCATTCGTCGACAATCGGCTGATTCTGGTGAAGATCGCGGCACGCATTACCGGTTGCCGCTCCCGTGCCGAAGACGTTGTGCAGGACGCCTACTTTCGACTGCAATCGGCGCCTACGATCACCTCATCGTTCAAGGCCCAGTTGAGTTACCTGTTCCAGATCGTGCGCAACCTGGCGATCGACCACTACCGCAAGCAGGCCCTGGAGCTCAAATATTCGGGGCCGGAGGAGGAAGGCTTGAATGTGGTGATTCACGGCGCCTCGCCGGAAACCTCGCACATCAACTTCAACACCCTGGAAAACATCGCCGACGCGCTGACCGAGTTGCCCCAGCGCACCCGCTACGCGTTCGAGATGTACCGCCTGCATGGCGTGCCGCAAAAGGACATCGCCAAGGAGCTGGGGGTTTCGCCCACACTGGTGAACTTCATGATTCGCGATGCGCTGGTGCACTGCCGCAAGGTTTCGGGCAACCACAGCGACACCTTCGCGCGGCGGGTATGACCGCCCGCTGATCGTTCCCACGACGGGAACGATCAGCGCCCCTTCACGCTAACCCACACCGCTCAAAAAACCGCTCGCGCCCCAGCAGCATCAGCGCCGCGCGCTTATGCGGGAAGTCGAACTCCTTTTCGCAGTGGAAACACTGGTTGTGCATATGGCCGATCATCTTCGCGTTGTCGGCACGCGGCTCCGCCACCACACGCTGGGTGCGCGGGTCATCCAGTAACAAGTAGTGCACCAGCGCCGATAGCCAACTGGCGACCTTGTGCGGGCCGCGATGATGCTCCTCGCCTACCAGCATGTGGATGCCGCGATCGTAGTCAGCGGCGTCGTAGAACGGTGCGATGCGATCTTCCTTGGCCCAGTACGCTTCAAAATAGGCAAAGGGTTCGTCATCGAAGCAGCCGATCAAGGTGAGGGTGTGCGGGTCGGCCTCAAGCTTGTCCAGGTACTCGCGATGCTGTTGCAGGCTGCCGCTTTCCTGCCAGAAACTCGCCACGCGCGGGCTGTTCTGCCAGCGATTGAAGCGCGCCAGGTCGACGTCAATCTCCACGGTTCGCAGGGAAATCCAGGCACCCAGGCGCGCGTCGAAACGGCGATAAACCTCACCCCGTGGTTTCGGCGGGCGCGCAGGGTGGCGCTTGCCGGCACTGATAACCATCTGTTGCGGGTAACTGCCAGCAGGGGAATGCCCGAGCCACGGCTGGGGCAGTTGCCAAAACAGGGTGCGCTTACAGTGATACTGCCCGGCAATCTCGGTGGTCCGCAGCAAACCGCTGCGCAACGCATCCTCCGGCACATGTTCAAGGTGCCAGGCCAGGCGCTGGCGGGTCGGCTCTTTGGCGAACAACCAATAGCAGGCGGCCCACAACGCCTTTGCGGACGGCACCTCGCCGGGTTGCTGCCAATGCACATGCAGTTCGTCGCCGCGCTCCAGGCGCAAGCGGGCCAGTGGCTGGCCTTCCAGGGTCAGGCTCAGGTGGTTTTCGGTTTCATCGGCATTCAGGGCCGGCCCGGCCGGCAAGGGCAAGACCGACGGGTCATTCGGATTGGACATGGAGAGGGCTCACGGTAGCGTCGACTGGATAAAGAAGTGACGTGAGCCGCGTGCACAAATTTAGCCGATCAGGGTACTGCCATCACATCGATGCGGTACGGCTCGAAAATTTTCAGCATCTGGCCGCTGTCGCGCAAACGCTTGAGCATGGCGCTGAACGCTTCGCCGGTAATCGGCGCCCCGGGCCGTAGCAAGGCGTAATGGTGATACACCTGGTCGATGCGCTGCGAGACCAGGAACGTGCCGGCTATGGCGGCGTTGCGCACCATGAAGTCGCTCAAGTAAGAACGGGTCACCAAGGCGATATCAGCACGGTCACGGGCGACCATTTGCAGGTTGCTGTCATGGGAGTAGGTCAACGTGGCGTTGAAGTGCTCGGCCATGTACTTGGGGTCGGGGTTGAAGTGAGCGAAGGCATAGTGATAACCACTGAACACTGCCAGGCGTTTGCCATCGAGGTCAGCGAAATAGCGCTGCTCACGACCTGGCTTGCGCTGCGCGACAAACACTTCCGCATCTTCCAGGCCCATGTCGACGGCTGTGTGTTGAATGTTTTTCCAGCCCCAATCGGGGTTCTCGAAAATCGCCATGTCGACCCGGCCTTGTTCGAAATCGCGAAAACGTCGGGGGATGGAGGTGGGCACCAGCACAAACTGGTAGTCGCTTTGCGAGGCATTCAGGGCCTCGACCAATTGCGGCAGCAAACCGGTGTCGGCGCCCTGCTCCGGGCGCACGGTGTAGGGCGGAAAATGCGCCGCGCCGATGCGTACCAGTTGCGCAGCCGAAGCCGGCATCCACCACGCGGTGCCCAGTGCCCATAAAGTAAGTCCTGCAGCCAACCGCCATGGCGATAACATCAAGGCACACACCGTTCAACACATTGATGGCGATAAGCTAGGCGTTTTTGCCTGGCGAAACAACTTTCCGTCGGCAAATTAATAGCTTGCGCCTCAGTCAGGTTTGAGCACCATCAACAGCGCCTCTTGGGCCAATTGCTCAAGGGTCAGGCTGCCCTCGGCGCGAAACCAGGTGGTGGTCCAGGACAACGCGCCGGTGAGGAAACGTCGGACGATAAACACATCGCCTTTGATGTAGCCGGCCGCCTTGGCCTCCCCCAGTACCTGCAACCAGAGCTCTTCATACACGTCGCGCAGGGCCAGGACCTGGGCCTGGCCCTCGGCCGACAGTGAGCGCCATTCGTACACCAGCACCGCCATGGCCTCGCCGCTGCCGCCCATGATCGACTGCAATTCGCAGCGAATCAGCGCCAGCACACGCTCGCGCACGGTGCCGGCCTCTTCCAGCGAAGCCCGCATCAGCGCGGTGTTGTAATGGATGGTTTCCTCCATCACCGCACGCAGGATCTCATCCTTGCTCTTGAAGTGATGAAAGATGCTGCCGCTCTGAATGCCCACCGCGCCTGCCAGGTCGCGCACGGTGGTGCGTTCAAAGCCTTTGTGGCGAAACAGGTGAGCCGCGGTTTGCAGCAACTTGCCCCGGGCGCTGTCGGGGTCGGTCAATTGCCCGCCGTCGACCATGGTGCGCATCACCCGCAGGGCTGTTTGCTCATCCATGCTGCTCTCCTTTACTTCTACTGACGTCTTGGCCGGCAATTTAGGCGGTGCCGGCCAACCAAGCAAGCGCTTGGGTGAAACTTGTATCCAATGTTTACAAACCAAGCGCTTGCTTGGTAGTCTCATCGCCAGCCACTCGAGGAAGGATTTCTCATGAGCAAGACGGTTCGTATCGGCTGCGCCAGTGCCTTTTGGGGCGACACCTGCACCGCCGCCGCGCAGTTGGTACACGGCGGCGCGCTGGATTACCTGGTGTTCGATTACCTGGCGGAAGTCACCCTGTCGATCCTCGCCGGTGCGCGGATGAAAGACCCACAGGCCGGTTACGCCACGGATTTCGTCGAAGTGCTCACGCCGCTGCTGGCCGAGATCCAGCGCCAGGGCATCCGCGTGATCAGCAATGCCGGCGGCATCCACCCCCAGGCCTGCGCCACCGCCCTGCAAGCGGCCTGCGACAAGGCCGGCATCGCGTTGAAAATCGCGGTATTGCTCGGGGATGACCTGCACCCCCGACTCAAGCAATTGCCCAATATCCGCGACATGTTCAGCGGCGCGCCATTGCCGCCGGTGTGCGTATCGGCCAATGCCTACCTCGGTGCTCCGGGCATCGCACAGGCTTTGACGCTGGGCGCCGACATCGTCATCACCGGCCGGGTCGTCGACAGTGCGGTCGTCAGCGCGGCGTTGGTGCATGAATTCAAGTGGGCATGGCATGACTATGACCAGCTCGCCCAGGCCGCGCTCGCCGGCCATATCATCGAATGCGGCGCCCAATGCACCGGCGGCAACTTCACCGATTGGCGCGAGGTGCCCGACTACGAGCACATCGGTTTTCCCATCGTCGAGGTCAGCGCCGACGGCTCGTTCACCGTCGCTAAAGTCGACGGCAGTGGCGGGCTGATCAGCGAACTCAGCGTGGCCGAACAACTGCTGTATGAGATCGGCGACCCGCGCGCGTATCTGTTGCCCGACGTGATCTGCGATTTCAGCCAGGTCACCTTGCAGCAACAAGGGGAGAACCGCGTTCACCTGCGCGGCGCCAAAGGGCTGCCGCCGACCGACCAGTACAAGGTCAGCGCCACCTACCCCGACGGATTCCGCTGCACCGCCAGTTGCCTGATCGCCGGGATCGACGCGGTGGCCAAGGCCGAGCGCGTCAGCCAGGCGATCATCCACAAGACCTCGCAGCTGTTCAGCCAACGCGGCTGGGCGCCTTACACCGACGTGAATATAGAACTGCTGGGCAGCGAAGCGACCTATGGCGCCCACGCCCGGCGCCACGACTGCCGCGAGGTGGTGATGAAACTGGCGGTGCGGCACCCGAGCAAGCAGGCACTGGTGCTGTTCGCCCGCGAAATCGCCCAGGCCGCCACGGGCATGGCGCCGGGGCTGACCGGCATCATCGGCGGGCGGCCCACGGTGTATCCGTTGATTCGGCTGTTTTCGTTCCTGGTCGACAAAACCCTGTGTGAGCCGCTGATCGAGTTCGAAGGCAAGCGCCACCCCTGCACCTTGCCTGCCGCTACCGTATTGGCCACTCCCGCAGCGCCACTTGATCCGCCAACCGCGCAAGGCTGCGCCGACGCCAGCGTGCCGCTGGTGAAACTCGCGGTGGCGCGCTCCGGCGACAAGGGCAACCACAGCAATATCGGCGTGATCGCCCGCCAGCCCGAGTACCTGCCGTGGATCGCCGAAACGCTGACCCCACAAGTCGTCGTCGACTGGATGAGCCACGTCCTCGACCCCGTGTATGGCCGCGTCGAGCGCTGGTACCTGCCCGGCAGCCACAGCCTGAATTTCCTGCTGGAAAACGCCCTGGGCGGCGGCGGTATCGCCAGCTTGCGCATCGACCCGCAAGGCAAGGCCTTCGCCCAGCAGTTGCTGGAAATCCCCATCGCGGTGCCGCAACACATCGCCGATCAATTCAAATAAGGAGCGCTGCCGTGGCTTTCGACTCGATCTTCAAAGCCGACCTTTTCCAGGGGCACACCCTGATCGTCACCGGTGGCGGCAGCGGTATTGGCCGGTGCACCGCCCACGAGCTGGCAGCCCTGGGCGCCCGCGTGGTTCTGGTGGGGCGCAAGGCGCCAAAGCTGCAACAGGTCGCGCAGGAAATCACCGAGGACGGTGGCAGCGCCCATTGGCACGCCTGTGATATTCGCGACGAAGAGGCGGTGACGGCGCTGGTCACGCAGATCATCAACGAGCACGGCCCCGTGCACGGGTTGGTCAACAATGCCGGGGGCCAGTACCCCTCGCCGCTTGCCTCGATCAATCAAAAGGGCTTTGAAACCGTACTGCGCACCAACCTGGTGGGCGGCTTCCTGATGGCGCGGGAAGTGTTCAACCAGTCGATGAGCACGCACGGCGGCGCCATCGTCAATATGCTCGCCGACATGTGGGGCGGCATGCCTGGCATGGGCCACTCGGGCGCGGCGCGCGCGGGCATGGACAACTTCACCAAGACCGCCGCCGTCGAATGGGCCTGCGCCGGCGTGCGGGTCAACGCCGTAGCGCCAGGCTGGATCGCATCCAGCGGCATGGACACCTACGAAGGCGCATTCAAGGCAGTGATCCCGACCTTGCGCGAACATGTGCCACTCAAACGCATCGGCACCGAATCGGAAGTCAGCGCCGCCATTGTGTTCCTGCTCAGCCCCGCCGCCGCGTTCATCAGCGGCAGCACCCTGCGCATCGACGGCGCCGCCAGCCTGGGCAGCCGCGCCTGGCCGCTGCACAAGGCGCAGCCGCCAAGCGAGCCCTTCAATGGTTTTCATCGGGCGTATCTACCCGATGTGCTCAAGACGGAGCAATAGCGCATGCCGGTGATTGAAAGCCTGATCGACCCGCACAGCCCGCAGTTCGCGCAGAACCGCCAGGCCCTGCTGGAAAGCCTCCAGCACCTGCGCCAACTGGAGCAGAACCTGCTGAGCAAAGCCCAGGAAGCCAAGCCCAAGTTCGACACACGCGGCCAATTGCTGCCCCGCGAGCGTCTGGACCTGCTGCTGGACCCTGGGGCGCCGTTCCTGGAACTGGCCAGCCTGGCCGGCTACAAGCTGCATGACGACAAGGACGGCAGCGCCGCCGGTGGCGGGTTGATCGCCGGTATCGGCTATGTCAGCGGGGTGCGCACGCTGGTGGTGGCCAACAACAGCGCGATCAAGGGCGGCACCATCTCCCCTACCGGCCTGAAAAAATCCCTGCGCCTGCAACAGATCGCCCTGGAAAACAAACTGCCGGTGGTGACCCTGGCCGAAAGCGGCGGCGCCAACCTCAACTACGCCGCCGAGATCTTCGTCGAAGGCGCGCGCAGCTTTGCCAACCAGGCGCGCATGTCGGCCATGGGCTTGCCGCAGATCACCGTGGTGCATGGCTCGGCCACGGCCGGCGGGGCGTATCAGCCGGGGTTGTCGGATTACGTGGTGGTGGTGCGCGGCAAGGCCAAACTGTTCCTCGCCGGGCCGCCCCTGCTCAAGGCCGCGACGGGTGAAGTGGCCACCGATGAAGAACTGGGCGGCGCCCAGATGCACGCGCAAACCGCCGGCACCGCAGAATACCTGGCGCAAAACGACGCCGACGGCGTGCGCATCGTACGGGAGATCGTCGGCCTGCTGCCGTGGAATGATCGCCTGCCGGCAGCGCCACAACGCACCTACACAGAACCGCTGTACCCCGTCGACGAACTGCTGGGATTGATCCCCGATGACCCGAAAAAGCCCTACGACGTGCGCGAGATCCTCGCGCGCCTGGGCGACGGCTCGCGCTTCCTCGAATTCAAGGGTGAGTTCGACGCCCACACCGTCTGCGGCCATTTGCACATCCAGGGTCGCGCCGTCGGCGTGATCGGTAACAACGGCCCCATCACGCCCAAGGGCGCCAGCAAGGCCGCGCAGTTTATCCAGCTGTGCGACCAGAGCCGCACGCCGCTGCTGTTCCTGCATAACACCACCGGCTTCATGGTCGGCACCGAATCGGAGCAGCAAGGGGTGATCAAGCACGGCGCGAAGATGATCCAGGCGGTGGCCAATGCACGGGTGCCTAAACTCACGATTGTGGTGGGCGGCTCCTACGGCGCCGGCAATTACGCGATGTGCGGCCGCGGCCTCGACCCGCGCTTTATCTTCGCCTGGCCCAACAGCCGCACGGCGGTGATGGGCGGGGCGCAGGCAGGCAAGGTGCTGCGTATCGTCACCGAGGCCAAGCAACTCAAGGACGGCCTGGTGCCCGACCCCAAGATGCTAGACATGCTGGAGCAGGTCACCGCGCAGAAACTCGACAGCCAGTCCACTGCGCTGTATGGCAGCGCGAACCTTTGGGACGACGGGCTGATCGATCCTCGGGATACGCGAACGCTGCTCGGTTTTTTGCTGGATATCTGCCACGAGGCCGAAGTACGGCAATTGCAACCGAACAGCTTCGGCGTGGCGCGTTTCTAACAGGAGAACAAAAACCATGATCTTCACCCAGGAACACCAGGAACTGCGCCGCAGCGTGCGCGCCTTCGTTGACCGCGAGATCAACCCCCATGTGGACGAATGGGAAAAGGCCGGGCGTTTTCCCATCCACGAGATCTTCCGCAAGGCCGGCGACCTCGGCCTGCTGGGCATTTGCAAGCCGCAAAAGTTCGGCGGCATGGGCCTGGACTACAGCTACTCGATTGTCGCCGCCGAAGAGTTCGGCACCATCCATTGCGGCGGCATTCCCATGTCCATCGGCGTGCAGACCGACATGTGCACCCCCGCCCTCGCCCGCTTCGGCTCCGATGAGCTGCGCGAGCAATTCCTGCGCCCGGCCATCAGTGGCGAGCAGGTCGGTTGCATCGGGGTCTCGGAAACCGGCGCCGGCTCCGACGTGGCCGGGCTCAAGACCCACGCGCGCAAGGATGGCGATGACTACGTGATCAACGGCAGCAAAATGTGGATCACCAACTCGCCCAGCGCCGACTTCATTTGCCTGCTGGCCAACACCTCCGACGACAAGCCGCACATCAACAAATCACTGATCATGGTGCCCATGAACACCCCCGGTGTCAGCGTCAGCCCGCCCCTGGAAAAGCTCGGCATGCACAGCTCCGAAACCGCCCAGGTGTTCTTCGATGGCGTGCGCGTGCCACAACGCAACCGCATCGGCCATGAAGGCGCGGGTTTCATGATGCAGATGCTGCAATTCCAGGAAGAACGCCTGTTCGGCGCGGCCAACATGATCAAGGGCCTGGAGCACTGCATCGACAGCACCATCGACTATTGCAAGGAGCGCCAGACCTTCGGCAAGGCGCTGATCGACAACCAGGTGATCCACTTTCGCCTGGCCGAACTGAGCACCGAAATCGAATGCCTGCGGGCGCTGGTGTACCAGGCCACCGAGCAATACATCAAGGGCCAGGACGTGACTCGCCTGGCGTCCATGGCCAAACTCAAGGCCGGGCGCCTGGGCCGCGAAGTCAGTGACAGCTGCCTGCAATATTGGGGCGGCATGGGCTTTATGTGGGACAACCCGGTAGCGCGGGCCTATCGCGACGTGCGCCTGGTGTCGATCGGCGGCGGCGCCGACGAAATCATGCTGGGCATCATCTGCAAACTGATGGGCACCCTGCCGGGGAAAAAACCATGAACACTCTACTGCTCGAACCGCACAACGGCGTGCTGCACATTACCCTCAACCGGCCGGAATGCCGCAACGCCATGAGCCTGCAGATGGTCAACGAACTGCGCACGGCCCTGGCGCAATTGGACAGCCAGGTGCGGGCCGTGGTGATCAGCGGCGCGGGCGGACACTTCTGCGCTGGGGCGGATGTGAAGGACCTGGTTACGGCGGGCGATCAGCTGGCCGCATTAAACCGAGCTTTCGGCGCCTTGTTGCAAGAGGTCGAAGCCGTTTCGCAGGTGGTGATCGTGGTGCTGCAAGGTGCGGTGTTGGGCGGTGGATTTGGCCTGGCATGCGTCAGCGATATCGCCATTGCCGACCACAAGGCGCAGTTCGGCTTGCCGGAAACCAGCCTGGGCCTGTTGCCGGCGCAGATCGCACCGTTCGTGGTCAAGCGCATCGGCCTCACCCAGGCCCGACGACTGGCCCTGACGGCAGCGCGCTTTGATGGGGTCGAGGCCGAGCGGTTGGGGCTGGTGCACTTTACCGAAAGCGATCCACAGGCATTGGCGCAGCGATTGGACGCGTTGCTGGGCCAGGTGTTGCAGTGCGCGCCGAAGGCCAATGCGCGCACCAAAGCGCTGTTGCTGGCCAGCGCGCAACAGCCGTTGGGGCCGCTGCTGGATCAGGCGGCGCAGTGGTTTGCCGAGGCGGTGACCGGTGAAGAAGGGATTGAGGGGACCCAGGCTTTTGTGCAGAAGCGCAAGCCTGGGTGGTGCAAATGACGCCATCGGGGGCAAGTCGAATCGTCGCAACGCTTCTCCCACAGGGGAACGCGTTTCAAATGTGGGAGGGGGCTTGCCCCCGATGAGGCCGGAACAGACACCGGTATAACCCGAGGGATAACCCAATGCCCGCATTCAACAAAATCCTCATCGCCAACCGCGGCGAAATCGCCTGCCGCATCCAGCGCACTGCCCAAGCCCTGGGCTACCGCACCGTGGCGGTGTACAGCGAGGCCGACAGCCAGGCCCTGCATGTGCAAATGGCGGACGAAGCGGTGAATATCGGCGCGGCGCCGGTGCAGCAGTCGTACCTCAACATCCCGGCCATCCTCGACGCAGCCCGACGCACAGGTGCCGACGCCATCCACCCCGGCTACGGCTTCCTTTCGGAAAACCCCGACTTTGCCCGCGCCTGCCGGCAGGCCAACCTCACCTTTATCGGCCCCAGCGTCGAGGCCATCGAGTTGATGGGCAGCAAGCGCCTGTCCAAACTGGCCATGCTCGACGCCGGTGTGCCCTGCATCGCCGGTTACCAGGGCAGCGCCCAGGACGACACCACGTTGCAACGGGAAGCCGAGCGCATCGGCTACCCGTTGATGATCAAGGCCAGCGCCGGTGGCGGCGGGCGTGGCATGCGCCTGGTGCATCAGCGCGAACATTTGCTGGAACACGTGCGCACCGCGCGCTCCGAGGCGCAGAACGCGTTCGGCAGTGATGAGCTGATTCTGGAACAGGCGCTGATCGAGCCGCGCCACGTCGAAATCCAACTGTTCGGCGACACCCATGGCCACCTCATCTACCTCGGTGAGCGCGACTGTTCGATCCAGCGCCGCCATCAAAAAGTCATTGAAGAAGCGCCGTGCCCGGTGATGACGCCCGAGCTGCGCCAGGCCATGGGCGCAGCCGCGCTCAGGGCCGGCCGCGCGGTGACGTATGTGGGCGCCGGTACCGTGGAGTTCCTGCTCGACCGCAACGGCCGGTTTTACTTCCTGGAAATGAACACCCGCCTGCAAGTGGAGCACCCGGTCACGGAGTTGATTACCGGCCTGGACCTGGTTCAGTTGCAATTGCAGATCGCCGCCGGCCAGGCGCTGCCCTTGACCCAAGAAGACGTGACGTTGACCGGCCACGCCATCGAAGCGCGCCTGTACGCCGAAGACCCGGCCCAGGGCTTTCTGCCGCAGACCGGTGAGGTGCTGCGCTGGGAACCCGCGCCCGGTGTGCGAATCGACCACGGGCTGTGCGAGGGCGATACCATCGGCCCGTTCTACGACGCCATGCAAGGCAAGATCATCGCCCACGGTGCCACCCGCGAAGAGGCACGGCGCAAGTTGTTGCGCGCGGTGCAAGACACGCAACTGCTCGGAGTAACCACCAACCAGCGCCTGTTGGCCGACCTGCTCACGCATCCAGGCTTTATCGGCGGCGATTTCACCACCGGGTTTATCGCCGAGCACTTCAGCGTCATTGCCCGACAGCCTGCGACCGACGAACAACTCGCCCTGGCCGCCGCGCTGTTTTATCACCACAGCGCCCGCCCGCATCCCCCAGGCTTGGCGGGATGGCGCAACAACGCCAGCACGCCCTGGACCTGCCGCCTTGAGGTCAACGACCAGATCCACAGCGTCACCGCCGCCGCCCTGCCGCTCACCACCGACGGCCGTCACGCCACGTTTGTGCTCAACGGCATTCGCCGTCGCATCGCCTACCACCTCGACGGCGACCGCCTGTGGCTGCCGGGCCTGGCGCTGACCAACCGCACCCAACCCGTCGCCAACCCTCAGGCCGACGCCGGCAGCGGTACGCTCAAGGCACCGATGGACGGCGCCATTGTCGATGTGCGCGTCAATGCCGGTGAGCGTGTGAGCAAAGGCCAACTGCTGCTGGTGCTGGAAGCCATGAAAATGGAGCATCCACTGACCGCGGGCATTGATGGCATCGTCAAAGGCGTGCAAGTCGCAACCGGCGATCAGGTGCGCAATCGCCAGGTTTTACTGGAGATTGAATAGGCCCTGGGCGGAACTACAAGGCCGGGCTACGCTCTATCCCCATCAGGAAGAGACGAGTACGGGAACCTGCACGATGCCTCATTGGCTGATTATTGACCTTGAAGCCACAACGGATGAAGGCGGCTGGCCCGTGACGGAAATGGAAGTCATCGAGATCGGCGCGAGCCTGGTCAACCGCCAGGGCCGCGAACTGGACCACTTCCAGCGCTTTGTGCGGCCGCTGCGCCGCCCCTTGCTGACGCCTTTTTGCCGCCAGCTCACCCACATCACCCAGGCGAACATCGACAGCGCGGCGCCCATCACCGAGGTGTGGCCGCTGTTCGAACGCTGGCTGGGCCAGCATCAACCGCGCCTGGAGGGCTGGGCCAGTTGGGGCGACTATGATCGCGCGCAGTTGGAGCTCGAATGGCAGCGCAATGGCCTGGCCAGCGCACTCACCGAAAAGCCCCATGTGAACCTCAAGCAGCGCTTCGCCAAGGCCCGGCGCCTGGACAAGCCCCTGGGGCTCAATGGCGCCCTGCAATTGGCGGGGATGCAGTTCCATGGCCAGCAACATCGGGCACTCGAAGATGCGCGCAACACCGCGCGCCTGCTGCCGCTGATTTTGCCGGTCTAGGCAGCCCCGTTGGCCTTGGGCATACTGGCCGACCTTTTCAGACCCTTTTTCCGAGGAATCGCCCATGTTTAAAGTCAACGAGTACTTCGACGGCACCGTCAAGTCGATCGCTTTCGGCACCGCAGAAGGTCCGGCGACCATCGGCGTCATGGCCCCGGGCGAATACGAATTCGGCACGGCCCAGCGTGAAATCATGCATGTGGTCTCCGGCGCCCTTATCGTCAAGCTGCCTGACGCCGAGTGGGAAACCTTCGCCGCCGGCAGCCAGTTCAACGTACCAGCCAACAGCAAGTTCCAGCTGAAGGTCGCCGTCGATACCGCTTACCTGTGCGAATACCGCGGCTGAGGGTTCAACCGAACAAAAAAAATGCCCGTCTCCTGCGAGACGGGCATTTTTTATGGGCACTGAAAATTATTCCAGGACAGTCACCGGCATGCCTACTTCCAGGCGCCCTACCCCGTCGTTGACCAGGTTTTGGCCGAACATCGCGCCCTCTTGCGTGTTGCGGTAGGTTTGCAGCGTGGCAAAGGGTTCGCGGTCGGCGCTGCGCTCGCCGGTCTGTGGGTCGATGGTGGTGAGGATGCAGCGCGAGCAGGGCTTGACCACACGAAATTCGATATCGCCGATGCGCAGGCGCTTCCAGCCGTCCTCGGCAAAGGCTTCAGCGCCTTCGATCACCAGGTTGGGGCGAAAACGCAGCATCGGCATGGGGCGGCCGATTTTTCCGCAGAGGTCATCGAGGGAGCCCTGGCCGATGAGCAGCAACGGGTAACCATCGGCGAACGCCACCTGGTCATCATCGCGGCCATAACCCGCCTGGGTGCTGCGCGCATATTCCACGGGCATCTGCACCAGGCGCGTCGGCTTGCCGATGAAATCGCTGACCCAGGCAGCGGCGGCGTCACCGGCATCCGGCACACGCAGGGTGTCGCGCCAAATGGTCACGCCGCGCAGTTCGTTGGCGCTGCCGGGCAACGCCACGTCCAACGGCAGGTAGCCCGGCGAACTCAGGGTGAGCCCGCCGGCAGCGTTCCACAACGCCGACAATTGGCTCATCTTCGCCACGGCGCGCTGCGTGAGGAAACGCCCGCTGGCTTCGTCCACCAGCATCCAGCGTCGATCGCCCTCCAGCCCGAGTTTATCCAGGCCGACAGCCTGCAAGGTTTCGGCCTTGCCGGACTTCAAGGGGTAACGGTACAACGCGCTGAGACGAAGCATGGGCCTGCATTCCTCGGGGGGCAAAGAGTGCAACCCTAAGGTCAAGCCGAGGCTTCGTCCAGCATCAGTCGCTGACGCACCACATCCACCAGTTTGTCGGGCTGGAATTTGGACAGGAAATTGTCGCAGCCGACCTTCTTCACCATCGATTCGTTGAAGCTGCCCGACAGCGAGGTGTGCAGCACCACGTAGAGTTTGCGCAGGCGCGGGTCGTTGCGGATTTCGGTGGTGAGGCGGTAGCCGTCCATCTCGGGCATTTCGGCGTCGGTGAAGATCATCAGCAGTTTGTCGGTCATCACGTGACCCTCATCGGCCCAGGCCTTGAGCATGTTCAACGCCTTGAGGCCGTCGCTGGCGATGTGCATCTTCACGCCCAGTTGGCCCAGGGTGTCGCGCAGTTGCGAGAGGGCAACGTTGGAGTCGTCCACCAGCAGCACTTCGCGCCCACGGGCACGTTCCAGCACCGGGTCTTCGAGTTTTTCACGCGAGACCTTGGCGTTGTAGGGCACGATTTCGGCGAGGACTTTTTCGACGTCGATGATTTCCACCAACTGGTCATCGACCTTACTGATGGCGGTGAGGTAATGCTGGCGCCCGGCGCTGGTCGGCGGCGGCAGGATGGCTTCCCAGTTCATGTTGACGATGCGGTCCACGCCACCGACCAGGAACGCCTGCACCGAGCGGTTGTACTCGGTGACGATGATGGTGCTGTTCGGGCCCGGTACCAGTGGGCGCATGCCGATCGCCTGGGACAGGTCGATCACCGGCAGGGTCTGGCCACGCAGGTTGACCACGCCACACACAAAAGGGTGGCGCTGGGGCATCAGCGTGAGCTTGGGCAGTTGCAGGACCTCCTGCACCTTGAACACGTTGATCGCAAACAGTTGCCGGCCGAACAGGCGGAACATGAGGATCTCCAGGCGATTCTCACCCACCAGTTGCGTACGTTGATCTACGGTGTCGAGAATGCCGGCCATTAAATGCTCCTGATGTGCGCTGGAAATGTGGCGCGAACGGATTATGCAGTTCACTTGAGCTAGTTATCGGCGGCAAATGCCAGACCTTGACCCCCTGTAAAGTGCCACGGAAATTGATTGATGTCACACTGACATCATGCTTTACTGCGCGGGCCTCTCCAGACGGCAGTACAGCGACGTTGCGTGGCATTCAAATCGACGCAAGGTTCCGCTATGTAAGGGGTTCCCCTATGCACAATCAGGCAAAACCTGATATTCGCAGTATCTAATAGCCATTAATGTGACGCCATTCTCATTGCATGAATGGAGTCAGGCTTTTGTTTGCCATGCCAAGCCCTCGGCCCACAGGCCTTTCAGACGTCCATGTCACGGCAAGTGAAGGTGTGCAACAAAGCCCACTCACCAAGGCTACGCACGGCCCTTGCCGTCATTCCAATAAACGTCTTACTAAAAAATCAGAAGCGACCTACAGGTCCAAGCCAAATTTCAGCGCTATTTTTAAGCCATCCACCCAGTGCGACATCTCATCACCCGACCGTATGTTGTGGAGGCTTGCATGATGAATAGCGCAAATGAATGGCAGACCACCTTCCCCGAGTTCTTGATTGAAGCAGAAAAACTGCTGGCAAAATCAGAAGAATGCTTGAGCCATCTGCACTTGATCCGCGACGACAGCGATGCCATCGAGTGCATGAAAAACAGCTTGGCCAAACTGGCCGAGACAGCCGACAGCCTGGCCCTGCAAGCTATCAGCGAATTCTCCCGGCATATCGAGTATCTGATCGCCAACGCCGCCAGCCCCCTGCAATTGCATGATCAGGCGCTGGACGCGTTGCACGCCTGCTTGAGCCTGCTGGCCTGGCAACTGGAATTGATCGACACCCGCACGGGTGAGCTGGGCATGGACGACACCGAGCAAACCACCTTGATTGCCACGGTAAGCCTGCAGATTCCGCAAAAAAGCTTCAGTTATAAGCCGCAGCAACGCCTGCATCACGCGAGTTGATGGGTCGTCTTCAACTCACGTGTTCTTTACAGCCCAGAAGCTTGTTCACCCGTTAAAACGGCGCGCATAGATATCAATTAGCTATTAATGTTTATCACCACACCCCCACTCAAGTACGACAACTTCCTCTCACTGCCTACACTCCGGGAATGCCGCCTGGGGCAAGACCGCGGCCAAGTAAGCCTGCCGGTCATGGCACCAGGCGACCAACGGTAAGAGTGGTGGTACTATGCCTGCGCTCGAAGTGACCCAACTTCATGATGCGAATAAACGACTCGATAACGTATTCCAAACAAGACCGCTCAGCCGCCGTGACCGGTCTTCCCGCAGCGAACCTTTATTGGCTCCATCCGCTATGAATGCCAGCCTCAAGACACTCATTGCCAGGTCCGCGTCCCGCAGCAATGCACGCCGTTTGATCCTCACCCTGTGCCTTGGCTCGCTGCTGTTGAGCCTGTGGGCCTACGTTCGATCCGCGCCGCTGCCGCTGATGGTGTTGCTGCTCAACCTCGCTATCTTGCTGGTGGTGGGCCTGCAGCAGTGGTATTCGCGCAAGTCCATCAAGTTCCAGCCTCACGAACTGGCCAAGCGCCTGTTGCAAGTGCAAGAAAACGAACGCCACCGCCTCAGCCGCGAATTGCATGACGATATCGGCCAACTGCTGACCGCCGCCAAGCTGCAAAGCGAATGGCTCAAGCGGCGTCTGCCGGACGAACTGCAAAGCCAGTGCAGCGTGTTGTGCAACACCTTGAATGAGACCCTGGCCAAGGTGCGCGACGTGTCCGCCATCCTCAACCCGCGACAGCTCGCCAGCCTGGGCCTGGAAGCCAGCCTGCGCGCGCACTTGCTCAAGACGCTGGCAAACACCCCGGTGCACTGGAGCCTGGAATGCCAGCAACGGCTGACCGGCATCCCCGAAGAAATGGCCGTGGCGGCCTTTCGCATTACCCAGGAAGCGGTGACCAACATGCTGCGCCACGCCCAGGCGCGCAACGTGCTGGTTCGCCTGCAACGCCTGCCTGAAGGGCTGTCCCTGAGTATCTGTGATGACGGCCAGGGCTTTTCGCCCGCCATCGACCCAGGTAGCGAAGGCCAACGGGGCATGGCCGGCATGGCCGAGCGGATCGATCAGTTGGGAGGCACCCTGTCCGTGAGCAGCCAGCCTGGCGCCGGCACGCGCATCGAAGCACTTTTCCCCTGGGCGCCGCGCGCCCTCGAACGGGCCAGCTCCCCTAAGGTTCTCGAGTGACCTGTACATTATTGCTGGTGGATGACCACGCACTGATCAGGGCCGGCGTACGCGCGCTGATCCAAGACATTCCCGGCTATGCGGTGGCCGGCGAAGCCAGCGATGGCGCGCAATTGCTGGAGCAGTTCAGCGCGCTGCAGCCGGATATCGTCCTGTTGGACCTGTCGATGAAGCACACCAGCGGCCTGGATGCCTTGCAGCAACTCAAGCGCGCCTACCCCAGGAGCAAAGTGCTGATCCTGTCGATGCACACCGACCCGCAGTTGATCATGTGTGCGCTGGAGGCCGGCGCCCATGGCTACCTGCTCAAGGACACCACCGCCAATGAGCTGGAACACGCGCTGGCGGCCTTATCCAACAACGAGCGCTACCTGAGCCCGGCCATCGCCCACACCGTGATCAACCAGGCCTTGGTGCGTAACCAGGCGACCAGCGCGCCTGCCGGCCACAGCCATAACCTTACGGCGCGCCAATTGGAGATCCTGCGCCTGATCGTGCGTGGCAAATCCACCCGGGAGATTGCCCACGGCCTGGGCCTGAGCATCAAGACCGTGGAAGCGCACCGTTCGCAAATCATGAAGCGCCTGCAGATATTCGACGTCGCGGGCCTGGTGTTATTCGCGGTGCGCGAGCAGATCATCAGCCTGGATGACTAGCGGCGAACCCAGCGGCAGGTGCACACGAAGCGCCTTGGGCAAGGCTTCAAAACGCAGATCGTCACCCTGCAGCGGCTCACCGTCGAGGTTGATGTAAAGCCCTTCAGCCTGCTGGATCCGGACCCACGGCAGGCGCGCGCGGACAAACATGGTGTCCAGGCCCCACCCGTTGCTCATCAGCTCACGCAACGTGCCGACCACCTCCTGGGGTGCCGGCAGAATACTCACGTCGAGCAAGCCATCATCGGCCATGGCACCCGGGCACAGCTCATGCCCACCGCCGGCCTGGCGACCATTGCCGATGCCCAGCGCCAGCAGCTCGCCCTTCCAATGAAAATCCGGCCCGTCCAGCTCGGCATAGGCCGCCGTCAATTCGCTGAAACGCGTCAAGCCGGTAAACAGGTAGGCGGCGCCGCCCAGGACTTTTTTCAGGTCTTCGGAGGTGTTGGCGGTGACCTGGCTGCCGAAGCCGCCGGTGGCCATATTGAGAAAGATCTGCCCGCCGACCTGGCCGAGGTCGATCGCCCGCGGCGGCACGTCCAGCATCGCCAGCGCCAGGGCCGGCTCCAGCGGCACACCGGCGGCCTTGGCGAAATCATTGGCGGTGCCCAGGGGCATCAGCACCAGGCTGGCGTCGGTCTTGGCCAGGGCCATCGCTTCGGCCACATCGCGCAAGGTACCGTCGCCGCCACCGGCGATCAGGCAGGTGTATCCGTCGTCCAGGGCTTCGTTGACCAAGCGCTGGGCGTCGCCCCCCTCCCAGGTCACCCGTACCGCCAGCTCCCAGCCCTGCTCACGCCGGGCCTGCACGGCTGCGCGCACGCCCTCGTTGAGGGCTTGCTTGCCGTGGAGGATCAACAGTGCCTTGGGGCTGGTCATGGACGAGGTACTCCTGGATTCAAAGGTGCTTGAAGGATGTGGACCTTGAACCCGTAGCAAAAGTGCGGCAGCAAGTGACAAGCTTGTCGCACTCAGCCCTTGTGCAACTTACTCATCAACTGCGCCTCAGCCTGGGTCAGCCCGCACGACTGGGTCAGCTCGTCCACCGTCGCGCCCATGCCGACCAATTTCGCGGCCTGAGCGAACGACAGGCTGGCGGGATCACGCTGCTCGAGCTGCACCAGTTTGTCCGGCAACGGCGCGAGAATGGCGCGCAGTTCATGCACCTCATCCCCGACCTTCACCGCGCTGCGCTGGTACTGGTCGACCCGCTTGACCAGCTCCAATACACGCCGGTCGCGCACAGCGTCGCGCTCGGCCTGCTGCATCGCCAATTCCCGTTGCTGGCGCAGGTAGCGCAGCAAAAAACCCAGGGTCCCGGCCCACAACAGGGCCAGGACAATCACCGCAGCCTCAAAGAACAATCAGATACTCTCCAGTTCCGACCATTCTTCTTCGCTCATCATCTTGTCCAGCTCAACCAGAATCAGCAGTTCGTTGTTCTTGTTGCACACGCCCTGGATGAACTTGGCCGATTCTTCGTTGCCCACGTTCGGCGCGGTTTCCACTTCCGATTGGCGCAGGTAAACCACTTCCGCCACGCTGTCGACCATGATGCCGACCACTTGCTTGTCGGCTTCGATGATGACGATACGGGTGTTGTCGCTGACTTCGACGGTACCCAGACCGAAGCGCTGGCGGGTGTCGATTACCGTCACCACGTTGCCGCGCAGGTTGATGATGCCCAGTACGTAGCTCGGCGCACCCGGAACCGGAGCGATCTCGGTGTAGCGCAGCACTTCCTGCACGCGCATCACGTTAATGCCGTAGGTCTCGTTGTCCAGCTTGAAGGTAACCCATTGCAGGATCGGATCATCCAAACCTTGTGCGGACGCTGACTTGTTCATATCTCTGACCCCTTCAGATGCCGATGTAGGCGGCGTATTTACTGCTTTTGACCACACTTGCGCGCGGCCCTTATTGTTCAATCAACTGCGTTTGTTGGCAGGCATCGCCTTGACGGCACCGCTGGCGATCAATTCGGCCAGTTCGGCAACGTCGAGCAACGCGCACATATGTTCGATCACGGTGCCCGCCAGCCAAGGCCGCTGGCCCCGGTGGCTGCGCCATTTGATTTCATTGGGATCCAGGCGCAGCGAGCGGCTGACTTGATGCACCGCCAACCCCCACTCGTAGCCCTGCACCGAAATCACGTATTGCAAGCCTTGGCGGAAGTCATCGCGGTAGCGGTCGGGCATCACCCAGCGCGCGGTGTCCAGCACCTTGAGGTTGCCGGCCTGGCTGGGCAGGATGCCGAGGAACCACTCCGGTTGCCCGAACAGCGGCGTCAATTCCTGGCCTTCCAGGGAATAGATCGAGCCCAGGCACACCAGCGGCACCGCCAAGGTCAACCCGGCGACGTCGAACAGCAAGCACTCGAACGGCTCGGCGGCCCACGACGGACGACCGTCGCCGGTGACCGGCGGCGGTGTGATGCTGGGCGGCAGGTGCACTTGCACCACCGGCTCGACCACCACCGGCGGCGTCAGCGCTTCCACGACAACCGGCGCCTCGGGCGCCACGGTCAGCGGCGCGGCGTGTGCATCGCGGGCCTGCTCTTCCAATACAGCCAACTGGAACTCATCCAGGGCGTCCGACGGCGGCACTTCTACCGCCGGTTCCAGCACCAGGATCGGTTCCGGTAATTCTTCTGCGGTCGCGTCTTGCAGCAGGGCGTCCAGGTAGGACTCCAGCGCCAGTTGCGGCCGGGTCTTGGTCTTGAGTTCAACGGGGCGGTTCATCATCAAGCCACCTGCGCCACGAGTTGCTGCGACAGCAGATGCTTGAGCAACGCACGGTAAGCCATGACGCCACGGCTCTTGGCGTCGAACTGCGAAGGCGTGAGCCCGGCGCGGCTGGCATCGCGCAGGCGCGTGTCCACCGGGATGTAGCCGTTCCAGATGCTCTGCGGGTAGGCGTCGCGCAATACGCGCAAGGTACCGAGGGAGGCCTGGGTGCGGCGGTCGAACAAGGTGGGGACGATGCTGTACGGCAGCGGCTGCTTGCGCGAGCGGTTGATCATGGCCAAGGTGCTGACCATGCGCTCCAGGCCTTTGACCGCCAGGTGTTCGGTCTGCACCGGGATCACCAGTTGCTGGCTCGCCGCCAAGGCATTGACCATCAGCACGCCGAGCAACGGCGGGCTGTCGATGATCGCGTAGTCGAAGTCCTGCCACAGTTGCGCCAGGGTCTTGGCGATCACCAGGCCCAGGCCGCTCTGCCCCGGCGACTGACGCTCCAGGGTGGCCAGCGCGGTGCTGGACGGCAACAGGGAAATGCTCTCGTTGCTGGTTGGCAGCAGCAATTGGCCGGGCAAGTCGCCAGGCACACTGCCCTTGTGCAGGAACAGGTCGAAACAGCTGTGCTCCAGCGCATCCGGGTCATAGCCGAAGTAGCTGGTCATCGAGCCGTGGGGGTCAAGGTCAACCACGACCACGCGCTTGCCCGCTTCGGCCAGCAAGCCGGCTAAGGCGATGGAGGTGGTGGTCTTGCCGACTCCACCTTTTTGATTGGCAACTGCCCAGACTCTCATTCGGATGGTTCCTCCCGGTGGGCACAAGCGCGACCGAGACATTGCATAGGTTATTGAGCCGGTGACGGAGAATTGACGGCACTCTGCCGAACCAGCGGTTTTACCGGGGCCGGTGCAGTTTGTGTGCCAGCGCGCTTCAGGGCCGCGTCCGGTGTTGCATTGGCGGTGCCGGTCCCGGTCAGGCTGCGGCGCACATCCAGGTTTCGCGAGACCACCAACACCACCCGCCGGTTGCGCGCGCGGCCTTCCAGCGTGGCGTTATTGGCCACCGGCTGAAACTCGCCGTACCCCACCGAGGCCAGGCGCCCGGGGTTTACGCCCTGCATCGCGAGCATGCGCACGATGCTCGCGGCACGCGCCGATGACAGTTCCCAGTTGGTCGGGTACTGCGCGGTGCTGATCGGCACGTTGTCGGTAAAGCCCTCGACGTGCACCGGGTTCTCAAACGGTTTGAGGATCGCCGCCACCTTGTCGATGATGGTGAACGCCTGGTCGCTGGGCATTGCATCGGCGCTGGCGAACAACAGGCTGGAGTTGAGTTCGATCTCTACCCACAACTCGTTGCCGCGCACGGTCATCTGGTTGGAGCTGATCAAGTCGCCGAACGCGGCACTGATGTCATCGGCGATGCTTTTCAGCGGGTCGCTGGTGCCCCCCACGCCGGCGGCTGTTTCGTCACTGTCGTTGACCAGCGGCTTGGCCGGCGTCACGGTCTTGGGTCGCTCTTCACCGATGGGGATCGGCTTGAGCGCGCGGTCGGCGTCGTTGAACACGCCGATCAGCGCCTGGGAAATGACTTTGTACTTGCCTTCGTTGATCGACGAGATGGAATACATCACCACGAAAAACGCAAACAGCAAGGTGATGAAGTCCGCGTAGGACACCAGCCAGCGCTCGTGGTTGACGTGTTCTTCAGGCTCGCGGCGGCGACGGCTCACAGGCAGGCACCTCTCTGTACACCACTTATGTAACCGCCCCGCTCACAGGGGTGAGCGAGCAAGCTCGCTGGCCACACGTCATTGTTCATATCCATCAGTCCATGAAGCCCTGGAGCTTCAATTCGATGGAGCGCGGGTTCTCGCCCTCGGCAATCGACAGGATGCCTTCGAGCAGCATTTCGCGGTAACGGGATTGGCGCATGGCAATCGACTTGAGCTTGCTCGCTACCGGCAACAACACCAGGTTGGCGCTGGCCACACCGTAGATGGTGGCAACGAACGCCACGGCAATCCCGCTGCCCAGTTGCGAAGGGTCGGCGAGGTTGCCCATCACATGGATCAAGCCCATCACCGCACCGATGATGCCGATGGTCGGCGCGTAACCGCCCATGCTTTCGTAGACTTTGGCCGCGTTGATGTCGCGGCTTTCCTGGGTGTAGAAATCCACCTCAAGGATGCTGCGGATCGCTTCCGGCTCGGCGCCGTCCACCAGCAACTGCAAGCCTTTGCGCGCGTAGCTGTCGGGCTCGGCATCGGCCACGCCTTCCAGCCCCAGCAGGCCTTCCTTGCGGGCGGTGAGGCTCCAGTTGACCACGCGGTCGATGCCACCGGCCAAGTCGACGCGTGGCGGGAAAATGATCCAGATCGCGATCTGCATTGCACGCTTGAACGAACTCATCGGCGACTGCAGCAACGCGGCGCCCACGGTGCCGCCAATCACGATCAGCGCCGCCGGCCCGTTGGCCAAGGCGCCCAGGTGGCCGCCTTCGAGGTAGTTGCCGCCAATGATTGCGACAAACGCCATGGTGATGCCGATCAGGCTCAACACATCCATTAGAGGCAGGCCTCCACCAAATGCTTGCCGATGTCGTCCAGGCTGTACACGGCGTCGGCCAGGTCCGCCTTGACGATGGCCATGGGCATGCCATAGATCACACAGCTGGCTTCGTCCTGGGCCCAGATCGCACTGCCGCCCTGCTTGAGCAGGCGCGCGCCTTCACGGCCGTCGGCGCCCATGCCGGTGAGCACCACCGCCAGAACTTTGTCACCGTAGGACTTGGCCGCCGAACCGAAGGTGATGTCCACGCACGGCTTGTAGTTGAGGCGCTCATCGCCCGGCAGGATTTTGATCGCGCCACGGCCGTCGACCATCATCTGCTTGCCGCCGGGGGCCAGCAGCGCCAGGCCAGGGCGCAGAATGTCGCCATCCTCGGCTTCCTTGACACTGATGCGGCACAGCTTGTCCAGGCGTTCGGCAAAGGCTTTGGTGAACGCGGCGGGCATGTGCTGGATCAACACGATCGGCGCCGGAAAGTTGGCCGGCAACTGGGTCAACACGCGCTGCAAGGCGACCGGGCCACCCGTGGAGGTGCCGATGGCGACCAGCTTGTAGGCTTTGCGCTTGGGTGCCGGCGAATGCGCCGTTGCAGTGGCCGGGGCCGACGTGCGTACCGGTGGCGGTGCAGGCCGTGCAAGCGGCGCCGGCGCCGGGCGACCGAACGAGGCACGGCTGGAGGCAGCCGGCGGAGCCACCGCTGCCGGGGCAGGCGTCGGTGTCGGTGTCGGCGCGCTGAACAGGCTGCGGCGGTTACTGCGCGAGATGCTGTGGACTTTCTCGCACAGCATCTGCTTGACCTTCTCGGGGTTGCGCGAGATGTCTTCGAAATTCTTCGGCAAAAAGTCCACCGCACCGGCATCCAGCGCATCGAGGGTCACTCGGGCGCCTTCATGGGTCAGCGAGGAGAACATCAATACCGGGGTGGGGCAGCGTTGCATGATGTGCCGGACTGCCGTGATGCCATCCATCATCGGCATCTCGTAGTCCATGGTGATCACGTCCGGCTTCAGCGCAATGGCTTGATCAATCGCCTCTTTGCCGTTGGTGGCCGTGCCGACCACCTGGATGCTTGGATCGGCGGAAAGAATTTCCGAGACGCGGCGGCGGAAGAAACCCGAATCGTCCACCACCAGGACCTTGACTGCCATAAACACTCCGTTAGGTGGGGCGGGCGAGACCGCCCTGCCCCACCAGAATCAAATACGCCGAGCGGCGTAACGCTTGAGCATGCTCGGAACATCGAGAATCAGCGCGATCCGACCGTCACCGGTGATGGTCGCACCCGACATGCCCGGGGTTCCCTGCAGCATTTTGCCCAAAGGCTTGATGACCACTTCTTCCTGGCCCACCAGTTGATCGACGACAAAGCCGATACGCTGGGTACCCACGGAGAGAATCACCACATGACCTTCGTGCTGCTCTTCATGGGCGGCCGATGCAACCAGCCAGCGCTTGAGGTAGAACAGGGGCAGCGCCTTGTCGCGCACGATCACCACTTCCTGGCCGTCCACCACGTTGGTGCGCGACAGGTCGAGGTGGAAGATCTCGTTGACGTTGACCAGCGGGAAGGCGAACGCCTGGTTGCCCAGCATCACCATCAGGGTCGGCATGATCGCCAGGGTCAACGGCACCTTGATCACGATCTTCGAGCCCTGGCCCTTGGTCGAGTAGATATTGATCGAGCCATTGAGCTGGCTGATCTTGGTCTTCACCACGTCCATGCCGACGCCACGGCCCGACACATCGGAAATCTCGGTCTTGGTCGAGAAGCCAGGGGCGAAGATAAGGTTGTAGCACTCGGTGTCGGTCAGGCGGTCGGCGGCGTCCTTGTCCATCACGCCACGCTTGACCGCGATATTGCGCAGGATGGTCGGGTCCATGCCCTTGCCGTCATCGGTGATCGACAGCAGGATGTGGTCGCCTTCCTGCTCCGCCGCCAGGATGACTTTGCCGCCACGAGACTTGCCCGAGGCTTCGCGTTCTTCCGGGGTTTCGACGCCGTGGTCGACCGCGTTGCGCACCAAGTGAACCAGCGGGTCGGCCAGGGCCTCGACAAGGTTTTTGTCGAGGTCGGTTTCTTCACCCACCAGTTCCAGGTTGATCTCTTTCTTCAGTTGGCGCGCCAAGTCACGCACCAGGCGCGGGAAGCGGCCGAAGACTTTCTTGATCGGCTGCATCCGCGTTTTCATCACGGCGGTTTGCAGGTCGGCGGTCACCACGTCGAGGTTCGACACGGCCTTTTGCATGGCTTCATCGCCACTGCTCAGGCCCAGGCGCACCAGGCGGTTACGTACCAGCACCAGCTCGCCGACCATGTTCATGATGTCGTCCAGCCGCGCGGTGTCCACGCGCACGGTGGTTTCGGCTTCACTGGCGGGTTTGTCCGCAGGCGGCGCCGCGGCGGCGGCACGCGCTGGGGCCGCAGCCGGCGCCGCCGCTGGGGCAGGTGCCGGTTTGGCGGCTGGAGCGGCTGGAGCGGCAGCTTTGGCGGGTGCAGCCGCTTTGGCGGCAACCGGTGCTGCCGTAGCGGCGGCAGGTGCAACCTCGCTGAACTTGCCCTTGCCGTGCAAATCGTCAAGCAGGGCTTCGAATTCGTTATCCGTGATCAGGCCATCAGCGGCAGGCTGCGCAGGGGCGGCAGGCGCAGCGGCGGTGGCGGCGACTGCCGGCAAGGCGTCGGCCGCAAAGGTGCCTTTGCCGTGCAGTTGGTCGAGCAACGCTTCGAATTCGTCGTCGGTGATGTCGGTGCTGACCGGCCCGCCCGCTGCGGCAGGTGCAGGAGCGGCAGCGGCAGGCGCCACCGCATCAGCGGCGAACTGGCCTTTGCCATGCAACTGGTCGAGCAGCGATTCGAATTCTGCGTCGGTAATGTCTTCGCTGGTCGGCGCCGCTGCCGGTGCTTCGGCGGCCGGGGCTTCGGCTTCGGCCTTGACGGCACTGAGGGAGTTGAGCAGTTGTTCGAACTCAGTGTCCGTGACATCCGCTTCAGGCTCCGCCACAGGCTCCGGCGCCGCTTCAACCACCGGCGCGCAAGTGTCCGCAGGCTCTGCATAGCGCGCCAGGGCCGCCAACAGTTCCGGCGTGGCCGCCGTGATCGGGGCACGTTCACGCACTTGGCTGAACATGCCGTTGACCGCATCCAGTGCTTCGAGAATCACGTCCATCAACTCCGAATCAACGTGACGCTCACCCTTGCGCAGGATGTCGAACACGTTCTCGGCGATGTGGCAGCACTCCACCAGCTCATGGAGCTGGAGGAAGCCGGCGCCCCCTTTTACAGTGTGAAAACCGCGAAAAATTGCATTGAGCAGGTTCGCATCATCCGGGCGGCTTTCCAGCTCGACCAGTTGCTCGGACAGTTGCTCTAAAATTTCGCCGGCCTCTACAAGGAAATCCTGAAGGATCTCTTCATCGGCGCCGAAGCTCATGTGGGTGCTCCTTAGAAGCCTAAACTGGATAACAGGTCATCTACGTCATCCTGACCTGACACAACGTCTTCACGTTTATCGGCATGAATCTGCGGACCTTCACCCTTGGCGAGATGTTTTTGTGGATCTTTTTCCGAGAGGATCGCTTCGCGGTCATGTTCAATGCCGGCAAAACGGTCAACCTGGCCTGCCATAAGCACCAATTTGAGCAAGTTGCTTTCCACTTCGGTGACCAACTGGGTCACACGCTTGATCACCTGACCGGTGAGGTCCTGGTAATCCTGGGCCAGCAAAATATCGTTGAGGTTGCTGGAAACCGTGCGGTTTTCCTGCTCGCTGCGCGACAAGAAGCCTTCAACCCGACGTGCCAGCTCACGAAACTCCTCAGCCCCGACTTCCCGGCGCATGAAGCGGCCCCAATCGGCGCTCAGGGCCTGGGCTTCAGTGGCCATGCCGTTGACCAGGGGCGTGGCGTTCTCCACCAGGTCCATGGTGCGGTTGGCCGCCGCCTCAGTCAGCCTGACCACATAGGACAGGCGTTCGGTGGCATCGGTGATCTGTGAGATTTCTTCGGCCTGGGGCATGTGCGGGTCAATCTGGAAATTGACAATCGCACTGTGCAGCTCGCGTGTGAGCTTGCCCACTTCCTGATACAGGCCGCGGTCACGGGTCTGGTTGAGCTCATGGATCAACTGCACCGCGTCGCCGAACTGGCCTTTTTCAAGGCTGTCGACCAACTGGTGAGCATGTTTTTTCAGGGTCGACTCAAAGTCTCCCTGTGACGTTTCGTTATGCTCCATAGCTCCCCCGCGATGGCATCAGCCGTGGATGCGTTCGAAGATTTTTTCGATCTTCTCTTTCAAGGCCAGTGCAGTGAATGGCTTGACCACGTAACCGTTAACACCCGCCTGGGCAGCTTCGATGATCTGCTCACGCTTGGCTTCGGCGGTGACCATCAGCACGGGAAGGCTGCGCAGCTTTTCGTCGGCCCGCACATGACGCAGCAAGTCGATACCGGTCATGCCCGGCATGTTCCAGTCGGTTACCAGAAAGTCGATGCTCCCGCTGTTGAGGATCGGAATCGCCGTAAGGCCATCATCCGCCTCGACCGTGTTTGTGAACCCAAGGTCACGCAACAGGTTTTTTATGATCCGCCGCATCGTTGAGAAGTCATCAACGATGAGGATTTTCATGTTCTTGTCCAATTCGACCTCCAAGCAGTCTTAAACGCGCCCAGCACCTGGACGCGTCATTTCAATCAACAGGCATTACACAAAAAGGACTGCCGGGGGCACCACGGGCCGAACCCGCGAAGATCCATCACCTTCGCGGTATCGCTTTGCAGTGTCCCCACACTGCCTGTCAGCGCGCTCGCCACTCTCCCAAACGCCCCCGCAAGCGAGCGGCGCACTGGCTGTGTAACTGGCTGACTCGCGATTCGCTGACCCCCAGGACCTCACCGATTTCCTTGAGGTTCAGCTCTTCGTCGTAGTACAGCGCCAATACCAGTCGCTCACGCTCAGGCAAATTGGCAATCGCGTCCGCCAACGCACCCTGAAAGCGTTCATCTTCCAGGTCTCGCGCCGGCTCCATATGAGTACTCGCGCCGTCCTCGTGCAGCCCTTCGTGTTCACCGTCCTGCAACAGGTCGTCGAAACTGAACAGGCGGCTGCCCAAGGTGTCGTTCAAAATCCCGTAATAATCGTCGAGACTCAATTGGAGTTCGGCCGCAACTTCGTGATCTTTAGCGTCGCGACCGGTTTTTGCTTCAATTGCGCGAATTGCGTCACTGACCATGCGCGTATTGCGGTGTACCGAACGAGGCGCCCAATCACCCTTGCGCACTTCATCGAGCATGGCGCCCCGGATACGGATACCCGCATACGTCTCGAAACTCGCGCCTTTGGTGGCATCGTATTTGGTTGACACTTCGAGCAGGCCAATCATGCCGGCCTGGATCAGGTCTTCTACCTGGACGCTGGCGGGCAGGCGTGCCAGCAGGTGATAGGCGATGCGCTTGACCAGCGGCGCATAACGCTCGATCAACTCGCCCTGACTGTCACGGGCGGACTTCTTGTAGGCGTTATAGCCGTTCGCTGTCATAGCACGGGTCCTGCGCTCGTCTGATGTACCAATCGCTCGACGAAAAACTCCAGATGCCCCCGTGGGTTGGCGGGCAACGGCCAAGTATCGACCTTTTGGGCAATAGCCTTGAACGCCAATGCGCATTTGGAACGAGGGAACGCTTCGTAGACCGCACGCTGCTTTTGCACAGCCTTGCGCACACACTCGTCGTAGGGAACTGCACCGACGTATTGTAAGGCGACATCGAGGAAGCGATCCGTGACCTTGGTCAACTTGGCGAACAGGTTGCGCCCTTCCTGCGGGCTCTGGGCCATGTTGGCCAGTACGCGGAAGCGGTTCATGCCGTAGTCACGGTTAAGTAATTTGATCAGGGCGTAGGCGTCGGTGATCGAGGTGGGTTCATCGCAGACCACCAGCAACACTTCCTGCGCCGCGCGCACGAAGCTGACCACGGATTCGCCGATCCCGGCGGCGGTGTCGATCACCAGCACGTCGAGGTTGTCGCCGATATCGCTGAATGCCTGGATAAGGCCGGCATGCTGCGCCGGGCTCAGGTGCACCATGCTCTGGGTGCCGGAGGCGGCCGGCACGATGCGGATCCCGCCAGGGCCTTGAAGCAGCACATCGCGCAGCTCACAGCGCCCCTCGATCACATCGGCAAGCGTGTGTTTGGGCGTCAACCCCAGCAGAACGTCGACGTTCGCCAGTCCCAGGTCAGCATCCAGCAGCATGACGCGACGGCCAAGTTCTGCCAGGGCCAGGGACAAATTCACTGACACGTTAGTTTTTCCGACGCCACCTTTGCCGCCGGTCACCGCGATCACCTGTACGGGATGCATGCTGCCCATTTTATTTCTTTACCTTGTCTTGCTTAGACGCAGGCTACATGGCTTGGCCGCGTGAATCGCTTGCAGACCATCGATGTAGATACTTTTCACGGTGTTCATCTGACTCAACCGACCCGTTTTGCCGGGTTGTGATAGAGATCGGCGAACATGTCGGCCATCGCTTCCTCGCTAGGCTCGTCTTGCATTTGTACGCTGACGGCGCGGCTGACCAACTGATGACGGCGCGGCAGATGCAGATCATCCGGGATCCGCGGCCCATCGGTCAGGTAAGCCACCGGCAGTTCGTGGCTGATAGCCAGGCTCAGCACTTCACCCAGGCTGGCGGTTTCATCCAGTTTAGTCAGGATGCAACCGGCCAGCCCGCAGCGTTTGTAGCTGTGATACGCAGCGGTAAGAACCTGTTTCTGGCTGGTGGTTGCAAGCACCAGGTAATTTTTTGACTTGATGCCACGCCCGGCCAGGCTTTCGAGCTGCATACGCAACGCCGGGTCGCTGGCTTGCAGGCCGGCGGTGTCGATCAGCACCACGCGCTTGCGCAGCAGCGGGTCGAGGGCATTGGCCAGGGATTGACCGGGGTCGACATGGGTAACCGGCACATTGAGGATGCGGCCCAGGGTCTTGAGCTGTTCCTGGGCGCCGATACGGTAGCTGTCCATGCTCACCAGCGCGATATTCTGGGCGCCGTACTTAAGCACATAACGGGCGGCAAGCTTGGCCAGCGTGGTGGTCTTGCCCATGCCGGCCGGGCCGACCATGGCGATCACTCCGCCCTCTTCCAAGGGTTCGATCTGTGGCGTGGTGATCATCCGCGCCAAGTGGGCCAGCAACATGCGCCAGGCCTGGCGAGGCTCTTCGATTTCGTGGGTCAGCGCCAACAGGTCGCGGGACAACGGGCCGGACAGGCCGATGCGTTGCAGGCGACGCCACAAGTTGGCCTGTTGCGGTTTGCTGCCTTGCAGTTGGGTCCAGGCCAGCGAGCCGAGCTGCACTTCGAGCAACTCGCGCAGGCCATTGAGTTCAAAGCGCATCGAGTCGAACGCGCGCTGGTCGACTGCGGCGGCCGGGGCGGGCGCGGCAGGACGCGGCGGTTCGATGAAAGTGGGCTCGACCAACGGCTCGGCAGCCGTCAGCGGCAGGCCGGCGAACAACTGGCGATTGGTGGTGGCATCGCTGTCGCCGCGCATGCTCAGTTCGGCCTGGGCCGAGACGATGCGCGAGGCAGTCTTGCGCAGCTCGTCTTCAAGCTCCATGTTCGGCACGCGCGGCGCCAGGGCCTGGGGGGTGTAATCCAGGGCAGCCGTCAGCTCGACACCGCCGGCAATACGACGGTTACCGATAATCGCGGCGTCGGCGCCCAGCTCATCACGGACCAGTTTCATGGCCTGACGCATATCGGCGGCGAAAAAACGCTTCACTTGCATAACCCACTACCCTCAGCCGTTGGGCCCTACTGTCGCGACGATAGTCACTTGCTTGTTGTCAGGAATTTCCTGATAAGCCAAAACGTGCAAATTCGGTACTGCCAGGCGCCCGAACCGCGACAACATTGCCCGGACCGGGCCTGCCACCAGCAGAATCACCGGTTGGCCCTGCATTTCCTGGCGCTGCGCGGCGTCGATCAACGAACGCTGCAGTTTTTCAGCCATGCTTGGCTCCAACAGAACGCCCTCTTCCTGGCCTTGTCCTGCCTTCTGAATACTATTGAGCAATATTTGTTCCAACCTTGGTTCCAAGGTGATCACAGGCAGCTCAGAGTCAAGCCCTACAATGCTTTGCACGATTGCACGCGACAATCCGACACGCACCGCCGCCACCAGCGCGGCGGTATCTTGACTCTTGGCGGCATTGTTGGCGATGGCCTCGGCAATGCTGCGAATGTCGCGCACCGGCACCTGTTCGGCCAGCAGCGCCTGCAGCACTTTGAGCAGTTGCGACAGCGACAGCACGCCCGGCACCAGCTCTTCGGCGAGTTTTGGCGAGGCCTTGCCCAGCAAACCCATCAATTGCTGGACTTCTTCGTGACCGATCAACTCGTGGGAGTGCTTGTACAAAATCTGGTTGAGGTGGGTGGCGACCACGGTGCTGGCGTCCACCACGGTATAGCCCAGGGACTGCGCCTGGCTGCGCTGGCTGATTTCGATCCATACCGCCTCCAGGCCAAAAGCCGGATCTTTGGCGGTAATGCCGTTGAGGCTGCCGAACACCTGGCCGGGGTTGATCGCCAGCTCGCGGTCCGGGTAAATCTCGGCTTCGGCCAGGATCACCCCCATCAGCGTCAGGCGGTAGGCACTGGGCGCCAGGTCGAGGTTGTCGCGGATGTGCACGGTGGGCATCAAAAAGCCCAGGTCCTGGGACAACTTCTTGCGCACCCCCTTGATCCGCGCGAGCAATTGGCCGCCCTGGTTGCGGTCCACCAGCGGAATCAGGCGGTAGCCGACTTCCAGGCCGATCATGTCGATGGGCGTCACGTCGTCCCAGCCCAACTCCTTGGTTTCCTGGGCACGGGCCGGGGATGGCAGCAGCTCCTGCTGGCGCGCGACCTCCTGCAGCGCCTGCACTTTGACTGCGTTTTGCTTTTTCCAAAACAGGTAGGCACCGCCGCCGGCCAATGCGGCCATGCTCAGGAACGACACATGAGGCATGCCCGGCACGATACCCATGATCGCCATAATGCCCGCCGCCACGGCCAGGGCCTTGGGCGAGGCGAACATCTGCCGGCTGATCTGCTTGCCCATGTCTTCGGAGCCCGACGCACGGGTCACCATGATTGCAGCGGCTGTTGATAACAACAGTGATGGCAATTGCGCCACTAAACCGTCACCGATGGTCAGCAAGGCGTAGACCTTGCCCGCGTCGCCGAAGGTCATACCGTGCTGGAAGATACCCACGGCAATGCCGCCGATCAGGTTGATGAACAGAATCAGCAGGCCGGCGATGGCGTCACCGCGCACGAATTTGCTGGCGCCGTCCATGGAGCCGTAGAACTCGGCTTCCTGGGCCACTTCCAGGCGGCGCGATTTGGCCTGGTTCTGGTCGATCAGGCCGGCGTTGAGGTCGGCGTCGATGGCCATCTGCTTGCCGGGCATGGCGTCGAGGGTAAACCGCGCGCTCACCTCGGAAATCCGTCCGGCGCCTTTGGTCACCACCACGAAGTTGATGATCATCAGGATCGCGAACACCACGATACCGACCACGTAGTTACCACCGATCACCACTTCACCGAAGGCCTGGATCACCTTACCGGCCGCGGCGTGGCCGTCCTGGCCATGAAGCATCACCACGCGGGTAGAGGCCACGTTCAACGCCAGGCGCAGCAGGGTCGCCACCAGCAAAATCGTCGGGAACACCGCAAAATCCAGGGGCCGCAGGGCATACACGCACACCAGCAGCACCACCACCGACAGGGCGATGTTGAAAGTGAAGAACACGTCGAGCAGGAACGGCGGCATCGGCAACATCATCATTGCCAGCATCACCAGCAACAACAACGGCACACCCAGATTGCCCCGCGAGAGGTCAGTCAGGGTCGTACGGGCCGTGCCGAGCATTTGAGAGCGATCCACCACCGGTATTCCTCGTAACGTAAAGCAAACTTTTGACGCCGGGAGGCATCCTGGTGGCGGTATTGCAAGAAGCTGTCCAACTTTGGTTTGGGGGCGTGAACAACCTCACAAGCGAGCGTTTCTAAAGCCCTAGCCCCAGTTAAATGTGGGAGGGGGCTTGCTCCCGATGGCGGTGTATCAGGCAATAGATTAATTGGCTGAACCACCGCTATCGGGAGCAAGCCCCCTCCCACATTTGGATGTGTGTGCGTCCAGCGCTACCCCGCAACGGGTCGTACGTTCATAGCCTGATGCCCTTTCTTTCCTTGCTCGCTCTCGAACTCAACCTTCTGATTTTCTTCGAGCGTCCTGAACCCTTCACCCTGGATCGCGGAAAAGTGAACAAAGAGATCAGCTCCACCCTCATCCTGAGTAATAAACCCAAAGCCCTTTTCCGCGTTGAACCACTTCACCGTACCCCTAGCCATTGTCGTTCTCCGTAATCGTGACTGAGCCGCGACTCAGATATCGGCGCTCGCATCAACACGCAACGCATAAATGCCGTCGGGCCGATGAATCATTCGAAACGTCAGTTTTTTACCTGCATAAAGCACCGTCCCAGCCCAATCGTCCCGGCGAATCATCACGCCCTCTTCCCCGGAGCGCGGCACAACCCACCCCAACCCGGTCTCGGGGTCATACGATCCGACACGCCCTCTGTACCTATTCACCGCCACGCTCCCAGCCTCTCGTCTACGACCTGTGCGCCGTGCCTGCTGTAATGAAACCCGGGCGAGCGGCGGCTGGCTACTGTCAGAGTTGACAGGTAGACACCGATTGAGAAGAGGTGGTAGCGGCAACCGTTGAAGGCCAGGTGAGATGCGAATTAAGAGTCGCGGCGCAATTCCGGCGGAATCGGCAGGTCCTTGAGCGGGTCCGGGCGTTTGCCCGTGCCGGCGCGGTATTGGCGGATTTGATAGACATACGCCAACACCTGCGCCACGGCCAGGTACAACCCGGCAGGGATTTCCTGGTCGAGGTCGGTGGAGTAGAAGATCGAACGCGCCAGCTCCGGCGATTCCAACAGCAGGATGTCGTTGGCCACGGCGATTTCGCGGATTTTAAGGGCGGTGAAGTCACTGCCCTTGGCCAGCAGCATCGGCGCGCCGCCCTTCTCCGGGTCGTACTTGAGGGCCACCGCATAATGGGTCGGGTTGGTGATGACCACATCGGCGTCAGGCACTGCGGCCATCATCTTGCGCTGGGACATTTCGCGCTGCAGTTGGCGGATACGTTGCTTGACCTCGGGCCGGCCTTCCTGGTCCTTGTGCTCGTCACGCACTTCCTGCTTGGTCATCAGCAATTTCTTGTGGCTTTCCCACAGTTGGATCGGCGCATCCACCGCCGCAATGATGATCAAACCGGCCGACATCCACAGCGCGCTCCAGCCGACCACCTGCACGCTGTGGATGATCGCCGACTCCAGCGGCTCGTGGGCGATGCGCAGCAAATCGTCGACGTCGGACGACAACACCGACAGCGCCACGAACAGAATCAGGATGAATTTGGCCAACGCCTTGAGCAGTTCCACCAGCGCCTTGGCGGAAAACATGCGTTTGAGCCCGGCGGCCGGGTTCATGCGGCTGAATTTGGGCGCCATGCTGCCCGCCGCGAACAACCAGCCACCAAGGGCGACCGGGCCGATCAGCGCGGCCAGCAGCAAGGTAATCAGAATCGGCTGTACCGCCAGGATCGCGATTTTCCCCGAGTGCAGCAGGTATTGCCCCATGGAGTCCGGGTTGAGCAACACTTCACGGGGCAGGCTGAAGTTGTGCTTCATCAATTCCAGCAGGTCCAGCGCCAGACCACCGCCGTAGATCAGCAAGGCGCCGGCACCGGCCATCATGGTCGCAACGGTATTGAGTTCTTTGGAACGGGCAATCTCGCCTTTTTCCCGGGAGTCCTTTTTACGTTTCTCCGTGGGGTCTTCTGTCTTGTCCTGACCACTCTCGCTCTCGGCCATGGCTCAGCGCGCCCGTGCCAGGTCACGTAAGAACTGCAGGGCATCGGTCGCCAGCGGTTGATACTGATTGAGAATGTCGGCCATGCCGATCCAGAAAATCCACATGCCCAATACGAGGGTCAATGGGAAACCAATGGAGAAGATGTTCAGTTGCGGCGCGGCGCGGGTCATTACGCCGAACGCGATATTGACCACCAGCAGCGCAGTGATCGCCGGCAGTACCAACAACAGGGACGCGCCCAACACCCAGCCCAGGCGCCCCACCACTTCCCAGAAGTGATTGACCACCAGCCCCGAGCCCACCGGCAGGGTGGTGAAGCTTTCGGTCAGCACCTCGAACGCCACCAAGTGGCCGTTCATGGCCAGGAACAGCAAGGTCACCAGCATGGTCAGAAATTGCCCGATCACCGCCGCCGACACGCCGTTGGTGGGGTCGACCATGGACGCGAAACCCATGCCCATCTGGATCGAAATGATCTGCCCGGCAATCACGAACGCCTGAAAAAACAGCGACAGGGAAAACCCCAGCATGGCACCGATCAACACCTGCTCGGCGATCAGCAGCAACGCGCTCAGGTCCAGCGCATTGACCGGCGGCATCGGCGGCAACCCCGGCACGATCACCACGGTAATCGCCACCGCGAAATACAGGCGAATACGCCGTGGCACCAAGGTCGTGCCGAACACCGGCATAGCCATCAACATGGCCGTCACACGGAACAACGGCAGGATGAACGAAGCCACCCAGGTACTGATCTGGGTATCGGTCAACGCCAGCAGCGAGTTCATCGGATCAGCCGATCAACTGCGGAATACTGCCGTACAACTGCAGGATGTATTCCATGAAGGTCTGCACCAGCCACGGGCCGGCGACAATCAGCGTGACCAGCATCACCAGCAGGCGCGGCAAAAAGCTCAAGGTCTGTTCGTTGATCTGCGTCGCGGCCTGGAACATCGCCACCAGCAGGCCCACCAACAGGCTCGGTACCACCAGCACCGCGACCATCATGGTGGTCAGCCACAGCGCTTCACGGAACAGGTCAACGGCTACTTCTGGAGTCATCGCGCTATACCCCGCCGAAGCTGCCGGCCAAGGTGCCGATAATCAGCGCCCAGCCATCCACCAGCACAAACAGCATGATCTTGAACGGCAACGAAATGATCAGCGGCGAGAGCATCATCATCCCCATGGCCATCAGCACGCTCGCCACCACCAGGTCGATAATCAGGAACGGGATAAAAATCATGAAGCCGATCTGGAACGCCGTCTTGAGTTCCGAGGTCACGAATGCCGGCACCAGAATGGTCAGCGGCGCCTGGTCCGGGGTGGCGATATCGGTACGTTTGGATAGACGCATAAACAGCTCAAGGTCGCTGGAACGGGTCTGCGACAGCATGAAATCCTTGATCGGCCCCTGCGCCTTGTCGATTGCATCCTGGGCCGTCATTTTTTCCGCGAGGTACGGTTGCAGGGCTTGCTGGTTCACCTTGTCGAACACCGGCGCCATGATGAACATCGTCAAGAACAGCGCCATGCCGGTGAGGATCTGGTTCGATGGCGTCTGTTGCAGGCCCAGTGCCTGGCGCAGGATCGAGAACACAATGATGATCCGCGTGAAACTGGTCATCAGCATGACGAACGCCGGAATAAAACTCAGCGCGGTCATGATCAGCAGGATCTGCAGGCTGACCGAATATTCCTGGGCCCCGGCGGCGTTGGTACCCAGCGTAATGGCCGGGATCGACAACGGATCGGCGCCAAACGCCAACGGCGCAGCCAGCAACAGCATGAGCGTCAATAAAACGCGCATTACTTCTTATCCTTCTGATCCTTGCCCAGCAACTCCATGAGGCGCTGAGCGAATTCGGGCGTGGCGGGCTGGGATTGGGTGGTTTGTACCGGCGTCTTGAGCACGTGCAGCGGGGTGATGCGGCCAGGGGTGATGCCCAGCAGGATCTGCTCCTCGCCCACCTGCACCAGCACAAGCCGATCACGCGGACCAAGCGCACGCGAGCCGACCAGCTCAATCACCTGGGCGTTGCCCGGGCCGATGCTCTGCACGCGGCGCATCAGCCAGGCCAGCACGAAAATTACACCGACCACCAGCAGCAGGCCCAACACCAGTTGTGTCAATTGCCCTGCAACGCTGCCGGTAACCGGCGCGGCGACGGCCTGCACCACCGGCTCGGCGGCCCAGGCATCCAGTGGCAGCGCGACCAACAGTCCCACCATCAGCCGTTTCATATCAGCGCAACTTCTTGATGCGTTCACTTGGGCTGATCACGTCAGTCAGGCGGATGCCGAACTTCTCGTTGACCACCACCACTTCACCGTGGGCAATCAGGGTGCCGTTGACCAGTACGTCCAACGGCTCGCCGGCCAGGCGGTCCAACTCGATCACCGAACCCTGGTTGAGTTGCAGCAGGTTGCGGATGTTGATGTCGGTGCTGCCCACTTCCATGGAAATCGACACCGGAATGTCGAGAATCACGTCCAGGTTCGGACCGTCCAGGCTCACCGGCTCATTGTTCTTGGGCACGCTGCCGAATTCTTCCATTTGCAGGCGGTTGCCGGCAGGCGCGGTGGCGGCGTCAGCGGCCAGCAGTGCGTCGATATCGTCCTGGCCAACTTCGCCGGTTTCTTCCAGGGCAGCCGCCCATTCGTCAGCCAGGGCCTGGTCTTCGGCGGAAGTGTTTTCGTGTTCGGTAGCCATTACATGTCCTCGGCGGAGCAAACATTCATAAATAGGGATGTTTCAAACGGGTGGCGTCAACGACGAGTGATCGACTCCACCACCTGCAGCGCCAGGTTGCCCTTGTGGGAACCAAGCTTGACCTTGAACGACGGCACGCCGTTGGCGCGCATGATCATTTCTTCCGGCAACTCGACGGGAATGATGTCCCCCGGTTGCATGTGCAAAATATCTCGCAGGCGCAACTGGCGACGGGCCACGGTGGCGCTCAGCGGTACGTCGACGTCCAGCAGGTCTTCGCGCAGGGCCTTGACCCAACGCTCGTCCTGGTCGTCCAGGTCGGACTGGAAACCGGCGTCGAGCATCTCGCGCACCGGCTCGATCATCGAGTACGGCATGGTCACGTGCAGGTCGCCGCCGCCGCCATCGAGTTCGATGTGGAAGGTGGACACCACAATCGCTTCGCTGGGGCCGACGATGTTGGCCATGGCCGGGTTCACTTCCGAGTTGATGTACTCGAAATTGACTTCCATGATCGCCTGCCAGGCTTCCTTCAAATCGATGAAGGCTTGCTCCAGCACCATGCGCACCACGCGCAATTCGGTTGGGGTGAATTCGCGCCCTTCGATCTTGGCGTGACGGCCGTCACCGCCGAAGAAGTTATCCACCAGCTTGAACACCAGTTTGGCGTCGAGGATGAACAACGCGGTGCCGCGCAGCGGCTTGATCTTGACCAGGTTGAGGCTGGTGGGCACGTACAGCGAGTGCACGTACTCGCCGAACTTCATCACCTGCACGCCGCCCACCGCCACGTCCGCCGAACGGCGCAGCATGTTGAACATGCTGATGCGGGTATAACGGGCAAAACGCTCGTTGATCATCTCCAGGGTCGGCATGCGCCCACGGACGATACGATCCTGGCTGGTGAGGTCATAACTTTTGACGCTGCCGGGGTCGGCAACCATTTCGGTCTGTACCAGACCATCGTCCACACCATGCAGCAGCGCGTCGATTTCATCCTGGGACAGCAGGTCTTGCACGGCCATGTCGTGATCCTACTGCAATACGAAGTTAGTGAAGAGCGCCTGCTCGATCACGACTTTGCCGAGTTCCTTCTGGGCCACTTCCTGCACACTGGCAGTGACCTTCTGACGCAGCATTTCCTGGCCCACCGGAGTGGCCAGGGTGTCGAAGCTCTGGGCGGAGAACAGCATGACCAGGTTGTTGCGGATCACCGGCATGTGCACCTTGAGTGCGTCCAGGTCCGACTGGTTGCGCGCCAGCAAGGTAATGCTCACCTGCAAATAGCGTTGGCGACCGTTCTGGTTGAAGTTGGCGACAAAGGCCGGAAGCATCGGTTCGAAGATAGCCGGTTGCTTGGCGTTACTGGCGGTTTCGGCAACCGGCGCCGGTTTGCTTGCACTGCTGTGCATGATGTACCAGGTGCCACCCACCGAAGCGCCGATGGCCAGGAGCAGGCCCACGACTATCAACAGGATAAGCTTGAGCTTACCTTTGCCTGCGGGTGCTTTTGCTGCGTCGTCGCTCTTCGCCATGCCAATAATCCGTCACTATTCGGGGATTCATAGATCTACGCAAAGGCAAGAGCAAGTGTTATGCCAGAGTTGTCCGGCAAGTCGCAGACGAAAGCACACCCCAAAGCAAATGTGGGAGGGGGCAAGCCCCCTCCCACATTTTGTCCTACGCCAGGCTCAGGTCAGGCGTAGTAGTCCACGGCGCTGGAGCCGATCACGGTTGAGGTCAGGGGCGCCACGGCCTCAGCCACATCAATGGGGTTGCCGCCATCGCCATTATCACCACCGCGCCCGCCGCTGCCGCTCACACCACGGGTCTGGGCCTGCTGTTGTTGTTGCTCCTGGCCACGGGACTGGTCGGAAACGTTGACGTCCACCTGGCCCATGCCCTGCTGCGCGAACATTTCCCGCAGGCGGCCGGACTGGCTTTCCAGCGCTTCACGCACCACCGGGTGGGCGCTCATGAAGTTGACCTGGGCCTGTTGATCGGCGGTCATGTTGACTTTGATATCCAGGCGTCCGAGTTCGGCGGGCTGTAATTGGATCTCCGCCGATTTGAGGTTGGCGCTGGACAGGTACATCACACGGTTGACGATTTCGTCGGTCCAGCCGCTCTGGTGCATGGCCAACGGTGCGTTGGCCACCGGCGGCAAGGCGTTGGCGGTTTTCGGCGTGGCCGCCTGGGTCAGTGCCGCCAGGCGATTGGCGAAGTCGTCGACACGGGTGTCGCTGCTGGCGCCCTTGAGGTCCTTGAGGCCCTCTTCGATCAGCCCGGTAAAAGCTTTGTCGCCGCCCTGGTCGGTGCTGTCCTTGGTGGCCTGCTGGTCGACCATGCCGGCCAGGCCGGCGGCGAAATTCTGCGCGGCGGTCGGCTGATCCTGGGCGGGCGGCGGCGCAGTCTTGGCCGAGGCCTGACTGCTGGCCGACACATGCCCGCCCTGCTCCATCGCCAGGCGCACGGCCGGCATCGCATCCAGCGGGTCGGCCGCAGGGTCGAAGGCGGGCTTGATCTCATCGGTGGCCGTGATCGGCGCGGCAACCTGCGCCTTGGGATCAGTCGGCGCAGCGGCGGGTGCCGGCGTCTCGACGGGAACCGGTACCGCCACCGGGGTGACGGTGGCTACCAACGCCGGATCGACCACCGGGTCAACCGCAGGCTGTTGCGCCAGGGTCGGGTCAACCGGCGCCGCCTCATCCGTACTGGCGCTGTCATCGGAGGTGGCCGCCGGCTTGGCAGGCAAGCTATTGCCGCTATCGGCAACCGCCGGTTTGCTGGCGGCAGGCTTGTCGCTGCCGGCTGCCGGTTTGGCGGCGGCATCGGCGGTCTTGTCGCGCATCGGCTTGGTCGGGGTATCGTCGCCCTTTACCGTCGGTTTCGAGCCTTGGCTGGCAAACACTTGAGCGAAGCCTGGGCCCTTGTCCCGTGGCTCCGCGGCCACCACCGGCGGGTTGGCGGCAGGTGCCTGGGGTTTGGCCGCGGCGGCAGTCTGAAGCAGCGAATTGGGAGCGACTGGCATAGGTAAAGGTCTCCACTGCATGGGGATCGGGGATGCAGTATCAGGAGGTAGAGCAAGAGTCGGGCCAGGTTCGCGATTAACCTGCCATCACAGCTGAAACCGTTGCCGCTCGCGCTCATACAAAGGCCGAACCAGGGCGAACTCAAGGTCAATCTCGTTCACCAGCTTCCCCAAGTCTATGTGGGCAGGTTCGGCCGACCCGTCTTCCAGTCGCCGGCAAAGATCGGCCAGCCGCACCGCCCCCAGGTTGCTGCTGCTGCCCTTGAAGCTATGCGCGATCCGCCCCAGCGCCTTGGCATCGTCACGCGCCTTGCGCAGCGCTTCGACGCGTTTCTGGGAGTCGTCAAGAAAGGTGTCGAGCAGCTTGGGATACTCACTTTCCATGACTTCCTGCAAACCCGACAACACCTGCGGGTCCAAATGAACCTCAGCCACTTGCTCGCTCCTTGATCAAGAATCGGCGGATTATGCCAGAGCCTCCCAGCAAAACTCTACGCAGACGCTGCGCCCACCGTCAGACCAGCCTACATCGCTGCTCAATTGGCGCACCAGGCTCAAGCCCCGGCCGGACAGGCGGTCCGTATCCAACGGTCGGGCCAGCACCTGCTCCACGTCGAACCCCGCGCCGCTGTCCTCCAGGCACAGGGTCATTTTGCCGCCCGTCGCGGTCGGCACCACGTGGATGCGCACCCGCACGTACCCATCGCTCAACTGCGCCAGGCGGTCATTGCGCTGGCGGTAGTACTCGGCGAAACCCTCGGCATCGCGTTTGAGCCGCGAGTCCAGGCCAAGCACGCCATGCTCCAGGGCGTTGGAATACAACTCGGCCATCACGCTATAGAGCGCCCCGCTCTGCTCGCGCAGGCCATGGATCTCCAGCAACAGCTGCAGCAGATAAGGCAACGGGTTGTAGCGCTTGAGGGTGTCGGCCCTGAACTCGAAATCCACCGACCAATCCAGCGGGCACGACTGGCCGCTGTCGGCATACAGCGGCCCCGTCACGCGCACCGCCGGGCCGGGCTCCAGGGTGATTTCCAGCAGGCTCACATCATCGCGCGCCTCACCACGAAACGCGGCCAGCGCCTGTTCGATATCTTCGAACAGGCGGTCCGGCTCGCGGTTGGCGGCGAACACCTGATGCAAACGCTGCGTGCCAAACAGTTGCTCATTGGCATCGGCCGTCTCCAGTACGCCGTCGGAGAGCAGGAACACCCGGTCGCCAAGCGCCATCGGCCAGACTTCGGTGCGGTCATCGAACGCTTGCGGCGACAGCACCCCCAAGGGCAAATGCCGCGATTGCAGCGGCGTGCGTTTGCCGCTGGCCACTTCATGCACATAGCCGTCGGGCATGCCGCCGTTCCACACCTCGACCACGCGCCGCTGGGTGCTCAGGCACAGCAGCGTGGCGCAGCAGAACATGTCCACCGGCAGGATGCGTTTGAGCTTGGCGTTCATCTCCCGCAGGGTTTGCGCCAGGCCATAGCCTTTGGCGGTCATGCCATAGAACACTTCGGCCAGGGGCATGGCGCCCACCGCCGCCGGCAGGCCGTGCCCGGTGAAGTCGCCGAGCAGCACGTGCATATCGCCGGACGGCGTGTAGGCCGCCAGCAATAAATCACCGTTGAACAGCGCATAGGGCGATTGCAGATAGCGGATATTCGGCGCGGCGTTGATACAGCCCGAATGCGCGACCTTGTCGAACACCGCCTTGGCCACCCGCTGCTCGTGCAGCAGGTAATCATTGTGCTTGGCGATCAGGTCGCGCTGCTCCAGCACCGTGGCTTGCAGGCGGCGCAGGCGGTCCATGGCATTGATCTTGGCCGCCAGGATCAATGCGTTGTAGGGCTTGGGCAGGAAATCATCGCCACCCGCATCCAGGCATTCGGCGAGGTCGGCGCTTTCGCTCAGAGAGGTCAGAAAAATAATCGGGACCAGCGCTTCACCCGCCAACTGCTTGATCCATCGCGCGGCGATAAAACCGTCCATCACCGGCATCATGGCGTCCATCAGCACCAAGTGCGGACGCGCGCGGGCAAAGACTTCCACGGCTTCCTCGCCGTTGGTGGCGGTGAGCACGTGGTGACCCTGGCGCCGCACGATAGTCGACAGCAGCAACAGGTCGGCCGCGCTGTCTTCGGCGATCAGAATGCTCAGCGGCTCGGAAACTGGGGCCAGGACTCTCAATTGATATCGAACAGCTTGTCGAAGTTGGAGATGGCGAGGATCTTGCGCACGTCGGAGTGGGTGTTGATAACCCTGACTTCCGCGTCGTCACCGCCCGCGTGGTCGCGCAACAGCAGGAGCATGCCCAGGGCCGAGCTGTCCATGTAGGTGGTTTCTTTCAGGTCGACGATGTAAGTCTCGGGAACCTTGTAGAAACGCTCATATGAATCTCGAAACGCCCGGTGACTGCCGAAATCGAACCGGCCCTTGATTGCAATCGTCAACTTCTTCCCATCCAGGGATACTTCTGACTCGACTGACATACGACAGCTTCCTTGTCATTGAGATACACACAAGGTTTAGCAGGTGAACCGGAAGTGGGCAACACAACAAATCAAATGTGGGAGCAAGCCCCCACATTTTTTCCTGCCGGGCGTAGTTAGAACTGTTGTTGGCGCGGAAGGCGTTGTGATAATTCGTCGAGCAGTTTTTGCTCGCGCTTGTCTTCCAGCGCTCGCGCCTCGTCGATATAGCGCTGCACCAGCTTGCGCAGCCCCTCGACCCTGGCAAACGCCGCTTGCCAGCTTTCGCGGGCTTTATCGAGATTGTTCTGATGCCAGGCCAGGCTCTGGCGCTGCTGGGCGACCGCCGTTTCCAACTGGTTGAGAAAGCCCTGGTAGCCCATCAACCACTGGCCCGACACGCCCTTTGTGCCGCGTTCGATCCATTGCTGCTGGTACTCGCTGCGAAAGCGCTCCAGGTCGCCCAGCTTGCTTTCGGCCAGGCGTACCTGGCCTTGGAAGTAACCCAGGCGCTGAACCGCGGTTTTCTCGGCCTTTTCGGCCATCTCCACCACGGGAGCCAGGCGCGCGGCGCGGCTGTTGGCCATGGCTTAGCCGCCTGGCGCAGGGGCAAAAATGGACTGCAAATGCGCTTCGCTTTCACCCATGCTGATCTTGTCATTGAGGCCCTGGCGCAGGTAGGTCACCAACTGCGGCTGCAGGGCGATCGCCAGGTCGGTGTCGCGATCACCACCGGCCACGTAGGCACCGACGCTGATCAGGTCACGACTCTGTTGATAGCGCGACCACAGCTGCTTGAACTGCTGCGCGCGGGTCATATGCTCGGGCGTGACCACCGCCGGCATCACCCGGCTGATGGACGCTTCGATATCAATGGCCGGGTAGTGCCCTTCCTCCGCCAGGCGCCGCGACAGCACGATGTGGCCGTCGAGCACGCCCCGCGCCGAGTCGGCAATCGGGTCCTGCTGGTCGTCGCCTTCGGACAAAACGGTATAGAACGCGGTGATCGAACCGCCACCGGCCTCGGCGTTACCGGCACGCTCCACCAGCTTGGGCAGCTTGGCGAACACCGACGGCGGGTAGCCTTTGGTGGCGGGCGGCTCGCCGATGGCCAGGGCGATTTCCCGCTGGGCCTGGGCGAAACGCGTGAGCGAGTCCATCAGCAACAGGACGTTCTTGCCCTTGTCGCGAAAATATTCGGCAATGCGCGTGCAGTACATGGCAGCGCGCAAGCGCATCAGCGGCGCATCGTCCGCAGGCGAGGCGACCACCACCGAGCGCTTGAGGCCTTCTTCACCGAGGCTGTGCTCGATGAACTCCTTGACTTCCCTACCCCGCTCGCCGATCAGCCCGACCACGATGATGTCGGCCTCGGTAAAGCGGGTCATCATGCCCAGCAACACCGACTTACCCACGCCGGTACCGGCGAACAGGCCCAGACGCTGGCCACGGCCGACCGTCAATAAACCGTTGATGCTGCGAATACCCACGTCCAGCGGCACGCTGATGGGGTTACGGTTGAGGGGGTTGATGGTCGGCCCGTCCATCGGCACCCAATCTTCGGCCTTCATGCCGCCCTTGCCGTCCAGCGCGCGGCCGGCACCGTCGAGCACACGGCCGAGCATGCTCATGCCCATGGGCAGGCGGCCGGTATCGGCCAGTGGCACTACACGCGCACCGGGGGCGATGCCCGCCAGGCTGCCGACCGGCATCAGGAAAATCTTGTTGCCGGAGAAGCCCATCACTTCAGCCTCCACCTGCACCGGGTGGTAGCTGTCGTCGTTGATCACCATGCAGCGGCTGCCCATGGCGGCACGCAGGCCTTCGGCTTCGAGCGTCAGGCCGACCATGCGCAACAGACGCCCTTCGAGGATCGGCTGGCCGGGCAACTCGGTGGCCTCGACGTAGCCGCCCAGGCGCTTGGCGAAGCTGGTGCGATCAAGGCGCATCGGCGGCGTCCAGGTCCACGCTCAGGTCGGGTTCGGCCGGGTTCAGCGCTTGCTCGTGCTGTTGGTCCAACAGCTTGGCCATGATCTGACTGATGCGGGTTTCCACCGTGGCATCGATGCGGCTGTGTTCGGTCTCGACCCGGCATCCACCGGGCTGCAAGGCCGCATCTTCGACGATGCGCCAGGTTTCTTCATGGCGCTCGCGCAGGGCTTTGACCTGCTCGAAATCCTGCGGGTTGATGTACAAGCGCACATTGCCGACGCCCAGGGGCAGCAGCTTGAGGGCCTCGCGCATCACGCTTTCAATATGGCTGGAGTCCAGCACCAGTTCGCGCTGGATCACTTGGCGGGCGATGTGCTCCACCAGGCGCACCATGGCTTTTTCGATCTGCGAGTCCTGCTCGGCGATGGGCTCGAACAGCCCGCCCATCAAGCGCTCCAGGCTGCCCAGCTTGATGCTCAACGCCGCCTCGGCTTCCTGGCGCACTTTGAGGGTGGTGCTGCGAAAGCCGTCTTTCTCACCGGCGGCGAAGCCTTCGTTGTAGGCCTCCTGACGGATGCTTTCCAACTCTTCCAGGGTCAGTGGCTGGACTTCTTCCAGCGGCACTTCTTCCATTTCCACCGGCAGTTCGACCACCGGTTCCGGCTCGGGCTCCGGCACATGCGGGTCGAAACTGGGCAACGACCAGATGTCGAACCCACCGACATCCCGTGCGCGAATCAGATCGCTGGGCGCCTCATCTTTGTTCGACATGCGTGGCGCCTTAGATCATTTCTTCGCCGCCCTTCCCACCGAGAACGATTTCTCCGGCTTCGGCCATACGGCGGGCAATGGTGAGGATTTCTTTCTGCGCGGTTTCCACGTCGCTGACACGCACCGGCCCCTTGGCCTCGAGGTCGTCGCGCAGCAGCTCGGAAGCACGTTTGGACATGTTCTTGAAGATCTTCTCCTTGACGCCTTCGTCGGACCCCTTGAGGGCCAATACCAGCACGTCGGAGGACACTTCGCGCAGCAACGCCTGGATGCCACGGTCGTCGACATCGGAGAGGTTGTTGAACACGAACATCAGGTCTTCGATCTGGCCGGACAGGGTGTCGTCGATCTCGCGGATCGAGTCCATCAACTGGCCTTCGACCGAGCTGTCGAGGAAGTTCATGATGTCGGCCGCGCGCTTGATACCACCCAGGGTGGTGCGCGAGGCGTTCGAGTTGCCGGAGAACTGCTTTTCCAGAATCGTGTTCAATTCTTTCAAGGCCGCCGGCTGTACGGTGTTCAGCGATGACACGCGCAGGATGATGTCCAGGCGCACCTTATGGTCGAAGTGGCCGAGCACTTCACCGGCCTGGTCGGGGTCGAGGTACGCCACCACGATCGCCTGGATTTGCGGGTGCTCGTAGCGGATCACGTCGGCGACGGCGCGCGGCTCCATCCACTTGAGGCTGTCCAGGCCGCTGGTGTTGCCGCCCAACAGGATGCGGTCGATCAGGCCGTTGGCTTTGTCTTCGCCCAGGGCCGAGGTGAGCATCTTGCGGATGTAGCTGTCGGAACCGACGCCCAGGCTGGTCTGGTCGCCGACGATCTCGACGAACTCGCTCATCACCTGTTCGACTTGCTCACGGTGCACATTGCGCATCTGCGCCATGGCCACGCCCACGCGCTGGACCTCTTTGGGGCCCATGTGGCGCAGCACTTGGGCGGCGTCGGTTTCACCCAGCGACAGCAGCAGTACTGCGGCTTTGTCGACCCGGGAGAGTTTGGCAACTGCGGCTCGATCACTCATCTGCGTTAATCCACTCTTTCACGACCTGGGCCACACGGCCCGGGTCTTCTGCCACCAGACTTTTGATTGCGTTCAACTGAGCGTCGTAACCTTCGCTCGGGCTTGGCAACAGAATGCTTTGCGGGCCGCCGAGGCTGACGCGGTCGTTGGCCAGTTCGCCGTCCAGGCCGCCCATGCCACCCAGCTCCACGTCGCCGCCACCAAAGGCCGCCAGTTGTTGTTTCTTGCCGTTGCCGGTGATGTTATTGAGCACCGGACGCAGCACGCCGAACACCAGCACCAGGATGAACAACACACCCAGCACTTGCTTGACGATGTCCCAGAACCACGGCTGCGAGTAGAACGCAGGCTCGGCGATGGTTTCGCCACGCTCGGCGGAGAACGGCATGTTGATCACGCTGACGCTGTCACCCCGGCTGGCATCGAAACCAACGGCGTCCTGCACCAGGCGTGTGAAGCGCGCCAATTCGTCGGCGCTCCACGGAGCGCGGGTGACCACGCCGTCAGCGGGGTTGACCTTGACCTGGTCATCGACCACCACCGACACCGACAGGCGATTGACGCGCCCTTGTTGTTGCTTGGTGTGGCTGATGGAGCGGTCGAGTTCGAAGTTCTTGGTGGACTGGTTCCGCTTGTCCGCCGGGTACGGGGCGAGCATCGGTTGGCCGGTGGCCGGGTCCATGATCTGCTGACCGTTGGCGTCCAACAGTGGCTGCCCAGGCTGGATCGCGCCCGCAGCGGCTGTGGCGCCGCCGGTGGTTTGCGGTGCCGAGGCCGGCGATGGTGGCTGGTTGCTCAGGGCCCCCGGCACACCTTGCGGGCCATTGCTGGCGGTACGTTGTTCGCTGGTGGACTGCTCACTGCGCAGGGCCGGCTGGTCTGGGTTGAACTGCTCGGAGGTCGACTCGACCGCGCTGAAGTCCACGTCGGCGGACACTTCAGCCTTGTAGCGGTCGTTGCCCAGCACCGGCTGCAAGATGTTATGCACACGCTGGGTGAGCATGCTTTCCATACGGCGGCTGTAGTCGAACTGCTTGCCGGCCATGGTCAATGCCGAGTTCTCGGCCTGGTCGGACAGCAGGTTGCCCTTCTGGTCGACCACGGTGATCTGCGACTTGCTCAGCTCGGGAACGCTGGTGGCCACAAGATTGATGATCGCCATGACCTGGCCAGGCTCCAGGGAGCGGCCGGAAAACAGCTCGACCAATACCGAAGCACTTGGCTTGCGTTCATCGCGCACAAACACCGAGCTTTTTGGAATGGCCAGGTGCACGCGGGCACCCTTGACGTTGTTCAAGCTGGAAATGGTGCGCGCCAACTCGCCTTCCAGGCCACGACGGTAGCGGGTGGCTTCCATGAACTGGCTGGTACCCAGGCCCTGGTCCTTGTCGAGGATCTCAAAACCGATGTTGCTGTCGGACGGGGTCACGCCGGCGGCGGCGAGCTTCATGCGCGCGCGGGCCACGTCATCGGCCTTGACCAGCAGCGCGCCGGAGTTGGGCTCCACGGTATAAGCGATGTCGGCGGCGGCCAGGGTTTCCATGATCTGCTTGGAATCCATGCCCGCCAGGCTGCCGTACAGCGGCCGGTAATCGGGTTGCTGCGACCACAACACCACGGCAAAACCAATCGCCACGCTGGCAGCCAGGCCGACCAACAGGCCCACCTGACGCAACATGGTCATTTCCGAGAGGTTTTCCAGGAACGACAGGCCAAACAGCGGCGGTTTGCCGTCTGCCTTGGCGGGGACGTTGTCGGAGACTGCTTCTGCCATGATTTAAATCTCGCCCTTAAACCGGCATCTGCATGATGTCTTGATAGGCCTGAACCAGCTTGTTGCGCACTTGGGTCAGGGCCTGGAAGGAGACGCTGGCCTTTTGCGAGGCAACCATCACATCGGTAAGGTCCACGCCACTTTTGCCGATCTCGAACGCATTGGCCAACTGGCTGGAGGCTTGCTGGGTATCACTGACTTTGTTGATCGCCTGGCCGAGCATGTCGGCAAAGCTGCTTTGGCCCAATTCCGGCGCTGGCGCGACGGATTTCGGTTGAGCCATGGCATCCATCTGCATGGAGCGCATATCCAACATCAACCGATTGAACTCAATACCCTGGCTCATGACCTTTCTCTCTCCGACAACCCGTATTTTTTTGACGCTACGCCGTACTTACCTGGGGAGGTAGCAACAAGGGTGCCAGATTCCTATCAGCTCGTAAGAAAAGGCGACAAAGCTTGTCCAAATTGTTACCGGCTATAGGCATGGGTATCTACACGACTGCAGGCTGTTGCTCTGGCTTTTGATCTTGATCTAAGGCGCCCCGTCAAACACGCTGGGCGAACGCAGGTTCGGGCACACCGAGCCTAAGCGAGGGGCCGAGTGTTGGGGCAAGAGCCCTTTTGGTTACTTTTGGGGCTCTTTTCCAAAAGTGACCCGCTGTAAAAGCGGAACCAATAGCCGCCGTTACCGCAGAAACGGATATGTACTCGGTCAGATCCAAAAAATAGTCGCCTGACACGCCGCCATCGGGGGCAAGCCCCCTCCCACATTTTTAGTCGCGGGGCATCAGTTAGATAGTCGTCTGCGCCCGAACCGCCACAGGTTCAAACCCACGCCAACGTTGTGTAGAGACCAATGGCTATAGGGCGAAGTCAGGTGGCAAACAGATACGCCTCCACATCCATCCCGGCATCACGCATTTGCGCCAGCTTGTAGCGCAGGGTGCGCGGGCTGATACCCAGGCGTTCAGCCGCCTCTTTGCGGCGGCCGCGCTCGGCGCGCAGGGTGTCGATGATCATCTGGAACTCGCGACGGCGCAGGTCGTCGCCCAGGGCACCGACAGACTCCGCCTCGGCAACCACCGGCGCGGCGGCCAACGTGGGCAGCGGCGCGGCGCCGCTGCCCATGGCCAGGCAAAAATCCTGGGGCTGGATCAGGCCGCCCTGCTGCAGGATCAACGCACGCTGGATGGCGTTGTCCAGTTCACGCACGTTGCCGGGCCATGGGTAACCGACCAGGCACGCCTGGGCCTCGGCCGACAGCCGTGCCTGGGCGTGCTTCATTTTTTTGACGTGGTTATTCAGCAGGCGCTCGACCAGCGGGAGGATGTCCGCCGGACGCTCGCGCAGCGGGCGCCAGGCCAGCGGAAATACCGAGAGCCGGTAGAACAGGTCTTCACGGAAACGCCCCGCCGCCACTTCGCCGGCAAGGTCGCGGTTGGTGGTAGCGATCACCCGGATATCCAATTGGATCGGCTTGCGCGCGCCCACCCGCTCCACTTCGCGCTCCTGCAACACCCGCAGCAGCTTGGCTTGCAGGCCCAGGGGCATTTCCGAGATTTCATCGAGCAGCAGGGTGCCGCCGTCGGCCTGTTCGAACTTGCCCGCCTGGGACGCGATGGCACCGGTGAACGAGCCCTTTTCGTGACCGAACAACGTGGCTTCGAGCATGTTGTCGGGGATCGCCGCGCAGTTGATGGCGATAAACGGTTGCTTGGCGCGGGTCGATTGCTGGTGGATATACCGCGCCAGCACCTCTTTACCGGTACCCGACTCGCCGGAAATCAGCACCGTGGAATCACTGCGTGCGACACGGGCCGCCAGGTCGAGCAATTGCGCGCTGGCCGGCTCGAACGCAATCGGGCCTTCGCCTTCGCCGGCCGCGACCACGCCCAGGGCATGCCGCGCCACCAGTTCGATCAGCGCCTTGGGCTCGAACGGCTTGACTAAATAATCCGCCGCGCCTTGGCGCATGGCGTCCACCGCCCGCTCCACGGCACCGTGGGCGGTCATCAGCAACACCGGCAGTTGCGGCTGGCGCGCGCGCAGCAGGCCCAGCAACTGATGGCCGTCCATGCCGGGCATATTCACGTCGCTGACCACCAGGCTGAAGGCCTCTTGTTCCACCGCTTCCAAGGCGTCCTCGGCGGAACCGACCGCACGGTAGTCATGGCCCGCCAGCAGCAGCGTGTCAGCCAATGCTTCACGCAGGGCGCGATCATCTTCGACCAGTAGAACCTTGATAGCCATTTCCTTTTACTCCGCGCTTGCCGCGCATGAAAACAGCGGCAAGGTCATCAATGCACAAGTGCCACGCCCGACACGGGAACGCAGTTGCAATTCTCCCTGATGGGCACGCGCCACGGCCTTGACCACGGTCAGGCCCAGCCCGGTGCCGTTGGTCTTGGTGGTAAAAAAGGGTTCGCCGAGGCGTCGCAACACGGTCGGCTCAATGCCGCTGCCGTTGTCGCTGATGCACAGGCGCAGGGTTTGCTCGCGGTGGTACAGGTGCACCTTGAGCCGCACGCCGGGGCCGCTGGCCTGGATGGCGTTTTCGATCAGGTTGAGCAGCGAGCCCACCAGGGTGTCGCGGTTGCACAGCAACTCACCAAGGTGGCTGTCGCATTGCCAGCGCACGTGGGCATCCTGGATATGCGTGGAGGCCGCCGCTTGCAGGGCCTGCATCAACTGGCCGGGAGTGACGCGGTCGGTCAGCGGCAATTCGCCACGGGCGAACACCAGCATATCGCGCACCTGATGCTCCAACTCGTGCAGGCGCTCTTTGAGGCGCCCGGCAAAACGTTGGTGGGTGGCGGCGGGCAACTGCTCGTCGGTCAAATGGCTGGCATAGATCAACGCCGCCGACAATGGCGTGCGGATCTGATGGGCCAACGAAGCAACCATGCGTCCCAACGACGACAAACGCTCGTGGCGCGCCAGTTGGTCTTGCAGGTGACGGGTTTCAGTCAGGTCATTGAGCAGCACCAACTGACCGGGCTCGGCATCCAGAGAACGCGTGGCGATAGACAGGCGGCGCCCGTCCTTGAGGGAAATTTCGTGGCCGTCGTCTTCACGCGGCGCAAAGCAGCGGGTGATGACATGACGCCACAGCTCGCCTTCCAGCGGCAGGCCGAGCAGGTCGCAGGCTGCCGGGTTGGCTTCGCGCACGCGGCCCTGGTCGTCGATGACGATGACGCCACCGGGCAACAAATCCAGCAGGTTTTGCAAACGGTTGGCCAGGCGCTCTTTCTCGGCCAGCTCTTCCATGCGCTGGGCGCTGACCACCGCCAGTTCGCCCTTGAGCTCGGATACGCGGGCTTCCAGCAGGCTGTAGGAATCGCTCAGTTGGCTCGACATCTGGCTGAACTGCGAGAACGCGTGCTCAAGACCCTGCCGGGCCAGCGGTTCTACAGGCGGAACCAGCCCCTGGATGGCAGGGGCCGAAGGAAGTTGGGCGGCGTGGGGCATCATGCTCTCTCGCTTGGCTGACCGTCAGTTAAACGGAACGTTGCGAGGGCTGTAGCAATACCCGTGCCTAAAAAAAACCAGCTATAAATCAGTCAGTTGAAAAACAGGCGTCAATCATCCGCCTGTTCATCACCTTCGCGACGGCTCATACCGTACTTGCGCATCTTCTCCACCAGGGTGGTTCGGCGGATGCGCAAGCGCTCGGCGGCACGGGCGACGATGCCGTTGGCGTCGTCCAGGGCCTGCTGGATCAAGCCTTGTTCCAGGTTGCCGAGGTAGTCTTTGAGGTCCAGGCCTTCCGGCGGCAGCATGGCGGTGGACGCGAAGTCCGGCGCATGGCCGTTGATGGCCACTCGCTCTTCCATGTCGCTGCGCAGGCTGTCGACCATTTGCTCGTCTTCGTCGTCGACATAGCGGAATTTCTTCGGCAACTCGACCACGCCGATCACACCGTAGGGGTGCATGATCGCCATGCGCTCCACCAGGTTGGCCAGTTCACGGACGTTGCCCGGCCAGCCATGACGGCACAGGGACATGATCGCGGCGGAATTGAAGCGAATCGAGCCGCGTTTTTCGTGTTCCATGCGCGAGATCAATTCGTTCATCAGCAGCGGGATGTCTTCCACGCGCTCACGCAGCGGGGCCATCTCGATAGGGAAGACGTTGAGGCGGTAGTAAAGGTCTTCGCGGAAGCTGCCGACCTCGATCATGCTTTCGAGGTTCTTGTGGGTCGCGGCAATGATGCGCACGTCGACGCTCTGGGTCTTGTTGCTGCCCACGCGTTCGAACGTACGTTCCTGCAACACGCGCAGCAGCTTGACCTGCATCGGCAGCGGCATGTCGCCGATTTCGTCAAGGAACAGGGTGCCGCCGTTGGCCAGCTCGAAACGCCCGGCACGGCTGGTGATCGCCCCGGTAAAGGCGCCCTTCTCGTGGCCGAACAACTCACTTTCAAGCAACTCTGCCGGGATCGCCCCGCAGTTGACCGGCACAAACGGCCCGTCGCGACGCTTGGAATGGTAGTGCAGGTTGCGCGCGACCACTTCCTTGCCGGTGCCCGACTCGCCGAGGATCAGCACGCTGGCGTCGGTATCGGCCACTTGCTGCATCATCTGGCGCACGTGCTGGATGGCACGGCTGGTGCCGACCAGGCTGCGGAACAGGTTGGGTTCGCGGTGGCGACCGCGCTCGCGGGCCTGGTCGTACATCTCGCGATAGACCTGGGCACGGTGCAGGGAATCGAGCAATTTGCTGTAGCTGGGTGGCATTTCCAGGGTGGAAAGCACACGGCGGCGCTGGTCTTCCGGCAGCTCGACAGAAGAAATATCGCCGATCAGCAACACCGGAAGGAACTCATCCCAGGTAGACAGTGTCTTTAACAAGCCCAAAACAGCGCCAGGAGCATTTACCGTCCCGATCAGTACACAAATGACTTCACGGCTCGATGACAATGAGCTCGCAGCCTGCTGCCAATCATGGCTACCGCAGGGCAAATTTTCTTCGCCAAGAAAATTTAAAATCACCGCCAAGTCGCGGCGACGGACGCTATCGTCATCAATCAGCAGAATTTTGGTTTCACGCCACATGCAATAGCAACTTCCCTAGTAAAACTTCCTGCCCGGTGTAAGGGCAATCGAGACGGCTGTAGGACTTCGTACTCTATAGACGTCTGAACTCTGAAAACAGCACTAGTTAAGTCAAAAAAGCTGGCACGGTCAAATTTATGACGCGCCGGTTGGATTAACTGCGTCTGCTCAGCCGAAAAGATGGTAGACCTTTGACGCATTCTTCGCTTGGTTGATCTGCGACATCTCTTCAAAAATCGCCTGGCGCTCGCCCGTCGTCACCTCAAGCAACTGCTGGTAAACCGCCAACAGGCTCTCTAGCTTCTCGCGCAATGCAGCTTCGTCCACCGGTGGCTCACTGAGCACCTCATCAATCGCTGCGCGGCATCCCAGGTCCAACTCGCCAACGGCCTCCCAGTTGCGCTCAGCCAGCGCGCCGATCAGGGCTTCGCGGGTTTCGTCGATGCGTTGCAGTGCTTGGCTCATGATGCGTACCTCAAGGCGATCCGCCTTATTGTGGAGCGATGGCATCCCAGCCGGTCTTGACTGTGATCAGCAGACGGGCGACTTCGTCGATCATGTCGGCATCATTGACCTGATTAGCCTCTACCAAACGATTGCCCATGTAGTTATACAGCGCATCCAGACGCTGTATGGCTGCCGGATCTTCAGCTTTCTCCGGCTCCAGCCCATCGCGCAGGCCGGAAATAATTTCAATTGCCTTGCCCAGCATCAGCCCTTTTTGTGCAATATCACCGCGACTCAACGCCCCCTTGGCCTGCGCCATACGATCCAGACCGCCTTCCATCAGCATCTGCACCAGGCGATGCGGGCTGGCCTCGGAGACCTGAGCATGGGAATTGACCTTCTGGTACTGGCGAAGGGCTCTCATCGGGTTCATGTTGCTACCTCGTTACTGGCGACAATCGAATAGGTTTGCTTAACCAGTTTTTCGACCGTGGCGGCTAAAACTTTAATCCAGAACCACGCGCCAGGGCCCTGAAGCAGGGCCTGCCGGCGCACCGCCCATCAGCTCGACTTCGGATTATTCAGCGAGTTGAGGGTGGTCATGATGCTGGAGCTGCTGGAGTTGATCTGCGCGATCATGGTGTCCATGGCGGTGTACTTGGCCGTCAGGGATTTTTGCAAAGCATCCATACGCCGTGTCAGGTCGTCCGTCTCTTTGGTCAAGTCGGTCAACTTGTTATTCAGATCAGTGGCACGGGTCGCCAGGGTGCCCGTGGTGCCCACGTAGCTGCTGGTCGCCTTGTTCATGCGCGTGATCAAGCCAGTGTCGCCTGTGAACAGCTTGGCAATATCGCCAGCGCCCTTGACCACCGCCTTGTTCCACGCCGTATCGTCCAGGCTCAGCAGGCCGGTTTTCTGGTCAGTGGTGATCCCCATCTGCGCCAGGCTGGTCATGGTGCCCGCGCCGGAGCCGCTCACCAGTTCGGAACGCAGGCTGTTCACCAATTGACGCATCGAGGCATCGCCGGTCAACGCGCCTGCGGTGGTGGTCGAGGCGTCGCCGGTCGCGGTGACTTTGGTCTGGGTGTTGACGGCCGTCATCAGCGCGTTGTACGCGGTAACGAAGGACTGTACCGAGGTTTTCAGCGTGTCGGTGTTACTGGACACGGTGATAGTCGTCGGCTTGGCGATGTCGAATGTGTCCAACAGATCCAGGGTCACGCCACTGATGGCATTCGTGATCTTGTTGCTGGTGGATGACATGGCAACGCCATCAATGGAGTATTTGGCGTTAGTCGGCGCCGCACCCTTGTCATAACCGACAGCCAGTTGCGAGTCGCCTGTCAGGGTGATGTCGGTGCCTTCACCCATATTGGTCGAGGTCAACACGAGGCGCGCGCCGTTGGAGTCACTCAGCACGTTGGCGCTGATGCCCTGGGACGAGAACTGGGCATTGATGGACTCGCGCACCTGCTGCAAGGTCGCGCCGCCCGGAATCACCACGTCGTAGCTCTTGCCCGACTGGTTGATGGTCAGCGTCTGGTCTTCGTCCGTGCTGTTGGCCTTGCCCGATGCGCCGTCCGCATTGACGGCTGTAGTGACTTTCGAGGCCGTGGCTAGGCTGGCAATTTCCAATCGGTATTTGCCGCTGGACGCACCGTCAGTCAGGGTGACCTTAGCGTTTTTCTCTTCCGAAGAAGTCGCCGCCAGACCGTTGAAGGCCGAGGCATTGTTCAACTTGGTGATCGCCGCCTGGTAGGCTTCCAGCGCCGTCTTGACCGAACCAACCGCAGACAGCTGCACGGTGGCCTTTTTCTGCTCGCTGGTGATCTGAGCTTGCTTGGGTGCCTGTTCAGCCCCCACCAATGCCTTGACGATAGCCTGGGTGTCATAGCCCGAACCTGGGCCGGAAATCGTTGAACTAGCCATTTGCCATTCTCCTTGTTCTGCAGCGGCCGTTTTTTTGGCGCGAGCGCGCCCTGACCGCAATCAGAAACATGTTTCGTGCCAACTCAAGCCTTGCTGTCAAACAACAGGCTGCTGGCATCGCTCAGGTTCTGCGCCAACTTCAGCGCAGTTTCCGATGGAATCTGTCGAATTACTTCACCACTGTCAGTGGCGATCACCTTGACGACCACTTTGCCGGTGGAGTCATCGATGGAAAAATCCAGGTTGCGCTGTGAAGCCTGCACAAACTCACGTATATCGGTTACCGCTTTTTCCAGCGCAACGCGCTGTGGCTCTTCGCCTTGGACTGGCTCAATGCTGGCTGCAGGCTTGGCCTGAGCGACCACGGGTGTGGCGCTGGGCTGGACTGTGCCAGAGAGGTAAGGCGTGTTCAGCTTGATGCTCATGTCCATGTCACCACCTCCAAACTGAAAAAACGGAAGGGCACGTTGTTAAACGCACCCTCCCGTTATTTAACCGCTACCGCCTATTACTGAAGCAGCTTCAGAACAGAGGATGGCAGTTGGTTGGCCTGGGACAGGATCGCAGTGGAAGCCTGTTGCAGGGTTTGTTGCTTGGTCAGTTCAGCAGCTTCAGAAGCAAAGTCAGCGTCTTCTACGCGGCCTTTGGCAGCGGAGGAGTTCTGCGAAATGCTCTGCAGGTTGGCCACGGTGCTGGCGAAGCGGTTTTGTACGGCACCCAGCTGCGAACGCTGGCTGTCGATCTGCTGCATGGCGTCGTCCAGAGCCTGGATAGCCTGCTGCGAAGAAGCGGCAGTCAGGATGTTCAGGTCGGAAACGGTGGTTTCCATGGTCACAGCAGCCTTGGTGCCGGCAGCAGCGACAGTGGTCAGACCCAGTGCAGCCAGGCCAGTACCTGCGCTGCCGTCTTTAACGGTAATGTCTTTGTCAGCGAACAAGTTCAGAGTGCCGTCAGCGTTTTTGCTGGCTTGAACACCGGTGCTGGCGCTGTTGATCGAAGAAACGATCGCGTCAGCGGTATCGCCTTTCTTGAACTTGACTTCAACACCGTTGAGGCTGATCGAGGTATCTGCGGTCAACTTGGCCTGAGTAGTACCGGCGGACAGACCCAACTGCGACAGAGAACCGCTGGTGTTGTTGGCCAGCTTGATGTCAGCGCCCTGACCAGAGGTCACCTGGAAACGACCGTTGGTGAACGATGCAGTACCACCAGTACCGGCAGCGGTTGTCAGGCTTGTTACGACGCTGGCGATGGTAGCGTTCGCAGCCCAAGTCACGTTGTTGCCATTTACAGAAACCGAACCGGCAGCAGCCAGAGTGGTCGGGGTAGCGGCAGCGGTAGTACCAGCTGTCATGCCCAGAGCGGTAGGACCGGTAGCTGGGGTGGCACCAATGGTGATTGCACTGCTGGAAGACAGAGAGACAATGCCTGCAGCGGTTGTGCTTGCGGTAACGCCAGTGGTTGCTGTTTGTGCGTTGATAGCGGCGACAGCAGCGGTACCAGCAGCTGCACCAGCAGCAACTGCACCAGTGGCCAGAGTGATTGAAGTACCGTTAATGGTAATTGCATCACCAGCAGCAAGTGCAGTCGCAGCGGCGGAACCTGTAACAGTTGCCTTATCGCCAACAACCGAACCAGTAGCGGTAGCAGCTAGGCCAGTCATTGCAGCGCCGTTTACGGCAGCTTCTTTGTAGTTGCCTTTCAGAGCGGTAGAGCTGATATCGGTCATACCGAACGAGATAGTCTCGTTGGCGTTGGCGCCGATCTGGAATGCTACGTTGTTGAACGAGCCGTCCAGCAGGTTACGACCACCGAAGGTGGTGGTGCTGGCGATACGGTTCAGCTCGCCCACTTTAGCGGTGAATTCTTGCTGCAGGGAAACACGGTCAGCGTCGCTTTTATCACCGTTCGCCGCTTGCAGGGCGAGTTCACGCAGACGCTGCAGGGTGTTGGTGGATTCTTGCATCGCGCCTTCAGCGGTCTGGGCAATCGACACGCCGTTGTTGGCGTTGGAGATTGCAACGTTCAGGCCTTTGACCTGGTTGTTCAGACGGTTGGCGATCTGCATGCCGGCAGCGTCGTCTTTGGCGCTGTTGATTTTCAGGCCGGAGGACAGACGGTTCATCGACTGGCTCAGAGCGTCGGAAGCTTTGTTCAGGTTCTTCTGGACACCCAGGGAAGTGATGTTGGTGTTTACTGATAATGCCATGACGAAATCCTCGTTGATTGGATGCTGCGGCTTCCGGCCCTGGCAACCGCCGGGTGTGGCCTAGAGAACCTACGTAATAGTTATCGTCGTGGTAGCCGGTTGCTTGAGGGTTTTTTTGATTTTTTTTACTGGCGCGGTGCCACCCCTTGTAATTCAAGGGTTTAGACCCCCGCAAACACCCACTTTTACGGGCTTTTTTGGCGCCAAATAAAAAACGCCGATGATCTTTTGATCATCGGCGTTTGCTTTTGCGGTGAACGCGGTCTACGGCAGCCTCACGGACGATAAAGAATCGCCGACCCCCACGACAACCCCACACCAAAACCACTGACTGCCACGCGTTTCCAGGTGGCATCCATCACGTGCTTTTCCAGCAGCAACGGAATGCTCGACGACACGGTGTTACCGGTCTCGACCATGTCCTTGATGAACTTGTCCACCGGTGCATCTTCGAAACGGCGCGCCACGGCGTCGACAATCGCCGCGCTGCCCTGGTGAATACAGAACGCATCGATCTCATCGGCCTTGAGGTCAGACTCGTTGAGCAGCTCGTGCAGATGCGCCGGCACCTTGAGCAAGGCGAAGTTGAAGACCTGGCGGCCGTTCATGAAGAACACGCCGTCGCTGACCTTCAAGTGCGGCGCGCCTGAACCGTCGGTGCCGAACTTGGCCTTGCCGAGCTGCCAGAAGGCGTCTTCGCCCATCCAGGTGGCGGTGGCGGCATCGCCAAACAGCATAGTGGTGTTGCGGTCTTCCGGGTCGACGATCTTGGAGTACGGGTCGGCGGTGACCAGCAGGCCGTTTTTCAGGCCGGCGGCTTCCATGAAGCCCTTCATCGCGTAGATGCCGTAGACATAACCGGAGCAGCCCAGGGAAATATCAAACGCGGCAACGTGGGTCGGCAGGCCCAGTTTGTCCTGGACGATGGCCGCTGTGTGGGGCAAGCCCTCTTCATCACCGTTCTGGGTGACGACGATCAGCGCGTCAATCGATTCGCGCTTCAAATCCGGGTTGTTGGC